>DENJ01000074.1:33859-52278 GCA_002359635.1 Burkholderiales bacterium UBA2647
TGCAAGACATCATCTGCGAGCTTGAGTGAAACTTCATCGAGCACCGCGAGTGGGCCAACAGGCATGCCGAATTGCATCGCTATATTTTCAATTCTTGCCGCACTGACACCTTCGCCAAGCAGGGCCATGCCTTCATTCACATAAGTGCCAAAAACCCTGGAGGTGTAAAAGCCACGCGCATCGTTTACAACAATGGGTGTCTTCCCAATTTGTTTGACAAAATCATAGGCTTTGGCAAGGGTCGCATCGTTTGTTTTTTTACCGCGAATGATTTCTACCAAGGGCATTTTTTCTACGGGTGAGAAAAAATGGATGCCAATAAATTGTTCAGGTTGCGAGCTGGCTTTGGCTAGCTCAGTGATCGGTATCGTTGAAGTGTTTGAAGCAAACACAGCTGCCTCACCAAGTACCTCAAGAGCCTCTCGAATGAGCTTTGCTTTGAGCGCCTGATCTTCGTAAACCGCTTCAATGACCATATCGCAGGCGCTCAAGTCCTGCATGACATCAGTGGCCTGGATACGCTGTAATATGGCTTGTGCTTTGTCGGGTGACATTTTTCCCGACTCAACCCGCTTGGCGAGTATACGAGCGCTATAAGCTTTGCCATGTTCTGCTTTTTCGCGCGACACATCTTTTAGGACGACCGATAAGCCACGTGATGCGGCAGCCCAGGCGATTCCCGAACCCATCATGCCGGCACCCAATACGCCAAGTTTCATCGTCATGCGCGCTGCTTCGCCTTGGGGCCTGCTTCGATCAGCTTTGATTTCGTTAAGGTGAAAGAAAAAGCTTTGAATCATGTTCTTTGCGACCTGCCCCGTCGCAAGTCGGGTGAGCCAGCGCGATTCAATACGGAGTGCTGTCTCGAAATCGACTTGGGCACCCTCGACGGCGACAGCGAGTATGGCTTCTTGCGCTGGAAAATTACCGCGGGTTTTCTCCACGAGCATGGCGGGCGCAACGCTTAGCATGGAGGCAATCGCGGCTTGGCTTGGGCCTCCGCCAGGGATGCGGTGCTTGGGATCGTCCCAAACCTGGCTGCAAGCACCACTGCGCAGAGCAGCTAAGGCTGCCGGCATGAGCGCATCGTCGCTGGCAACCACTTGGGTGATCCAGCCCATATCAAGTGCCTCTTGAACGCTCAGTCGTTTTGACTCGCTAATGACCTGGACGGCGGCTTGCAGGCCTTTGAGCCTAACCGTTTTCACAATGCCACCTGCACCCGGGAGCAAGCCGAGGCTCGCCTCTGGAAAGCCAATTTCTATACCGGCTTTGTTGACCGCAATTCGATGATGGCAGGCAAGCGCGAGTTCAAGCCCGCCACCGAGTGCAGATCCCTGAATCATGGCAACCACAGGTTTGCCAAGTTTTTCAAGGGCCCTCAAGTCAGCCTTGAGGCTTTGCACCTGCTCAAAAAACGAGGCGGCCTGTGATGGACCGATCTTGAGCATGGCCTTTAAGTCAGCGCCAGCAAAAAAGCTCGATTTAGCCGAATTGATGATGACACCGAGTAGCTCTGGCCGGTGCTTGAGGTCGAGCTGTACCCGCTTAACCGCCTCGTGCAAATCATGGCGGAACGCTTCACTCATCAGATTTACGGCTGATCCTGGTGCATCAAGTGTAAGAACAATGACTGCATCGGGATTAATTTCATATCGAATCGATGACATGGCTTACACCCGTTCAATAATCGTTGCAATGCCCATGCCACCGCCAACGCATAAAGTGGCCAATCCCCGCTTGAGCTCGCGTCGCTCGAGCTCATCGAGCAAGGTTCCTAAGATGATGCAACCGGTTGCACCCAGGGGATGTCCCATAGCGATTGCGCCACCGTTGACGTTGACTTTCTCCTCGGGGACGCTTAACTCGCGCATGAATCGCATCACGACAGCCGCGAAGGCTTCATTCACTTCAAAAAGATCGATGTCATCCACCGACAAACCGGCCTTGGCAAGCGCTTTGCGCGCAGCCGGTGCGGGACCTGTCAACATAATTGTTGGATCGGTTCCTGTTAAGGCCGTGGCAAGTACACGGGCCCGTGGCTTTAGGCCAAGCTGATGGCCTAGTGTTTCATTGCCTAGCAGCATTAGCGCTGCGCCATCAACGATGCCCGAGCTATTACCTGCATGATGAACATGGTGGATGCGCTCGACCTGGGGGTACTTGCGCAATGCCATTGCATCAAAACCCATAGCACCAAGTTTTTCAAAAGAAGGCTTTAGCACGGCAAGACTTTCGATGCTTGTTTCAGGTCGAATGGTTTCGTCCTGGCTCAATATCGAAAGCCCCAGTTCATCCGCTACTGGAACGATCGAGCGATTAAAATAGCCTGCTGCCTGAGCCTTAGCGGCTTTGTGGTGCGAATTTGCGCCAAAGGCATCAACATCTTCGCGCTCATAGCCATCCAGCGTGGCAATTAAGTCTGCCCCAATCCCTTGCGGCACAAAGCCGGTTTGGATATTGGTTTCTGGATCTTGGGCCCAAGCACCGCCATCCGAGCCCATCGGAACCCGCGACATCGACTCCACGCCACCGGCCACGACAAAGTCCTCCCAACCTGAGGCAACCTTTTGAGCAGCAAGATTGACGGCTTCAAGGCCTGATGCGCAAAAACGGTTGACCTGGATACCTGCTGCTTTTAAGTCCCAGCCGGCACTTAAGGCCGCTGTTCTTGCAATGACCGAACCCTGCTCGCCAACCGGGCTAACGCAGCCAATCACGACATCATCAACCAGGGCGGTATCGAGATGATGTTTTTGCGCCATGTGTTTCATTAGGCCGCTCAAGAGCTTAACCGGCTTGACTTCATGGAGCGAGCCGCTGGATTTTCCGCGCCCACGCGGTGTCCGGATCGCATCGAAAATAAAAACCTCAGTCATCAACATTCTCCCGAAAGTTTGCATCGATTCCCGTACAAGTCTATCTGAGCAAGCGCTAAGTTGACCTGCTTGGTGTACATTGCGCGCAGTTACAAAAAAAAAGAGCAGCGCATACAAAAAACAGCGCCGATTTTAGGGAGAGACAAGCACCATGATTGCACGTGAGCTATTTGGCGAAGACCATGAGCTTTATCGTCAAACAACACGCCGATTTTTGGAACAAGAGGTCGCACCCCATCACGATCAGTGGGAAGAACAAGGCTACGTTGATCGGGCTGTTTGGCTTAAAGCGGGCGAGCTAGGTCTTTTGTGTCCAACCATGCCCGAGGCCTATGGTGGTGCGGGCGTTGATCGACGCTACTCAGTGATCTTGATGGAAGAGATTGCGAGGGTTAATGCCACCGGACTGGGCTTTGGATTGCATTCGGAGATTGTTGCGCCCTATTTGTTGCACTACGGTACCGAGGCGCAAAAGCAGCATTATTTGCCTGCGATGGCGCGCGGCGAGATGATCGGCGCGATTGCCATGACCGAGCCAGCGGCTGGATCCGACCTTCAGGGCATTCGAACAACGGCAAGCGATGAGGGCGATCACTTTGTCGTCAATGGCTCAAAGACTTTCATCACGAATGGCTGGCATGCCGATGTGGTCATCACGGTGGTCAAAACCAACCCCGCGGCAGGCGCTAAGGGCACGAGTCTTTTATTGATCGATCGGGGTATGGACGGGTTTGAGAAAGGTCGCCGCTTGAAGAAAGTCGGCATGAAGGCCCAGGATACCGCTGAGTTGTTTTTTGATCAGGTCAAAGTCCCCAAATCTCAGCTTCTCGGTCATTTGAATCAGGGCTTTGTTTACCTGATGGAAGAATTGCCCTGGGAGCGATTGCAAATCGCCATTAGCGCTGTCAGTTCAGCACAGGCGGCTATCGATTGGACGATTGACTACACGAGCCAACGCAAGGCTTTTGGACAAGCCGTGTCTCAATTTCAGAACACTCGATTCACGCTCGCCGAACTGCAGACCGAGGTTCAAGTCGCCCAGGTTTTTGTCGATCGTTGTACGAGTTTGTTATTAGAAAAAAAGCTCGATACCGCAACCGCGTCGATGGCCAAGTATTGGTGTTCAGATCTACAGTGCAAAGTGCTCGACGCCTGTGTCCAACTCCATGGCGGCTATGGTTACATGTGGGAGTACCCAGTAGCGAGAGCTTGGGCCGACGCACGCGTGCAACGCATTTACGGCGGTACGAACGAGATCATGAAAGAAGTGATCGCCCGTTCCATGGGTCTGGGGGCTAAGGCTCAGGCATGACTGACGCTGCGCAACTGCTCATCTCAGGCGCGGCGATCGGCTGTATTTATGCACTGATAGCGCTGGGGTTTGTGCTCATTTACAAGGCAACCGAAGTGGTTAACTTCGCGCAAGGCGATGTGATGATGCTCGGTGCATTCGTGGCCTTTACGTTTTCCAGCCTGATGGGTTTGGGCTTTTGGCTGTCGCTGCCCCTGAGTCTGATCGTCATGGCATTATTTGGAGCGTTATTTGATCGCCTTTTGTTGCGGCCCATCATTGGCATGCCAACTTTCTCGGCTGTGATGGTGACCCTGGCAGCCGGTTTTGCCATGCGTGGCATTGCTTCGATGGTGCCAGGTTGGGGAACCGATACCCATTCACTTAAAGCGCCCTGGTCAGATGAAGTCATTCGCGTTGCGGGGATTGTTGTTTCGACCGATCACCTGGCAATTTTGCTGATCACTGCAATCTTATGTGCTTTGTTATATGTATTTTTCAAAGGCACAAGCATCGGCATTGCCATGCAAGCTGCTTCACAAAATCAACTGGCCGCCTATTATATGGGCATCCCTGTGCGTAGGATCAACAGCCTCATCTGGTCGATCGCCGCAGCCGTCGCCGGACTTGCTGCCGTATTGCTTGCGCCGATTACCTTTGTGCATAACAACATGGGGTTTATCGGCATCAAAGCATTTCCCGCCGCAGTTGTAGGAGGTTTTGGATCGATCCCCGGTGCGATTGTTGGCGGACTGGTGATTGGATGGGTCGAAGCCTTTGCGGGCTTTTATTTGCCTGAGGGCTTTAAGGACATCGCAGCATATATCGTTGTCCTTTTAGTGTTGATGGTCAAGCCCTCTGGCATTTTTGGTCAGATGCGGCGCAAGAAAGTTTGAAACCTCAACATGGCATCGAAACGATCGCTTTGCGCGAAAGCTTGGTATAGGAACCATGCGATTTATTTTTAAAACCCGCTACGAGCAGGATTTACTTTTTTTCAAGGATCGGCACACGGCTTTTTGGTATGGCCTCTTGATGCTCTCTTTGCTGCTTGCGCCATGGTTTGTTTCTGAATATTTTCAGACGCAACTGATTTTTATTTTTATAAGCGGCTTGGTTGGGCTAGGACTCATGCTTCTGGCAGGCTTTACCGGTCAGATGTCCATGGGCCATGCCGCCTTTCTTGCGATCGGTGCTTATGCTGAGGCCTACCTTCAGGCCAGAGGCTGGCCTTTTTTGTTTTCTGCGCCGATCGCGATGCTGATGAGTGCTGTTGCAGGCGTTGCCATTGCACTGCCAGCGCTGCGCTTGACTGGCCTATATCTTGCAATTGCAACGCTTGCCTTTGGATTTATCGTCGAGGAAGGGCTCGCCCGTTGGGAATCAGTGACCGGCGGCAACGCGGGCATGATGGTCGCCCCGTTGAAGTTGATTGTTGGGAGTTTGGAGAGCGATCAAGGTTTTTATTATTTATGCTTGGGCCTCATCGTGGTGGTTGCCACTGCCCTAAAGAACTTGTTACGTGCGCCGACTGGACGTGCGCTGATTGCGATTCGTGATTCAGAGGTTTCGGCGCAGAGTATGGGCGTTAATCTTGCCCGCTATAAGACCTTGAGCTTTGCGCTCTCAGCAGCCATTACAGGTCTGGCGGGAGCGCTCTATGCTCACCAAATCAAGTTCTTAAGTCCCGAGCAGTTTACGGTGCTGGTTTCGATTGAATTTCTCATGATGGTTGTGATTGGTGGCCTCGGATCGTTACACGGCGCGATCTTTGGAGCCATGTTCATCATTCTTTTGCCCGAAGCCATCTCCACGCTTAAGGATTGGCTTCCAGAGTCTTTATCGGGTCAGACTGGTCTCAAAGCAACCTTGTTTGGTTTGATCATGATACTTTTTGTTATTTTTGAGCCACTTGGACTATATGGTACCTGGGTCAAGATCCGCACTTATTTTTCCTTATTCCCGCTCTACAAGCGTGGCATGTTCAAGCGTCAGCGTAGCTACACCAAGTCCGAGCGGGTTCATTGAGGGCAGGGACGATGCAAGGTTTTTTCGAAATCGAGCATTTGAGCAAGCGTTTTGGTGGTTTGCTTGCCGTCGATGATGTGAGTTTCTCGGTCAAGCAAGGTGAAATTTTCACGATCATTGGTCCTAATGGTGCCGGGAAAACAACGATTTTTAATCTCATCAGCCTGATTTATCCTGCGAGTGCTGGCCAAATACGATTTCTTGGCAAGGACCTAGGACAGATGTCGCCGGATCAAGTGGTGCAACGGGGGATCGGTCGAACATTTCAAAATATAGAGCTTTTTGCGCAAGCCACCGTCTTGCAAAATCTTTTGATCGGACGCCACGCTCATACGCCCAAGCGTCCGCTCGCTGAGATGTTTTTCACGCGTTCGGTGCGAGAAAGCGAACTCGTCAATCGCCGTGCGGTTGAGAAAATTATCGATTTCCTTGACCTTGCAGCCTATCGTGACGCAATCGTCGCAGGCTTGCCTTATGGCGTTCGCAAGGTGGTTGAACTTGCGCGTGCCTTGTGTACAGAGCCTAAACTGCTGCTGCTCGATGAGCCTTCGTCGGGTTTGAATGTTGAGGAAACCGATGACATGGCTTATTGGATTCAGGACATTCGCGACGAATTGGATATTACGGTTTTAATGGTCGAGCACGACATGTCGCTTGTCTCGAGAGTGTCCGACAGGGTTTTAGCGGTGAATTTTGGCAAGGTGTTGGCTCAGGGTACACCGAGCGACGTTCAAGCCCATCCCGATGTGATAGCGGCCTATTTGGGACAGGCATGATGCAAAGCAAGGAGCCCATTTTGAGCCTCAGCAATATCGAGGCAAGCTACGGACCTGTTCAAGCAATTCGTGGTGTGTCCTTGCACGTTCCTCAAGGCGGTATCGTCACTGTTCTTGGTTCAAATGGCGCGGGTAAGACCACGATCCTGAAGACAATCTCTGGCATTCTTGATCCACGTAAAGGAACGATTCAGTTTTTAGGTCAATCGATCCAAGGCTTACAACCCGATGCTATCGTCAGGCTTGGGCTTAGTCATGTGCCAGAAGGCAGAGAGGTTTTCCCCTTGCTTACGGTGCGAGAGAACCTGCTCATGGGTGCATTCACCCGCAGCGACTCGGCGATCAAAGAAGACATCGAGCGGATGTACGGCTACTTCCCAATCCTTAAAGAACGTGCAGGCCAAGAGGCCGGACAATTGTCCGGCGGACAACAGCAAATGTTGGCCATTGCACGAGCTTTGATGTCAAGACCGAAGATGCTTTTGCTCGATGAGCCAAGTCTTGGCTTATCGCCCAAGCTCGTGAAGGAGATTTTTGCCATCATCAAGCGGGTCAACCAGGAGGAGGGCACAACCATGCTCTTGGTGGAGCAAAACGCACAAATTGCCTTGCAAACGGCAGACTTTGGTTATGTTCTAGAGGTTGGACGTATCGTGCTTGAAGGCGAGACTGCCGCCTTACTTCAAAAGGATGATATCCGTGAGTTTTATCTTGGTATGAAAGCTGACGCCGTTCGCGGCGAAAGGCGTTGGAAGAAGAAAAAGCAATGGCGTTGAAACATGCAAAAGCCATAGAAAGGCAATGGCGTTGAGTAACAGACGATGAATGCATCTAGGCTTGCCGGTGAAACATTAGGTCAAAAATTTTGGAACGCTGTTGGACAGCGCTCGAGTCAGGTCGCGCTCCGGCAGAAGCTTTTTGGGGTGTGGGACGAGACCACTTGGACCGAGTACGGTGCTCACGCTAGGCGAATCGGTATGGGCCTTACTGCACTGGGTCTAGAGCCCGGTGCATGTGTTTCGATTCTTGCCAACACGAGGCGAGAGTGGGCCTATTGTGATTTCGGCGCCATGCTGGTTGGGCTTGTTGTATCGGGGGTTTACCCAACCGATGCAGCGGAGCAGCTCGAATTTTTATGTGCTGATTCGCGTACCGAGGTTTTGATTGTTGAAGACGACGAGCAACTCGATAAAGCGCTCCAGGTTCGGGAGCGTTTGCCTGTATTAAAAAAGATTATTGTGATGGACATGGAGGGATTGCGCGATTTGGACGATCCGCAAATCATGTCGTTACAAGATCTTGAAGCACTTGGACAATCGCATGATGAGCGGCATCCAGCGCTTTTCGAGACACGATTAAAAGCACGTCGCGCTGATGATGTGGCGATTCTTGTCTACACCTCGGGCACGACCGGAAAGCCAAAGGGTGCCATGCTGAGCCATCACAACCTGAGAGCGGTAATGGAAAACTTTCCGCCTCAACTGGCTCAGGGACCAACTGACGACAAGATGTCGTTTTTGCCCTTGTGCCATATTGCTGAGCGGATGTTTGGGTCGATGCTGTCGCTCGAACGTGGCTCAAGAATGAATTTTGTTGAGAATCCTGATACGGTGCCTGAAAACGTTCGCGAAATTTCCCCAACAATCATGCTCGGTGTGCCTCGCGTTTGGGAGAAGTTTTACTCGGCGATCAATTTGAGGATGAAGGAATCGACGCGTATCCAACAGGCTGCGTATCGGTTCGCGTTGGCTGTTGGCGAGCGTCATGCAGCCTATGCGATGCAAGCGCAGCGGGCACCAATGGCATTACGGCTAGTCAACGCAACGCTGCGCTATGTCGTCTTGGGCAATGTGCGCAGAGCGATTGGACTCGATCGTGTGCGCTGGGCTGCAACTGGGGCTGCACCTATTTCGCCTGACTTGATCCGCTGGTACTGGGCGCTTGGTGTACCACTATTTGAGGTCTGGGGTATGACCGAGACCACGGGAGGTGGTGCTATTAATCTGCCTGGTGCTTTGAAACTTGGATCGATTGGAAGGCCTCAAGCAGGTATCAATGAGATCAAGATCTCAGAACAGGGAGAGATTCTGACGCGTGGTGCCAATGTCTTTGTTGGCTACTTGAATCTTCCCGATAAGACCGCCGAGGCGATTGACGCCGAGGGTTGGCTTCACACAGGCGATGTCGGTGAAATCGATGCTGAGGGCTTCGTACGGATCACCGATCGGATGAAGGACATCATCATCACAGCGGGTGGTAAAAACATTACCCCTAGTGAAATTGAAAACGAGTTGAAGTTTTCACCCTACATCACCGATGCGGTTGTTGTCGGCGATCGAAAACCCTATTTGTCGCTCCTTGTAATGATTGATCATGAGAATGTTGAGCAGTATGCTCAGGAGCGCAATATTCCCTTTTCAGACTTCGCAAGCCTTTGTCGGGCGACTGAGGTGCAGGCTTTGATTCAGGCTGAAGTCGATCGCGTTAATGCCAAGTTTGCAAGGGTCGAACAGGTAAAAAAGTTTCGTTTGATCGAGCAAAAGCTCACTGCCGAAGACGAAGAGTTAACACCCACCATGAAGTTAAAGCGCAAACTCGTGCACGAAAAATATAAGGATTTGATTGGACAAATGTATGCGGGCACTTAGCAAGCACAGGTTTGGCCTCAGTAAAGTTTTAGCCTCAGTACAGTTTTNNCAAAACGGTTTTTGCCTCAACTTAAGGAGACCATGATGTCAAAAGATAAGCAACAAGAAGCACTGGCTTTGATGCACTGGGTTGGCGCCCAGCAGGATCGCCGAGCCTTTCTTCAACTGAGCGCTGCAGGCGCCTCGATCGCCTCGATGGCTTCGTCGGGGGTTTTTGCGCAGACGGCCACGCAGGGCGTCACCAAAGATCAGATCGTTTTAGGCCATATCGGTGACTTATCAGGGCCACTGGTTTCTTTATCAAAGCCCTCCGTCAACGGTATGCGCATGCGCGTGAAGGAAATCAATGATCAAGGCGGTATCAACGGCCGCAAGATCAAGCTCAATGTTGAGGATTCGGGTTATGACCCGAAAAAAGGCGTGCTTGCTGCGCAGAAGTTGCTCACCCAAGATAAGGTTTTTGCGATGATCGGCACACTTGGTACCGTGATTTCTCTACCGACGATTCAACTGTGCGTCCAGCGTGGCGTGCCACATCTTTTTCCCATAACAGCCCATCACGGCAACTATGAACCTTTCCATAAGTTGAAGTTTGCCTCCTTCCCTCCGTATCCCGAGACCACGGCAGCAGGCCTCAAGGAGATGTTGCGTCAAAAGGGCGCCAAGCGCATCGGCATTCTTTATCAAGATGACGAATTTGGCCTTGAGATTTTGCGCGGTACCGAAATGGCCCTGAAAGCGATGCCAGGTACTGAATTGGTTGAAAAGACTTCCTATAAGCGCGGTGCAACCGATTTTTCCTCGCAAATGCAAAAGCTTTTGGCTGCCAAAGTCGATTTTATTGTGTTGGGAACAATCATCCGCGAGACGATCGGTGCTATCGCAACCGGACGGAAAATGGGCTACGCGGGTGACTTCTTCGGATCGTCGGCCGCTTACATGCCTGCGGTCGCTAAAGCTGGCGGTAAAGTGGTTGAGGGCTTTTATGCGATGTCTGAAGCGCCCACGCCGTATCGCGATGATCCCAAGAATAATAAGCTTTTAAACGATTGGATGGATCGGTATAAAGAAGAGTACAAAGAGGACGCTGATCTTTGGTCGGTTGTTGGCTGGGTGTTGATTGATATGTTTACAAAGGCCGCTGAAAAGGCGGGGGCTGGCCTCAATACCGATAGTTTCGTGAAAGCGCTGGAAAGCAACCCCTATCCACGCACCTTCCTGGGCACGCCGGACTACGCCTGGGGTCCTGACAAGCGACTTGGCAACACACAAATGCGTATCGCGCAAATCCAAAATGGTCGCTGGGTCACGATCAGCGACTTTCTCAAGGGATGATTTAGCTCACGATGTAGCTTGCTGCTCCGGTTGAGAGCAGCAAGCCCTCATCGTTATGTAATTCCATTTGGGTGGACGCGATGCGCCCACCAATTCGGGTTACTTTGGCGCTCGCCACAAAATGCCTTCCAAGCCCCGGGCGCAGATAGTCGATTCTCAAGTCAATCGTTCCAACTTTTGAAAAGCGAGCGATGACTTGCTGAGCCGACTCACCGGGATGCTTGTCGGCAATGCCCACCATCACCGCGCACCCACCGGTTGCATCAAGGGTGGCCGAGATTACGCCACCATGCAGGCGACCATAGGCAAAGTGGCCAACCAGATCTGATCGCATGTCGAAGCGAATCTGGGTTTGATCGGACCGCAGTTGCAGCACAGACAGTCCGAGGAGCTGATTAAAAGTGATATGTTTTTCGAAAATTTCAATCAGTGCCTTTTCAAAGGTCTGTTGTTCGGAGGCGGAGCGACGCATGATTGATGACCTTATCGACCCTTAAAGATTGCCGGGCGCTTCTCAAGAAATGCAGTAATCCCCTCCCGACAATCTTCGGTGTTTGCTGCCTTTGCCTGAAGCGCTGCCTCGCGATCAAGCTGCTCGCTGAGGCTTGCCCCATGGCTTTGGTTCATCGCCTCCTTGATGAGTGCATAGGCTTGCGTGGGCATCGAGGCCAAGAAGTGGCCGAGCTTCAGGCTTTCGGCCGCTAGATCGGCATCGGGCACGACCTTGTACACAAGCCCAATGCGTTCGGCTTCCTTCGCTGGCAATTTCTCGGCGAGCATGACAAGTGCGCGCGCCTTCGCATCGCCAACAAGCCTTGGCAAGAACCATGTACTACCAGCGTCTGGAATGAGTCCAATTTTTGTAAAGGCTTGCAGAAAACTTGCTGATTCAGCGCAAATAATGATGTCACCTGCCATCGCAAGACTCATGCCAGCCCCGGCGGCAATGCCATTGACCGAGGTAATGATCGGTTTGGGCATCTCACGCATACGTTGAATGACAGGATTAAACACAAGCCTGAGCTTATCGGCCACGTTCGGTGCTGATGAGGGCGATTCGGTCAAAGCGTTTGGGGCTGCATCCGCGCTGCTTGGATGAGTTGGCGTGCTTGATGCAAGCGCGCTGGCCGCTAGGTCTGCGCCTGCGCAAAAGCCACGACCCTCACCCGTAAGCAAAATGGCCCGAACCCTGGCATCAGATTGCGCGTCTGCAAGCGCTGCATCAAGATCGCGCATGAGATCGTCGGTCATCGCATTGAGTACAGAAGGGCGGTTGAGCCGAATCGTCAGTAGCGCCTGGTCTTGGGCAATCAAAAGATTTTGACTTTGTGTCATGTTGTTGGCCTCAAAGAATGATGGAAAACATATCAACGATAATCCACAAAAAACAGCAACTAAGGCATAACACCGAGTTGGCGGCATGCGAGCTCATGCATGATTTCATCGGCACCGCCACCAATCATCATGACTTTGACCTCACGGTAAATGCGTTCACTGGCACTTGAGCGCATAAACCCCTGCCCGCCGAGTATCTGAATGGATTCATCGGCGATATCGCGCATGCATCGGGTAGCTGCGTTTTTCAGCAAAGCAATTTCACCTGCATTTGCACGACCTCCATCCATGTCCTGGCAAAGTCTACGCGCCCAGTGCAGACATGGAAGCATCGCTTGCAGCATGGCTGAGAATTTGTGTCGAATCACTTGGTGCTGGATCAACGGTTGTCCAAAACTTTGCCGCGACCATGCCCATGCAAGCGATTCTTCGAGACAGACCCCAGCCATGGCAAGCGCTTGCACGGCCATAAAAAGTCGCTCGGCATTGAAATTTTGCATCACAAGTTGAAACCCGCGATTTATTTCTCCGACGAGAGCGTCGTGCGGCAAATAGACATCGTCAAAAAATAGAGCGGCTGTGTCGGAGCAAAGCCAGCCTGTTTTATCCAGTGGTTGCCTACTTAGTCCCTTCGCATCGCCTGGCACGGCAAATAGTGAGATGCCTTGTGAACCCTTGGCGCCAGTTCTTGCAGCAACAAGAAGCAAGTCAGCGCGCATCCCCGAAGTGATATAAAGTTTACTACCGTTTAGCTTCCAACCTTGATCGCATGCTACTGCCTGTGTTTGTATGGCAGAAACATCCGATCCACCCGAGGCTTCGGTGACGCACAAGGAACCGATCATCTCGCCGCGAAGCAATTGGGGCAGCTCGCGAGACTGTATGCGCTTTGACCCGGCAACCGCTAAGGGCCAAACCATGATGCTATGGCTCATCAAACCCGCAATGACGCCGCCTGCCCCAGCTTGACTGAGTCCCCAGGTGACCAAGGCTCGCGACCAATTGTCGGCCGGCGTACCCCCAAAGGCTTCAGGAAATCCAAGTCCTGTCAGTCCGAGCGTTCCTGCCTCACGGTGAAGCGATCGCGGAAGCATGCCCTCTTGCTCCCAGCGCTGAAGATTAGGCTTGATAGAGTGTTCTACAAAACGTATCGTACTCTTGTAGATAGCACGCTGCTCATCGGTATGGTCTGGCCATTGCAGCGGATCCAGTAAGGCAAGGCTTTGGCGGGGTAAGAACATGGCCTCAGCCCTTTGATTCGATGCTAAGCAAATGCTGACCCGAGGCTACTTGTTGCTGATCTTGTATGTGAATCTCGAGCACTCGCCCAGCCTGAGGCGCATCGACATGGTGCTGCATCTTCATCGCTTCAATTTGTAGAAGTAATTGACCTTTCTCGACGAAATCGCCAGTCTTGACCGCAAGGCCAAGTACCCGGCCATGCATTCGGCTTCGAAGCTGACGGATGCCTTGTTGCTGACTCGCCTGTGAGCGACCCATTGGTGATCCAAGCTTCACGCTGTCGCTCAAGCCAAGCGTATCGATATGCCAATAGCCTGCTCGCCTGATGCAAAGCATGTCGATGCGTTGGTTATCAATGACCAATCGATATAAACCTTCTTGGGGATCATCGAGTCTGACATGATGCCAAGGCGCTTGTGGATCCTGATCACTTCGCATGAGCCATGCCAAGCGACCCGCACTACGAACATCAACCCCAAAGCCACGGTCTGTTCGCTGGGCGTGAAGTTGTAGGCTTTGTCGGATCACGCTCCCGCCGTCGAGATGTCGACCCGTACTTTGAAATCCTGCTAGCTCACCGTGCGCGACGCCCAGATGGTGGAGGATGCAAGAGGCCGCAGCAAAAAACCAGCGTTGCTCTGGTTGTGCGCGTTGGCGGCTTGGCATCCAGCGCTCAAGCCATCCGATATCGTGCATGTGATCATGAGAAAAGGCAGCATGGTCGAGTGCATCGATCAGCAGTGCGCGATTGGTGATCGGACCAAGCATCTTGATCGATGCAAGGGCTCGCTGCAGACGTAGTCTGGCTTGTGATCGGTCCTTACCCCATGCGATGACTTTTGCCATCATCGAGTCGTAGTGTGCAGGCATGTCAACGCCTGCGAGAAGGCCGTGATCGATTCGTACAGCTTCGAGTTGAGGCCAGCGGCAATCAATCAGCGGTCCAGATTGGGGAAGGCATTGCTCATCGGGATCCTCGGCACAAAGACGCGCTTCGATGGCATGCCCCTTGATACGGATGTCCTCTTGCCTTAGGCCAAGCGCCTGACCTTCAGCGACTTGCAATTGAAGTGCAATAATATCGATACCCGTTATGGCTTCAGTAACGGGGTGCTCCACTTGCAAACGCGTATTCATTTCAAGCAAGCTGAACGAACCGTCAGGGGCGAGCAAAAACTCGACCGTTCCAGCGCCTTGGTAGGCAACCGCCTTCGCTAAACGAACTGCAGCCTTACTCATGGCTTGCCGTACTTGGTCGCTCAAGCCTGTGGCAGGCGCCTCTTCAAGGACCTTTTGATGGCGTCGTTGGCTTGAACAATCGCGTTCATAAAGCGAGAGGACCTGACCATGCCGGTCTGCAATGATTTGAATCTCGATATGTCTTGCCTTAGTGACGAGGGCCTCAAGCAGCAACTGATCATGACCAAAGGCGCTTTGCGCTTCGGCTCTTGCGGCGTGAAGCGCAGGAAGCAGCTGCGCTGGATGTTCAACAGCCCGCATCCCTCGACCGCCGCCGCCTGCTGCAGCCTTGATCATCAGTGGGTAGCCAATCCTTTGGGCGTGCACAAGGAAGCTCTCGTCGTCTTGCGCATCGCCCTCGTAGCCTGGACGAACAGGAATGCCCAATTCAATCGCTAATCGCCTTGCTGCCGACTTATTGCCCAATGCTTGCATTGAGGCTGCGCTTGGACCTACAAAAATGATCGAGGCCTCTTCGCAAGCCAATGCAAAGGTCGGATTCTCAGACAAGAAGCCATAGCCCGGATGAATGGCATCAACAGCTAGCTCTTTGGCCAGCTTGATAATGGCATCGATATGCAGATAGGACTGCGAGGGCTCGGCAGGGCCTATGCGGTATGCTTCATCGGCAAGATTTATGTGGCGTGATGCATGGTCGGCATCGCTATAAATGGCGACCGTTTTGATGCCCGCAGACGATGCGCTTTGAATAATCCTGCAGGCTATCTCGCCTCGATTAGCAACAAGCAAGCTCTTGATCTGTCTCACGCTCAATGACCTTCGCGAGCTCGCACCACGATTCCCATGGTTTTTGCAATAATACCGAGCATCACTTCATCGGCTCCGCCCCCGATCGATCCAAGTCTTGTATCACGCCAAAATCGGTTCACGCGTGTCTCTTCGATGTAGCCCATGCCGCCCCAGAATTGAACACACCAGTCAGCGACTTCTCGGGCAACGCGCCCTGCCTTAAGTTTTGCCATTGAGGCAAGCTGTAAAACATCTTCGCCGCTTACATAAAGTTCAGTAGCGCGATAGAGCAACGAGCGCACACACTCGACTTCGGTTTGAAGTTCGGCAAGCTTGTATTGAATGAACTGGTTATCGAGCAAGGGCTTGCCAAAGGCTATACGATCACGCAAATAATGGATCGTTTCGATAATGACATTACTTGCAGCGGCTGAACTTGCTGCAGCCCAGAGCCGTTCTTCCTGAAATTGCTGCATTTGATAAATAAACCCCATGCCTTCCTCACCAATGCGGTAGCGTTGAGGTACTCGCACTTCATCGAAATGGATTTGGGCGGTGTCGGAGGCATTCATGCCGACTTTTTTCAACTTCTTTGCAACCGACACGCCCTTTGTGTTCATGGGCAAACAAATCAATGTCTTATTACGATGAGCGACGCCTTCTGATGTGTTGGCGAGCAAACACATCCAATCGGCCTGTGTGCCATTGGTTGTCCACATTTTCCCACCGTTGATCACATAGTCATCGCCATCTTTGCGTGCAGTCGTCTTGATCGACGCGACATCAGATCCCGCACCTGGCTCCGAGACCCCAAGGCAAGCCACATAATCGCCACGTATCGAAGGTTCTAAGAAAAGCTTTTTGACTTCATCCGAGCCATAGCGGGCGAGTGCTGGCGTGGCCATATCGGTTTGAACACCAATCGCCATGGGAATACCGCCACAATTGATATGGCGGAGTGCCTCTGCAAAGGCCACTGAGTAAGAGTAATCGAGACCGAGGCCGCCATGTTCTTGCGGCTTGGTGATCCCTAGGAAGCCCAGTTCACCCATTTTCTTGAATAGCTCATGAGCTGGGAAGATTTCCGCTTTCTCCCATTCGTCGACATGAGGATTGATTTCTGTATCGATAAATTTTCTCAAGGCATCTTGGATCGCACGATGATCGGCGGTGAAAAGCATAGACGTGGCTCCTGGTTTTTGCGTCAATTTCTTGCAGTGACTACCTTGGGGTCTTTTAGCGAAGGCTTTAGGGTCGTGCGACGCCAAACTGAATCGGTTGAAGGTGGCGAGCGGCCTCCTCACGACAGGTTGCAAGTACAAAACTCAGCACCTTTCTCGTATCTCGCGGATCGATAAGGCCATCGTCAAGAAGTCGGGCACTGGTATAAAAAGCACCTGCTTGCCGCTCAAAATTATCGATGATTTTTTGCGCCATGATTTGTAGCGCCGTTTCATCGACAGTCTCACCTTTTCGAGCAGCACCCGCTTCGGCCACCATGCGCATGGTCGTTGCCGCTTGTTCGGCACCCATGACGGCTGTTTTTGCGTGGGGCCACGAGAAGATGAAACGCGGATCGAAGCCACGGCCACACATACCGTAATTGCCAGCGCCAAAGGAGGCGCCGCAGTGAATGGTGATTGAGGGAACATTCGCATTGGCAACGGCTTGGATCATTTTGGATCCATGCTTGATCATGCCTGTTTGTTCGCTTGCTTTACCCACCATGTAACCGGTGGTGTTTTGCAAGTAGAGCAGAGGAATATGCGCTTGACAGCAGGCTTGGATGAAGTGGGTCGCCTTGTGACTTCCTGCAGTATCGATAGGTCCATTATTTGTAATGATGCCAATGGGATAGCCTTCAATGGCAGCATGGCCAACCAGTGTTTGCGGCCCATAGTCCGGCTGGAAATCGAGAAAATCGGAGTCGTCCACCAGGCGGATGATGACTTCCCTCATATCGACCGGTTCACGAAAATCAGCGGGCATGATACCCATCAATTCCTCGCTGGCATAACGAGGCGGGAGCCAACCCGACCGTGCGCTTGGGTTTGCCTGGCCATCAACATTGCCCTGCCAACCCAAGCGTTGCATCAAGTTGCGAGCGATATCGATGGCATGGGCATCGTCATCTGCCAAGTACTCGCCTAGTCCGCTGACTTGAGTGTGCATTTCGGCGCCACCGAGTTCTTCGTCATTGGCGATCTCACCGGTTGCGGCCTTTAGTAGCGGTGGGCCAGCCAAAAACGCCTTTGCCCGGCCTCTCACCATAATGACGTAGTCTGAAAGCCCTGGCATGTAGGCGCCTCCAGCGGTCGATGCGCCATGCACAATCGCAATCACAGGCAAACCTGCAGCAGACAATCGAGCCAGATTGGCAAAAATCCTTCCCCCTTCAACAAAGCCTTCGACCTGATAGCGAAGCAAATTGGCGCCTGCCGACTCGATGAGTTGTAAATAGGGTAGGCGGTTTTGAAGCGCAATTTGTTGGCCGCGCAGTATTTTCTCTCGTCCCATATGCTGGATCGCTCCAGCATCGATACCTGCATCGCTGATATTGATGAGCGTGCGAACGCCACTGACAAATCCGATGCCGGTAATCACACCCCCGCCGGGTACCGATTTCTCGAGCTCACTTCGGTCAAGGCCAAATCCGGCCATGGTCGATAACTCAAGCCAGGGGGCTCCAGGATCAAGCAAGCGAGCTAATCGCTCGCGGGGTAAAAGTTGGCCCCGCTTATCAAAGCGTGGCTTGGCCGAAGCCGACTTCTGAACAGTGCGTGCTTCGAGTGTACGCAATTGGTCGATGGCCTCGAGCATCGCTTGTTTACGCGATTCAAAGTTCGGATGACCTGGGCGAAGCGAAGATTCAAACATAAAACGGAGCCGTAAAGAA
>DENJ01000074.1:52360-118921 GCA_002359635.1 Burkholderiales bacterium UBA2647
ACACAACGAACCATAGCACTGAGTCATGAAAAATCACATCCGTATCGCTGGGGCATCGGGCTTTTGGGGTGACACCGCAGCGGCGGTGCCGCAACTTTTGACCGTTAATGATCTCGATTTCTTAGTGTTTGACTATTTGGCCGAAGTCACCCTGTCCATTATGGCGTCGCAAAAGGCAAAGTCGGCCAACGCCGGCTATGCCAGCGATTTTGTCAGTATCACCTTAAAGCATCATTTAAAGACGATGCTTGATCGTGGTATTCGCGTGATTTCAAACGCGGGTGGACTGAACCCCTTGGCTTGCGTCGAGGCCATTCAAGCCTTGGCTAGTGAGCAAGGGCTGACTGTGAAGCTTGCCTGCGTTATCGGTGACGATTTGACGGATGCTGAAGCATCGTATCGGGAATCACAACGAAGCGAAATGTATAGTGGTGAAAAATTCCCTGACCATGTTTTGAGCATCAATGCTTATTTGGGTGCTGAGCCAATTGCAAGGGCTCTTGATGAAGGGGCGCAAGTCGTCATTACGGGTCGTTGCGTCGATTCAGCGGTCACGCTTGGCGCGATGATGCACGCATTTGGATGGCATCGATCGCTTCAGTCAAGGCCATCGGCTGCGATGCTAGACCGCTTTGCACAAGGAACGCTCGCGGGACATTTGATTGAATGTGGTGCGCAGTGTACGGGGGGCCTCTTCACCGACTGGCAGACGGTCCCTGACTGGGACAATATTGGTTTCCCAGTGGTGGAGGCTTATGCGGACGGCACATTTGAGATCTTCAAGCCAGATGGCACGGGCGGCCTCGTCAGCCCGGCAACCGTTGCGGAGCAACTGCTCTATGAAATTGGTGATCCTGGCGCCTATATCGTTCCTGAAGTTGTATGTGATTGGACCAAAGTAAGTATTCGTGCCTGTGGTCTTGATCGGGTTCGGGTTGAAGGCGCTCGAGGCCTGGAGGCCCCTCGTCAATACAAGGTTAGCGTGACCGCAGTCGATGGCTGGAAAAACCAAGCGCTGCTTGTCATTGCTGGTGATCAGGCGCAAGCAAAGGCCCAAAGAACGGCAGAGGCTTTGCTCAGTCGAACCTCGAGGATGCTCGAGCATCTTGGTTTGCCGCCTTATAGCGAGACCTTTGTTGAAATTGTTGGCAGCGAGGCCATGTTTGGCCATTTCAGTCGCGCGACCCAAGCCAGAGAGGTTGTGCTGAAAATGGCTGTGAAGTCAACTTCCAAGGCCAGTCTTGAGCTTTTTGCACGAGAATTTGCGCCCGCGGCGACGTCGATGGCGCCAGGGACAACAGGATTTGGCCAAGGACGTCCAAGCCCGAGTCCTGTGATTCGTTTGTTTTCGTTTCTAGAAGATAAATCGAAGGTTCCAGTCCGGGTCTTGATCGATGGGGTCTGTGTTGCAAGCTTAGGCCAGGATGATGCGTTGCCATCGGTATCCGAACGCCTTGCCACGCAGCAAGCTAGCCCGCGACGCTTCAGTGCTCAGGACTTGATGATTGAAGCTGGCGTTGACGCCAGATTAACGGCGACGGCCGCAAAGGCGTGGATGGATACGCACTGGCCCAAAGTGGCCTTGCTTGAGCTCGCCCATGGACGTTCTGGCGATAAGGGGAATATCGCCAATATCGGACTGATCGCAAGGCGACAAGAGGACTGGACCTGGCTGCTTGCGGCGATCGATGAAGCGATGCTGCGGCGGGTCTTTGCCCATCGGCAACCGCTGCGTATCAGGCGATTTCCCCTCGAAGGCATTCGGGCGATGAACATCATGCTTGAAGGCGTCTTGGGAGGTGGTGGCATGGCCTCACTGCATACCGATAATCTTGCTAAGGCTTACGCCCAAGTGCTACTTGCTGCCCAGCTACCTTGTCCGCCAAGAATGTTGCACGACTGGCGCCCCCGGCAGGAATCGAACCTGCGACCTTCCCCTTAGGAGGGGGACGCTCTATCCACTGAGCTACAGGGGCGGCTTTGGCTATGAAAAAGCTTCGGCCTGGAATCTATCATGAAACCGTTCGCAGGCGACCCAGCGATGTCGGTGCATGACCTCAAGCATGCCCGGCAGCTTGCTCAACAGCTGCGCGGGACAGTTTGAGTTTTTCTGCGGCAGCGAGGATCTCTTGCCAGGTCGTTGGATCAACAGGAAATCCTTCCGTACTGCGCACAGCCATGGCTTCGCGCTCGGGCTCTCCGGCAACCCGCACTTTATCAAAACCTGGCGCGACGGGTACCGAGCGTAGCCAATTCATGAAGGCCTCACTTTCCCTAAAGAAGTGGTCGTCTTGATCCAAGCGTTTGGGGTCGATCAGGATACTTAGCATACCGTTATAAACTTTCTTTTCCCCTTGGTAAGTCTTATGCCATGTGCCTCCACCCGACAAGGCTCCCCCGAGCAATTCGCAGACCAAAGCCATGCCGAATCCTTTGTGCTCGCCGAAGGTGAGTAATGCGCCCAATGGTTCCACAACCACCACGCTTGGGTTGGTTGTTGGATGACCGTGTTGATCAATCAACATGCCAGGCCGGACTTCCTCGCCTTTGTTGTGCGCAACCCGCATCTTGCCCTGCGCAACCATGCTTGTTGCATAGTCGAGAATGACAGGCTCTTCGTTGCGCATGGGGATGCCGATACAACAGGGATTTGTACCGAACCGGCCTGCTGCGCCACCCCAAGGGGCGACGGTCGGTCGCGACAAAACATTGACAAAATGGATCGATATCAAATCTTGACTGACTGCCTGTTCCGCCCAATGGCCGATGCGGCCCAAATGGTGCGCATGACCGAGGCCCATTACACAAACGCCATGCTCTTTTGCACGCTCAATGGCCATGTTGGTGGCTGTTTCGCCAATCGACTGTCCGAAGCCAGCCTGACCATCGAGACCTAAAAGCGGGCCTGCATCAATCTTCGTCTGGGGCTGTTGATTGACCTTGAGTCCACCCTCTAAAAACGAATCAACATAGCGCGGCACCATGCCAATACCATGCGAGTCGTGGCCCTTCAAATTGGCAAGCACTAAATTTTCAGCCACCTGCTGCGGTTCTCGGCCGCTTGAACCTGTGGCGGCGATGACCATAGCAATCGCTTGGCGCATGCCTTCTGCCTTAAAGAGCTTGTAATCCGATGAGGTCATGACTGGGTTCTCCGATAATCAATAAAACGATAACTTAAGCCTTGGCTGCTAATCCCCTTTATATGGGCAACTTCCTCCCAGCATGTCGTTGTAAGTTCCGGAAAGTAGGTATCGCCAGTGACTTCGAGTTCAATTTCTGTCACGACCGCACGATCAGCGTGGGCAAGGGCGAGCTGATAGATCTGCCCGCCGCCTATGACATAGACCTCACCGGGAAAAGCTAAGGACAAAGCCTGCTCAAAGCTAGTCGCCACCACCGCTCCTTCGCCATGCCATGATGGGTTGCGGGTGATGACGATGTTTCGCCGTCGCGGCAAAGCCTTGCCAATCGACTCAAAAGTTTGCCGCCCCATCACAATGCTTGCGTCGAGGGTTAGCGCCCGAAAATGCTTTAAGTCTTCGGGCAGATGCCAGGGCATAGCACCGTCGCGACCTATCACGCGATGCTTGGCATAGGCAACCACCAAACAAATACCTTGATCGCGGCGATCAAAACTCATCATGGCAAGACATTACACCGCGATAGGCGCTTTGATAGCTGGGTGGCATTGATAATTTTCAATGATAAAGTCTTCATATCGATATGAAAAAAGATCATCAGGCCGCCGAGCGAGCTTTAGGCTCGGTAGTGGATAGGCTTGGCGCTTAAGTTGCTCGCGTGCCTGCTCTAAATGGTTGAGATAGAGATGGCAGTCGCCCCCTGTCCAGATAAAGTCACCAGGCTGTAGATCAACTTGCTGGGCCACCATATGGGTGAGTAGGGCGTATGACGCTATATTAAACGGCACACCGAGAAAAATATCAGCACTTCGTTGATAGAGTTGGCAGGATAACTTGCCATCGGCAACATAAAACTGAAACATCGCATGACAGGGCGCGAGCGCCATCTTGGGTAGGTCCCCCACGTTCCACGCCGACACAATCAGCCGTCGAGAGTCAGGGTCGTTGCGCAATCGCGTCATGAGTTCTTTGAGTTGATCAATCGAGTCGCCACTTGCTGTGGGCCACGATCGCCACTGATAGCCATACACAGGGCCGAGTTCGCCATTGGCATCGGCCCATTCATCCCAGATGCTTACGCCGTGCGAATGTAAATAGTGAATATTGGTAGATCCTGATAAAAACCAGATCAATTCGTGGATGATCGATTTCAAATGCAATTTTTTTGTGGTGACAAGCGGAAAACCTTCGGCCAAAGGAAAACGCATTTGCCATCCAAACACCGATCGCGTGCCAGTTCCGGTGCGGTCCTGTTTTTGGCTGCCATGATCGAGCACGTATTGCATCAATTCGTGATATGCCTTCATGATGATTTGCCTTCTATGCTTGACTTGGTTGAGATTGGGTCAGATAAAACCAGCCTTGTGCGATCGTAGCTAAAACTGCACCGGGTATCCTTGCTACAGCCGCATAGGGCGATCGTAGCCCGTTAACTCGAGGTAGCCTCGTCCGATCAGATTGCCTTGCTCGCTATACGCCATGACTGCGCCTTCCCAATAGCGGTTGCCCGTGCTTGCACGCGCATCGATTTCCTGATCTCGGACCAGGGCCTTAAGTACAAGCGGTCCAAACTTGCCTTTAACGCGCATTGCCACTGGGTAGTTTGCGCCACTTACACTGGAGCGCCACTGCTCGAGGGTTTGGATGACCAAACCCGCCTCAGAACGCCACAGTTCAGCGCCTTGTCGATCCCGAATTCGAAACGCCATCCAGCTTTGCCCATCGAGCAAATTGAGTCCAAACCAATCCCATCCAACTGCATCGGCTGACAAAAGACTGCTTGACCATTCGTGGTCAAACCAGGCCGCAGCAAAGTTGCTGCCGCGATCAATGCTTAGCGCTTTACCATCAAGCTTCAGGCTTGCCTCGATCTGAAGCTGGGTCTGGCTGTAGTAGTGGCTAAATTGACTCGCAGCCGGTCCTTTTTGCGAGTAGCCCTGATGGCCTTGCAATAGCGGCACGCTGCGAGGCCGACAGCGTAGCTTTAATCCGAGTCTGCCTTGTTCAATATCGATAGCGATCCGACCGTCCGCTTCACGCGCAAAACGCCAGCCTGGCATCGTGATATGTAGATCGGATTCGCTGAACTCGGCAACATGCTGCACGCCCCGCCATGCTGTTTGCTCATGGATGAGTTTGCTCCAACCTCGTCTGACCAAGGCAGCATGGCCCATGAGCCATTGATTTGATCCCCAAGTGCTTTGCTGCGCTTTGCCAAGTCGGACCCGAAAAATCGTTGCTTGAATGCCTGTATCAGCATCGAGCCAACCGGTGAGGTACCACCACTCGATACGTTCATCGGGATGGGCGCCATGATCGCGTGGGAACTGGATCGCTTTGAAGCTGCGTGGCTTGGTATCGTCTCGCCTCATCAGACCTGTTTCAGCGACTGCGCGCGGAATAGCCGTTGCCGCCGAAAGGGTGCTCGCACCGAGTGCGCGCTTGATGAGCCATCGCCTTTGTGTTGACCCGCGCAGCATCACCAGTCCTGCTTAAGGCTTTGTAGCATGGGCTGCTTGAGCAACTGTTTGCTAAGTGCCAGGCAGCTAAACACGCCGATGAGCCAAACACCGCTTATTGCAAGCGTCATGAGTCCCACAGGAATGCGCATGGGCATACGCCAGTGAAAGGACTGCGGGTTGACGACCTCGATTAAGACCCAGGCCAGTGCCAGACCGAGCATAGAGCCCCAAAGGAGTGCCAAAGCCAAACTTGAAGCAGCTTCAAGTAAAAGCAATCGCGTGCAGGCTGCCGGATGCAGGCCAAGAAGTTGCAGCATGGCAAGCTCTTGGGTTCTGGCAATCGCCTGGGCGGCCAGCGTGCTGCTTAGGCCGAGTAAGCCAATCAATAAGGCGACAGCTTGTAAGGCATAGGTCACGACAAAGCTTCGATCAAAAAGTTCGAGCGATAGGGCACGAATATCTGAGGCGCTGCGGATTTCTAGCTTGTCGCGAAGCCCTTGGGGCAGTTGTGCGAGCAGCGATTCGCTGCCGCGACTTGGATCCGCAAGCCACCACGACACATCGCTTGCCTCGAGCTGCTGATGGCCCCCACGCGCCTTTAACCATTGATTTGATGCCATGATGATCGAGCCATGCTGCCTAGCGTAATCGCGCCAAACGCCCGCGACAAACACCGATCCCTGGGGCAGCAAGCCAAGACGCTGGATGCTTCCCGGTGCCCATCCGTAGAGATCGCGCATGGCCTCGCTTACCCAGACGCTAGGCAGGCTGGGATGCGGGTCGAGTAGCTGGCCGGTAATCGGCAGCCTATCCTGAGCCGTTTTCAGCGGCAAGGCGCGAACAATCACGGCTATAGGAGGGCGTTCGGGGAGCATGGGCCACTCAAGCACCTGTTGAAACTCTGTGCGCCTCAGTCCGGCGAGCTGCGACAACTGCCATTGCTCATCGGGCGATAGACTTGCCTCGCCTTTTTGGATGCGCGCATACACATCAGCGGGCAGCACATGGTCAAGCCACTCGCTTACCGCGAGCCGAAAGCTACTGATCATAAGGCTCACCGCCACGCAAAGCGCCACGCTTGCGATCATGCCGGTCATGCTTAAGCTGATGGACTGGGGTAAATACTTGGCACGCTTCATAGCTAACCAGCTGATGGGATGCTTGGCTGCTGGGCCTGACAGGCCGCCTGCCACTCGCTCAACGAGCGTGGGCATGGCTAGTAGCCCCGCAACTAACCATGTAAACAAGCAAACATAGGCACCAAGCGGCACGCCCTCCAGGGGTTCAAGCAAGAGGCAGCACGCGCCAAAGCAGGCAAGTGCCATCGCTGCAAGGGCAAGTTGCGTACTCGTAAACCATGGCGGCGGCTGCGCGCCTTTGAGTGCCGCGACGGCGGTTACTCGGGCAAGGCTTTTTACGGCAAGCCAGGAGCCAAACCAGGCTACGAGAATGCCCAAACTCGCGTGAAAACCCAGCAACCACAAAGACACATCTAAGGTCCTTGAGCTTGTCTTAAGCAGGCCTGCGCCGAGGTCTCCGCCTGTGAGAGAGAGCAGAAACCAAGCACAAACTGAGCCTATGACTAATCCGATCACCGAGCCGATGGCACCGATCAGCAGGGCTTGAAATCGCATAAAGGCCTGGATGCTTCTGGCATCTGTGCCTAGCACCTGAAGAATCGCCAGTGAGCCCAGCTGTCTTGCCGTCATTAATTGCATATTGGACTGAACAATAAATACGCCGGTGAGCAAGGCAACCAGCGCAAGAATCGCAAGATTCACGCGATAAGCGCGCGAGAGATTCGACATGCGTTCGGCCTCGTCCTCGGGTTTGATCAGCGAGAGCGTCAGTTCGGGATGTTTTGCTCGCAAGGCATCAAGGAGTTCGGTTGGTGAATGCTTGCTGCTTGCGCCTTGGGCCCAGCGCATATCGATGCGCGAGAGGCGATCCTTGTGGGTCGTGAGGGCTTGCAAGCTGCCAAGGTCGATCACAAAGACCATGGATTCGTTGCCAGCTTGGCCAAGGCGACCCGCAATCACAAAGTCTTCGCTTCGACCCTCCATGCGAAGCCTTATGATTGCGCCCTCTGGTTCAATGCCTAGCTTTTCAAGCTGCTGCCACAGACGCGGGCTTGCATAAAGCTGATTGCCTCCAAACCATGCATCACTCGCCTCGGGGCTGCTAATGCTTGGACTGAGTTGCGGGTGAACATGAATCGATCGAAAAAGGTCAATGCCAAAGAGTTCGACGCCCTGGGGAAACATGCTGCGCAAATCAATGACCTCGGCCGATGACCCTGAGGCCTTCACCGTTTGCATGTGTGCGCTTTTTATCAGGACTGGCGCGGCGCTTGCATTCGCTTGATACTGTTGCAGACTTGCAAAAACCGAGGCGCTGAATTCCTTTTCCGCGGCGCGCAAACTTGCATCGGCTTGCCCGTTGACGCTTGCCAGGGCCGACTTGAATTCATTCAGCGCGCTCCGATTCACCAGGTCAATCGCTAAACCCATGGCCACGCCAATGCCGATGACCAGTGCCGCTAGGGCGTTTCTAAATCGGTAAAGCCGCAGTTGCTCCAGGCTGAGGCGGCGGGCAAGCGGCCAGGGTAGGCCATAGAGGCTGTTTCCCATCAGGCCGGCTGCAATTTGCCCTGACTTAGCTTCCAGCAGGGATCAAACAGACGCGCTCGTTGCAAATCGTGGGTCACAAACAATAATGCGCAATCGCTTTGTGCTAAGACTTGCTGCAAGAGCGTCATGACGGCATCGGCTGATTCTGGGTCGAGATTGCCCGTTGGTTCATCAGCAAGGATCAAACGCGGTGCATGGATGACGGCGCGTGCGATGGCAACCCGCTGCTGCTCTCCGCCTGAAAGCTCACTAGGCCTTGCATGGGCACGATCACTTAGTCCCAATTGGTCTAACAAGTCTAATGCCCTGGACATGGCTGACTTCTCAGACGAGCCTAGTAACAGCGCCGGAACCGCTACATTTTGCAGGGCGTTTAAATGAGGCAGCAAATGGAAGGCCTGAAAGATAAAGCCAATGGATTGGGCACGCAGTCTTGCGCTTTGCTGGGCATCGTGGGGGTTCATCGGCTTGCCACCGATCAAAATACTGCCTTCATCCGCTGCCTCGAGGCCTGCGATGAGGTGAAGCAAGGTTGACTTTCCGCTCCCTGATGCACCGATGAGCGAGGCGCGTTGACCAGGCGCTAGTTCGATATCCAATTGATCGAGTAGTCGCTTACCCTGATGATATCGCTTCGATAGCGATCTAACCTCGAGAATATTTGTCATCTATCGACGCTTTCTCGTTGCTTGCGCACGATCGCATAAAAGCTAACCGGCCGCTAGGCGGCCGGCTCGGGGCAAAGCCAATACATCCTGGCTCTAAAGCTTAAGGCTTCGAACGAAGCCCAAAAAGGACTTACTTGGTGGCAAGAATCCACTTGGCAAGGGTTTCAGCTTCGGCAGCAGAGACCTGTGGGTTGGCGGGCATAGGAATTTGACCCCACACACCTACGCCACCTTTTTGAATTTTTTGTGCCAAATTCTTCACAGCACCCGCGTCTTTTGCATACTTCGCGGCAACGTCTTTATAAGACGGGCCAATCAATTTTTTGTCGGGCGCATGGCAGGCCAAGCAGTTTTTGGCCTTAGCGAGATCAGCGCTCGCAAGGGCGGGCTTTGCGGCGAAGCTAGCAAGTGCAATTGCTAGCGCACTCAAGGATAAAGTCACGATCTTCATGGTCAGGTCCTGGTTGCGAATGACACCGAATACGACATCAAAACGGAATGCCGGAAGTGTAACCGAGGGTGAATCAAGCGATCAAACCGGAGCGGCAGAACCTGCGAGATGTTCATCGCCTCTCAGTAAATCGGTGCATTCGCCAAAGCGCCGAGGCTTGTCGTCTTCACCCTGGTGACCTATTCGCATGGAGGCCCGACTCAGGTATCGGTCACCGCGCCCTTGCTTGCTGATGTAGCAAGCTTGGCAAACTTATACAGCACACCGCTAGTATATCGAGGCGCTGGCGGCTTGAATGCTGCTTGACGTGCTCGCATTTCCTCCTCAGGGATATTGAGTTGGAGCAAGAGCTGGTGGGCATCGATAGTGACCGAATCGCCCTCATGAATCATTGCGATTGGGCCGCCGACAGCAGCTTCTGGGGCGACATGCCCCACGACCATGCCCCAAGTACCTCCGGAAAAACGGCCATCGGTGATCAAACCGACCGATTCACCCAGTCCTGCGCCAATAATCGCTGAGGTTGGCGCAAGCATTTCCGGCATGCCGGGTGCACCTTTGGGCCCGAGATATCGCAGCACGACGATATCGCCTGCTTTGATCTTGCCTTCCATAATCGACTTCATCGCTGAGGCTTCATCGTCGAACACACGCGCCGGACCCGTGATGACAGGGTTTTTCAGCCCGGTAATCTTAGCAACGCTGCCTTCAGGCGAAAGGTTGCCTTTGAGAATGGCCAAATGACCCTGAGCGTAAATGGCCTGGTCAATCGGAAAAATCACATCCTGGTCGGCAGCAGGCTTTGAAGAGACATTGGCGAGTTCTTCTGCGAGCGTTTTACCGGTGATTGTCATGCAATCGCCGTGAATCAGGCCTGCATCCAGGAGAATCTTGAGCACTTGTGGAATCCCGCCTGCCCGGTGCAGATCAACAGCCATGTACTTACCCGAAGGCTTTAAATCGCAAAGCACTGGGACCCGTTTGCGAATACGCTCGAAATCATCGATGGTCCAGTTCACACCGGCACTGTGGGCAATGGCTAGATAATGCAACACCGCGTTGGTTGAGCCGCCGGTTGCCATGATCAAGGTCACCGCATTTTCGATGGATTCACGGGTAACGATATCGCGCGGTTTAAGTCCGCGTTTGACGGCTGCGATCAAGACCTCGGCCGAGCGGGCGGCAGCGTCTGCTGTTTCGGCATCGGGATTGGCCATGGTGCTCGTGCCGAGCAGACTCATCCCAAGCGCCTCAAAGGATGAAGACATGGTGTTAGCGGTGTACATACCACCACAGGAACCACTGCCCGGGACAGCGTTGCGCTCAATGCCTTCGAAGTCTTCCTGGCTGATCCGCCCGTGGGTAAATTCACCAACCGCTTCAAACACCGATACGATCGATAGGTCTTTACCTTTCCAGCGCCCTGGTTTGATGGTCCCGCCATACACATAAATCGCCGGCACATTAGATCGGCAAATGCCCATCATGCCCCCGGGCATATTCTTGTCGCAACCGCCGATCACCAACACACCGTCCATCCACTGGCCTTGCACAACCGTCTCCACGCAATCGGCGATCACCTCGCGAGAAATCAGCGAATACTTCATGCCTTCGGTGCCCATCGACATGCCGTCAGAAATCGTTGGCGTACCAAACATTTGCGGATTTGCGCCGGCTTTACGAATTGCCGAATCAGCCGCATCGGCAAGGACTTGCAAGCCGGAATTGCAGGGCGTTACCGTTGAATGACCATTGGCAATCCCGATGAAGAGCTTGCCCATATCTTCAGGCTTGTAGCCCATGGCATAAAACATCGAACGGTTGGGTGCACGCGCAACCCCTTCAGTGATATGAGCAGAGCGCTCGTTTTCGGCCATCGCAGGGTCCTCCATGAAAGTTATGATGGTAGCAAAGCCCGAAGCCATGGTGACTGCGCCTCTGGCTTGACGCTCGGCAAGCCGTGCCACAATCAATGCTTAGACGGATGAATGGCCCTTATTGATGATCCACCCCCAATTTGATCCGATCGCAATCAGCATCGGACCGCTCGCTGTGCGTTGGTACGGATTGATGTACCTGGTCGCTTTCACGCTGTTTTTCCTCCTGGGGCGATGGCGTCTGAGTCAGCCTGACTATGCAGCGCGAAGCGGCCTCAACCCGCAACGTTTTGAAGATTGCCTTTTCTGGGGTGCGCTCGGTGTGATTGTTGGCGGGCGTCTGGGCTATGTGTTTTTTTATAAGCCCACTTATTTTCTCGCCCATCCCGAGCAGATCTTTGCAGTCTGGCAGGGCGGCATGGCCTATCACGGCGGCCTGCTCGGTGTGATTGGAGCTATAGCGGTATACGCAAGGCGGCAGTCGCTTGCTTTTTGGCCGGTGATTGATTTCATTGCACCGCTTGTGCCGTGGGGACTGGCCGCTGGACGTCTTGGAAACTTTATCAACGGTGAACTTTGGGGAAGACCGAGCGATCTTCCATGGGCAATGATCTTCCCGCAGGCAGGAGATAGCTTGCCGCGGCATCCCTCACAACTCTATCAATTTGCAGGCGAAGGTCTCCTGTTGGGACTGGTGCTGTGGTGGTACAGCGCAAAGCCGCGACAACCTGCTCAAGTCAGCGGGATGTTCTTGCTCGGCTACGGCGTCGCGCGATTCATCGCTGAATGGTTCCGCGAACCCGATGCCTTTTTGCCGAGCCTTGCCTTGGAACTAACCATGGGACAATGGCTTTCCTTGCCGATGATTGTCTTGGGTATTGTTTTAATTTTTTTCAAAAAAGATTAGGAGACGAGATGATGCGAAACAATAAAAGCTTGATTGAAGTCTTTGCTGGCAGGAGGGCTGTGCTTGGCGGTATTGGCGGCCTGTCAGCAGTTGCCGCGCTAGGCTCTTTTGCGCCGCAAATCGCAAGCGCTCAGGCTCAGGCCTGGCCAAGCAAACCTGTGAAACTCATCGTGCCCTTTGCCGCTGGGGGTGGCACCGACGCTTTTGCGCGCCCATTGAGTAAAGTGCTTTCGACCGTGCTGGGGCAGTCCTTTGTGATTGATAACCGCGCAGGCGCGGGCGGTACGCTTGGTGCAGAGCTTGCGGCAAAATCGCCCCCCGACGGGTATAACTGGCTCGTCGGTGCAGTTCATCACACGATTGCCGTGTCGCTTTACCCTAAGCTTGGATATGATTTACAGAAAGATCTAATACCTTGTACGATGCTGTCCTCGGTCCCCAATGTGGTGGTCATCAATCCACAAAGGTTGCCTCAGGTTAAGACCTTTGCCGATTTTCAAAAATACGTGAAATCAAACCCCGGCAAATTGAATTTCGCCTCGGCCGGTAATGGAACAGCCCATCATCTGATTGTTGAAATGTGGAAAACGGCGACTGCTTCCCAGGCGCAACATGTTCCCTACCGAGGCGCTGGGCCGGCGATGGCTGATTTGCTCGCAGGGCAGGTGGACTTTATGTTTGACGGACTTGGGACTTCGGTACCGCATATCAACGCCGGGAAATTGCTGCCCCTTGCGGTGACGAGCGCCAAGCGGTCGTTTGCGCTTCCGAGTGTTCCAACCTTGGCAGAGGTTGGCGTTCCTGGTTTTGATGCCGGAACTTGGTATGGCCTTTGGGCACCGGCAGGGACCTCGCCCGAGGTGGTGTCCCGATTGCAGCAGGAAGTTGCCAAGGCGCTTGCAGGCAGCGAACTTGCGTCCATCTGGAAAAGCCTGGGCGCCGATCCTGGCGGGCAAGCGCCAGCTGAGTTTGCCAAACTCATCGATGCGGAAATTCGGAAGTGGTCGAAGGTTGTCAAGGAATCCGGTGCAAAAATTGATTGATTGGTTTGTTTAAAAAAAGGTTATACGATGTCTGGTCCACTTTCACATGTTCGTGTGCTTGATTTAAGCCGTGTTTTGGCTGGCCCGTTTGCGGGCCAAAATATGGCGGATTTGGGCGCCGAAGTGATTAAAGTAGAACGTCCCCTGAAGGGTGACGATTCGCGGGCATTTGGTCCGCCCTATTTGGCCGATGAGCAAGGAAACCCGAGCTCCGAGGCCGCCTATTTTCTGGCAGCCAATCGTGGCAAAAAGTCCATCACGATTGATTTGTCTAGGCCTCAAGGGCAGGATTTGGTCAGAAAGCTTGCGGCGAGCTGCGATGTGTTGATCGAGAATTATAAGTTCGGTGATTTGGAACGCTACGGTTTGGATTATGAAACGCTTAAAGCGATCAATCCCAAGCTTATCTATTGTTCGGTCACCGGTTTCGGACACAGCGGCCCTTATCGGGAACGGCCGGGCTATGACTTCATGGTTCAGGGCATGAGTGGTTTGATGAGTGTTACGGGTCATGCCGATGGGCTTCCCGGCGGAGGGCCGATGCGGGTCGGTGTTCCGATCATTGATATCCTCACCGGCATGTATGCCAGCATCGCGATTTGCGCAGCGCTCGCCAATCGGGAAAGAACTGGCACGGGACAGCATATCGATATGGCTTTGCTCGACACGGCGATGGCCTTTTTGTCGATTCAGGGCATGAGTTACCTCACCACAGGCAAGGCCCCGGGCCGCATTGGCAATACCCACCCGACGATCGTGCCCTATCAAGTCTTTCCGACGCAAGACGGCGCGGTCGTCCTAGCCTGTGGTAACGACAATCTGTTTCAGAAGTTTTGTAAGGCTGCCGACTGCGAGGCGCTTGCAAGCGATCCGCGATTCTCAACGAACGCCTCTCGGGTTCAACATCGCGAAGCCTTGGATGCGATGCTTAATGATCTTTTCAGAAGGCGCAGTACAAGAGCCTGGGTGAGTTTGCTTGAAGAGGCAGGCGTACCCAACGGTCCGATCAACACGATTCATGAGGCTTTTGAAGAAGCGCAGGTGAAAGCGCGTGGCATTCGCTTTGATCTCCCCCACCCCATTGCAGGCTTGGTACCTCAGATCGCCTCGCCAATGCGTTTTTCAGACACGACGATCAAACATGAGATGCCGCCCCCAACGCTTGGTCAGCATACGGATGCTGTCCTTAAGGATCTTGGTCTGAGTGACCTGCAAATCGCTGCTTTACGCGCGGGTGGTGCGATTTAGCGCTTTGCCCACCTGAGGCCTGACCGATCAGCAGTTCAGAGAGCATCAGGCTGAACCGAGCCTGATGCTTTTCAGCAGCTGAACCTGCTGCCGTTGCGAAGGAGCCTGATGCTTTTCAGCTGAACGTGCTGCCGTTGTTAAGCCCGTAGGCTGCCGCAAACTCAGCAGCTGATTGCTTTTTGCCGTCTTCGTGTTTGAGCTTCAAGACTTCAATCCGACCGCCTTGCACCGTGATGAAGAAGCTCTTCTCAGTTAGGTCAGTGACCTCAGCGATTTTGCCTTTTACGTCGCCAAAAGTTCGCACGAGGTGTTTTCGGGCATCAAAAATTTGTACCTTTTTGCCATCGAACAGACCCCATGCACCCGGGGCAGGGTTGCAACCTCTGATGAGGTTGTACACAAAATCAGCATGATTGGCCCAATTGATTCTGGCTTCAGCAGCACGACACCAGCCTTCGTAGCTCGCCTGGCTTTCATCTTGAATCTGTTCCTGATGTTTGCCCGCATAAACCAGATCCGCCGCCTCCAGCATCGCTGCCACACCCATCGGGAAGAGGCGATCAAAATAAACCGAGCCCAAGGTGTCGTCTTCAGTGATCGGGGTTTCTTTCTGTAGGACGACGGCGCCTTCATCAAGGCCATCGCTCGGTCTGAAAATCGTGAGACCGGTTTTTTTGTCGCCTCGAATAATGGGCCAATTGATCGAACTCGGCCCGCGATACCGGGGCAGCAACGAGGGATGATATTGTATCGTTCCAAGACGTGGAATGTTCACAAAGGCTTGCGGTGCAAACTGAAGCACAAAAGCCATGATCCCGAGGTCAGCATCAAGACCACGCATTGCTTCAATGGCCTCAGGTTCGCGCAGGGATTTGAACTGATAAACCTGAAGCCCTTTGTCCAGCGCCAGTGCTTTAAGCGGATCGGGCTTGGCGCCATCTTTTTCCGGTGCGCAAAAGACCGCAGCGACCTCATCGCCCCGTGCCAAGAAAGCATCGAGTACTGATTTTCCGAAATCCTGCTGTCCGATAATGACAATTCGCATGGTGTTTTCTTCCTCAGGTTTTTTTGGCTGGTGCAGACATCGCACCCGCAGACCGGAGGGCTTCGATAGTTGATGCGTCGTAGCCCAAGACCTCTGAGAGCACCTCATCGTTGTGCTCACCCAAGGTTGGCGAGCGCCTTATGATGGCTGGCGAGTTAGAAAGCTTGATTGGCATGCCAACGTTATACCATTGACCACGCTGGGGGTGATCCAGCGCAACATACATGTCGCGTCCTCGTACGTGCTCATCGTCGGCCAGGTCAGCTGTAGACATAATCGGTCCGCAAGGCACATCGAGTTCGTTAAGAATCGCCATGAACTCTCGTTTGGTGTGGGACGCAGCAAACTGGGTGATTAAAGCCCACATTTCATGCTGGTGCTTGCGTCGCTCGGCGATGGTTGCAAAATTTGCTTCTGAATCGAGTTCAGGACGTCCAAGTACCGGACCGATTCGCTTGGCAAGCGCATTCCAGACCGCTTCCTGCACAACCACATAAATAAAATCATTCGGACCGCCCGGCTTACACTGGATCGCATTACCCAATTGTCCGCCGCCGGAGTCATTGCCAGCACGCGGTGTTTCGAGCAAGCCTTCGGTTGGCACGGAGTATTCGGAGAGCGCACCATGGCTGAGCCTTTGGTGGTCACGAAACTTAACCCGGCATAGATTCATGACCGCATCCATCATTGCAACTTCGACATACTGACCAAGACCGCTTCGATGCCGATGTTCAAGCGCAGCAAGCAAACCAATCGCCAGATGAAGTCCGGTACCGGAATCGCCAATCTGCGCCCCGGTCACAAAGGGCGGTCCATCGGGTACACCGGTCGTGCTCATGGCACCGCCCATCGCCTGGGCAACATTCTCGTAGGCCTTGAATTCGGCGTAGGGGCCGCTTGACCCGAAACCCTTGATCGACCCCATGATGACGCGTGGATTGATCTGGTGAATCTTCTCCCAGGTGAAACCCAGTCGATCAAGAACGCCCGGCCCAAAATTCTCCATCACGATATCGCAGACCTTGAGCAAATCAACAAAGATCTGCTTGCCTTCGGCGGTCTTCATATTGACGGTGATCGAACGCTTATTACAGTTCAGCATCGTAAAGTAAAGGCTGTCCGCGCCGGCTACGTCGCGCAGCTGGCCGCGTGTTGCATCACCCTGGGGCGGTTCAAACTTAATCACATCGGCACCCATCCAAGCGAGCAACTGCGAACAGGTCGGACCGGCTTGCACATGGGTCATATCCAAGATCCGAATGCCTTCAAGGGCTTGGCTCATTACTACCTCTCGAGAAAGAAATTAAATGGAACGAAGGAAATGGTTGTATTTGATGATCAGGCCCTCCTGCGCGAGTCCTCATGAGGCGCAGGATCAAAGCGTCGATTGCTCAGGTCTTTTTGGCCGCACTTTGAGGGTTTAAATTCGTTAAACGACCGCTTTCAGTACCCGCCTTCTCGTCGATCACGGCATTGATAAGCGTGGGTTTACGCGAGCGAATACCCTCTTGAATGGCAGCTGCCAAGGCTTCCGGTGTTGTCACATGTTGTCCCACGCCACCGAAGGCTTCAATCATTTTTTCATAGCGTGCGCCCTTCACGAAGACGGTGGGCGCGACGTCTGTGCCGCCTGTGGGATTCACGTCGGTGCCGCGATAAACCCCGTTGTTATTAAACACGACCGTGGTGATCGGCAGCTGATAACGGCAGATTGTTTCGACTTCCATGCCGCTAAAGCCAAAGGCACTATCGCCTTCGATCGCCACAACAGCCTGCCCGCTGATCACCGCGGCGCCGATGGCGTAGCCCATGCCAATCCCCATCACACCCCAGGTTCCTGAATCGAGCCGCCTGCGGGGCTTTGCCATGTCAATGATGCTGCGTGCATAGTCAAGCGTGTTGGCGCCCTCATTAACCAGGTAAACATCCGGATGCTCGCGCATCACATCGCGAACCGCGCGAAGTGCGCTGTGAAAATTCATCGGTGAGGGATTGGCATTTAAGCTTCCAGACATCTTCTCGATGTTTTTGGCTTTTTTATCGTTGACCGCATGAACCCAAATGGCCTCGGCCTTGGGAAAATCCTCGGGTAGGGCTTGTAAGAGGGCGGTGACGCAAGAGCCGATATCACCGACGAGCGGGGCATCAATCGGCACATTACTGTCCATCTCAGTGGGCGCGATATCCATCTGAATAAAACGCTTTGCAGCCCACTGCTTATCATCCGCACCCCAGGTGGAACCTTTTCCGTGAGACAAAAGCCAATTCAAACGGGCGCCGATCAAGAGCACCGTATCGGCTTGGCTTAAAACAAACGAGCGCGCTGCAGAGGCTGACTGGGGGTGCGTATCAGGCAAGAGGCCCTTAGCCATTGACATGGGAAGATAGGGGATACCTGAGCGCTCAATGAGCGTAGCGATCACCGCATCGGCTTGTGCATAGGCGGCACCTTTACCGAGCAGGATGAGTGGCCGTTTGGCTGACTTGAGTACTTCGATGGCTCTTGCCACGGCCTCGGCGGAAGGAATTTGCCGGGGGGCAGGGTCGATGACCTTCACCAAGGAGCGCCTGGCTGCCTCAATTGGCATGGTCTGTGCAAGCAGTTTGGCCGGAAGGTCAAGGTATACCCCTCCCGGGCGTCCTGACACCGCCGCGCGAATCGCCCGGGCAAATCCTATACCGATGTCTTCAATGTGATTGATGCGGTAGGAGGCTTTTGCAAAGGGCTTTGCAATATTTAGTTGATCCATCTCCTCGTAATCGCCTTGCTGCAGATCCACGATTTCGCGCTCGCTTGATCCGCTGATAAGAATCATCGGAAAACAATTCACCGTGGCGTTTGCGAGCGCAACAAGGCCGTTTAAAAATCCCGGGGCTGATACCGTCAGTGCAATCCCGGGTTTCTGGGTGATAAAACCTGCAATCGCAGCCGCGTTGGCCGCTTGCTGCTCATGTCTGAACCCAATAAATCGTAAACCCTGTGCCTGGGCGAGCCGTGCAAGATCGGTGATGGGTATGCCCACCAGACCAAAAATGGTGTCGATATCATTGGCTTTGAGGGCATCAATCACAAGATGGAAACCGTCAGTCAGTGATGGCTTCTGATTCATTGCCATTTCTTCAGTAGCGATCTGAACCGTGCTTTGCTCCATGATGTCGTCTCTCTTTTAAATGTCACAGTTTTTGTTGTGTCGCTTGCCCGTCGCTCTTCACGCCCCGTAAGCCAAGCGTCTGCGTTTCATGATCTCGTTTTTAGTCCGGACAGCAAAGGCCAGAGCAGCATAATCAGGGCAAAGCCTGTGATGCCTCCGACCAGGGGGTTGTTGAAAAAAATGCCTAAATGCCCTTGCGATAAGAGCATCGACTGACGAAAGGCATCCTCTGCCCGGTCACCCAGTACAAGTGCCAGCACCAGCGGCGCGAAAGGGTAGTCGAGTTTCTTAAAAACATAACCAATCACACCAAAAATCACCATGAGCCAGACATCGAACATGGCGTTGTGCACGGTATAGGCACCGATGGCGCATATCACAAGTATCACCGGGGCGATGATCGAAAAAGGTATGCGTAAGATCGCTGCGAAAAGTGGAACAGCACTCAATACCATCAAAAGTCCAACAACATTACCAAGATAAATACTCGCAATCAGGCCCCATACAAAGTCTTTTTGCTCGACGAAAAGAAGCGGCCCTGGCTGAAGTCCCCAGATCAGCAAGCCGCCCAGCAAGACTGCAGCGGTGGGTGATCCTGGCACGCCTAGGGTGAGCATCGGCAGTAAAGCTGAGGTGCCCGCAGCATGCGCCGCCGTTTCAGGTGCGACAACCCCCTCCATTTCACCTTTCCCGAAACGATCGCCCCGCGGTGACATTCGTTTGGCCAGGCCATAACTCATGAATGATGCAGGTGTTGCCCCACCCGGCACGACGCCCATAAAACAGCCCACAACCGAACTGCGTAGCGAGGTAAGCCAGTACCGGGGTAGCTCTTTCCAGGTCTCAAGCACGGTGCGCAAATTCAGCCGGGCTTTGGCGCCCTTGAAGGCCAGTCCTTCTTCAAGTGTTTGAAGAATTTCCCCAATCCCAAAAAGACCAATCACGGCGATCAGGAAATCAAATCCCTTGAGTAATTCGGTTTGCCCGAAGGTTAGCCTGAGCTGACCGGTGACGGTGTCAAGGCCCACTGAGGCAAGCGCAAAGCCTAGCATCATCGCCGTAATGGTTTTTATCGCGGCGCCCTTGGCCATGCCTACAAAGGCGCAAAAAGTGAGCAGATAGACTGCGAAAAACTCGGGTGGTCCGAATTGCAAGGCGAAATTGGCTACAACCGGCGATAAGAAGGTGATCAGAATGACCGCGACGAAGGCTCCGACAAATGACGATGTGAATGCCGCAGCGAGCGCCTGGCCGGCCTTGCCGGCGCGTGCCATGGGATAGCCATCAAAGGTGGTTGCCACCGACCAAGGCTCACCGGGAATATTAAACAGGATCGAGGTAATCGCACCGCCAAAAAGGGCGCCCCAGTAAATGCAGGAAAGCAGAATGATCGCTGAGGTCGGTGGCATGGTGAAGGTAAGCGGCAAAAGAATCGCAACACCGTTTGCACCGCCAAGTCCAGGCAACACGCCAATGATGACGCCGAGCAGCACGCCAACAACCATCAGCATCAAATTGAACGGTGAAAGGGCAATCGAAAAGCCCTGAATCAATGATTGAATCTCATCCATGGGAGGTCCTGTTGCGGGATTGCAAACGACGCTTCGTCAGATCAAGTCGCTTCTCGATGCTCAAGAGCAGATCAGATCGCCACTAAGCAAGACCAAGCATGGCTTCAAGCGCTCCCTTGGGCAGGGGCACGGTGAACCAGATCTCAAACATGATATAAAAAAGTGCACTGACGCCTATTGAAACCGGCGCAATCGTTGCGATCCCATAGCCGCCGAGCTTCCACATGAAAGCTGCAATGAAAAGTGTCGAAGCCAGGTAGATGCCAAGCCACTGGATCATGCCGACGTAGATGATCGTCGGCAGCAAGACTGTGAGCACCAAGCCGAGCGCCTTCCGGGAAACAAAGGACGCATCGGCGTGCATCTTGAAGGCTTTGAAAAGATTGATCAGGCTTGTGATACAAATTATCAAACCGATATAAAAAGGAAAATAGCCTGCTTGTGGACCGTCTTCGCCCCAATTTGCCCCAATCCGCCAGCTGTCTCCCAAGACAATCGTGCCGAGCACAAGGAGGATTATTGATACTGCGATCTCCAGCGTGCGACGACTCGCCGCAGAAACATCGGGATCATCGTGCATGTCAGGCTCTTTCTCCACACTCATTCTCCCTTTGTCGCCGACGCGATTCAACTGCGTTTGTTGATCGATTGATTGGTTCAAATTGATAAAAACGACCGTATTGAAGCTAGCTGCCTACTTGCCTCGCCCGGCAAGAAAACCGGCGGACTTCATCAGCATCATGTGTCTGGCCTCCTCTTTGCCAAGCCAATCCTTGAAGGCTGCGCCATTCATGGTGGTGGTGTTGAAAGCGCCGCGCTCCATGAATTCCTTCCACTCAGGTGTTTCACGGACTTTTTGCAGCAAAGTGATAAAAAATTGCTGTTGCTCAGCGCTCACCTCAGGCGCCATGAAAATGCCCCGGAGCATGACGTACTCCACATCGAGCCCTGATTCTTTGCAAAGTGGAATATCGGCCCAAGACATGGTCTCGGTGACCTTTTCTTTGTAGGGCATGCGTTTGCTGTCGAAAACGCATAGTGGCTTGAGCTTGCCACCTCGCCACTGGGCAACCGCTTCAATCGGGTTGTTGACGGTGGAGTCGATATGTTTGCCGACCAATTGAACCGCAACTTCGCCACCGCCCTTAAAGGGTACGTAGGTAAACTTGATGTCGGCTTGCTTTTCCATCGCAACCGTGATGATCTGGTCTTCCTGACGCGATCCCGTGCCGCCCATTTTGAGCTTGCCAGCACCTGCGGCTTTGGCCGCCGCGACATATTCCTTAGCGTTTTTATAAGGTTTTTCAGCATTCACCCAAAGGACGAATTGATCAAGGGCTAGCATTTGTAACGGTGTGAGGTCGCGCCAATTAAAGGGCACATCGGTCGCCAAGGGTGTGGTGAACAGGTTGGAGAGCGTAATCACCAGTTTGTGAGGGTCGCCCTTCGAACCCTTCATCAGTAGAAAGCCTTCCGCACCAGCGCCACCGCCCTTGTTAAGCACCACCATCGGTTGCTTCATAAGATTGTGTTTCGAGACAACGGTCTGAATGAAACGCGCCATCTGATCGGCCCCGCCCCCTGTGCCGGCTGGCACAATGAACTCGACCGGCTTGCTCGGCTCCCAGGCCCGGCTGAGACCAGGCAGCATCGCTGCGCTGATGGCTAGGCCGAGGGTCAGCGCCGCTCCTTTGGATATCCTGAACGCTTCAAACACCGCCCGGGCAGGCCTTGTCAAGCACTGTTGCAGTGGGGCGAAGCTTGATTGCTTCGATTTTTTCGGACCAATGCTGTTCTGACTCATTACCGGCTCCTTCGGTTGTACGGTCTTTAGGGATTTCGCTTGCCAGTACCGAGACCCTCCTGACAAGCGTCGATCGCCTAGCGGATTATCGTGCCCTAGAACAAACCCACAACCTTCCCGTCCACCCAATCAATCTTCGCGGCGGATGGAACCTTGGGCAGGCCCGGCATGGTCATGATGTCTCCGCAGACCATCACAACAAACTCCGCACCGGCTGCAAGCCTCACCTCACGCAGGTTAATCACGTGATGTTCAGGCGCTCCCCGCAACTGTGGATCCGTGGAAAAGGAGTATTGGGTCTTGGCCACGCACACCGGATAGTGCCCGTAACCGTCATCTTGCAATTTCCGGATTTGAGCACGCACCTTGGCATCACATGTGACCTCACTGGCCCGATAGACTCGCTTAGCGATCAGATTAATCTTATCCCATAAGGTCTCATTATTGTCATAAACGAAACGTATAGCCGCTGGCTGTTCACATAGATCCGCCACGATGTGTGCTAGCTCGGCTGCTCCTTTTCCGCCATCGGACCAATGCGTCGCAAGCACAACCTTGACGCCAAGTGCTGACATACGCTGCTTGAGCATGGCGATTTCTGCCGCGCTGTCGCTGTTAAAGCGGTTGATGGACACCACGCAGGGTATGCCGTAAACCTTGGAAACGTTCTCGACATGCCGCTCAAGATTGACCATGCCTTTGTCGAGTGCGGCCAGGTCTTCCTCGGTGATTGTTTTCAAATCGGCGCCACCGTGATATTTCATGGCGCGCACGGTGGCAACAATTACAGCGGCGGCCGGCCTCAGCCCGGATTTTCTGCACTTGATGTCGAGAAACTTTTCTGCGCCTAGATCAGCGCCAAAACCTGCCTCGGTGACCACATAGTCTGCAAGTCTCAAGGCAGTCTGGGTGGCAAGTACGGTGTTACAGCCGTGGGCGATGTTGGCAAAGGGTCCGCCGTGAACGAAAGCGGGGTTGTTTTCAAGGGTTTGAACCAGATTGGGGGCGAGCGCATCCTTCAAGAGCACCGTCATAGCGCCATGGGCCTGCAAATCGCGCGCATAGACCGGTTTTTGCTCCCGGGTGTAGGCAACGACGATATTGCCCAGGCGGGTCTTTAAGTCCTCAAGCGATGTCGCAAGGCAGAAAATCGCCATCACTTCCGAGGCGACCACAATATCAAAGCCATCTTCGCGCGGATAGCCATTGGCGGGTCCGCCGAGCGATTGAACGATTTCGCGCAAGGCGCGATCGTTCATGTCCACCACGCGCTTCCATTGAATCCGTCGAACATCAATCCCCAGTTCGTTACCGTGATGAATATGGTTATCAATCATCGCCGCGAGCAAATTGTTCGCGAGTGCGATCGCAGAAAAGTCACCCGTAAAGTGGAGATTGATATCTTCCATCGGTACGATTTGTGCGTAACCGCCGCCAGCAGCACCGCCTTTCACGCCGAACACAGGTCCCAGTGATGGTTCGCGCAGGCAAATGATCGCCTTCTTGCCAATGTGGTTGAGGGCATCACCAAGGCCAACCGTCGTGGTCGTCTTTCCTTCACCTGCCGGGGTGGGGCTGATTGCGGTGACGAGCACAAGTTTGCCTTGAGGACGATTTTTTAACTGTTCAATAAACGATAGTGATACTTTGGCTTTGTAGTGCCCGTAGGGCTCAAGATGCTCCAGCGGAATGCCAAGTTTCTCCGCTGCGATGCTTGTAATCGGCTTCATGACGGCTGCTTGGGCGATGTCGATATCGGTTGCCATGTTAGGTCTCGCAAAAAAACTAAATCGTTGCAGTACTTGCTACTTGAGCAAGCGCTTGTCCGCCGCCATAGCTTGCCCGCACTGGCTCGGGACCACCGCGTTCAACGCGTACAGCGCAGTATTTGAACTCGGGGATTTTGCCAACGGGATCCAGGGCTGGATTGGTGAGCTTATTAGCAGCTGCTTCGTAATAGCAGAACGGTATGAATAAAGCACCGATGGGCATACCTGCATCAGCCCGAGCGTAGAGTGAGATCGAGCCGCGACGCGAGGTGACCGTGATGATCTCACCAGGACTGACCTTCCAGCGGTCGAGCTCATCAGGGTGCGCAGAGGCAACCGGTTCGGGTTCGATCGCATCCAAAACCCCGGCGCGACGCGACATTGCACCGGTATGCCAGTGTTCTAATTGTCGTCCCGTGATCAAGACTTCGGGATAGTCGTTGTCGGGTTGCTCCGCGGCACGAATCAGATCAGCCGGAACAAGTCTTGCCCTGCCGCTTGCCGTGGGGAACTTATCGGTAAAGATCACCGCCTGGCCAGGGTGGCCCTCGGTGGGGCAGGGGTAGGTGATGGCGGAGTCCTGCTCCAGTCTTTCCCAAGTCATGCCGGCTATCGAATCCATGCCTTGACGCATTTCATCAAAAACCTCACGCGGATGCTGATAGCGCCAGTTAAGTCCAAGCCGCTGCCCCATATCAACCAAAATCGCCCAGTCCTCGCGCGCCTCACCAGGTGCTTGAATCGCCTTTCGGCCAAGCTGCACAAGCCTGTCGGTATTGGTCACCGTGCCATGCTTCTCGGGCCATGCGCTTGCTGGCAAAACCACATCAGCCAAATAGGCGGTCTCGGTCAGGAAAATATCTTGCACCACGAGGTGTTCAAGGCTAGCGAGTCCCTCGCGTGCATGGTTGGCATCGGGGTCAGACATGGCCGGGTTTTCACCCATGACATACATGCCCTTGATGGTTTTATCGCAAGCTGCGTTTATAATTTCTACGACGGTTAAGCCAGGCGTCGGATCGAGACTCGTGTCCCAAAGTCTTTCGAATCGTTCCCGCGCTATGGGATTGTCAACCCGTTGATAATCGGGAAAGACCATCGGGATCAGCCCGGAATCTGAAGCGCCCTGGACATTGTTTTGCCCACGAAGTGGATGCAGACCCGTACCTGGACGTCCGATTTGACCGGTCACCATGGCAAGTGCAATCAGGCATCGTGCGTTATCAGTCCCATGAACATGTTGCGAAATGCCCATGCCCCAAAGGATCATGGAGGCGGGCGAACTGGCGTAAAGCCTTGCAACCGCTCTAATCGTCGCTGCGGGTATGCCGCAGATGGGCGCCATTTTCTCGGGTGAGAAAGCCTTGACATTTTCTGCGAGCGCTTCATAGCCTAGGGTTCGGTCGCTGATAAAGACCTTGTTGGCAAGGTCTTCCTCAACGATGACATGCAGCATCGCATTGAGTAGTGCAACATCAGTGTCGGGGTTGAACTGCAAGACATGACTGGCATGGCGCGCGAGTTCGGTACGACGGGGGTCGGCAACGATTAAGCGTGTGCCTTGTTTGACCGCATTCTTGATCCAGGTGGCCGCTACCGGATGGTTCACGGTTGGGTTGGCACCGATCACCATCACCACGGACGCTTTTGCCACATCACGCACTGGATTGGACACCGCGCCAGAGCTCAGGCCTTCCATCAAGGCGGCTACACTTGAGGCATGGCAGAGCCTGGTGCAATGGTCCACATTATTGCTACCGAAACCTGTACGAACTAGTTTTTGAAACAAATAGGCTTCTTCGTTGGATCCTTTTGCAGAGCCAAATCCCGCCAGTGCAGACGGTCCGTGGGTTTTCTTAATGCGCTGCAACCCCCCCGCGGCAAAGGCCATAGCCTCCTCCCAGCTTGCTTCTCGAAAGACCTCATGCCATTGATTGGGATCAAGTGACTGTTGTGGATTTTTCTGAACGCCTTCACGTCGAATCAAGGGTTTGGTCAGACGTTGGGGATGATGGACGTAATCGAAACCATAGCGACCTTTAACGCAAAGCCTGCTCTCGTTGGCCGGGCCGTCTCTGCCTTCAACGCGAACAATGCGGTTATCTTGAACCATGTAGGTGAGCTGACAACCGACGCCACAAAAGGGACACACCGAGTCAACAGCACTTTGAACCGGGCTTAGCCCGGCATCGCGGGCTGGCATCAGGGCACCGGTGGGGCAAGCAGCCACGCATTCGCCGCAGGCGACGCAACTCGATTCGCCCATCCGATCATCAAAATCGAAAACGATATGTGACTGTGCACCGCGCCCGGCATAGCCGATGACGTCGTTGACTTGCTCCTCGCGGCATGCCCGCAAACAGCGGGTACATTGAATGCAGGCATCCAAATTGACGGCGATCGCCGGATGGCTCAGGTCACTTTCAGGATGTTTTCTTGACGCAAAACGGGCCTTTGAGAGCCCTCTGACCTGCGCCCAGTGCATCAGTTCGGAGTCAGGCTTTCGATCGATCTCCGGCATATCGCTAAGCAGGAGTTCAAGGACCATCGATTGGGCCTTAATCACCCTTGCCGTCTCGGTTTTAACCTTCATATCGGATGTTGGCTTCCGACAGCATGCGGGCGCCAAGGTTCGCTCGCCTTCGACTTCGACCACACAGGCACGGCAATTGCCGTCGGGGCGCAACCCAGGGCTATAGCAAAGGTGAGGAATCTCGACCCCGAGCCGATGGGCTGCCTCGATGATGGTTTCTTCGGGGTTGGCGACAACGGATTGGCCGTTGAGTTCGAAACATAAGGCCGACATCAGCTCACCTCGTGGGCAAAATGTTTCATCACAAGCAGCACAGGGTTAGGTGCCGCTTGGCCTAATCCACAAATTGATGCATCGATCATGGTCTGTGATAATTCATGGATCAAAGCTTGATCCCACTGGTCATGGGCAATCAGTTGATTCATTTTGTTTGTGCCCACACGGCAAGGGGTGCATTGACCGCAGGATTCATGTTCAAAAAACTGCATCAGATTGCGTGCTGCATCACTGGCTCGGTCTTTGTCAGAAAGCACGATAATCGCTGCCGAACCGATGAATGCGCCATGCGGGTTGAGCGTGTCAAAGTCAAGCGGAATATCGCCCATGCTGGCCGGCAAGATGCCACCCGATGCGCCGCCGGGCAGGTAGGCGTAGAAGCTGTGCCCTTCGAGCATGCCGCCGGCGTATCCCTTGATCAGTTCGCTGACGGTGATGCCAGCCGGAGCGAGGTGAACGCCCGGTTTGTTGACTCTCCCCGACACCGAGAATGAACGAAGGCCTTTGCGACCGCGAAGGCCTTGGCTTGCAAACCAATGGCCGCCTCGTTCAACGATGTCACGAATCCAGTAAAGGCTCTCCATGTTGTGTTCAAGCGTCGGGCGGCCGTATAAGCCATGCTCTGCAACATAGGGTGGTCGAAGTCTTGGCACGCCGCGCTTGCCTTCAATCGATTCGATCATCGCCGATTCTTCGCCGCAAATGTAGGCTCCGGCGCCACGCCTGAGCGAAATCTCAGGTATCGGGCAGGGCGCTTGCGCTTGCAAGGCCTTGAGCTCACGCTCAAGCAGTTGGCGGCAGTGCGCGTATTCGTCACGCAGATAAATCCAGATGGCCGATATGCCGGTGACCTTGGCTGCGATCAGCATGCCCTCAAGGAATCGATGAGGGTCTCGTTCCAAATAATAACGGTCCTTGAAGGTCCCAGGCTCACCTTCATCGATATTGACCGCCATGTAGCGCGGGGCAGGTTGTTGCCGCAAAATGTTCCATTTTCGATAAACTGGAAATCCTGCGCCTCCGAGGCCACGCAGTCCCGAGACCTCAAGCGCCGCGATGATGGCTTCGTCAGCGCGCGATCCCTGGTGAAGCGCTTCCAATAATTGATAACCACCTTGTTGGACATAAGTTTTATAATCGAGTGCATCGGGCATCGGCGCTTTGTATGCTTTTGCCGAAACAGCAGCGAGGATGGCTGATTGATTCGCTCTGCCGATTGGGTTTTGGCCGAGCACCGCAACGGGGGCTGCATCGCAGCGTCCAACGCAAGGCACGGCCTGTACCCGTATGTTCCCGCCAAGCACGTCTTTCATGGTCTTTATCAGTGCTTCGGAACCCTCAAGTGCACAGCTCAGACCGTTACAGACCCTCAAGGTCAATGCAGGAGGTCTTGTCTCGCCCTCGCGAACAACATCGAAATGGTGATAAAAACTTGCCACTTCATAAACTTCGGCCTGAGCCATGTTTAAGTCGGCGGCGAGTGCGCTCAGGAGATGAAGCGGAAGGCAGGCCTCAGCGTCTTGGATCTGATGCAAGTATTCAATCAACAAGGTACGCTGCCTCGCCGGGCCTCCGAGGATGTCATGCAAGGCAAACTTGTCCTTGGCGCTGACCTGCCTGCCCTTTGGATGGGCTCGCAATCGAATCGGTTTTTCCTCAAGTCCAAGCGCTTTGTTCAATGCCTGCTTCCTCCGGTGCGTGTGCCGCTGTGCCATGGCGAGTGCCATTGCCATCGTCAGTAGCGCTCCGATCAGGCTTAGGCAGAGCGTCTGCGTGCCGGGCAATAAGCTTTATGTCACGCAAGTTACACCAAAACGCGCTGCAGCAGGCGCGAGGATCGGCGATACTTTATCGGTGCTAGTACGATATGGTGGCCTTGAAGGCCTCAAAGGTTCGCCAGCTCATGTGAATCGCCAACAGATAGAGCGACGCTGCAAAGTAGCGTTTCAGTCGTTTGATCGGCAGTTGGTGAGCAAGCGCGGCGCCCCTCGGTGCGGTCAGCATGCTGGTGAGCACAATGGTGAACAGCGCCGGCAGGTAGAGGTAGCCTAAGGCATGGGGCAAATCGAGATCCCGGCCGCTGAGCACATAGGCGAGGGTGCCGGCCGCGGCAATCGGAAATCCGCTCGCCGCGCTGGTGCCGATGGCTACAGCGGGTGCCAGGCTGCACCAGATCAAAAAGGGAACGGTCATGAAGGCGCCGCCTGCGCCAACGATCGACGAAAGCCCGCCAATAAGCGCACCAACGGTGCTTAGTCCGACGGGCGAGGGTAGGGTACGGCTCGGCTTGGGTTTTCGCTCGATCAGCATTTGCGTGGCTGAATAAAACAAGAAAACAGCAAACCAAGCAAGCAGCCAACGGGTTCTGAGCTGGCTTGCCCCGTAAGCACCCAAGGCTGATCCAATCACGATGCCAGGCATCAGCTTCAAGGCGATATCCCAGCGTACGCCGGCGCGTCGATGGTGCGCCCGCATGCTTGAAATTGAAGTAAAAAGAATGGTGGCCAGTGAGGTTGCGATCGCCATCCTAAGGCTATGCTCCGGCGAGATGGCTTGCTGACGCAACAGGGCGTCCACAAAGGGCACCATAATCATCCCGCCACCAATGCCCAGCAGTCCGGACAGGAACCCGGTCAAGGCACCCAGCGTCAGCAGCCCGGCAATGGTCAACCAGGGCATTGCTTCGGGTAGGAAAGTGAAGGCCTCGACCAAGATGCGTTGTGTCCCGCGAATGCCGTCAGGCCGGCATCCTGAACCGAGGGTTCAGTTCGGCCACAGAGGGTGCCGCATCAGGTTCATCCGACGAGGGACGATCACAACAGCAGCACGCGAACTTCCGCAGCCTGGATGCTAATAGCATTGGTTCAAGGAATCTATGACCTTAACGTGCACCGCAGGACATCATTATTTTATCGCCAAGAATCGCATCTGGTTTGAATTGCTAGATTTACTTTGACCCAAATAAGGGCTTTTCGATCAAATGATTGTGTTTGCAAGTTGCTCCGACAGGGTTCGCATCCGGATAAGCAGGCTATCCTGATTGGATGCTTGCGACGGCGGCTCAGCGACGCCCGCTTGCTCTTGCGCGCGCAATTGCCGGCTGATCTTCAGGTTTTCGAGCGAAGCTTCAAGGGCCGCCATGATGGCAATACGGTCGGCTGCGTGAATTTTCCCCTGGTCACGAATCTCCCGCATCCGTGCATCAAGTTTTTGCGCCGCGTCGACAAGCAGCTGTTTTTCGTCCTCAGTGACGGCGAGCCGATAATCGCGCTCGAGCAGCCGGATATTGACGGCGGTCTTGGCATTGTTGTCCTTGGGGGCCGCATGATCGGCTTCTCCGTCGCTTAGGCTTGCATGGACGGGGGGCGTTTGCTGGCCATCGGAACTTGTCATGGTCATATTCTCTGGTTTTCGATGCGCTGGTTTTCAATCGTGTTGGCGGAAGGCTTCAAGCCACTCACTCGAAAAGGTCCGGCGTATGGGGTGGCAGAACCTCGAGCGCTTTTCGCACGCGCTGTTGGGCCTGGTTCATGCGAACCCGAAATTCCTGAAGCTGCTTATCGCGCTCTGCAATGGTTTGATCGCGCAGATGCAGCGCATGCTCGCGATCGCTAATCGCCTGATCGCGTTCACGTATCGCTTGATCACGCAACGCGATTGCTTGCTCTTGCGCGGCAATCATCTGCTCGTACTCGGCAAGTCGATTGTGCTGCTCGCCGAGTTGGGCTTCTTGTTGCTTCAGTGCTTGTACCTGTTGCACAAGGGCTTGCTCGAGTTCGGCTTCGCGGGCCGTGCCGTCTGCTTGGTGCTGCACTGAGTGGGCTTGCACTTGTTCCTGGAGTCTGGCGCAGTGCGTACGCAGTGCCGAATTCAGGTCGATGAGTTGATGGACTTGGGCCTCGATGGCATCGAAAGCCTCGATCATGGGGTTCATGCAGCCTCGTCTTTGATGGTGCTGTGTTTTCGGATTGGACGGATGTTAAGCATTCAAAAAGCGCATACCCAACATCCTTGTGAGGATATCCCGCAAATCACCCCGCCATCAACTCCTTGGTAGGATCATGACCATGGAACGCATTTTTCCCACGTTTTTAAGTGCCAAAAGCTCAAGCGCCGGTATGGGCGAGGCATTCGCGTTTGCGCTTGTGCGCCTAAAAAACGCTTGGCGCTTTGCTCTCGCTTACTTTGCTCTCGCTTACCTTGCGCTCGCTTATGTTGTCTTCTCCGTGCTGTTCTTGGTGTTCCTGGTGCTCCTGGGACCTGGACTGGGATCGGCTCATGCATCCAAGCTTTCCTCAGCCCTGGGTGGAAAATCCAACGAGGAGCCGGTCAAGGCGAGCTTGCATGCTGATCTTTCCCTAGACCCCGGAAGTCAGCGGCTGTGGATCGCGCTTCGATTGCAACACGCGCCTGGCTGGCACAGCTATTGGGTGAATCCGGGCGATTCCGGACTCGCAACGGGTGTTGAGTGGACCCTGCCTGAAGGGTGGATCGCGCCGAAACCCTACTGGCCGATGCCTGAGCGCATCGCTGTGGGGCCTTTGATGAACTTTGGCTACGCGGGCGATTTATGGGTGCCGCTTGCCCTCGATCTGCCGATTGATGTCAAGCAAGGCATCTACCCGATCAAGGCCCAGGTGCGCTGGTTGATGTGCAGCGATGTTTGTATTCCCGGGGAGGCTGCGCTCGCGCTTGAACTTCGCCTGCCCGGTGCAAAACTGCCAGCGATCCGCGAAGCGCTCAGCCGCGTGCCACAGCATACGATCACCATGGGTTACCGTCGCGAGGGCGACAAAATAAGACTTGTGCCTGCATCGAGCGATGATGCAGGCAAGATCCGGATCCCAAGCGGTCGTGAATCGACGGTGGCTGTTACTTATTTTCCCGAGCATGCGGGCTGGATGATGAACGCTGCCAGGCAAGTCATCGAAGCAGATCCGGCAAACGGTTGGGCGCTGCTCCTCGATGCCGATAAGAGCTTTCAGGACAGACCTGCGATCGAGGGGTATTTGCGTCTTGATAAGAACAGTTATCGCGTTGTCGCAACGAACGCTTTATCAAGCCCTGGGCCGGGGAGCGCTGCAGAGCCTGTCAGCTTGACCGGTCAAGGAAAAAACGCAGCTTTAGCGAACGAGCAAAAGGCTGACCGGTTGATTGAGCAGGCTGCCCCGGTTGATCAGAGCCTGATCATTCTGCTGGTTTCCGCCTTGATTGGCGGTTTATTGCTCAACGCGATGCCTTGCGTCTTTCCGGTGATTGGCCTCAAGCTCTTGAGTCTAGTGCCAGCGACGCAAAAGCCCGAAGCGCTTGATGCTGAGCCTGCAAGCATTGGAGGCTCAGCCCTGGTGCCTGGATCCTTCATCGCGCGCGACGATGTTGCGATCGAGCAGGACGTGCGCAAAGCCTCTCTGCTTTATGGTTTTGGGGTCTTACTCAGTTTTTGGGCGCTGGGCCTTATCGTGGTGATGCTACAAGCGGGCGGCGAGCAAATCGGCTGGGGTTTTCAGTTGCAAGAGCCAGGGTTTGTGTTTGCGATGTTCATGTTATTTTTGTTGATTGGCGCGAATTTACTCGGCATTTTTGAAGTAGGTTCGAGTTTCACGACGTGGGCGGGCAGTGCTGAGTTTGGCGCGCTCGGTTCGGGCGTGCTCGCTGTTTTGGTCGCAACCCCATGCACCGCCCCCTTCATGGGCGCGGCACTGGGGGCAAGTCTCAGTCGGGGGCCGATGGAGGCCATGGCGGTTTTCACAGCCTTAGCCCTTGGTATGGCGCTTCCCTATGGCGCCCTCGTGCTTCGACCACAGTGGATCCATCGACTGCCTCGGCCGGGGCCCTGGATGGTTTGGACCCGCAAGGCCTTGGCCTTTCCCATGTTTTTCGCTGCGGTTTGGCTTGCCTGGGTTTTTGTCTTGCAGACCGATCAGGGATCGGTACTGCGTTTAGGTTTTTCTGCGGTCTGCCTGTTCAGTGCTTGCTGGCTTTATGGTGAACGGGTGCAGCCTGGTTGGATGCTTTCTCAACCAAGGACCTGGAGTGCGACACTAAGCTTTGCTTTGCTGCTGCTCAGCTTGTTCATGCCTTTTCAGGGCGGGTTTGCGCTAAAGCAAACAGGGCTTGACGCCGTCCCCACGAGCGCTTTGCCAGAGGCCGGCAAAGCCTGGATGCCCTGGTCTCCTGAAGCGGTCGAGCAGGCGCTGCAAACCGACGCGATTGTTTTTATCGACTTTACAGCAGCATGGTGTGTAAGTTGCCAGGTGAATAAGCAGCTTGTGCTTTCCAGCGAAGCAGTGAACGAGCTTTTCGCTTCGCAAAAAGTACATCGCTTTCGCGGTGATTGGACAAAACAAGACCCGCGCATTACCGCGACGCTTGCGCAGTACGGCAGGCGGGGCGTACCGCTTTACCTCGTCTTGAGGCGCGGGCGTTCGCCTCAAGTACTGCCCGAAGTGCTGAGCTATGGCTTGGTGCGGGATGCTGTGCTTGGCGCGGCCGCGCCTTGATCCATCACAAGACTCATTCGTTTGAGGCCTTGCTCCTGGGCAATGAGGAAAATCCGGCTGATACGGGCGTAAGAGGTTGCCGAGTCGACGCGCAGTTGCAGTTCCGGTTGCGGTATCTGCGCTGCGGCCTCTGCGAGACGAGCTGCCAAGGCCTCGTCGTCGGGAAGCCTGAGGCGGTTAAGACGCATCGAGCCGTCGGCTGCAAGCTCGAAAAGCAAAATCTCGGTTTCGTCCTGCTGAACTTCGTCGAGGCTTTCGCTGGTGTCGCCACGCCCCGGTAAGTCAAGCTTCAAAAGCGGCAGCAGCGCAGGTGTGGTCACCATGAAAATCACGAGTAGGACCAGCATGACGTCAACAAAAGGCGTGACGTTGATGTCGCTGATGAACTCACCGCCCTCAAGCTCGCTGCCGGGGCGCGGGCCAAGGGCGGTTTGATCCTGCCTGAGCGGGCTCATGCCTCGTCCGATGACTTGAACCCTGGGACTTCGGGCTTTGCCGAACAGGCGACGATGTGTCTCAAATCTTCAGCTACTGTCCAAAGATCACTCGCTAAATCCTTGCGTTGTCTGGAAAAACGATTGTAAGCAATGACTGCAGGAAGCGCTACACCGATGCCGGCTGCGGTCATGAGTAGCGCTTCGCCCATTGGTTGTGCGACCGCCTGAATCGAGGCTTCGCTGAGCTGGGCAATTTCACTGAGTGCTCCAAAAATGCCCCAGACGGTGCCGAAGAGTCCCACGAAAGGTGCTGTTGAGGCAATCGAGGCAAGCAGGCCAAGCCCTCGATTGATGAGTTGATCGAGCGAACGTAGCACGGCACGCAAAGCAATGTCCCGGCGCGATTGCTGCTCGAGTTGCAAATAAACGCCTCCCGGGCTATCCAGACCCTGAGCCGCATCCAGCATCCGTTTGCAGGCCTCTCGATCGCGGCTTGTAAACGCGGCGGACAAATCTGTCAGGCTTCGGCTCTGCAGCAAGGCTTGCGTTAAGGCGTCGATGTTTTGGCGCAACCAGCGCATCGCCATCCACTGGCGGATGATCAAGGTCCAGCAGATCAAGGACATCAGCGCCAGCACGACGCTGGTACCGAGGATCCCGGCGTCAATAACCATGCTTAAGGCCGAAATGAATATTGGCGGTGAGGAATCCTTGTTTGTTGCCGCAATCGAAACGCTTTCCACCGAACCGGTAAGCCCAAAGTCCTCGCGACTCGATTTCATGAGCAAGGGCGTCGGTGAGTTGGATTTCACCGCCGCTCCCAGGGCCCTGGGTCGCCAGGGTTTGAAGCACCTGGCCGTGAAGAATGTAGCGACCCACGATCGCCAGGTTCGAAGGCGCTTCCTCGAGCGAGGGCTTTTCCACCACACCGCGCACGCGCATCAGCAAACCCTCGTCGCTCTCCGGGGCAACGATGCCGTATTGGCTGACGTCCTTGCCTGCGACCTGTTCAACAGCAATCACGCTGCCGGTTTGATCGCGCATGGCGCGTAACATTTGCGAGAGCACCCCGCTTGGCGAGCCATCGATTAAATCGTCGGGCAACATGACAGCAAAATGCTCGTCGGGATTGATGAGCGGGCTGGCACAAGCGACAGCATGCCCGAGGCCAAGCGGTGAGGCTTGACGCACGAAAAGGACCTTCACATGCGGCGGGACGATGTTGCGTACAAGTTCAAGCGCAGCCGTCTTGCCCTTCGCCTCGAGTTCAGCTTCCAATTCGGGTGCGCGGTCAAAATAATCCTCAACGGCCCGCTTGGAGCGTCCGGTGACAAAGATTAAGGTGTCGCAGCCCGCCTCAATCGCCTCATCGACGGCATATTGAATGATCGGGCGATCGACAATCGGCAGCATCTCTTTTGGAATGCTTTTTGTAGCGGGAAGGAATCGGGTGCCCATGCCGGCCACCGGAAACACCGCTTTACGAATACGCATGCTCACAGCTCAATGACTCCTTGTGATTGATCATTAGGCTTTTGACAAGCCAAGCACCGCTTGCATGTCGAAAAGACCTCGGCTCTTGTCTTGCAAAAATCGACAAGCTCGCAAGCTGCCCAAGGCATAGTTGGCCCGGCTACTTGATCGATGGGTGATTTCAACCCTCTCGCCCGTTCCAGCAAACATCACGGTATGATCACCGACGATATCGCCTCCGCGAATGGTTGAAAAGCCAAGGCTGCCTACTTTGCGCGCACCGGTGTGACCTTCACGTGCGAACACAGCATCGGTTTTAAGGTTTTTACCTAGAGTTTTTGCAATCACTTCGCCCATGGCGAGCGCTGTTCCTGATGGCGCGTCGACTTTGTGTCGATGATGCGCCTCGATCACTTCAATATCGTAATCCTGATCAAGCAAGGACGCAGCAATTTCTAGAAGTTTTAGCGTTACATTAACCCCCACACTCATATTGGGTGCAAAAACGATTGCGATGTTCTTCGATGCAAGCGCAATCTTTTCCTTGTCCTCGGCGCTCAGTCCTGTTGTGCCAATGACCATTTTCACCCCGTGGCGCTCGCAGGCTTCCAAGTGCTTTATGCAGGCCTGGGGCAGCGTGAAATCGATCAGTAGCGCTGCGTGTTCTAGAACTTCATCGAGTTTATCGTTTAAGCTTACGCCAGTCATCAACCCCTGACTTTCGCCGGCGTCACGGCCAAGCAAGGGGTGACCGGCAAGCTCTAGTGCAGCGACGAGTTGTGCATCGTCAGCTTGATGCACCGCTTCGATCAGCATTTTGCCCATTCGGCCTGCTGCCCCTGCAATTGCAATACGCATCATGATCAGAAATTCTCCTCAAAACCTGAACCAGCCGAACCTAACGATCGTTGCCGCGCGGTGGACGATACCCGGGAACCGCTGGATCTTTGCCGTCATCACTTGCAGGCAAGGTATCTGATTCCACACGGGCAACCCTTTGCTGTGCGTCAAAAAACACGGTTACCCGCCGGGTGTCATGGCGTAAATCAGGCCATTGCATGCGAAAAACATAAATCCATCGGTCATCGCGAAAGCTGTTACTCAGCAGGGGCTGGCCCAAAACAAACTGCAACTGATTACGCGTCATGCCCACCTGAACCCGCTCAAGTTGATCTTGCGTGATGTAGTTGCCCTGTTGGACGGTGGTGCGATAGGGCGAAAAAAGACTCTGGAGTCGGCTACGTGCACCAATGTCGGGCTGCTGGTCAGGCTTTTCAGCGCTTTCGCCGCGCCAGCGATCGGGCAATGGATTGAGCGCTTTCATGCTCGAGCAAGCACCGAGTAAGCCCAGCGAAGCACCAAGCAAGATCAGGCCCAGTCCTCGGGCAAGGCCTGCCGCGACGCTCGCTGGTGCTTGGCGAACCAATCTGGTGCGTTGCTCGCAGACTTTATGACGTTGCTCGCAGCCTTTTAGGGTGATCGACGCATCAGTCAATGGCACAGTTGTTGCTCCTTTGGTGGCGGAATGGCTCGGCAAGTTGAATGCTACGGTATCGAGGGCTTTTGGGGCCTGGATGGGTAATGTCGTTTTCATGAATCGGAGCCAGTATGATACGGAGAACTCACTGATGGCGGATCATGACCACCCACCAAGAGCTCAAGAGCATCGGTTTGAAAGCGACGCTGCCACGACAGCGCATCCTCGCTGCTTTCCAATCGGGCCGGATGCGTCATATGAGCGCCGAGGATGTGCAGCAAGCCTTGCTGAACGAAGATATTTCGGTGGGTTTGGGCACGGTTTACCGGGTGCTGTTGCAATTCGAACAAGCTGGGCTGCTTCGACGTGCCAATATCGATGCCAGCCGGGCCGTCTTCGAGCTCGAGGAAGGCGAGCATCACGATCACTTACGATGTTTGGATTGTGGCCGCGTGGTCGAGTTTTTTCATCCGGAAATCGAACGCTTGCAAACAGAAATCGCCGAGCAGCAGGGTTTCAGGCTCGAAACCCACAGCCTGGCGCTGCATGGTCGCTGCACACGGGAACCCTGTGAGCACCGCCGACCGCTCGACAAACGCTAGCGCGCTTTTTGATGAGATGTACCTCGCCAATGGCGAGGTAAGAGCGCACTACGAACGCTTTGCCCGGTGGTTCGCCTCGCAATCGGTTGATGCGATGGCAATCAAGCGCGCCGAAGCCGATTTGCTTTTCCGACGGATTGGGATCACCTTTTCGCTCTCGGGCGACGAAGGAGGCACCGAAAGGCTCATTCCTTCAGATTTGATTCCGCGGATTATCGACGCCAGTGACTGGGACTTGATGGAACAGGGCTTGATACAGCGGGTCAGGGCGTTGAATCGCTTTTTGCATGATGTTTATCACGATCAGGCTATTTTGCGTGCCGGTGTCGTACCTGCCGAACAGGTCATGGCCAATGGTCAGTTTTTGCCCCTCATGATGGGGCTCGACCTGCCCCATGACACCTACGCCCATGTGGTCGGCGTCGATATTGTCCGGCACAACGATGGCCGCTTTTATGTGCTTGAAGACAACCTGCGCGTGCCATCGGGGGTGTCGTACATGCTGAGCAATCGCAAGATGATGATGCGCCTATTCCCTGATCTCTTTCAACGGGTCGGCGTGAGACCGGTTGAACACTATCCTGCCTTATTGCTGCAAACCCTTCGCTTATCGAGCCTTGTTGATGATCCAACCGTGGTGGTGTTGACTCCGGGACGCTACAACGCAGCCTATTTTGAGCACGCTTTTCTCGCCAAGCAAATGGGTGTGGAACTGGTCGAAGGGCAGGATCTCTTCGTGCGCCAAGGCGTGGTTTACATGCAAACCACCGATGGGCCCCGGCGGGTCGATGTGATCTACCGGCGCATGGATGATGTTTTTCTTGATCCGCTTGCATTTCGCTCGGATTCGATGCTGGGCGTACCGGGCCTTGCGGCCGCTTACCGGCTTGGCGAGGTGGTGATTGCCAACGCCCTGGGAACCGGCGTGGCCGATGACAAGTCGATTTATCCCTATGTTCCCGACATGATTCGCTTTTATCTCGGCGAGTCACCGATTCTTGACAACGTCCTCACCTGGCAGTGCAGAAAGCCTGAAGATTTGAACTATGTTTTAGCGCATTTGCCTGAATTGGTGGTGAAAGAAGTTCACGGAGCAGGCGGCTATGGGATGCTGGTCGGACCGACAGCATCTCAAAAAGAAATCGAGACCTTTGAACAGGTCCTGCGTGCCAATCCCTCCAACTACATCGCACAACCCACCCTGTCGCTATCAGCCTGCCCGACCTTCGTCGAGCAGGGCGTAGCACCACGGCATGTCGACCTGCGTCCCTTTGTACTCGTTGGCCGTGATATCCGCATGGTGCCCGGCGGGCTCACGAGAGTTGCCCTTCGCGAAGGTTCTCTGGTGGTGAACTCTTCGCAAGGTGGAGGCACCAAAGACACCTGGGTGCTTGAGAAGGAGCAAGCGTAATGCTTGCTCGTGTTGCCTCTGAACTTTATTGGATGTCTCGGTACTTGGAGCGCGCCGAGAGCATGGCGCGAATCTTGGAGGTATGCTCATCGATTGCGCTTCTCACAACCAGAGGTGAGGCGCAGGATGATCTGACGGTTTCCGAACCCTTGGTCATGACGGATACCGAGGATGCCTTTGAGGCCAGTGGCCGCTTCTTGCGGATGGATCAGGTGGCTCAATTTCTTGCCTGGGATGAGACCCATCCCTCGTCGATCAGCAATTGCATCAAAGCATGCCGGGAAAACGCCCGTTCGGTGCGAGGTGCAATAACCGCGGAAATGTGGGAGTGCATTAACGACACCTGGCTGCAGATGCAGCAGCGTCGCAGTCTGATGCTGCCGGGTGAGGGTCCGATAGACTCGACGTTTTTCGAATGGGTGAAGGAGCGTTCACATTTGTTTCGCGGTGTGACTTTTGCAACGATCCAGCGCGACCAACCGTATTTGTTTATCAGGCTGGGTACTTATCTTGAACGTGCCGACAATACGGCGCGAATCCTCTCGGTGAAAATCAGACAGCGTGAGCAAGCCGATTTGGTTGCTGACTACTACCGCTTGGGTGCCGTATTGCGCTCTGTCTCTTCGCTTGAGGCCTATCAGGACATTTATCGTGATGCGATCGATGCCGACCGGATGGCTGAATTACTGATCTTCAGCGATCGGGTGCCGAGATCCTTGCGCTTTTGTGTGGACGAAATATGTGAGATCTTAGAGCGGTTACCTGCGCAAAACGGCCGCATGGCGAGGCGTCTGGCGGTTCAGTTGCAGGCCCGGCTCCGCTATGGTGATTTACAGGAAGTCTATGAACGCGGGCTCTATGATTATTTAGAACGTTTTATTGGATATAATACCGAAGTGGGCGTCGCAATCGGGCAGGCTTATCTTGAGCTCCATGGTTGACAAAGTCTCACCGATCGTAACTGCGTCATGACAAAGCTGAATATTCACCACAAAACCGAATACCGCTACAGCGCCGTGGTGCGTCGCAGCGCGCAACTGCTGCGCCTCACGCCTGCTTCAGCTGGTCATCAAAAGGTATTGCATTGGCAACTGAATGCCCCTGGATTGATACGCGCCTTCGTTGACGCCTACGGTAATTTGAGTCACTTACTCACCCTTGATGAAGCGCATGAAGCGATTGAAATCGTTGCCCATGGATCGGTTGAGGTGTTTGATCATGCCGAAGGAGAGGTGCTTGGTCCCATGCCTGCTGCTGTGTTTCAAAGGCCAACGCCACTCACCGAATGCAGCCCGGACATGCTTGCCTTCCTGGATCCCCTTAGGGCCACAATCCGCTCAAGGCCCTTGTTTGGTCTGAGCGATCTTGCATCCGCATTGCTCGAACGCATGCCCTACAGCCCGGGGACCACCACGGTTGCCTTTAGCGCGGCGCAGGCTTTTGCTGCAGCCCGAGGGGTCTGTCAGGACCATACCCATGCCTTTATTGCCTGCTGCAGAGCGCTTGGACTTGCTGCACGCTATGTGAGCGGTTACGTCAACGCTGGCGATCAGAGCGAATGGACAGTGCAACCGACCGCTTCGGCGGCAAGTCATGCTTGGTCGGAAGCGTGGATTGGTCATCGTTGGGTGAGTTTTGACATCAGCAACGCCCGCGCCGCTGGATCGGGCCATGTGAAACTTGCCGTTGGCCTTGACTATCTTGATGCCTGCCCGATCCGGGGGGTGCGCCTTGGCGGTGGCGAGGAATCAATGGCAGCAAGCGCTGAGGTGCAAAGCATCGACGCACCGCAGGCCTACGCGCCCGCCTGGGTCCACCACCAATAGCGACGGTCGATGATGGGCGATCAGATCATGGCCCTTGTTTTATGGCCATCCGGTCGTGGCTGCCAAGCTTGTTCAGATAAGCAGCCTCTTCTCATTTTTTTCAGAGGGGCAAGCACTTGACCTACTGTGTTGCTATCGCGCTCGAGCAGGGTTTGCTCTTTGCGTCGGATTCCCGGACGAACGCTGGCGTTGATCACGTCTCAAGCTTTTGCAAGATGACGATCTTCGAGCAGGCCGGAGAGGGTGTGATCGTATTGCTCAATAGCGGTAACCTTGCTACGACCCAACAGGTGGTCTCGAGGCTTCGAAAGCATGAAATGATTCATGACAAAGCGCTCACCGCCATGGATTCATTGTTTTCGGTTGCCGAATTGGTGGGCGAGACGCTTCGTGCCGTCATTGCCCACAACAAGGGCGAAACAATCGGGCAAAGTGATGTGGATTTCAGTGCAACCTTTCTGGTCGGCGGGCAGTTGAAGGGCGAAGCCGCACGACTCTTCCTGGTCTACCCCCAAGGTAACTTCATCGAATCCACGGTCGATACGCCCTTTTTCCAGATTGGAGAGAGCAAATACGGCAAACCGATTCTTGACCGGGTGATCCGTCCTGAAATTGCGATCTCCGAAGCCGTGAAATGCATGCTGGTTTCTTTTGATTCAACGATCAAAAGTAATCTCTCGGTCGGTCTGCCGATCGACTTGGCCCTGGTAAGGCAAAACCGACTCGAGATTGCCCAACGATTCCGGATTGACGTTGAGGATCAATATTTTCGTGATCTTCGACAGGGTTGGGGACAGGGATTACGCAAGGTGTTTAATGAACTTCCCGTGCCAGACTGGCTCGCAATCGATCAGACGGGCTGATGGTCGGTCCGTCAAGCATCAAAATGTGCTCAATCCGCGCCTGAAAGCATCTCAGCCTTTGAGCTTGAGCATCTCCCGGGCTGCAAGTCGGGTTGTTGTGGTGATTTCTTTGCCTCCCAGCATGCGGGCGATCTCTTCGGTGCGGTCCTCGGTATCGAGTGTTTGAACGTCGCTGTAGGTAAGACCATCCTGCTCGCGCTTAAGCACCTTAAACTGTTGATGGGCTTGGCTGGCAACCTGGGGGAGATGGGTGACGCATAAGACTTGACGGGTCTGACCCAGATCGCGCATCAATTCGCCGATCGCCTGCCCCACGGCACCACCGACACCTGCATCTGCTTCATCAAAAATCAGCGTTGGCGTGGGATTGCTTTGGGCCGAAGCGGTGCTGATCGCCAATGCGATGCGCGACAGTTCTCCGCCTGATGAGGTCTTGGCTAAGAGCCGCGCTTGAGCGCCGGCATGGGCCTGCCACAAGAAATTCACCCGGTCGATGCCGTGCGCCTGGGCTTCGATGGCCTCAAAATCAAGGCTAAGCCTCGCCTTTGGCAGACCCAGCGCCGGTAACAAGGCGTTGACGCTTGCCGAAAAGCTGTCTGCGGTCTGCTTGCGCTTGGCACGTAAGGAAAGGCCCAGGGTTTGCAATGCATCAAAGGCCTTGCTGAGTTGTTTCTCGATCTCTGCGAGATCGCTGAGTTGTTCGAGTGCACGCTGTTCTTCGAGGTAGGCTTGCTGGCGCTCGGCAAGTTCCTCGGGGGCAATCCGCAGCTTTCTGGCAGTCTGATACAAGATGCTCATACGCGCCTCGATCTCGGCATAGCGTGCCGGATCCGCCTCCGCACGCTCAAGGTCATCTCTCAATTGCTGCGAAGCTTCCTCGAGTTGAATGCGCGCGTTGTCTATTAATTCAAGGCTTGCCTTCAAAGCGGGATCAACATCAAGTAACTGTGCTAATTTCGAGATCATTCTATGCAAGCGACTCAGGATCGGATCATCACCATCAACACATTGATCAAGTGTGCTGTGAATGGCCTCGAGCAGCTTTTCACCATGTGAAAGTCGATGATGTTCAGCCTGAATCTGCGCCCATTCATTGGCTTTGGGCTGAATCTCCTGCAGGCTATCAAGCATCCATTGCAATTGCTCAAGCCGCGTTTGTCCCTGTGCTTGCATGGAGGTCGCTTGATCGAATCGCTCGCGAAGCTGGCTGTAATGGTCAAAGGACTTACCGTATGCCAGGATTAGATCGTGATGTGAACCATATCGATCAAGCCATGCTCTTGCTGATTCGCTGCTTGTTAACGCGATCGAGGCATGTTGACCATGGGTGGTGATCAACTGGCCTGTAAGCTCGCGCAGTTGCTGCATGGTGGCCGGGTGTCCATTGATATAAGCCTTAGACCGGCCATCGGCATCGAGCGTTCGACGCAACAACAACTCCCCGTCGTCGCCTTCCATGTCGGCATCGCGCAAGTCCTGATGAACCGGATGCTGTGGATCAATCTCAAAACGAGCTGCCAACTCAGCGCGCTTACTTCCCGGTCTAACCATCTTCGGGTCTGCCCGTTCGCCGCTGAGCAGACCGAGCGCGTCGATCAACAAGGATTTGCCCGCGCCTGTTTCTCCGGTGAAGACGGTAAAACCTCCAGTCAGCTGAATGCTCGTCTCGGCAACAATCACGAAGTCGCGCAAATGCAAACTGCTTAGCATGTTAGCGCCTTGGGGTTTCGTAAAGCGGAGGTTCGTGCCAGTTGAGCTTCGAGCGCAGGGTGCCGAAATAGCTGTAGCCCTTGGGATGGACCAGTCGCATGGCATGCGGAGCGTGTTGGATTTGAATGTCATCGCCGATATGCAAGTCTGAGAAAACCTGCATGTCGCCGGATACCCTTGGCTCCCTGCCTTCAACCACCCGAATCGTGATCGATACATCATCGGGAAGGCATATTGGCCGGTTCGACAAGGACTGTGGCGCGATCGGCACCAAAATAAAGCCGCGAAGCCGCGGATGAAGGATCGGCCCGTTCGCAGACAAGGCGTAGGCTGTTGAACCCGTGGGACTGGCCACGATCAGGCCGTCGGCACGCTGGGTTGCCATGTGCTCGCCGTCGACCTCGACCTCCAGTTCGATCATCCCAGCCCGCGAGGAGCGGTTGACGACCACATCATTGACGGCCAAGGTTGACCAGACGGGATTGCCCTCGCGGCTGACGGTTGCGGAAATCAGGCCACGCCGCTCGATGTCGAAATCCCCCGCAAGTACGGTGTGCAGACCAGCCTCCCACTGGCTCAAGGGAATGTCGGTGACAAAGCCGACACGCCCGTGATTGATCCCGAGCAATGGAACCTCCTGGGGCCCGATCTGGCGGGCAGCGCCAAGCAGGGTTCCATCGCCTCCGACGGCAATGACCAGATCTGCCATATGGGTAATTTGATTGAAACTGACAGCCTTCCAAGCCGATAGACTTGGGCACTCGGCAATCGTTTCCTCGATAACAACCGCGATGCCACGGCGGTCGAGCCAAGCTGCGATGGCAGATAAGGTACGCTCAAGCCCCGCTGTTTGTGGTCGTCCGATAAGGGCAATCGTTTCAAAGCGCAAGATCATGACTTTGATTACACCATAGATGCGCTTAGAATTTTGTGGATCATGGACCATCGTTCTCGTTTGCTATTGAAGGCGCTGGTTGAGCGCTATATTCTCGACGGTCAACCGGTTGGATCACGGACCCTGTCCCGGCATTCAGGATTGGACTTGTCACCTGCAACCATCCGTAATGTCATGGCCGACCTCGAGGATATGGGCTTAATCGCCTCACCCCACACGTCGGCAGGCCGGATTCCCACCCCTCGCGGTTACCGACTCTTTGTTGATACCCTGCTTACTGTCAAACCCATCGAGATCGATAAAACAGGAGAGATGCAGGATCAGCTGCAAAGTGCTGATCCACAACGGGTTCTTGCTTCGGCTGCGACGCTCTTGTCCTCGCTTTCTTCGTTTGCCGGGGTTGTCATGACGCCGCGGCGAAGCTCCCGCTTTCGGCAGGTCGAATTCTTAAGGCTGAACGCGCAGCGCTTTTTGTTGATCATTGTGACCGATCAGGGCGATGTACAAAATCGCATTCTGGTTACCGATCGTGATTACCGGCAAGAGGAGTTGATCGAAGCGGCGAATTACATCAATCAACATCTGGCGGGTCTGGGCTTTGGTGAGATCAAAACCAAGCTGCGCGAGGAACTTCAGCATTTGCAGATGGATATCTCCGCCTTGATGCAGGCTGCGGTTCAGACATCAGAATCAGCCTTGAGCGAAGAAGTCGATCCCGTGGTGATTGCAGGGCAGAGGAATTTGCTTGGCGTGAGTGATTTGTCTGACAACATGGAGCGCTTGCGCCGGCTCTTTGATTTGTTCGACCAGAAAACATCGCTGCTGCAACTGCTTAGCGCCTCAAGCAGGGCGAAAGGCGTGCAGATCTTCATTGGCGGTGAGTCGGATCTGGTACCGATGGACCAGCTTTCGGTGGTCGTGGCTCCCTACGAGGTTGACGGGCGGATTGTGGGCACACTTGGCGTCATTGGTCCCACCCGCATGGCCTACGAAAGGGTGATCCCGATTGTCGACATCACAGCAAGACTTGTTTCCGGGGCACTGAACCACCTCAATCATTGAGCCCGGTACAAGGTCCGTGCAGGGCCTTGATCGAATAAGGCCCATGCCACGCTTGGGCATTCAAGCATGCGTTACCCTTGGGCATGTCTGAGGCCTCTCCATCCTCGAGGTATAGCGCCTCGGCTTCTTTTCGCCACAACCAAACACCGATCAATGCGGTGTTATTGGTTCAATTGGGCACGCCTGAGGCTGCCGAGCCCGCTGCGGTGAGACGCTACCTTGCCCAGTTTCTTGCCGATCCTCGCGTGGTTGAAATACCCCGTTTGCTTTGGATGATGATTCTCCACGGCATTATTCTGCGCTTTCGCCCTGCTGCCTCGGCCAAGAAGTACGCATCGATTTGGACTGCGCAAGGCTCGCCGCTTGCCTTGCATACGGTGGCTCAGGCTGACGCCCTGGCTCAACGGATGAAGGCGACTTACCCCGGACTGTCGGTTCGCTACGCAATGCGTTACGGTGAGCCATCGATTGTCCGGGTGATGCGTGAACTTCGCGATGCAGGTATGCAGCGCTTGCTGGTATTGCCGCTCTACCCGCAATACGCGGCATCAACCACAGCGACGGTCTGGGACGAAGTCTTCACGGAGTTAAAGCGATGGCGCAACATGCCGGAGTTGCGAATGGTGCGCAGCTTTCATCGTGACCAGGCCTATATCGAATCGCTGGCAGCCCGCATCCGCGAGCACTGGGCAGTCAAGGGTCGTGGCGAAAAACTGGTCTTCAGTTTTCATGGGGTGCCCAAACGGAGTCTCATGCTAGGTGACCCCTATCACTGCGAGTGTCATGTGACCGCTCGTCTGCTTGCCCAGGCCTTGGGTTTATCGGCAGACGCCTACCAAGTGACGTTTCAGTCCCGCTTTGGGCGCGCGGAGTGGCTGCAACCCTACACAGAGCCCAGTTTGATTGATCTCGCTGGGCAAGGCATCAAGCGGGTCGATGTGTTTTGCCCTGGTTTCGTGTCGGATTGCCTGGAGACATTGGAAGAAATCGCACAAGAGGCGCGGCATGCCTTTCTGGAGGCTGGTGGCGAGCATTTCGAATACATCAGCTGTGTTAACAACCGTGCTGATTTCATCGAGGCGCTTGCAGGACGCATTCACCGGAGCACGAGTGATTGGCAAACACCTGAAGCAATCGAGCCCTCGAGCACACAAGCCGCCGAAGAACGGCTTAAAAGGGCTAGAGCGCTCGGGGCGGACCGCTAGGTCGATTCATTGCTCTACGGTCGAAATCGACCGCCAGACGGACTTGAAACCTGGCGTCAATGCCCCAAATGCTCAATTGGTCGGTGTTCATCCAAGGTCTTAATGATGTCAAATCCTTCTTCAAACGAAGCCCAAGCTGCTTCACGCCATGCTGTACCTGAAAAAGCAAGTGGCGACTCGCGAGCAGATCATGTGGAGATCGGGGCAGGTGCCTCGCTACCTGAGGGCGAGCATGAAGCCTTCACAACGTCGCTGCCCGCGGAGCAGCATGGGGATGGTTTGGATCAATCATCTACCCTGATGCAAGAACTCGAGCAGCTACGTGAACAGCTTAAAAGTGCTCAGGAGCAATCCCTACGAGCGATCGCCGAGATGGATAATTTGCGCAAGCGTACGGCGCATGAAGTGAGCAATGCCCATAAATACGCGGTGGAGTCGTTTGCAGCGTCGCTGGTGCCAGTTCTTGATAGCCTAGAGTTGTCGCTCAAGGTCGATAATCCCTCGGTGGAATCCCTTAAGGAGGGTGCTGACGCAACGCTTAGACTGCTCCATGCAGCCTTCGAAAAGAATCACCTGGTCGCTATTGAACCGGTGGGTCAGCGCTTTGATCCCAATCGTCACCAGGCGATTTCCATGGTGCCGGGTTCATCAGTCAGCCCGGCGGTATCAGCGAACCATGTGGTTACCGTCCTGCAAAAAGGCTACCTCATCCACGATCGCGTCTTACGTCCGGCGCTCGTGACTGTCGCGCAGGCTTAGCGAACCGACCGCCGGCGGCCTAGATCTTGTGATTCAGGCTAGCAGCCTCCATATCTTCATCACGTCAGCATTCAGAATCTTCAAGGAATTAAATCATGGCAAAAATTATAGGTATTGATCTTGGAACGACAAATTCCTGTCTCGCAGTCATGGAAGGCGGAAGCGCCAAAGTGATTGAGAACGCTGAGGGCGCGAGAACAACGCCATCGATTGTTGCCTACATGGAAGATGGTGAAATTTTAGTCGGTGCACCGGCAAAGCGTCAGGCGGTCACTAACCCGCGCAATACGCTTTATGCGGTGAAGCGACTGATCGGTCGCAAGTTTGCCGAACCCGAAGTTCAGAAAGATATCAATTTGATGCCTTATGGGATTGTCAAAGCTGATAACGGTGATGCTTGGGTGAAAGTGCGCGAGGACCGTCTTGCACCGCCTCAGATCTCTGCCGAAGTCTTGCGCAAGATGAAAAAGACGGCTGAAGATTACCTCGGCGAAGAAGTCACCGAGGCGGTGATTACAGTGCCGGCTTATTTCAACGACAGTCAGCGTCAGGCAACCAAGGACGCAGGGCGAATTGCCGGGCTCGAAGTCAAGCGGATCATCAACGAACCCACCGCGGCGGCGCTTGCCTTCGGTCTTGATAAGGCTGGCGGTGCCGATCGCAAGATTGCCGTGTATGACTTGGGCGGCGGCACCTTTGACGTGTCGATCATCGAGATTGCTGATGTTGACGGTGAGAAGCAGTTTGAGGTTTTGTCGACCAATGGCGATACCTTTCTTGGTGGTGAAGACTTTGACCAGCGCATCATCGACTACATCATTGCCGAGTTTAAAAAAGAGCAGGGCGTCGACCTCGCCAAAGATGTTTTGGCATTGCAACGGCTTAAGGAGTCGGCCGAGAAAGCAAAAATCGAGCTTTCATCAAGCCAGCAAACCGAGTTGAATCTGCCCTACATCACCGCAGATGCAAGCGGACCCAAGCATTTGAACTTGAAAATCACGCGGGCGAAGCTTGAATCCTTGGTCGATGAGCTGGTCGAACGCACGATTGAGCCCTGCCGCAAGGCTTTGAAAGACGCAGGCTTGAAGACCGCAGACATTCACGATGTGATTCTCGTGGGCGGTATGACTCGGATGCCCAAGGTGCAGGAAAAGGTCAAGGAATTCTTTGGCCGTGATCCCCGTCGCGATGTCAATCCCGACGAAGCGGTTGCTGTCGGTGCTGCGATCCAGGGTGCGGTGCTGTCGGGTGATCGTAAAGATGTGCTCTTGCTTGATGTGACGCCACTCACACTTGGCATCGAGACGCTCGGTGGCGTGATGACCGCCATGATCAAGCGAAACACCACGATTCCTACCAAGCACTCGCAGGTGTTTTCGACCGCCGAAGACAATCAGCCCGCCGTCACGATTAAAGTGTTTCAGGGTGAACGCGAGATCGCAACGGGTAACAAGTTGCTCGGTGAATTCAATCTGGAAGGTATTTCAGCGGCGCCGCGCGGTATGCCGCAAATCGAGGTCACCTTTGACATCGACGCCAACGGTATCTTGCATGTCTCAGCCAAAGATAAAAACACCGGTAAAGAAAACAAAGTCACCATCAAGGCCAACTCGGGACTATCGGAAGACGAAGTGCAAAAGATGGTCAACGATGCCGCTTCGTACGCGGATGAGGACCGCAAGCGGGTTGAACTCGCGACCACCCGAAATCAGGCCGATGCCATGATTCACTCGGTGAAGAAGTCGCTCGAGGAGCAGGGCGCAAGCCTCGAATCAACCGAGAAGGCAAGAATTGAGTCTGCGATCGCAGATGCTGAGCAGGCCATAAAAACGGATGATAAGGCGCAAATTGATGCCAAGCTCGAGGCCTTGATGAAAGCCTCGGAAAAACTCGCGCAAGCCATGTCGGCTTCACAACAGGCCGCCGCGGCAGCAGCTGCTGCAGGAGCGGGGGGTGCCGCGGGTGCAGCGTCAGCTTCGGAGAAGAAGGATGAGGATGTGGTCGATGTAGACTTCAAGGAAGTCAAACGCGGCTGATCGGCCCTTTGAAGGTAAAACATGGCCAAACGTGATTATTACGAGGTGCTCGGCGTTGCCAAAAATGGCAGCGACGATGACATCAAAAAAGCCTATCGGAAGCTGGCAATGAAGTTTCACCCGGACCGCAATCCGGGTGATAAGTCTGCTGAAGATAAGTTTAAAGAGGTCAACGAGGCCTATGCCGTGCTGTCTGATGCACAAAAACGCGAAACCTACGATCGCTTTGGTCACGCGGGGCTTGATCCATCACAGGGCGGCGCTGGCTTTGGACGCGGCGGGGCTGATTTTGCCGATGTCTTTGGCGATATTTTTGGTGATATTTTTGGTGGGCGTCAGCAGCGCGGTGGTCGTAGCAATGTTTATCGTGGTGCAGACCTTCGCTACTCGATGGAGATCAGCTTAGAACAAGCAGCCCGTGGTTTCGCCACTGAGATTCGGGTGCCGTCCTGGGAGAAGTGCGATGTTTGCGCCGGCACCGGTGCAAAAGCCGGCACAAAACCTGAGACTTGTGGTACCTGCGGTGGCTCGGGGAATGTGCGCGCACAGCAGGGCTTTTTTTCGATTCAGCAGACTTGTCCGACATGCCATGGCACAGGGCGCATGATTCCACATCCCTGTACGAGTTGCGAAGGTGTCGGGCGCACCAAGCGGACCAAGACGCTTGAAGTGAAAATCCCCGCCGGTATTGACGATGGTATGCGGATTCGATCATCAGGTAATGGAGAGCCCGGCGTCAACGGCGGTCCCTCGGGGGACTTGTACGTAGAAATCCATGTGCGCGAACATCCGGTGTTTCAGCGGGATGGCGATGATTTGCATGTTGTTGTGCCGGTCCGTATGACCATGGCAACGCTCGGGGGGCGCTTGAAAGTGCCAACGCTTGACGGTAGTGTCGAGATTGATTTGCCCGAAGGAACCCAGCCGGGGCGGAAGTTGCGACTTAAGGGCAAAGGCATCAAAGGCGTACGCTCGCAAGAGATTGGTGATCTTTATGCACACATCGAAATCGAAACCCCGGTTCGTCTCACCGATCGACAACGGGAACTGCTCGCTGAATTAGATCGATCGTTATTAGATAACGATAGGCACAGCCCCAAAGAAAAATCTTGGACCGATAAAGTAAAAGATTTTTTTAAGTAATCGGCACTACCAGGCCATTTGCGCTTGCATGGCGAGCGTGCCATCTGCTTTCTCAATCAAGCAATCGGTGACCGTCAGGCTGATCTCTGACGCCGCTTCCCCTGAACCTTCGCTCAGTTGCATTTGTGATGTGGTTTGCCGGTGGAGCAGGCTATCTGGCCCAATGGCCTTGCATGGGCGCGCGATGACCTTGATCAATTCACCGTCAAACACAGGTGAGAGCGCACGAAAGGCAAAATGGCGTGGTCGCTGACAAGACGCTTGATACCAGGCGAGCGTTCCCATCATGCAAGCCATGAGAGGGCCATGCACAATCAGACCTGGATATTTTTCAACGGCGATACAGTGACGTCGATCATAGTGAATTTTATGACTATTAAAGGTGAGTGCCGAATAACGAAATAGTAAAACTTCATCAGCTTGCATTGCGCAGCTAATCTCCTCTGACGCTTTGTCTGACGCAAGCGCTGCGGCTTGTTGAAGATTGACTGGCCATACTTTAGCTTGGTAGGCTGGATTTACTTGGGGCGCTTCAATCTTAGGAATATCACGATAAACAATATCGTGCTCTTCATCGAGCACAAGCTCATCGTCTCGCCGCCATTGGTGGCTGACCGTGACAAAAACAAGCTCGCCGCTGCGTCCCGACTTCGTCTCGATGGCACTCACCGTGGACTCACGGCTGATCGTGTCAGCAAGCTTGAAGTCCTGATGCCAATGAAGTCGGCTGCCTGCCCACATACGGCGTGGCAGAGGAACGGGCGGCAAGAAGCCGCCCCTCGCAGCATGGCCGTCGGGCCCAGCCTGATGCATGGCCGAGATCGGAGTTGCAAAAATCCAGTGCCAAAGAGGTGGCAGTACGCTTCCCTGTTGAAAATCATGATGATCAAGATCGAGACTGGCGGCGAGTTGTTGCACGCGTTGTTGATCGACCCGGTCGATGGCGAGTTCGCGACGACCAATCCATGCTTTTAAGGCATCAAGATCAAGAAGGCTTTGCGGTTTGTCGACCATCACTTACCGTCCTTTGAATTGAGCAGCCCGCCGCGCCTTAAACGATGCAATGCCTTCTGCTGCGTCCTCGCTTGCAGCGAGTGCTGCCTGGACCGAGCGAAACGCGGCAATGGCTTGTTCTCGTCCTTGCTCAACCGACAATAGTACGTTGCGCCTGCTCGCAACGACGGCAAGCGGCGCGTTGTTTGCGATGCGTTGAGCCAATTCCCGGGCGCGCCCAAAGAGCGCTGCTGCCGGTACGATTTCTTGAACATAGCCCGCCCTTAGTGCTTCCTGAGCACCGAATTCATCGGCTACCAACAAGTGGTAAAGCGCAGTACCCGTGCCAGCGCGCTCTGCCATGCGTACGGTTGCGCCCCCGGTTGCCATGATCCCGCGCTTGACCTCGAGTTGGGAAAACCTGCAGTTATCGGCGGCGACCACCACATCGGCAGCCAGCATTAACTCGATGCCGAGCGTGTAGCAAATGCCTTGGACCGCTGCGACAACAGGCTTGCTGCGACGCGGTTCGCGCAGATCAAAGGGATCGACAAGGTCTGCGGGCCACATGGAGCGGCCTTCGCGCATTGCTTCGGCCCATCGGGGTAGGTCCAGTCCGCCCGTGAAGTGATCGCCCTCGGCGCATAAGATCCCGACCCTTAATTCATCATCCTGCTCAAGACGGGTGTAGGCCTGCGCGAGCGCCAGGCCCATTTCCGGGGTGAAACCGTTCCGCTTTTCAGGACGGTTAATGCGGATTACCAAGAGATGGTTCTCAACCATCAAATCAACACGCCCGAAGTTTGACGGCTGATGTTCCACGGCGTTCTCCTTGATTGGCCTGTCGTTGCGAAAACGCGTTATTCTCAATGCATCAAGCGAAGTGAAGCAAGTCCTAAGCTTCGCCGATGGTCCGATAAGCGAGGGGAGAGAGCTAAATGACAGTCGTTGGCAATGCGGCAGCGTTTGCGAGAGCGCAACAGTGTTTGGTTGGCGGGGTGAACAGCGCTGTTCGCGCATTTAAAGCGGTTGGGGGAACGCCTCGATTTATTGAGCGTGCGCAAGGCGCTTACATGTGGGATATAGAAGGTAAACGGTATATTGATTATCTCGGATCCTGGGGCCCGATGATTGTTGGGCAGGCCCATCCGGCGGTGGTCAAAGCGGTTCAAGACGCTGCCACAAGGGGCTTGTCCTATGGGGCGCCCAATGTGATGGAAACCGAGCTGGCTGAAAGAATAAAGGACTTACACCCACATATTGAGCGTGTACGCTTTACAAGTTCTGGCACGGAGGCTGCGATGTCGGCCCTCCGATTGGCCCGTGGCGCAACCGGTCGGACCAAAATCCTCAAGTTTGAGGGCTGCTATCACGGGACCGCCGACAGCCTTCTCGTGAAGGCCGGATCGGGTGCGCTGGCCTTTGGCACACCCAGCTCAGCCGGCGTGCCTGCCGATCTTGCCCAGCATACTTTAGTCGCAAACTATAACGATCTGCCAAGCGTCCAGGCCTTCTTCGATCAGTACCCGCAGCAGATCGCCTGTGTCATGATCGAACCACTACCCGGCAATATGAATTTAATGATGCCCGAGGCTGGATTTCTAGAGGGCTTGCAGGCGCTTTGCCGGGCTGATGGGGCCTTGTTGATTTTTGACGAGGTGATGAGTGGTTTTCGTGTTGCACTGGGCGGTGCGCAGGAAGTCACAGGCATCACGCCCGATTTATCAGCCTTTGGTAAGGTGATTGGCGGCGGTATGCCTGTGGGTGCCTTTGGTGGCCCGGCAGCAGTGATGGAGCATATGGCGCCACTGGGACCTGTCTATCAGGCTGGGACCTTGTCGGGTAACCCGATAGCCATGGCAGCCGGTCTTGCAACACTCGATCTTATTGCAGCGCCCGGTTTTTTTGCGGCGCTGTCAGCAAGTACGACAAGGCTTGTTCAGGGTCTTGTGGATGCGGCCGCAAGTCACGGGATTGCCTTCAGTGCCCGAAGTGTAGGGGGCATGGCAGGCATGTATTTTATGGCCCGCGCCCCGCGCAATTTTGCAGAGATTCAGGGCCAGGACAGTGAAGCTTTCAAACGTTTTTTTCACGGTATGCTGGAGGAAGGGATCTATTTCCCGCCCTCAACCGTTGAGGCTTTCTTCACCTCATCTGCGCTCAGTGAAGCGGATATTGCCTTCACCCTGGACGCCGCCGACAGGGCATTTGCCGCAAGTCGGCGTTAGGAGTCTCCACCAATACCGCTTGCGACCCAGTGAAACCCGCCATCGACATAAAGAATTTCACCGGTCATGGCTCGTGAAAGATCTGAAAGTAAGAACGTAGCGACATTGCCCACATCGTCGATATCGATATTGCGGCGGATGGGGGCGTTTTGTTTGACGTGTTCTAGAATCTTCGAAAAACCTTTGATCCCGCTGGCTGCAAGGGTCTTAATCGGGCCTGCGGAGATCGCGTTCACACGGATGCCCCTAGGCCCGAGCGAGCCTGCGAGGTAGCGTACCCCAGCCTCGAGGCTGGCCTTTGCCAACCCCATGGTGTTGTAGTTGGGAACCATCCGTTCAGCGCCCAAATAAGACAAGGTGACGACCGAGGCCGGGCCCTGACCCATCAATGGCTGTGCCTGCTTACAAACCCCGATCAAACTGTAGGCGGAAATATCATGGGCCATTCGGAATGCTTCACGCGACGCGCCTTCCAGAAAATCGCCCGAAATCGCTTCGCGCGGCGCATAGGCAATCGCATGCACCAAGCCGTCGAGGTGATTCCAAGAGACTGCAAGATCGGCAAACAGGCGGACAATGGCCTCGTCGTCGCCCACATCGCAAGGAAAAACAAGCGAGCTCCCCAGTGAGTTTGCAAGCTCTGTGACGCGTTGTTGAAAGCGTTCATTCTGGAAGGTAAAGGCAAGGCTTGCCCCCTGCTCAGCGCAGGACTTGGCAATGCCATAGGCAATAGAACGGTTTGACAAGACGCCCATGACCAAGATTTTCTTATCTTTCAGTAATCCCATGATGCACTCCCGAAGCGATGCCGATAAGGCTTGTGACAACGAAAGAAATAAGCATACCCTGCTCGGCGAGTTCTAGCGCCGGTTGCTGTGGCCAAGGCTTGGAACCCCTTGGGGCTTGCATCGCTAGGGTATGGCGATAAACTCTGCAATGGCTCGCAGTGCGCTTGGCGCATGTCTTGCTTCGGCACTGGTTCGGCACTGGTTTGGCTCGGCGTTGGTTTGCTGCCCAGCGCTGGTACGCTTCGGCGAGGGTTTTGCTCGGCCACGAGGGCAAATGGTTTTGCCTAATCAAGGAGATAAGCTTTGGTTGTAAGCAGATTCAGTCAGTTTGTGTGCAAGTTTAAGCAGGCAAGCCGTTCGATTTACCGATGCTTGATCATCAGCATCACGGTAACGCTAACGCCAAGCCTTCAAGCCGCTGCGAATCCGGCAGACCCGAATAAAGTCCTGAGAATTGCCTTCCCGACGGCCGAATCGGGTTTTGACCCGGTTCGCGTGAACGATCTGTATTCCAATACGATCACCCATGCACTTTTTCATACCTTGGTGAGTTGGGACTGGCTGGCAAAGCCGGCTAGACTTGTGCCCTACGCAGCCGAGGGCATGCCCGAGATCAGCGATGATGGAAGGACTTACACCTTTCGTATTCGAAAAGGATTGCTGTTCACACCGGATGCGGCTTTCAAGGGTAAGCGGCGGGAACTCGTTGCACAAGACTTCGCCTACACCTTAAAGCGACACGCCGATCCAAAGAGTCGTTCGCCACAGCTTTCTGATCTGGAAGACAAGATACTCGGGTTCGCTGAGGCCAACCGTGCCGCCGTCAGTTCGGGGCGTTTCGATTATGACGCCGAGATTCCTGGTATTCAGGTTTTAGATCGTTATACGCTGCGCATTAAGCTGATCCGCCAGGAACGGAACTTTTTGTCGCTGCTTGCCAACCCCTATGCCGGTGGGATGGCGCGAGAAGTGGTTGAGCACTACGGGCTTGAAGCAACCATGTCAAATCCCGTCGGCACCGGCCCTTATAAAATCGAGAAGTGGGTGCGAGGCTCCAAAATCATCTTGTCCGCTAATCCGGACTTTCCTGCGTTTACTTGGGACTTTGAGGCACCTGAGCTTGATGAAGCTGACAAGCGTGTCGTTGCCCAGATGAAAGGGCGAAAAATGCCCCAAATCGGTCGGGTGGAGATCAGTATTATTGAAGAGCCTCAATCTGCATGGCTCGCCTTCAGCAGCAAATCGATTGACACGATCGCAGTGCCGCCATCCTTCATTGAAAAAGCGCTTGATGCGAATAACCGTCTGCTTGCGAGTTGGGCCGAGCAAGGCGTTGGCATGTATCGCTCGGTCGAACCCGATATTCGTTACCAATTCTTTAATCTTAAGGACCCTGTGATTGGCGGCTATACCAAGGAGAAGATTGCGCTTCGCAGAGCGATCATTTTGGGCTATGACGTCGATGAAGAAATCAGGGTGATCCGAAAGAATCAGGCCGTTAAAGCAGAGCAAATGGTGGCCCCGGTGATCCCAGGGCACGATCCTAATTACCGTAGCATCGTTCGCTATGACCCGGGCCTCGCCAACGCGCTGCTTGATCAATTCAATTACCGCAAAGGGGCGGACGGCTATCGCACACAGCCTGATGGCAAAGCTCTGGTTTTCACGATTTATTCAACAACCAGCTCCGTCGACAGAGAACGTGATGAGCTTTGGAAGCGGTCTATGGACCGGATTGGTATCCGCCTTGAGGTGAAGAAAGATAAATTTCCAGAGTTGCTGAAGCAGGGTAAGCAGTGCGCGATTTCCTCCTGGGCGCTCGGGTGGACCCGCTCGGCAGAGTCCGAATTCGTGATGAAATTGCTTTCATCAAAGACGATTGGCCAAAACAACTATGCTTGCTTTGAATCGAAAGCATATGACCAATACTTCGAAGATCTAAAGCGACTTCCCGATGGTCCTGAGCGTAAGCGTGTGCTTCATAATATGTATCGGTTAATGGAGGTATACGGCGTTTTAGGTCTTAGTTCAACGTCGATTGCGACCCGTTTGCATCATCCTTGGGTCGAGGGCTATCGCAAACACCCCTTGCTGCTCTCTGATTTCCACCTCATGGACATTCGCAAGCCCTAGCCATGGCGGCCTACGTTATCCGGCGCCTCTGGCAAATGCTCCCCACCATGGCTGGGGTCGTATTGCTTGTATTCTTTCTCTTCAACTGGGTCGGTGGTGATCCGGCCTACGTGCTCGCGGGGTTGTTTTCAAGTCAGGAGCAAATCGCCAGCATTCGGAAAGAGCTCGGACTGGACGAGCCGATGTGGAGGCAGCTGCTTATTTTTGTCAAACAAGTCATCAGTTTCGATTTTGGGACAAGCTGGACCACCGGAGAAAAAGTCTCCCAGATCTTCGCAACCCGCTTGCCCGCTTCGCTGACCGTGGTGGCTCCCCTATTAGTGATCGAAACCATGATCGGCGTGGTGATTGCGATCGCGGTATCCTGGGTGCGGGGATCATGGATTGATCGCAGCGTGATGATTGTTTGTACGACAGCCATGTCGATCAGCATTTTGGTTTTCATTATCGTTGGTCAATACTTATTGGCGTATCGGCTTAACTGGTTCCCGGTCCAAGGTTGGGGCGAGTCGTTCACGACCAACTTATTCGTTTACGCGCCCTTGCCGATTTTGCTCGGTTTGATGGTCAGTATTGCGCCCAACACCAGGCTTTTCCGCAGCTTCATCCTGGATGAGATCGATCAAGATTATGTACGTACTGCGAGAGCCAAGGGCATGAACGAAGCCCGAGTTATGTTTATCCATGTGCTACGCAACGCATTGATTCCGGTAATCACCTTTGTGATTTCCAATCTCCCGGGTTTGTTGCTTGGCGCATTTTTGCTTGAGCGATTCTTTGGTATTCCCGGTGTGGGGCGAGAGATTATCTTGGCGGTCGAGCGTAGCGATTTCCCGGTGATTAAGGCAGTAACGGTTTATGTGGCGCTTGCCACCATGGTGTTCAATTTGATCGGCGACTTGCTTTATCGGCTCGCTGATCCGAGGATCCAACTCAAATGATCATGGCGAGGATCCAAGGCCTATGACGCCCGCAAGCTATCAAGGCAGAAGCGTCTGGTCTCTCGCGCTTGAGCGTTTTCTTGCTGACCGCGTTGCGGTGATAAGCGCTGCGATCGTCGTGATGGGTTTGCTGACGGTGCTTGCGAGCGCGCTTGATTTGGTCGCTTCACAGTGGAGCCAAGAGCTGGCGGTTGGCCACGCCCCGCCCCACTGGTTTGCTCATGACGAATCGAGCTCAGACGGTCAAGCTAAGGTGCGAGGCGCAACAACGCGCCCGATCGCTACAGCCGGTACAAGCAACAACGCCCCAACGCCCTGCGATGTGTTGGACCCCATCGAATCGGAGATGAGGCAGGTTGGGGGCTACAGCAGTTCGCAGGCTAAGCTAACGCCAAGCGCAGCGGATGTTCAAGATCCTATTGCGAACGAGCTGAGCTTGGCAAGCAAAAAGCTTGCGCAGCACCGCACCATACCCATGGCCGAACGGGCGCCATCAGCCGCTTGGGGTGCCGATAAGTGGGGCAGGGATGTCCTTGATAAGACCATCAAAGCTGCTGAAACCAGTATCTTGGTCGGTCTCTGTGCGGCGTTGATAGCAACCGTGATTGGCAGTTTATTGGGCGCCTTTTCGGGTTGGTATGGTGGTTGGGTTGATGATTTAAGCAATTGGATTTATAACGTCTTGAATGCTATTCCGAGTATTTTACTCATCCTAGCCATTGCGGCCGTGCTTGATTCGAAGGGTGTTTTATCCATTGTGATTATTTTGGGTGTGACGGGGTGGACCGGCGTTTATCGCCTTGTGCGAGGTGAATACTTAAAGCATCGCGATCGCGATTATGTTCGTGCGGCCTACGCGATTGGAGCATCACCCCTGAGGAGGATGTTTATCCACGTGTTGCCGAACGTGAGCCATGTGATCCTGGTTCAGTTTTCGCTACTCACGGTTGCCTGTATCAAGGCGGAGGTCATCCTCTCTTTTTTGGGCTTCGGCGTGCCCGTGGATGGTGTTTCCTGGGGAACCATGCTTACCGAAGCGCAAAATGATTTGTTGCTGGGCATATGGTGGCAGCTTGCAGCGGCAACCCTGGCGATGGGCCTTTTTGTGACAGCCTTATCGTTGCTTACTGATGCGTTGAGGGATGCTTTGGACCCAAAGCTTACCCACTGATTGCCGGTCTAGGTCATGATAAGCAAAGCGCATCCTCCAGAAAACCCACTTCTCGACGTTGAGAACCTTGCTGTCAGGTTCAAGAGCGCTGACGGTCAGCTTATTGAAGCTGTGCGGCGTGTGAGCTTTAAGCTTGACCCCGAGCAGATACTGGCTGTGGTGGGCGAATCGGGAAGCGGTAAGTCGGTCAGTGCGCTTGCCATCATGGGATTGTTGCCGCATCGAAGTGCCCAGATTGATCCGGCTTCAGCGATTCGATTCAAAGGCGAGTCTTTGCTCGATCTCAGCGCGAGCGCATGGCGTGGTATTCGTGGACGAAAGATCGCTATGATTTTTCAAGATCCGATGAGCTCGCTCAACCCGGTCTACAGCGTCGGTTATCAAATTGCCGAAATGCTTCAAGTTCACGAAGGGCAATCGAAGTCGCAAGCCATGAGGGCAGCGCAAGCCCTGCTCGAAGAAGTCGGTATGCCTGAGCCGAATCTGAGAATCCATGCCTATCCTCATGAGTTGTCCGGCGGTCAACAGCAGCGGGTGATGATTGCCATGGCGATTGCCTGCGGTCCGGAACTATTGATTGCTGATGAACCGACCACGGCGCTCGATGTCACCATTCAGCGGCAGATTCTTGAATTGTTATTGAATCTAAAAATAAAGCGGCGGATGTCGATGCTTTTTATCACCCACGACTTAGGTTTGGTTGGGGAGTTCGCCGATGAGGTCGTGGTCATGCGCCATGGACAGATTCGCGAATCAGGTTCTGCCAAGCGCATCTTTACCGACCCCCAGGACATTTACACCAAAGCTTTGATTCATTGCCGACCCGATGCGGGCAAGCCCTATTCGCGATTGCTCACCATCGACGATTTTGATACCCCGGGCTCATCGCCGCCACCCTTGACCGGTTCTCTTTCAGCGCCGTCCGAAGCTGTCTTCGGGGAGCCTGTTTTAGAGGTACGAGGACTGCGTAAAGTGTTCCCGCGCAGGGTCGGCTTATGGCGGCGCGATGATGTGATCGCTGTCGATGATGTGTCTTTCAAACTTTTCAAAGGGCAAACACTGGGGATTGTTGGGGAATCGGGCTCGGGCAAGTCGACGACAGGCCTATGCGTGGTGCGCCTTCATCAGGCAACAGCGGGGGAAGTCTTGTTTGAAGGTACAGATCTCAGAACAATGTCCGAAGCTGCTTTTATGCCCCTGAAACGTCGCTTGCAAATTGTTTTTCAAAATCCTTATGCATCGCTCAATCCAAGATTTACCGTCGGGCAAATTCTCACGGAACCCATGCGTTTGCATGGCATCGGTTCCAACGCTCTTGAGCGTGAATCGAAGCTTAAAGATTTGCTCGATAGGGTAGCTTTACCGGCATCTTCGGTGAATCGTTACCCGCATGAGTTTTCCGGCGGTCAAAGGCAGCGTATTGCGATAGCCCGCTGTCTTGCCCTCGAGCCTGATGTCATTGTTTGCGATGAGGCAGTCTCTGCGCTTGATGTTTCGGTACAGGCCCAGGTCTTGAATTTATTTAAAGATTTACAACGAGAACTTTCTTTAAGCTACCTTTTTATTTCCCATGATTTAGGCGTGGTGCGTTACATGGCAGACGCATTGATCGTGATGCATCAAGGTCGCGTTGTTGAGCAAGGCTCGGCTGATTCAATCTATAGCAATCCGCATCATGACTACACCCGTGAGCTTTTAAGATCGGTGCCGCGTGGATTTCAGTCTTAGGAGCGATTGCGTGCCTGAGCAGCGATCGGCCAAGACAAGCCTCTGACTGCAAAACGCGTGACGAACATCAGGCCATGATCATCATGAAGCGACTTAGCCTAGCCTCGTTCGCGATGCTTGTTTGCCTCCTGATGGCGGCTTGCGGTCCTGCCAATGAGCCGGTACCTAAAGCCTGGATCGGGCAGAACACCCTGTTCACCTCATACCAGGAAACCCCAAAGCACTTGGATCCGACATCGTCTTATTCCAATAATGAGACGCCTTGGACTTATGCGATTTATGAGCCGCCGCTGAAGTACCACTATTTGAAGCGACCCTACGAGTTGCTTCCTCGCACGCTGGTTGATCTTCCAAAGCTTAGTTATATCGATGTGCGGGGTCATCGTTTGGCAGCCGATGCACCCGCAGACCTTATTGCTGAGAGTTGGTTCGACCTGGAAATTAAGCCAGGTATCCGTTGGCAGCCGCATCCGGCGTTTGCAAGAGATGCTCAAGGCGAATTGCGATATCACAATCTTTCGGAGGCCGATCTGGCCGATAAGGCAAAGCCGAGCGACTTTGCTGAAACCGGCACGCGCAGCTTGATGGCACAAGACTACGCTTATGCCATCAAGCGTTTGGCGACAACCCGCGTGAAGTCGCCAGCCTTTGGATTCTTATCGGAAAAGATCGTGGGCTTGCAAGCACTCGGTGAAGCGGTCAAAGCCCAGGACCAAAAGATCAAGCAAGGGCTAAGTGCCCGGGAGCGCGGTGTTTTTGGACATCTGCCGTGGATTGATTTTCGTGCGTTTGACCTTAAAGGCGTGGAGATATTGTCTGATCAGCGGCTGAGAATTAAGGTTATCGGGAAGTATCCGCAGTTCAAGTACTGGCTGGCAATGACTTTTTTCTCACCGATTGCCTGGGAGGTGGACGCTTTTTATGCACAAGCAGGCATGTCACGTCGCAACCTAAACCTAGATACCTGGCCCGTGGGAACCGGGCCCTATATGCTGACTGAGTTTGTGCCGAACGCCAGAATGATCCTGGAACGTAATCCAAATTATCGCGGTGAGCCTTATCCTTGTGAGGGTGAGGCAGGGGACGAGGCCAAAGGGTTTTTAAAAGATTGCGGAAAAATCACGCCTTTTATAGACCGCATGGTTTCTTTCATTGAGAAAGAAGGCACCTCGGTTCACGCCAAATTCATGCAAGGTTACTACGACGTGCCTCAGCTTGAACGTGGTGAACCAGGTGTTGGTTATCAAGTCTCTATCGAGGATGGCGCCGCTGTGGCGAAGACGCTTCAGGCGCGGAAGATTCAGTTGCCCAATACGATTCAAGTTGGGTTTTGGTATTTCGGGTTCAACTGGCTCGACCCGGTTGTGGGCGCTGGGCGCACGCCAGAGGAGGCTGAGCGGAATCGAAAGCTACGACATGCCCTATCGATTGCGTTTGACTTCGAAGAATACATCGCCATTTTTGAAGACAATCGCGCCCAGCCGAATATGTCACCGGTTGTGCGCGGTGTGTTTGGCGATGACCTCGTGACGATCAATCCGATTGTTTACCAGGACGTGGCAGGGAAACAAAAACGCCGCGATATTCAGGAAGCAAAACGCCTGCTTGCCGAAGCCGGGTACCCCGACGGACGCGATCAACGCACCGGAAGGCCTTTAGTCATCAATTATGATGTGCAAGGCGTGGGACCTGGGTACCAGGCCCGGATTGATTGGGTGTCAAAACAGTTTGCCAAACTCAATATTCAACTCGAAGTTCGCAATACAGACTATAACCGATTTCAGGACAAGATGAGAAAGGGGGCGGCGCAGCTTTTTTTCTGGGGTTGGCTTGCCGATTATCCCGACCCCGAAAATTTTCTCTTTTTGCTTTACGGACCGAATTCAAAAGCAAAAAATGACGGCGAAAATGCTGGTAATTATCACAATCCGGCCTTTGACCGATTGTTTGAACGCATGAAGGATCTCGATGATGGTCCGCAACGGGCCGCCTTGATCAAGCAAATGATTCAAATCGTTCAAACAGATGCTCCCATGCTCTTTGGTTGGTCTGAGGAATATGCCGGTGCCTACCATCAGTGGCTCTATAACGGTAAACCGTCGAACATCATCCGTGATCAGCTTCAGTACCTGCGGATCGATCCGACCATGCGACTCGAGCTTACGCAAGCCTGGAATAAACCAATGAGCTGGCCTTTGTTCTTCCTAGGCGCCGTCGTCATCTTGTTGTTGACCCCAGCATGCCATGCTTGGCGCAAGCGCCAAGATCAGACGGCCTTCGGAGTGAACTGATGGCTTCGCCCTGGCTTGGTTTTTTCACGCGTAAATTGCTTTATGCCTTTGCCGTGTTGCTCGGCATTAATCTTGCGACCTTCGCGCTTTTCTTCCAGGTGAGCTCGCCCGACGATATGGCGCGCTTGCAGCTTGGGGGTAAACGCGTCACGCCGGATGCGATTGCAAAATGGAAAGCAGAGCGAGGCTATGACCGACCTCTTTATTATAACGATAAAGGTGATGGTCTTGCCCGGTTCACGGATACCTTGTTTGTTGATTCGTCATTACGAATGTTTGTATTTGATTTTGGTCGCGCTGACAGTGGACGCGATATTGCCTCCGAGATCAAGCGACGTGCATGGCCTAGCCTGGCGCTTGCCTTGCCAAGTTTTATCGTCGGCCTTGGCTTGTCGATTTGCTTTGCACTTGGTCTGGCATTTTTCCGAGCGACTTATGTCGATTTTTGGGGCTCGGTCGTTTGCGTGGTGCTGATGTCGGTTTCATCACTGTTTTTTATTGTGGCCGGGCAATTCTTGTTTTCGCGTCTGATGCAATTGCTACCGGTTTCAGGCTTCAGCCCGACATCGGACGCCTGGCGTTTTCTGCTCTTGCCGATATTGATTGCCATCATCGGACGGCTTGGCGCTGAGACACGCTTTCATCGCAGCATTTTTTTGGAAGAGATCGGCAAAGACTATGTTCGTACGGCAAGAGCCAAAGGTTTGAGTGAAGCAAGCGTTTTGTTTGTCCATGTGCTGCGCAATGCCCTGATACCGATTCTTGGGGCATCGGTTACGATTATTCCACTGCTATTCATGGGAAGCTTGATCACCGAATCGTTTTTCTCCATTCCCGGCTTAGGCAGCTATCTGATCGAGGCGATTGCATCGCAGGACTTTGCAATCGTCAGGGCCATGGTCTTCGTTGGTTCGGTGCTTTACATCATCGGCTTGGTGTTGACTGACATCAGCTACAGCCTCGCCGATCCAAGGATTCGGCTGCAATGAGTGGCCAGACGGCTTGGGCCGTCCTTAAGGAGCGGGCTTCATGAAGCTTGCTTTGTTGCCCACCGACTGGCTGATTTGGGCTGTTGTGCTTGTGACGCTCGTCTGGTCGATCCGGATGAGAGCCCATCCCATGCTTATGGAAAACTGGCGAAAGGTTTTTTTGAAACCTTCGGCGATGGTCTCAGGCCTTGTACTTGCCTCTTTCGTGTGTATCGCTCTGCTGGATTCGATGCGATGGGTTGACCCAAGTCGACCGGGCGACAACGCCTTGTCAGCACTGGACCGAGCATTAGCCCCACTGGTGCAGGCAAGGGAGCGACGATACTCGGCACCCCTCGCTTATGTATCGTTTAGAAAGGAGTCCATGGAACGTGACGGTCAGACGGTCAGGGACTACCCGCGCCTTCAGTTTGGTGGGGCACAGCTTCAAAATCCTCAAACCGAATGGTTTGGCGATGTTTTAGAGCGTTCTGCAAAGGCGCTTGTCAAAGGACTTGCAGCGGTGTTGGTGCTGGGACTATTGCTGCGGTGGCTATTTCGACAATCGCCTTATCCCTGGCCCTGGGCATTTGCTGCAGGTTCACTGCTGTTGCTGCTTGCGTGCTGGGCTGTCGAGTTATCGGCCGCTTATCACGTCTTGGGTACCGATCGAACCGGTAACTCGGTGCTTTGGATCGCACTTAAAAGTATAAGAACTGCCCTGGTGATCGGGGTATTGACCACCTTGGTTGTTTTGCCGCTTGCACTGGGACTTGGCGTGATCGCGGGCTATTTTCGCGGCTGGATTGATGAGGTGATCCAGTATCTATACACCTTGCTCTCCTCGATCCCTGACGTGCTCTTGATTGCGGCGGCTGTGTTGCTTCTTCAAGTCACAATCGATAATCATCCCGAACTTTTTGCCACAGCGCTGGAGCGATCAGACGCAAGACTATTGTTTTTATGCTTGATCCTGGGGCTGACGGCGTTTACGGGGCTTTGTCGACTCGTCCGTGGCGAGGCGATGAAGCTTCGCGAGCTCGAATACATTCAGGCTGCGCGAGCCTTTGGGGTGTCGTCATTCGGGATTATCAGCAAACATATCGTTCCCAATTTAATGCATATCGTGCTGATCTCAATGGTCATGCAGTTCTCGGGTTTTGTGCTTGCCGAGGCGGTTTTGTCCTATGTTGGCGTTGGGGTCGACCCGAAAACCCAAAGTTTCGGTGTGATGATTAATGCCGCAAGGGCGGAACTGGCTGCCACCCCGGTGGTGTGGTGGACACTCACCACAGCTTTTATCTTCATGCTGATGCTTGTGCTGAGCGCGAACCTTTTTTCCGATGCTGTCAGAGATGCCTTCGATCCGCGAGCGAGACAAAAGGCATGACTGGGTCAGGGATTGATAAGGTTCGCGTCGAGGGGCTCAGCGTTGCCTTGCCGCAGCGACTTCAGGACAGCGAAGTTCACCATGTGATCGATCAATTAAGTATGACGATTGATCAGGGTAAAACATTTGCGCTTGTCGGTGAATCTGGATCGGGCAAATCGATGACTGCCTTGTCATTACTCCGCTTGCTGCCTGAGGGCATCAGCATTCGAAAGGGCAAGGTGCTGTTGGGTAGCGAGGACTTATTTGCCTTGCGTGAAATGGAGATGCTGCGTATTCGCGGGCGCAGAATCGCGATGATTTTTCAGGAGCCGGCAACAAGCCTCAACCCGGTGATGACCGTTGGCAGACAATTGCGCGAAGTCATTGAGCGGCATGGCATCGCACGGGGTGGCGAAGCAGGCATGCTTGCGCTTGAATGGTTTTCGAAGGTGGGGCTCCCAGACCCGGAGCGGCGTTTGCGGTCCTATCCCTTTGAGTTGTCAGGCGGTCAAAAGCAGCGTGTGATGATTGCCATGGCATTGGCTGCTGAGCCTGACTTATTGGTTGCCGATGAGCCAACAACGGCGCTGGATGTGAGTCTTCAAGCTCAAATCATGGCTTTGCTTAAGCAATTGCAGCAAGAACGTGGCATGGCCATGCTCTTAATCACCCATGATCTTGCGCTTGTTTCGGATGTGGCCGATCACATCGCCTTGATGTATGCGGGGCAAATCGTCGAGTCGCGAGCTGTTGGCGACTTTTTCAGCTCGCCAAGGCATCCCTACGGTAAGTTGTTATTGCGTGCGCTTCCCAAAGCGAGCGATCGCGGGCATAGCTTGGCGGCAATCGAAGGTTTTGTTCCCTCGATGCGTCAGTCCTTTGCAGGATGTCGATTTGCGCCTCGATGTCCTTGGGTCCTGCCGGCCTGTCGGGAACAGCAACCGGCGCTCGACAATCTTCGGGGGGTGCGTTGCTTGCGCGATGGCGACAGCCCGGATTTCGAACGAACAGGGAGAGAAGGGACAATTGACAGCCTGATCACGTTGAAAGCCGAGGCAGTATCCTTGGCAGATTCACCAGATAACACATCCACTGTTGATCGATCGATCACTGATCATTCGATAGCCAACCCATCGGTATTCGGCACTGTGCCACCCGATTTATCGGCAGCAGCGCGGTTTTCAGGTTTAGGCGGCGCATCGCCACTGCTTGAAGTCCGCAGCTTGCGGGTCCGCTATCGCCAGTCAGGCGGGTGGTTTGAAGCAGTCGCCGAGACGGACCTGGATTTGAATCGCGGCGAAACGCTTGCATTGGTCGGAGAGTCCGGCTGTGGCAAGACAACGATCGGCAAGGCCTTGATGGGTTTGCTGCCCGAGGACGCCAAGCTCGATGGTCGGGCGGTGTTCCCGGAAGATCAGCTACGGCTGATACCCTGCGATCGTAGCCAGAAGCGCTTGGTTCAATCACGGATGCAAATGATTTTCCAGGATCCTTTTGGTTCATTGAACCCGCGGATGCGGATTCAGCAAATTCTTGAGGAAGGTATCCTGGCTTTGCGTCGCGGACCATCCGATGCTCAAAGACGCCTTACGCTCATTGAGCTCCTTGAGCGGGTTGGTTTGGGCCCCGAAGCGCTTGATCGCTACCCGCATGAGTTTTCGGGGGGGCAACGTCAGCGTATCGCCATCGCGAGAGCCTTGGCCGTCGAGCCTCAAGTACTGATATGCGATGAGCCCACGTCTGCACTTGATGTCTCGGTGCAGGCACAGATTTTGAATTTGCTTGCGCGTTTGCGGGACACCCTTGGATTGAGTCTCATTTTCATTACCCACAACATCGGCGTCGTTGAGTATCTCGCCGATCGGGTTGCAGTGATGCACCAAGGCAGCGTCGTGGAGCAGGGCGAGGCATCAAGCGTGATCGAGCGCCCCCAGCATGCTTACACAAGGCAATTATTGAGCTCGGTGCCA
>DENJ01000069.1:0-224 GCA_002359635.1 Burkholderiales bacterium UBA2647
GAGAGAAGTCGCTCTCTAAATTTCTGCTGCTGCAATACATACTGAAGAGCTGCGTTTAATTTTTGGACGATATCGGCAGGCAAATTAGCTGGACCGACCAGCCCGTACCAAGTCGACATTTCATATCCTTGAAGCGCAACTTCTGAAATGCTTGGAATATCCGGCGCTGCAGAACTTCGTTTTGCGGTGGTGACGCCCAATGAGCGAAGTTGTCCGGACCGCAC
>DENJ01000069.1:273-1850 GCA_002359635.1 Burkholderiales bacterium UBA2647
TAGGGCACATGAATCATCTCGATATTAGCCATTCGCATGAATAACTCTGCCGAGAGGTGAACTGAAGTCCCCTGTCCACTGGAAGCAAAGTTGAGCTTCTTGGGGTTCGCTTTAGCGAATGCAATCAGTTCGTTTGCTGATCGAAAAGGCGACTTGGCTGGTACGACCAACATGTTCGGTGCTGTGAAGACCTTACCAATCGGTGTGAAATCTTTGACCGGGTCGTAGGTAAGTCGCTTATACAAGCTGACATTGACTGCATGTCCTACCGAGGGGAAGTAGAGGGTGTAACCATCTGGTGCGGACCGAGCTACGAGGTCTGCTGCTAAGTTCCCATTGGCGCCCGGTCTATTTTCAACTACGATCGGCTGACCCAACCTAGCAGACATGCCCTCGGCTAGAGCCCTTCCAACTGAGTCAGCCGCGCCCCCAGGGGAAAAGCCAACAATGATCTTGATGGGACGGACTGGATATTCTTGAGCCGAAAGTGATGACGAAAAAAAACAGATACAAATTATAATGAATTGTTTGAGTATAACGTTCATAAAACTCATCTCTTTACAAACTAGAGCTATCTCGGAGCCAGAAGATCAACGCCCGTGATTTCCCGCAGTTGATCGAATTCAAGATCCGGTATCCAATCAATCGCTCGAACGCCACAGTCTTCTATCGCGAGTGTTGCAAGATCGGTGTATATTTTATCAACGACTCGCGACGCAGTGAGTGGGTATGTACAGCGGTTGACAATTTTAGATTGTCCATTTTTTGTAAGGTGATCCATCATCACAAATAAAAGCTTTGCACCATGCGCAAGGTCCATTGCTCCACCCACGGCAGGAATCGCATCATCGTCATTGGTGCGCCAATTCGCCAAATCACCGTTGACAGAAACTTCAAAAGCACCGAGTACGCATATATCAAGGTGGCCACCCCGGATCATCGCAAAGGACTCCGCATGGTTAAACAGCGATGCGCCTGGTAGCATCGTGACAGGTTGTTTGCCCGCGTTGACCAGCTCGGTGTCAACTTCATGGGCAGCCGCCAGCGGTCCCATCCCTAAGAGTCCGTTTTCACTCTGCAACAGAATTTCGCGATTTCTCGGAAGATGATTTGAGATTCGCATGGGCATTCCAATGCCAAGATTCACGTGCGCACCTTCTGGAATATCTTGAACAACTCGCTGGGCTATTTCATCCGGATTCCGACGCTTTAGATTGCTATAGAACATTTGTCGGTTACTCCTTTACAAGCCGATGGACATAAATTGCTGGCGTGATTACATGCTCTGGATCAATCGATCCCAACTCAACGCGCTCCGCAACCTGCGCAACAGTGCATCGTGCCGCAGTGGCCATGACGGGGCCGAAGTTTCGCCCCGTTTTTTGGTAGGTCAGATTACCCCAACGATCAGCTGTTCTAGCTCTTATAAATGCCCAGTCGGCTCGAATTGCTCGCTCAAGGACATGGCCAACACCATCAAATACTTTCACCTCTTTACCGGCCGCGAGCTCGGTACCAAACGCGGTCGGTGTATAGAAGCCCGCAATGCCAGCGCCGCCAGCTCGGATGCGCTCAGA
>DENJ01000069.1:1885-2366 GCA_002359635.1 Burkholderiales bacterium UBA2647
TTTCGAATTCTCCCGAATCAGGCTGCCTTGGGAAAGAGCAAATAATCTTGCGGACTCTACCCGCTGCCACGAGTTGCGCAATGCCGTTGCCTGCATTACCAGCGTTATTACTGATGATGACAAGATCCTTTGCGCCTATTCTGACGAGAGCTGCGAGTAGGCAGCTCGGTAGGCCTGCGCCCCCGAAGCCGGATACTAAGATCGTTGACCCATTGGATACATCGGCAACTGCTTGTTCAGCTGAAGCCATGAATTTGTCGATCATTTGCCTAGTTTCTTTAAAGTCAATTTGAACGAACGCTTGAAAAGTGATCTGATCGATAGCCGTCGGGGGAAGTTTAAACCGATTGGGGTGGGACAATTCCAAACGTGCTTACGGTCAAAGAAGTGTCTTTGCTTGCAGAGGGCATGGTTGTATGCCGGAGGTAATCTGTTGCCTCAGCGCATTGCTTAAGGTTGGCAGGAATCTTGCCCGCTACCC
>DENJ01000069.1:2409-16999 GCA_002359635.1 Burkholderiales bacterium UBA2647
AGAGCGCCAACGCTCTAAGGTTGTTTCACAGATGGACCACCTCTGGGCTAATTGCTTTTGACTGAAATGTAAAACGTCCATGAGCTTTCCAAAAATGATTAGAACGACTCAATGGACGCTTCGTCTTGAAAGAAAGTCAACTCTGCGCCAAGGCAAGGAATACAGTCCTGCGACGATGAGGCCAGCAGCAAGCTGGCGCCTTCGCTGTTGGCGCTTAGTTCCTGCTTAGTGTCGCGCGGTGAACATCAAAACACGGAACAACCTTATTGTTACTTCTCAAGATGATTCGGGTAAGGCGATTTCCACGATTACGCATATGCTCTTTGTGATTGAATACGTGCCTCAATCAGTCTCCAGAGGGTGTTAGCAGGCATCTAAATACGTGAACAAGCAACTTCGGGGAAGGTCCCGGGACGAGCTACCTCGAACTCAGCAGGAACCTGACCCCAATATAGAGGCCTAAGTACTGATCTTCGAAGAAGGCGTGGGCAAGTAATCGTCGGGCGCGCCCGGTGGGATAGGCGGATGCGTTTTGAGCGTGGCTTGGAAGGCAAAGACCATCTTTCGGATTGGGCCACGTGCCCAACCCTGCTCGGCGTTTACATCGCTTTGTTCCTTTGGGTCCTGCACTAGGTTGAACAGGTAGGGTGTCTCCAAGTGCTTAACCCCGTCATTGGGCTCCACTTCCCATGAAAAGTGCATCTTCCAATCGCGCCATTTGGCCGCACGCAGCTCGGTCTTGATGTAGTAGACAAAGCCCTCACGGTTGGACTTGGGCTGTCTCCCGGTCCAGAAGTCCAGTTGGTCCACACCGTCGATGATGCGGTCCTTGGGCAATTGGGCTCCGGCGGCCCTGGCCAGAGTGGGCAGCAGGTCGACCACGTGTACGATGTCATTGGTCACCCGCTGCGCCGACACCTTGCACGGCCAGCGTACGATCAGCGGCACCCGCAAAGCGCCCTCCATTGCGGTGTGGTACGTGCCTGTCCACATACCGGCACTACCGCGCCAGGGCCGTCGATACTCGGGCCCGTTGTCACTCGCAAAGATGAACAGGGTTTCTTCGGCTAGGCCACAAGCGTCAATGGTGTCAAGCACCTGCCCTACTCGGCTGTCCATTTCCACGAGTGAATCAGCAAAGTCGCCCTTGCGCGTGGTGCCCTCAAAGTCCCGGTGCGGCAAGGTGGGGTAATGCAGTTGGGTGAGAGGGACGTACAGAAAAAACGGACGACAACTGGTCGACTGCTCGCTGATGAAACGGCAACTGCGCTCGATTAGCTCGGCATCAATGCGCCGTCTCATCTCCAAATCATAGGGCTCGCACTGGCGTGCAGGTTCTCCACGCCGCCCCTCCATTACATGCGGAATATCGACCACCTCAGCGTCGAAGCCAATCTGCTCGGTAAACATACTTTCGTTGGTGGTGCGGGGGATGCCATACCAGTGGTCAAACCCCCTGTCTTTTGGGTAGCGCCCTTCGCGATCGCCCAGATGCCACTTGCCGTACATGGCCGTGGCATAGCCTGCATCCGACAGCAGCTGGGCTATGGTGATTTCCCAGGGGTGAATACCTTGTGGCAATCCGGCCGGAACCGACTGTAAGGCACCGGTGCGAATGGGGTGCCGTCCCGTCATCAAAGCCGACCGGGTGGGCACGCAATCGCTCTCGACATTAAAGTTCAGGAAACGCATGCCTTGCGCGGCCAGCGCATCGATGCGGGGCGTGGGCGCGCCGCGCAATTCACCTCCACCATAGCAACCGAGTTCACCCCAACCCAGGTTGTCGGCCAGGATCAGCACAATGTGGGGCTGGCGCTCAGGAGGCGATGTGGCAAACGGTGAGGACACAGTTAACGGAAACGATCTTGAGGATGGGTTAGTTAACCAGCGTGATGTTCAGGGTAGGGATCAGCCGCTCCCAGTTAGAGACGCTGTCCTTAAGGAACTTGTCGAAGGCGGCACCGCGAAGTGTGGACGGCGTAATGCCACCCTCCAGAAGCTTTTTTTGAATCTCGGGCATTTGCACAATGCGGCCGATTTCGTCGCTGAGCCGACGTGCCACGGGTTCTGGTAATCCTGTGGGGGCTACGACCCCTGCCCACTGTGTGATGGTGATTTGAAAATAGCCTAACTCTGCAAGGGTCGGCACATCGGGCAAGTTCGGATTGCGCTGTTGCGAGGTGACCGCAAGTATGCGTACTTTACCGGCTCGGTGCTGCACCAACATGGGTGCCAGGCCTAGAACGGCCATTGGAACTTGATTAGCCACCAGATCGGCCGAGGCCTGGCCACCGCCTTTGTAAGGGACATGCACCATCTGCACATCAGCCAGCTTCGACCACCATTCACCCACCACATGCTGCGATGTGCCAATCCCCGATGTGCCATATGACAGCTTGCCCGATTGCGCTCGCGCGTCCCGGACTAAGTCGGCTAGCGTCTTGTACGGCGAGCCGGAAGGCACGGCTAGGCTGATAGGCTGATCGCCCACCATGGCGATGCCTGAGAGGTCACGCTGAAACTTCCACCGCAACGTGGGCCGGAGAGCATCAAGCATCGCTGTCGAGTCTGAAGCAAGACCCATGGTATATCCGTCGGGCTTGGCTTGGGCTACCTGCTGCATGCCAATGGCTCCCGAAGCGCCGGGCCGGTTCTCCACGATGACGGTCTGCTTGAGAGCCCGCGACAGCTCGTTGCTGATGAGTCGGGCAACAGTGTCGTTGGTGCCACCGGCGGCCTGCGGCACAATGATCCGAATCACCTGCTCGTCGGGCCAAGCCGCGTGGGCCGGCATGCCCAGCCAGCCGAAAAGGGCCACCATTGTGGTGCGGCGCAAACTTAGCGCGCTTTTGCCCCTACTCCACCACATGCAATGTCGTCCTCTCTGGGCAAGCACACCAATGTTGAATTTGATTCGACTTTAGCACGATGGATGAAAGGCGTATCTTCGACTTTTTAGGTTGTTGAATAATCTACGCTTATCTTGCCGACCCCAATTGCTGCGTCTTTGTCACATCTCAAACTGCGCCATGTAATGCTGGTCGACTACCTTGTGGAACACGGCACCTTGCACAAGGCTGCCAAGCTCTTGAGCATCAGCCAGCCCGCAGCCACTGGCATGCTCAATGACCTTGAGAGACTGCTGGGCTTGGCCCTGTTCATCCGGAGTCGAAGCGGTATGACCCCCGCCTGCGAGATGCTGCGCTTACTTGACAAGATGCGAACATTGAAGCGTGAATTTGGCGACTTTGCCGCTGCCCTGGAGGGGTTAGCGCAGGGAAGCGACTTGGTGCTGCGTGTTGGAGCGGTGCCGCAGGCCTTTGTCACCTATCTACCCCATACCATAGCGCGCTTTCGCGCTGCCGCGCCCTTAAGGTTAAGGAGGGTTCATCGCAGCAGTTACTAGTGCAGTTGCAGGCTGGGGAACTTGATGCAGTGATAGGACGCCTGCCAGCCGATGGCCCGCCGCTTGGCCTCAAGGCCGAAGGTTTATCAATCCTGCCGCTTTACAGTGACGAGGTGTGTCTCGTTGCGCACCCCGCAAACCCGTTGCGTAAGATCAGGCGAATGACACTGCGGCACCTGACCGAGGCCGAGTGGGTGCTTCAGCGCCCTGAATCAAGTGTGCGCCACGCTCTTAATGAGGTGTTCCTGCGCGAAGGTTTGTCGGCACCTCTGCCCACTGTCGAAACCCCGACATACCTTCAGAACCTAGCGATAGTGGCCCAGTCGCTACTGCTGAGCATTGCCCCTCGTCGCGCCGCCGACTAGGTGGAGGCAATGGGCAGGATCGCCATCCTGAATATGCGCTTGGGCATGACAACGATGCAGGTGAGCCTTCTTTTGTGCAAGACCGCCGACCAACACGCCATTCCGGGTTGGTTCCGGGCTGCGTTGCAGAACAGCATTGGGGAGGACTGTCGTTCAGACGTTCAAATCAGACAATATTCCAAATATTTGATCGGAATTGTGATTCCATGTTTCTCCCTCGGCAATAAGCCAGATCGATGATGCGAGTCCTCGGTACAAACTCATGATAGATCGCTAGTCTGGGCGACGGTAAGAGAGTCGCCCCACAACGACACCGCCTCGGTTTGAGGAAGTGAGGGCAGTTGCGTGCCCCCATTGTTACCAAGCCGTCAAGCCGCCTTGGGCCCCCTGCGAACCCCTGCGCATTGCCGTTCCATGCAGCGCGCTATCTGTTATGCCGAGGATCGAGGCGCATCTTCAGGCTATGGATAGGTGCGCAAGATAATGGCGTTTGCAAAATGCCGCGCACTTTGCGCACTGGATTATGCCGGTCCCGACTAGCCTTAGATGACCGCGGTGTCTATAGCGCCACGCGCTACGGCCTCGTTCTCCTGCTGCTGCAGTGAGAAGATCGAAGTGTAGCCGCGCGACCAGTCGGGCGGCATCAGGCAGGGTCGCGGGTCGTGGTGAGCATAGACCGCGGGCTTGCCGCGGATAATGGATTGATCGTAGCTGGACTTTATGGGATTACCGGTGTAAGGGAAGGCGTCTGCCGAGCTGAGCGTATAAAGTAGAAGCGGCCGGCCGAGGTCGGAGTCGTTGCGCGGCGAGCCGTGGACGGTGCGGCAATTGTGCAAGGTGAGCGAACCGGCAGGCCCGGTTAGGTACACCGCGCGGGAGGTACAGAGCCGCGCAACGTCGGCCTCCGAAAGGCAGCCCACCCATTTGCCGCTGACGTCGTACTGGGTGGGCATTGGCTCAATCTCGTGGCTTCGTGGGATGACGCCCAGTGGGCCCTGCTCCATGCCGCACTCGTATATGTAAGTTCCCACCGTGAGCGGCGAGTAGTTGGTGTGCGGCCAGAACGAGATGTCGTAATGCCACTTAACCTCCTCGCCGCCCTGCTTCCATTTAAAGTTTAGCTTGGAGTGGTGGAACTTCACGTCTGGCCCGACCAGGTCGGCCACGGCATCGGGCAGCACCGATTCGTTGACGTACTCCCAGAATACCGGGTGCTGCTCGACAGGGTTGCTGACGCGGCGCAGACGCGGGGCATCAGGGCGGTGGTCGGGCTCGAGGTCAAATACTCGGTCGGAGACGCTGACCTTTCGGCTGCGTTCCACCAGTTCCTCTGTCGCAGCTCGTAGGCGCTCCACCCACTCGTCGCCGATTATGGCTGGCAGCAGGATATAGCCGTCGTTGAAGTAGGCTTCGCGCTGCGCCTGAGTGAGCACGCGCGGCGGAATGGCGAGGATCTGTTCTGGGGTCATGCGAGCCTCCTGTTTGACTTGTGCGGCTGCGGGGCACTGTTCAGGCGCGAAACGCCTGCTTGTCGGTGCCCGAGTAGAGCGCCTTGACCTGGCGGTTAACCGACTCTTGGTGTGCCGCCAGCGCTGCATCGTCCAGGTCGGCCACCGGGCGCGGCTCGTAATCGAAATGGTGATAGTTGTCCGACCCGCGCACGAGCATGGCGCTATCCCGCACCTTGGTCTGCCGCACGTAAGTGGGGATGTAGCGGATCGCCAGGCCGATACGCCGGTCGAGTGTGCGATTGGCATCCGAGCCGTGAACCAGCTTGATGTGATGCAACGACATCTCTCCGGCCTTCAGGGGGATGCCGACTGCGCTGGACTTGTCGACCTCCACCGCGATTTCCTGGCCGCGCGAGAGCAGGTTGTCGCGGTGGAAGGTGTCCACATGCGGCAACTGCTCGACCTTATGCGACCCCGGGATGAACTGCATGCAGCCGTTGTCAGGCGTGACTTCGGTAAAGGCCACCCAAGCGGTGATGACGTCGTCGGGGTCCAGCCCCCAGTAGGTAGAATCTTGGTGCCAAGAGACGAAGCCCGGACTGGAGGCTTCCTTGATAAAGAAATTGGTTGTCCAGCACAAGATGTCCGGGCCGATCACATCCTCTACCGCGTCAAGAATCGCGGGATGATGGACGAGTTCGTCGGCCCAGGTGAACAGCAGGTGGGTCTTGTGGCGGAAATTGCCTTGCAGCGGTTTACCGGCCTGCGCCTCGTGTGATTCAAGGCGGCGACGGTAGTGGCTCGCATCATCGGCGCTCAACACGCGGACTGGGAAGACATAACCGTTTCGATGGTAGTCGCCTACCTGCTGGGGGGTTAAACGCATGGCGCTCCTCGCTCTCCGAACTGGTGATGCATACACGACGATGCGGATGTTAACTCCGATTTGACTATATTACTAACATATCAATAGAATCAAAACAAGCCAAACTGCGTCTGCCAGTCATCACGATGGTTCAGAATCCCCGTGTGATGACGCGCTTGGTGAATGCCTCGGCGTAGTCGACCTGACGATCGCTCGCTGCGCCGGCCTCGCGCTCGTCGCCGGCGGCAACCGCGCCGAGCAGGTCCGAATGAAGTTGGGCGACAACAGAAAGGTCATTCAGCTCGCGATGGTGCATGAAGTAGAAACGCCGCGAGAGCGTGTGGAGCGGCGCGATCGCTTGTTCGGAAAACCGGTTGCCAGCACAGTGCGCCAGGAACTTCTTCGCAACGAAGTAGTGGCGCAGCATCTCGGTGACATCGCCAGCGCGCCCCGCGGCCAGCAGTGCCCTTGCCATGCCGGCAAGCGACTGGCGATCCGCGCTCGACGCTCGCCGCGCGGCACGGGTGGCGATGAGCCGTTCGAGTTCACGACGGGTCTCGAGCACCAGCAACTGCTCCGGGTCGTTGATCTCGGCGATGCGAATGCCGTGGCGCTTCAAAATCACCACGAGGTGGTCCTCGGCGAGGCGCTGAACCGCCTCTCGAACCGGGGTTCGGCCGATTCCGAGGGTCTCGCTCAGGGTCGCCTCTGACCAGAGGCTTCCGGGCGGCAACCGCAGTGTCACGATCATTTCCTCGAGCCGGTTAAAGGCCTGCTCTGAGAGGCTGCTCTTGGTCTCGGGTAAACGGATCTGGGATTCGCTTGTTTTTCTGGTGGCCATGCGGACGTTTGCGTAAAGATTCAGCTGTCGCGGGGCATCATGTCACCCCGATAATGCATGATCCCCGCAAGGCGACGAACATTTAGATCTGCTTGACACGCTGATATGGTACTAATATCATAATTCGTGTGACTTTCACAAACCGCAAAAGGTCAGGTGTCCACCAAACCCCTGGGACACGCCAATCCAAGGAGACTTCAATGGACAGACGCGGGTTTATACGCACAGCAGGCGTTGCCGGAGCTGGGGCGGGGGTCGCCGGTGCACCGGCAGTGGTCGCGGCACAGCAGCCGGTCAAGTGGAAAATGCAATCGATGTGGAGTTCGGCCGAGCTAACCTACAAGGTGTTTGAGGATTTGTGCGGCCGCATCAACAAGCTCTGCTCCGGCAAGCTGGAAATTACACCGTTCGCGGCTGGCGCAGTGACTGGCCCGTTCGAGACGCTCGATGCAGTGTCTGCCGGCGTCCTACAGGGTCACTCCTCCTGGCCCGGCTACTTCTCGGGCAAGGACCCGGGGCTGGCGGTTATTAGCGACTTCGTGTTCGGCTACACCCACCCCTGGCAGGCGGAGGCCTGGTACTACCAAAAGGGCGGCTTAGACATGTTGCGGGAGGCCTACGCAAAATTCAACGTGTATCCGGTTGGCGTGAGCTGGTGGGGCGTCGAAGCGATCGTCGCCAAGAAGCCGATCCGCAACATGGCCGACTTCAAGGGCGTGAAGATCCGCTCCCCGCAGGGCATGACCGCGGAGGTCCTTACCAAGCTCGGAGCCTCTATCGTGGTGCTGCCTGGCGGCGAAGTCTATTCGGCGCTCGACAAGGGGGTGGTCGATGCTGCCGACTGGGCCACCATCTCGATGAACCAGCGCATGGGCTTCCATGAAGTCGCCAAGTTCCCCGTCATTGTCGGCCATTCGATGCCGGTACAGGAGTTTAGTGTCAACATGGCCGCGTGGAAAGCGCTGCCCGAAGACGTCAAGTTAACGGTTTCGACCGCGGTGCGCGAATGGACCTGGGACCAAATCCAACGCGTCGCCGTCGATGACGTGCGCGTGCTGATCGACCTGAAGAAGAAGGGCGTCAACCGCATCGTCTGGGACGACGCAGAGCAGGGCAAGATCCGGGACCTTGCGCACAAGACTTGGGAAGACTGGTCCAAGAAAGGTCCGCTGGCAAAACGTGCCTACGACTCTCAGCTTGCCTGGCTGAAGGACCTCGGGCTTGTTGCATGACTTCATCGGCGCGGCATTCAGGCGGCGCCGCCCAAAGACCCCTTAAAGGCCTGCTAGGGCGCTCTTGCGATCTGATCGATCGCGTTAATGAAAGGGCCGGGCTGTTCTGGGGGTTTTCGATCATCGCCGTGACCGCGACAGTGCTCTACGAGGTGGTTGCACGTACGGCGTTCGGCGCGCCGACCCCGTGGGGCAACGAAACCACAATCTACTTGTCCGCGATGGCCTACCTACTTGCTGGCGGCTATGCGCTCCTGCACCGTCGCCATGTGCGCATTGACGTCATCTACGAAAAACTGTCGGCACGTACCCGCAGCCGACTCGACGCGTTCACGTTCGTGTTCTTCCTAGCCTATGTGCTCACGCTGATCTGGGCCGGAGGCAACGACGCGTGGAACTCGTACCAGATCGGCGAGACCACCGGCACACCGTGGAATCCTCCTATCTGGCCGGTCAAGATCGCCATCCCCCTTGCGGGCTTGCTACTCCTGCTGCAGGGCATCGCTAACCAGTTGCGTGACCTCGGCTGGGTGCGCGGGGTTGATGACAGATGAGCATAGAACTTCTGAGTCTCCTATTCGTGACGGTTTTCGCCGTGACGCTTCTCACCGGTCTGCCGCTGGCCTTCGCCACCGGCGCAGTGGCGGTGGTATTCGCGGTGGTGCTGTTCGGCATGCCTGGCTTGAACCTGATCGTCAGCCGCATGTTCACACTGTTGAGCAACTACGTGCTGGTCTCGGTGCCGCTGTTCATTTTCATGGCCTGTATTTTAGAGCGAGCCGGCATCGCCGAGGCGATTTTCCGCGCGGTGCACGTATGGGCTGGACGCATCCGCGGCGGCTTAGCGGTGGCAGTGATCATCTCGTGCGCGCTTATGGCCGCAATGGTCGGCGTGATCGGCGCGGAAATCGTCACCATGGGCGTGGTCGCGCTGCCCGCCATGCTTGAAAGGAAATACAAGAAGGAGCTGGCATTGGGATGCATCTGCGCTGGCGGTGGCCTAGCCACGCTGATACCGCCCAGCGTGGTGTTCATCATGTTTGGCCTGACCGCGGGCGTCTCGATCGGCCAGCTCTACATAGCGGGGGTGATCCCGGGGCTAATGCTGGCCGGCATGTACATCGTCTACATCATCGTACGCTGTCAGCTGCAGCCGGAAATTGCGCCGCCGGCCTCTGCCGATGAGCTGGCGATGACTCTAGGCGAGAAACTCGCGCTGCTCAAGGAGCTGATCCTCCCAGCTCTAGTGGCGTTCAGCGTGCTGGGCACCCTCTACATGGGTTGGGCTACGCCCACCGAAGCCGCTGGGGTGGGCGTGATCGGCGCTCTGGTTGCGGCGACGATCAATCGCAAGCTTACCTGGGAAGGGCTCCGCATAGCGGTTGGCAACACCACCAAGGTCACCGCGATGCTCTATTGGCTGTTCTTCGGCTCCTCGGCACTGATCGGCGTCTACACGTTGGCCGGTGGCACCAAGCTGATACAGGATGCGATGGCTGGACTGCCGGTCGGGCCGATGGGCGTGATCATCATTATGATGATCATCTGGATCATCCTGGGGTGTTTCATCGACTGGATCGGCATCCTGCTCCTGACCGCGCCGATCTTCGTGCCGGTGGCCTCCAAGCTCGGGTTCGACCTGGTATGGCTAGGCGTACTGTTCTGCATGAACATGCAGATCTCCTACATATCGCCGCCATTCGGTCCGGCTGCGTTCTACCTGAAAGGAGTGGTCCCACCCGACATCACGCTGGGCGACATCTTCGGCTCCATATGGCCCTACATGGCACTGCAAATCGTTTCGCTCGGCCTAGTGATCGCATTCCCGCAGATCGCGCTTTGGCTTCCCAGCACTATGACGCGATAGCCCTCCCCGGACCGCTATGGAAAGACGCCTCGACGAACTGGTCGATGTGATGAGCGTTCCCCCAGACGGGGATGCGGCAAACGCCCTGGTGAGGGTGCCGGACCGCCCGGCCGATCGAGAGATAGATTGCGAGGTGCTCGTAGCCGGCGGCGGCACCGGCGGCGTGGCCGCGGCGCTGGCAGCCGCGAGGAGGGGACGTCGCACCTGCCTCATTGAGGAAACAGACTGGTTGGGTGGGCAACTGAGCGCGCAGGGCAACTCTGCCCTAGACGAGCATGATTACATCGAGTCATTCGGTGGAACCGCGAGCTACTACGGGTTGCGCGACCGGCTGCGCGATCACTATCGCACGTGTGCAGGCGCGGCTGGAAAGGATCCCGCATTCAATCCCGGCGCGTGCTGGGTCACACGCTTGGCTTTCGAGCCGGCGGTCGCGTCCCGCTATATGTACGACATGCTCGCACCTTTCGTGGCAAGCGGTATGTTGAGCATTTTTTTCCGGACCAAGACGGTGGCTGCTGACGCAGAAGAGGGCCAGATAAGGTCGCTCACCGCCCTGGATCTTGAAGTGGGCCACCTGATCAGCTTTCGCGCCGCGATGGTGATTGACGCAACCGAATTGGGCGACTTGCTGCCGTTGGCAGGTGTCGACTACCGCGTCGGCGCGGAGAGCGTGGCTCAGACAGGCGAAACTCACGCGCAACCGCAGGCCCCCAAACCTCATTGCGTGCAAAGCTTCACCTATCCATTCGTCGCAGAGCGTCGACCGGACGGAGAGAACCATGTCATTCCTGCGCCGCACAGATACGTGCACTACCGCGATGCTCAGCCCTACAGCCTAACCATCGAGGTGCATGGCGGCGAAATCTACGGAGAGGATAGTGGCTGGCTTGAATACAAGCTGTTTGAGCGCATGCCCGGCACAAAGGGCGGGCTGTGGACCTATCGCCGGTTACTCGCGGCCAGCCAGTTCGGCACGCAGGTGCCCTATGACCTGGCTATGATCAATTGGCCCAGCAATGACTACCGTGACCGGAGCATCATTGATCGGCCTGCGGGGGAAGTGGCGGCGGCTCTGCAGGACGCCAAGCGGGTTAGCCTGGGGTTCCTGCTTTGGCTTCAAACCGAAGCGCCGGTTGAGGCCTGTAGCCGCGGCGCGCCGGAACTCCGACTGCGCCCCGACCTGATGGGTACCGCCGACGGTCTGTCGAAGTTTCCGTACATCCGCGAATCACGGCGAATCGTTGCGCATAAGACGGTGGTCGAAGAGGAAGTGTCGGCGCACTTCCAGGCTGGGCCGCGGGCAGCGCATTTTGACGATTCGGTCGGCATTGGCTGGTACCCGATCGACATCCATCGCGCCGGACCCGAGGATGTCGGCATTAGCTGTCGGACCCGGCCGTTCCAGATTCCGCTGGGCGCATTATTGCCCGTACGCACCTGCAACCTGATCGCAGGCTGTAAAAACATCGGCACTACCCATATCACCAACGGTTCCTACCGACTTCACCCTGTCGAATGGAATATCGGCGAGGCAGCCGGCGCCGTAGCGGCTTTTGCGATCGCTGCCGGCCTAACGCTTTCCGGGGTCCGCGATGCCCGCCTCACAGAGTTTCAGCGCAGCCTGCTTGCCGACGGAATGCCGCTTGCCTGGGTGATCGACGTCGGCGTCAAGCATCCGGCGTTTGCCGCAGTGCAGGACCTGTTCATGACGGGCAAGCTCGCCATCGGCCTGCGCTTCGAACCCGATGCGCCACTTGCGGTCGGCGACTGGCACGCATGGGGCGGCCGAGGTGCACCACCGGCCACCCGGGCGGAGGGCGCATTGTGCCTGTACGCTAGGTGAGCCTTGGCGGTCCGACTGCGATAATAAAACGTGCCATTTCTGAAGGTGCGCTGAATCATGGAAATCAAACATCACAATGCCAGACTCTCCAAGGTCGCCCTGCATTACGTCACCGCCGGGTTAGGCGATCCCGTAGTGCTGGTCCATGGCTGGCCGTCCACATGGTTTGAATGGCGCCATGTGATCCCCTTGCTGGCCTCCTGCTATCGGGTCATCGCGCCCGACCTGCGCGGTCTGGGGGACAGTTCGCGACCCGCGGACGGCTACGACAAGAAGACGCTTGCCGCCGACCTGTGGGAACTGTTGTCGGGCTCTCTCGGTCTGAAGCAGTGGCACTTGGTCGGCCATGACTGGGGTGGACCGGTCGCCTTTGCACTTACATCCCGGCATCCCGAGGCGATCCGCACGCTGGCACTGCTAGACGTGACCCCGCCGGGCATCGGACCGGACTTCTCCCAGGGCGGCAGGCGTTGGCACCATGCCTTCCACATGACGCCTGACCTGCCCGAGGCGCTGGTGCATGGCCGCGAACGCGAGTACCTGGGTTGGTTCTACGAGGCCTTCTCGTGGCAGCGGGGCGCGATCGGCTCGGACGACATCGACGAGTACTTGCGCACCTACACCCAGCCGGGCGCTCTGCGCGCCGGCTTTGCGCTCTATCGCAACATGCAGCGGGATGCGGAGGATAATCGAGCCCTGGTTGCGGCCGGATTGCGCTTGCCCATGCCAGTGCTGGGCGTAGGTGGCGGACGCTCCGAAGCACGCGGTCGCGGAGATGAGCCCGCAGCGGCGTTGCGCGAGGTGGCCAGCAACGTGACCAGCGCAGTGATTGCGGACTGCGGACATTTTATTCCTGAAGAGAAGCCGACAGAGCTGGCCGCGCTTTTGCTCGAGCATTTCGCACGCGGCTGAGTCGGACTAAGCACGCAAACGGGCCCGTGGCGCCCCACGTGCCCCTTTGTCGGCATGCGAAGCGGGGTGGGTCGATGACGGGATGGCACCAAGGACTTTAAAATCCACTGTTGATTAGTCGGCTGCGCCATTGGTTGGGCCGATATTTGCTTACGCTTCAATCACACAGCCTGCGGGCAATTGAAGGCATCAGGGCAATAACTTCTCAAGTTTCAAAGCGCAATTGGGAACCACTTAACCGGCAGCATTTTCGGCATGGACTCATATGACATTTTTAGCCAGATACAAACCGTCTCGGGTAATCTTAGTCATAGGATTTCTCCTTCTTGAGGAGGTTTGAGATTGACATTCCGGCATGCCAATCTTTGCGCCCATGGCTAATGTCGAGAAGCCGGAAGTCCTTTCGCGTATTAGTAAACCTTCCACCGCTTGACCGTCATCACGCAGCACTTTCGCGACTCGGACGAACATCTGGAGCGTTTCGCTGTTTGGGGGTGAGCAACCTTAAGCCTGGAGGCGGCGTTTAAGTCCTATTATTGATTCGCAACAAGGAGAAACTTAAGATGGCAACCCACGCAACCGGGGACGGTGGCATTCCAGCGCGAGATGCGGCGCAACGCGGACTAAAGCGCGTCATGACCCTCGGCGGAGCCTATGGCACCCGCAACTACACCGTTAAGGATCTGCGCGACCAGAAGGGCAAGCGGATATTGACCGAGACCCTGGCCTTCACGCCCGAAGAAGCCGCCGCCGCGGAGGCGGCAGGCATCGACACCATGAAGGTGCGCTTCGACCCGAAGCGTCCCGATCTGGCTGCGGCGGTGCGCCGCGCCGCGCCCAACACCTTCATGTCGTTCTCGGTGCCGCTAGTAGCCGCGGCCACAGCGGACGAGGCCGTACGCATCGGCTACCAAGCGATGGAAATCGGTGCTGACGGCATCATGTGCCAGTGGTCACCGCGTTTTGTGGCCGCTGCGAGCGAGGCCGGCATTCCCATCGAAGGGCATGCCGGGCTGGTACCCCGTCGCAGCACATGGACCGGCGGACTGCGTGCGGTGGGCAAGACGGTCGACGAGGCGCTGTGGGTGTATCAAGAGATCAAGAAGCTCGAGGCCGCTGGGGCCTGGGCGGTCGAGGTCGAGGTGATCCCCGCTGAATTACTGCTCGAGATCAGCAGGCGCACCACGCTCCTTACCTCGTCGATCGGCGCAGGCGGTGGCGGCGACATCCAGTTCCTGTTCGCCGACGATATCCTTGGCAACAATGGTCCGCCCTACCCGCGCCACACCAAGCAGTACCGTGACTTCTTCAGGCTGAAGCAGGAGTTGCAGGCCGAACGCGTTGCGGCGTTCAAGGAGTTCATCGCAGACGTGCATTCGGGCAGATTCCCCGCCACCGAGCACGTCGTGAAGGCCCCGCCCGGCCTGGTCGACGGCTTTCTGGAACGGCTCGAGCTCAAGGGCTGATATGCCTCAGCGAATAATTGTGTTGAAAATGCTGGGCTTTTCGCGCACCCGCGCCTTCGGACGAGTTGGTTTTCCGGTCCGGCTTTTCGTTGAAGCCCGGGAAGCGCGAGAGCCACTCCTAGACCGCCACTGATTTCCACGCGCGACAGGTTGGATACGTGGAGCCAATGACGTCCGAAGCCAAAGGCGGCGGGGATTGTTGCTCGATCAAGGATTGACCCCACGTATGCCTTAAAGGTGTCCAGGTTGTCGTGGAATCGCTGCCCGGTTAGGTGTGGAACACTCAGGTCATCGCATCATCTATTTGCGAGTTGCCGCAAAAGCGGCGGCCGCAATCCG
>DENJ01000006.1 GCA_002359635.1 Burkholderiales bacterium UBA2647
GACGATTGCCTTATTGGCTTAGGGTTGCTTAGGTGCTGGTGCAATAAGATTGTTTAAAAAGTTAATTCCTAATCATGCTATCTTGCAATGCGCTTTTGTCTACAGGCTTAGACAAAACTACTGCAAACCCAGGAGCATAGTGTCCAGACGGCCATCGCTTAAAGCCTTGTGGCCAGCGCGATGCTGCGCTAAGCGCAGGGCTTCGGGTCGAGATGGTCTAGCTTGCTGAAGGCCAATGTTTCGAGCTTAGGGGGCTGCTAAACTTCCCCGCCCGATTAAGCGCATCGACCCATGAACCCTTGCATTTACTACCATCCCGAAGCCTACACCACCCGTGGTCCGAAGCTGATGGGAAGAAACGCAGCGGGTGAGTCGTTTTTGCGAGGCTTTTTCGACCACGCACCGCCGCTGGATTTTTGGGTTCAGGTTGAGCAATCTGAGCACAGCAAAGTCTTTGCACAGACTGCGCAATCGATGGGGCGGCAAGAGCCCGTCCATGTGATTCAAAATGCTTCGCTGGGCCAACTCTCCCATCCGGGATGTGTTTATTACCCCGGACCTGGCATTGGTAGTTATGCCTGGCATCGCGCAGCCTATGGCCACACGGCGTGGAGCCTTTGCGGGATCACTCACACCACCTCGTCTGCGCGCGCGATGGACGCGATCGTCGAATGGCTGAGTGCGCCGGTGCAACCCTGGGATGCCGTGATCTGCACCTCATCCGCCGTAAAAGCCAATGTGCAATCCTTATTGCAAGCTCAGGCCGATTTTTTCGCGCAGCGTTTGGGGGCAACGCGCCTGGTGCTTCCGCAACTGCCAGTGATTCCATTGGGAATACACACAGCCGACTTTGTCGCGATGCAAGCCAAGCGCCAAACGGCCCGTGAAGCGCTAGGCATAGCCAAAAAAGATATCGTGATACTTTTTGCAGGACGACTTTCGTTTCATGCCAAAGCGCACCCTTTGGCGATGTATCAGGCGCTCGAGGCCGCTTGGCAACGCCTCAAGGGCAACGCGTCGCAACCAACGAGTTTTTCCTCGGCAGGGCCGGCACACCGTCAATCAGCAAGCGGTGATTTAGCGCCCGACGCTAAGCTTGTACTGATTGAATGCGGATGGCATGCCAATGACTTTATTGCCAAAGCCTTTCACGATGCGGCGCAGTTAGCGATTCCGAGTGCACGTTCCATTACGCTTGACGGAAGGCTTGCGCAGGCGCGTGAGCAAGCCTGGGGGGCGGCTGATGTGTTTTGTTCCTTGTCCGATAACATTCAGGAGACATTTGGCATCACACCGATTGAGGCGATGGCAGCGGGCCTGCCGGTGGTTGTGAGCGATTGGGATGGCTACAAAGACACGGTGCGCCACGGCATCGACGGTTATCGCATCCCGACCTGGATGCCATCATCAGGTCTTGGGGCTGATTTGTCGCTTCGCCACGCTCTTGAAATCGATACCTACGATATGTATTGCGGCCACAGCGCTTCTTTGGTGGCCGTCGATATCGAGGCGGCAACACAGGCCTTTGTTGAACTTTTTCAATCGACCGAGCGTCGCAGGGAAATGGGCGCGTGCGGCCAAGCGCACGCGATAAAGCACTATGACTGGTCGGTGGTTATGGCGCAGTACCAAAAACTTTGGCACGATCTTGGCGAGTGTCGCAGACAAGCCGCTGCGCAATCAGCCGATCAAATACCGCGCCTTTGGCCCGCTCGGATGGATCCTTTTGCAAGCTTTGCAGCCTACCCTACAAGGCAAATCCAAGCCTCAACCACCGTGAGCTTTCGCGATACATCGTTTGCCTACCGTCAGTGGCCAAGCCTTCGAGCGCTCGCGATGGTGAACTACGCCAAGCACATCATGCCCGATGAAAAAGAGCTTGAGGCCATCTTTGTGCGACTTGAGCAAGCGCCGCAAAAAAGTCTTCTTGCCGAGGTCCTTCTTGCAGACTTCAGTTCAGCGAGGCGACCCTATGTGCTGCGTGCCTTGTTGTGGCTCGCAAAGCTGGGTGTTATTCGCTTGGGGCCGATCAGCCGCCGGGAAGAATGACCGACCATCCGATCGTTTGGATGCCGCTAAGCTGGATTAAATCATCGGTGATCGCCAAATCGCCCGCCAGCCTGACAACATCGCTCACGCTCAACCCGGCGCTTTCACAGTCTTTTGTGATCGCGTCAAGCACGAAAGCTTGTGGCGGGCTTGGCAAGAGATTGCGCAGCAAGTGTCCGATCAGCATGGAAAGCGGGGCTTTCGGTTGAATGAAGACATCGGCTGCGGCTTGGGCAAGCAACTCAAAGCTGTAGCCGGCATCAAGTAAGGCAACAACGCGACCGGCTGTTTTGCGATCGCTAAATGCGCTTGCCCCAGCAAATAGCCCAAGCAGTCGGGCTGCCCAAAGTCCGTGGGGATCGTTTGAAAAAACAACCGTCACATCATCGAACTGCGCCCGCTCCACCCCCTGCAACTGATCCCTGTCGATCGAAGCGCTTGGCGGCTTTGAGGCTGCCGTATTCGCGAGCAGTGCTTGCCTTGTAACCGTTATGACTGAAGGATCGATCTGAATCAAGTAATCGCTTCGATTTCCATCAAAAAATGCCCAATCAAGACCCTCGCCGCCATCAAGCCAATCGTTGCCTGGCCCGCCCATAAGTGTGTCGGCCCCGTCGCCGCCCCATAAGCTGTCAGCACCATCGCGTCCGGTCAGCAAGTCATCCCCTGCGCGTCCCTCAATACGGTTATCTGCGCCATTGCCATAAATCCAATCGCGGCTTTGCGTGCCGATGACGTTTTCGATCAAGCTTCCATCGTTAATCGTTATCTGGCCTGGTAGGATGATCCGGTCAAAATAATTATCGATATAACTGTGCGTATTAGCATTTAAATCAAGGACAAGCCTCAGGTTTTCAACGCGGGCGACACGATCGCCGAAAGTATCTGTCAAACTGCGGTCGATGCTGCTTGCATCAATCGTATCGATGCCGCCTGAGTCCCAGATAAAGTTTGACCCCAAGGGATCGAGGGTGTAGATATTATCGCCGTTGCGCAGCAGTTTGGATGGGCCATAAATGGCTTGCAGGGCCGCTACATCAAAGGGTCTCAATTCGGTCCGAAAGTGAATTTTATAGCTTGTATAGCTCATAACGGTCCAATACGTAGACTCTTCGCCTCCGTTCAGACTGGCGTCGAATTGACTGTTCTCCCAGGACTCGGTACCGGCAAATGAGTGACGCAGCCCGAGCGCGTGACCGACCTCGTGAATCAGCGTGAGCGCATCGTAACTTCCGTTATCGAAATTAAGCGGAGGCACATTATCGAGAAAGACGTCATAAGCTTTAAGCGAGTAACCAGGTTGCCAGGCATAGCCGTCGGTTCCGGTTTGCCGATTTGTCATGAGCGTGATGGTTGCCTGTGCCTGCGCTTGCGTGGATTCAACAAATCGCAAATCAATGATGGTTTCGAGGTAACGAAACATCGCGCGAACCGCATCACGCTGCGCTACGGGAATTGGTTCAAATCCCGACGGTTCGGAATCCAGGGCAAAATAATCGGGCAAACTTTCTGCAAAGCAAAAAAATATCGTTCGATCCTTCGGGATGGCGCGTTGGTAATAGCTAAGACTGGGGCCAACCAGTGCGCTCACCCAATAAGTTGGATACGGCGAGACACTTGGATTAAGCCACTGGTCTAGGCCATCGTCGCCAAGCGCTGGGGGTAGGCGAAGCTTTATCATTGGTGTATCTTAAGTCAAGCCATGGAATGCCGATGGCAAGGTTTATGCCTCAGTTACCCGACCGCTATTTCGCCAATGTCAACCCCGATCTGCTTGCGGCGATCCCTTTCAATGCAGGCAAGGTCCTCGAAATTGGCGCGGGGGCCGGCGCACTTGGCGCAGCCTTTAAGCGACGTCATCCAGCTTGCCTTTGGGTGGGCGTTGAGGTTGTCAGCGAAGCGGCTGAGCACGCCTCAAGTCTGCTTGACGAGGTGTACGTAGCCGATATTGAGCTTGTGCTGGCTAAAGACAAACACGAGAGACCCGATTGGCTTAGTAGCACCGCAACCTATGACGCCATCGTCTTTGGCGATGTGCTTGAGCATTTAAAGGATCCCTGGGCGGTGCTCAGGGCACTCTCGGATTATCTTGCCGATGACGGTGTCGTACTTGCTTGCATACCCAACGTCGGTCATTGGACCATTATTGAGAGCCTGTTGCGCGGGCAGTTTCAATACACAGACGCAGGTCTTTTAGATCGAACGCACTTGCGATTTTTCACAGCCGCCACCATGCTTGAAAGCTTTAGAGCGGCGGCACTGGTGCCGACCAAGATTCGAGCACGCGAGTTTGTTGTTGATGCAGCGGGATTTGAGCGCTTTGCAGGCGCGATGCAAGCTTGGATTGCGGCTTCGGGTGAACAAGAAGAGCTCGTCAAGAGACGACTCTTGAGTCTTCAATATGTCATTCGTGCTAAAAAATCACCATCATCCGGCGCGGCTGTCGTCAATCCTCGCCGGATGGTGATCGCGATGCTTGCCATGGCGCCAGCGTTTGCTGATATCCGCACGCGAATCCCCCTGGCGGCCTATGCAAGCCTGCCTGATGTCGAAGTCCATTTTTTTGAACGAAGCGCTCAACTGCCCGAGCTAGCAGTCGAGCAGCCCAAGGTATTGATTGTTCAGCGTCAGTTGCCCGATAGCCACGAGCAATGGGCTCAAACGGTGCAGCGTCTCGCAGCAAAGGGCTGGTTGGTGTTGGCTGAGTGGGACGATCACCCCGATCTTTTCGCATCGAAAGTTCGAGAGGTTTTCGATCGAGCGCCCTGGGCTTCAGTAAAGGCCTGTCACGGTGTAATGACTTCAACGCAAACCTTAGCGCAGGTCCTGACCGAGGTGCGTGGCGATGATCGGGTGCTTTGTTTTGAGAACCAGCTCATTGAGATGCCGCTACATCCAGGCGGCGCACTGGACGATGATCAGGAGCAAGCGGTGGAGCCTGGCAAGGTCGGAAAGTCCAAACTTCCCAAGGAGCAAAAACTGACCGTCTTTTACGGAGCGCTTAATCGAACCACTGTTGCCGTTGAGCTGATGCAGGCGGTTGCACCCGTGTTTCGTCGATTTGCACAGCTGGAGTTGCTTGTCTTGCAGGATCGGTCGGTCTTTGATGCGGCAATCTTTGAAAACAAGAGATTCGTACCGCAATTAAATTATGAAAAATATCACGAATTGCTTGCTGGCTGCCATATCGCTTTGCTTCCGCTCGCACCAAGCTTTGCAAACGCCTGCAAAAGTGATCTGAAGTTTATCGAATGCGCAGCCCACGGTCTTGTTTGTATTGCCTCGCCGACGGTCTACGCGCAGAGCATCAGGGATGGGGTGGATGGGCTGATCGCGCACGACCTTGCAGCAATGGCTCAGTCCCTCGAGCAACTCGTCAGCAACCCGGCACTTCGACACCGCTTGAGTCAAAACGCTCGCGCGCGCGTTCGTGCCGAACGACTTTGGTCGTATTGTCTCGAGGATCGCTTAAAAGCCCTCGAAGCGGCTTGGCACCAGTGGCGTCACCCAACGCCGCATCGATCCACCGAGGGGTTGGCGTGAGTATTTTGGTCAGCGTAGCGAGTTTTTGCGACGCGCTGCTTAAAGCAACCCTGCAACAAGCGGTTGCGCAGGCCCAGGAGCCCCAGGATCTTCACTTTGCCGTGGTTGATCAAAGTCCAGCAAGTTTTGTCGAGATCACCGACGCCGACGTGTATCCGGCAAGGCTGAGCCTTGTGAAAATCGATCCGCTCCATGCACGGGGCCCTTGCTGGGCGAGAGCGATCGCCATGTCATTTTATCGTCAGGAAGATTGGTTTTTTCAGATCGATTCACACATGGCCTTTGATCCCCATTGGGATCAGCAGCTGGTGATTGCAGCGATACAAATCGTGAATCGTTATGGTCATGCTGCAATTTCGTCGTACCCAAGCCCCTTTTTGCTGGAAGACGGCCTGGCCGTTCCCAAACCGACCACCGAGGGTGCGCTGGTTCATGTGCTCGCGCCTGGTCTGCAATTCCCGCCTGATCACCGGTTCTTACGTTTTGAAGCCCATCCGCTTGCGACGCATCGACCCGTATCCGGTTTTCACCTGGGTGCGGGCTGCTTGTTTGCCCCAGGGGTTATCACGCAATGCCTGCCATACGATCCGCATTTTTATTTTCATGGCGAAGAGCAGGCCTATGCCTTGCGCCTTTTTAGCCATGGCTGGAGCATCTGGCATATCCCTAAACTTCCTATTTATCACCTTTATAACGAAAAACCGGACGACACCGATGCAGCATCACCTCGCAGGCTTTTGCACTGGGATAAGGCAATCGATGAGCATCGACGGGTGAAGTGGTGGGATTTAGAGCAAGCGTCAAGAAAGCGCTTCGATGCCTTGATCGAAAACAAGCTGCCTGGCGTCTTTGGTTTGGGGTCTTACTTTGATTTGGCAGACTACGCCCAGTTTTCGGGCATCGACTATCGATCACGGCAGATTCACACGAAAGCTTTTCTCACATCGCCGCGCGAACCCACGCCAAGGGCACGCTAAGAAAGTGATCAAGCCTTGCGGGGTGTTTCCCCACGATGCGGGCTGCGCAATTATTCGATCAACTCACCAAGCGGGGGTGTCTGAGATAAGGTGACCAACGAAGCTTTCAGCGCGCTTGCATAAGCCTGCCTGGCCGTTTGGAGCATCGCGACCTCCGACTGAAGCTGGCGAATCTTTTGCTCGGTGAGCACAAGCATTTCGAATCTTGCTTTTGCATCTTGTGACATGGTCTCGGTGTCGTATTCCACGCCGTCGATGTTGACTTTGGCCATTGTTTTCTTCCCTCGCGAGCAAATGCCTGCAACGATACCTCAAATAGCCTTTAGCGGGTCAAATGAGGCGCCTTAGCGCCCTCAAGGGTGCTGTAATCCGCCATGACAAGGTTTGCCTCAACGCCTGCATTTCGGACTTCAATGCAGCTTGTTCCGATTCACGCTGAAGGATCTGGCTTTTGAGCCAATCAATCGCCTCTTGGGAGGCGTCATGTTGTTTACGCCAAGTGTCGATGTCTGATTCGCGGGCCATCAAGCTTTTGCCCTGGTCTTGGACGACGGATTCCAACCAGCGAACCGCTTGTTGAGACGCGTCAAATTGGGTATAGATCGAGTGAAGGTTATCAGGCCAACCTGGGACATAAAACCCTGGTGAGGCTTGCACATCGGCGGGTCGTTGCGCAATAATCAATGCAAAGTCGTGCGCAAATACCTGATGCCTGAGTCCCCAATCCTCAATGGCAAAGAGGGTGGCTAGCATTGATTCTGTCTCTTCGCATTCCTCAACAAAGTTCATACCGATATGATCGAAGAAACCATGAAGCAGGTTTCCTCCGTAGCCCTTGATCGTGGTAATTGCAAATTCTGCAGACAACAGATGCAAGATGTCAGCCGAGCGCACGGCTTCGCTTGGGTCGACGGCAACGACCTCTTCGGCCGTGGGAGGTCGGTAGCTTCGCCGAAGGCCGCCGTCGGAGGTCTTGATCCAGCGCTCGGGAAGACTTGAAAGAAGGGCGTGAATGATTGCGGTTTGATGCGGAGGCCACTGAAAACGGTTCGGGCCGATGTACTCGTTGAGGACGAACAAGCCACCGGGTTTCAGGGCTTGATGGACTTGTTTGAAGATCCGCTCCAACTCAGAAAAGTGGTGAGCCGACATCGGACAGAAAATCACATCGTAGGCATGTTCGGGCAGACAAATTCTGTTGATGTCTGACACTGTGTAGCGGATATCGGCAGAGTCCAATCCTTCCAAAGCCGCAATGGCCATGTTCACCGCTTGCGAAGCAATATCGACGCCTTCGAATTGCCTTGCAAATCCAATCCGGTGCAGGCCTCGTTCGAGTTCACCGGATCCGCATCCCAGCGTTAAGCTGCGCTCCAGTGGAAGTGACTGACCCGTGGCAAGGATCCGCTTTGCAAACCACTCATACATGCCGATTGCCGGATCACCCGAAACAAGTTGATTGATTCTTCGCTGGACCGCAGGGACCTCAAACCAGTTTCGGCCCATGCCGATGGCAGCCACACCCGCCTGCTCGCCCCAATGGGCTGCAGTTTTGCGAAGTAGTGGCGACATATCCTCGGACAAGGTGTTGATCCCAGGGAAGCAGGCGTTAACAAATTTAACTCAGGCCTGGACTATATCGTGGCGATGCGAAGATCGTGGGGCTTTCTGTCAGACCGCCTGGACCGATGTCAATCAAGCCAAGCTGTCGTAAACTTCGTTTTATATGCTGGAACGAGATATTTTCATCTGGAC
>DENJ01000011.1:0-8316 GCA_002359635.1 Burkholderiales bacterium UBA2647
TCCAGTTGAATTCAGGAAAAGCGGGTTTCGCGCACCCAAAGACTTCATGCAAAGCGCGCTTGCCTGGTTTTTCCTTTTGGCCATCCAGATACCTTCCATCGCCCAACAACTCCCCTACGGCTTGGGCTTGCAACCCGGCATGGCTCAACCTTTGATGCCGACCCCTGGCCTGCCCGGGCAGGCAGGCACACTGATTACACCCGAAGGGATTTCAAACCTCCTGCGCGGGACGGCACCCGCGCCTGGGCTTGTCGGTGTGCCAGCCGGTGGCAATCGGCTGAGTTGTTTTCCGGGCACCCAAGGCCTCACCTGCTGGGACCAATCACCGCCTGCAGTCTATGCACGGCCCAACGCTTTGGGTGCTGTGGGAGGTTCAGATCTTCAGCGCGGCATGAGCCAGCGCAGCACCTGGGACGAACCCACCCAGTTTCAGCGCTTTGTCGAGCGCCAAACCGGCCGCTGGCTGCCGATTTACGGGCTGCAGTTTTTTTCCGATGCGCTTTTTTTGCGCAGCGACGGTTTGCGCAGCCAGGGACCTGAATTTGCCAATCCTGCCGATTACGTGCTTGGGCCCGGCGATGAGATTCAGCTCACCATCTCAGGCCAGCTCGAATCCTCGCTAAGCTTGCTGATCGACTCACAGGGGCAAATTACACTACCCCGCATCGGTCCGATCGGGATTACAGGCCTCAAGCTGGGTCAGCTCGAGGCTTTTTTGAGCCAGCAATACGCCAAGTCCTTTAGCAACTTTAAGATCACCGTTCGCGCAGGCCAGTTGCGAAGCATCCAGGTCTATGTGGTTGGCCATGCGCGTCAGCCCGGTGCCTACATACTTTCCGGACAGGCAAGCGCGCTCGCTGCGATTCAAATGGCTGGCGGCCCATCGCCCACCGGCAGCTTGCGTGCGATCACCTTGATGCGCTCAGGCAAGGCCGTGGCAAGCCTTGATCTTTACCGGCTCATCGCCTTGGGCGATAGCAGCGTGAACATGCGCTTGATGCCTGGCGACACCTTGTTGATCCCGCCCGCAGGCCCGCGGGTTGCACTCACCGGACAGACCGATCAAGCGGGTATTTACGAGCTCTTGCCAGGCGATGATCGCTTGCGCGGTCTGATTCAAACAGCCGGGGTGTCTTTGGCACTGGCTGAACACGAGCTCATTGTGGAACGTTTGCCGCCATCGGGCGGGCCCTCAAGCCGCGCTTCGGGGCTGCGCGTGGAAAGTCTGCGGCTTGAAGGCGCTGCGCTTGACAGTGCGCTGCAAGACGGAGATATCCTCACGGTGCAAAGGGTGCACGCTGCCTTTTCAAACGCGATCACACTTCGCGGCCATGTGGCACGGCCCTTGCGCCACGCCTATCGGCCTGGCATGCGGGTGAAGGACTTGATTCCGGATGTGGGCGCGTTAATCACGCCGGACTACCACGAAAGGCGAAATGCCCTTGTGCAGTATGAAGGTGCGGTTGCCAACGCCCGCTGGGTGAGCGTGCCGCCTGCGGGAAAGCCAGGCGAGCAACAAGCGGCAAACCCATCTTTGCCCATGGGCCAGATGATGGGCACATCGCCCTGGGGACAATCCCCGGGCGACGTCCGCGGCCTGCAAGATCCGCGGCTACTTCTCGATAGCTCGCCTTCAGCGGGTGCTTCAGGCCCCAATGCGATCCAAAGTTCCGCAGCAGCACTTCTCCCTTCGGATTTGCGGCGTGAAGCCATCCCCGGCACCCCCTACGGCATTGATCCTTACCGGAGGCTTCCGGGTCAGCGACCTCCAACCGAGGTGCGTCAGTTGCTCGATGAAATCCATTGGGACTACGCAGTGATCGAGCGCCTCAATCCGAAAGACCTCTCGATGCAATTGCTGCCCTTTCACTTGGGCAAATTGCTCTTGGAGGCTGATCCATCGCAAAACCTGATGCTTGAGCCCGGCGATGTGGTGACCGTGTTTGGAAAGTCTGATCTGCGTGTGCCCATCGAGCGTCAGCAACGCTTGGTGCGCATCGAAGGCGAAATCCAAAAACCGGGGTATTACCTGGCAAGTGATGCCGATGACCTCATCAGCATCATCGAAAAGGCAGGCGGTTTAACCACGCGCGCCTATGTGTTTGGCTTGCGTCTGACCCGCGAGTCGGTTCGCAAGGAGCAAAAGGATAACCTCACCCGCCTGATTAAATCGCTGCAAGACACCCAGGCAAACGTTTTAGCGCAGGCCATGTCGACCTTGCGCACTGCCGATGGCAGCGTCTCGGCGCAAGCCGGCGAGTCGATGCAACAAATCCGCTTGCAGCAGCAACGCATCATCGATCGGCTCATTAAATTTGAGCCCGAGGGCCGCATCGCGCTGGGCTTAGCGCCGCAATCAATCGGCCTTGCCGCCTTGCCAAAGCTTGGCCTTGAAGCGGGCGATATGATCGTGATTCCACCAACCCCAAGCTTTATCAGCGTGCAAGGTGCCACGCTGTCTGAAAACGCGCTTTTGTGGCGTGCGGGACAGACCGCCGCGGAAGTGATTCGCAACTCAGGCACGCCAAGCTATGCTGATGTCGGTAACGGTTTTGTGCTGCGGGCCGATGGCTCGACTGCGTCGTTTGTGAGCAACGACCCGCAAACGCTCCGGTTGATGCCCGGCGACACGCTGGTGATTCCTGAGCTTGCCGATCGCCGCACCACGTTTTGGAAGGGTATGGATTTAGCGCGCTCCTGGGCAAGCTTGTTTTCCCAGATCGGCATTTCGCTTGTGGCAATCAAAACCTTGTTCAATAACTGATGGCTGCGCGCGCAAAGGCCTTATCCCTGCGGTGCATCCCTTGGTTTGCGCATACCCGATGACAAGCCAGCAACCCGAAAGCCAACCGCGCAGCGCCGTAGGCTATGGCGCAAGCGCTGCTGACGAAGACGAATTGACGCTTCTTGACCTTTTCATTGCCCTTGGTGAAGGCAAGTGGTGGCTTTTCGGGGCAACCCTTTTGGGCGCACTGATCGGTCTGGCCCTCGTATGGGACACGCCAAAGCCCACCTTCACCGCAAAAGCAGCCATCATCTTGCCTGGCGCCAACCCCGCCGCTGCCGCGGCTGGCGGTGCGGTAGCCCAGCTGCAAACGCTGGCAGCGCTTGGCGGCATCAACCTCGGTGCGCTTACAGGGCCAACGGGCGGAGCGATGACAGCCCTTTTTTATTCCGACCGGCTTGCCGATTCGATCATTGAATCGCTCCAACTTAAAGCACGTTGGCAAAGCGGCACGCAAACCCAGGCGCGCAACCAACTGCGCAAAGTCATCGACATGGCTCCGGATAAGAAAACCGGGCTCACTGTGATTTCGGCTAGCGATTCGGATGCGCCATTTGCCGCAACGCTTGCCAATGCAATTGTCGATGCCTTGCGAAACCTGAGTGGTGATCTTGCTTTGAGTGAGGCGCAGCAGCGCCGCATCACGCTCGAGGGTCAAATCGAAAAGGCGCGCGATGCCATGGTCCGCACCGAGTTCGCCTTGCGTGAGCTCGATAAAAAGCTGGGCCTCAAAACCCACGATGCCCGGGGCGATCTTGCGCTGAGTGCAGCCACAGGCATGCGTAACCAACTGATCAGCCTAGAGGTGCAGCAGCAGACCATGCGCTCCTATGCCAACGACAAGCACCCCGATATGGTTGCCTTGGTTGCGCAAATCAGTGCTTTACGCAGCCAATTAGCGAAGCTCGAAGATGCAAGCGGTGTGCGCAGTAACCGCATTTTTGATGGCACAGCCATACCCAATGCGCAGCAAGTTGAGCATGCCAAAGCCGTGAGCGAAGCGCGTCATCGTGCAAACACCTATGAGGCGCTTGTGCGCCAGCTCGAGCTTGCCCGCGCCGATGAGGCGCGTCAGGGCGCAAGCATCATTCAGCAAATTGACAAGGCCAGCGTTCCAGAAGTTCCTGATGAGCGAAGGCCGCGACGCACCAAAGTGCTTGCAGCAATGGGCATCGGTTTTGGTCTGGGGTTGATCATCGCATTGATACGCTTTTTTCTTAAACGCGCAGCCGCCGATCCCGAATCGCGGCAGAAGTTGGCAGCGCTCTGGCGGGCCTGGTCGCTCAAGCGCAGCTAAAGAGGCACGATCAGCATGCGCGCATCCTGGACTCACCGGGTCTCTGATCGCGTTGACCATCTCGGTTTTTTCCTAACCTCGGCTTGGCTTTCGCTTGCCAATTTGAGGCGACCACTGGTCTTTTCACCCGACTCAGGCACCTATGTGCAATGGTCGGATGCATTGCTTGCGCATCAATTCAATGTGCTTGCCTACCTGCAATCCAACGATTTTTTTGTTGCACCTTATTTTTACCTGCTACCCGTGGTGCTGATTGCAGCGCTTCGCAAAATCTTTGGCGATAGCTGGCCGCTTTGCTTTCATGCACTCAATTTTTTGTGGCTAAACCTTTTGCTGCTTGCCTATTGGCAAACGCTGCGCTTGCTTGCTTTAAACCGATGGGCTATCGCCCTGGGTTTTCTCATGCTTGCCCTCAGTACCGATTTGCTGATCTGGCCTCATTACATGCTCACAGACAGCCTTTACATGGCTCTTGTGATGCTCGGCATCTGGATCTCAACAGCCTTCCTTAAGCAACTCACCGTAAAGCGACCCACCGAAAGGCAACCCAAGGCCAATTCCGTGAGCGTGAACCCTTTAAGCGCCAACCCTTTAAGCGCTAATCCCTTAAGCTCAAATCTTCTTGGCGTTGCCCTGATCGTTATACTTTGCATAGTGCTAAGTATGGCTAGGCCTTCTTCGCCGCCGCTTATTGCGATTTTCCTGCTGAGTCCTTTCGCCTTGATCTTGGCCAAGCACATCGATCGCTTTGCAAAGCTGATCGGCCTCACTTTGCTGCTCGTGTTTGCGATTGGACTTTCTTATGCCGCACTCATGGTGCATGCGCTTGAACTGGATCCAAGCACCCGGATGCAGGCATGGAATCTGATTTTGGGGCATCTTGCTGAAGGAGGCGTGATTCATGATCGCCCCGAAACCTACATCGCATCGCCCAAGGGCTTGACCGACATCCTGATGCTTTATTTGTTGCGCCTGTTATGGTTTTTTTCACCCTACGCACAAGGATTTTCCTCGACCCACCTTTTTGTCAACGCCTTTCAGTTTTCTCTGATCGCCTCGGGCATCTTCTTACTTGCCCGCAACTTTCAGAAGCTTTTACCGCTGCACCGGGCATTGACGGTCTTATCGCTTGCCTGCGTGCTCGGAACTGCGCTTTTTCATAGCGGCATTTTGATTGACTACGACTGGCGCTACCGCGCACCGACGATCACACCGCTTGTTGTGATCGCTGTCATCGGTTTTTCGAGCTACCTCAGCAACCGGTCCGATCAAGCAGCGCCTTGCAGCGCGCAAGATGGGGTTTTTCACAGTGATAAAAAGCATAAAGACTGGCATGCGTTCCAAATCCCAAGCGACGACGATGAATTTGTTCAAAAAAGTATCGCAACAAGGTGTCGATTTCGCGAAGCTTACTTAAGTGTTCATGCCGCATGATTTCGCCGTAGTCAAGCCGGTAGCGCAGTGCGAACTCAAGTCCCGTCGTGAGTCGCCACCCCAACCACCACAGAAAGCCGCCCTCACTGGGTACTGCCACGCGAAGCGAACCGCCATCATGCAGCGCAAGCGCGCACCGGGCAATGCACCAAGGCAGGTTCATCAAGTGCTCAAACGCAGCAATCGACACGATGCGATCAAAGCTTGCATTCAAAGGCAGATCAGCCAAATCGCGGTAATGCGCAGCAAGCTTTTCGCGCTCGGGGCTTGTGGCGAGCAGCGCCTCAAAGGGCTCCACCACCTCGTAATGCTTGACCGAGGGCTCATAACGCCAATGATTCAAATTGCCTGCGCCTACTTCAAGCACCCGCGGTGCTGGTCCTTGAGCGCTAAGGTCCGCAGCCACTGCCCGGTGCATCCAGGCCTCGGCGATTCCGGATAGCTTACCGCCCCATGAGTGCCTGCTGCGATTCATCAAGTACTGGCGCTCGTAGCGCTCGGCCACGGCTTGTGAGAGCGCAGGCCGCTGCCTGGGGTAGGTCGCAATCAGCCTTTGGGCTTGCTGCGCAATGGCCTCATTCATGTGAAGTGGTCTGTCCGCTGCGCTCAAGCAAAGGATGCAAGGCCTCTCGCGGTTGCGCTGCCATATCAAAGGCTAAAGCGTTTAAAAGAAACTGGATCCCCAGCATGAGGGGTAGCGCTGCCAACATCACGGTACCTGCAGACGCTGTCGTTTCTGCAGTGACTGAACGCATCCACTGCATCGATCCAAATATGAGACCAAATGCGCTCAGCAGCAGCCCAAGGGGAAGTTCTAGCGAAGCAATCGACATATCCCGCAGGTAATACTGATACACGATCCGCTTGATAAAGTTTCGCAGGTGCTTGGCTGCAAACTCCGGTGCGACCTTCCACGCTCGAAGCTGACTGATCTCATTCCCATAGCGCGCCTTCATCGGTACGTCGATTACCATCGCCCGCATCAGACCAAGTCTAAAAAGCATATCACTCTCAAAAAAGTAGCGCTTGCTGATCTTATGCAAGGGCAGATTTGCAAGAACCGCGCCATGGATTGCGGTGTAGCCATTGGTGGGATCAAAGATTTGCCAGTACCCGCTTGAAAGCTTGCTTAAAAGACTCAAACCTCCGTTACCCAGCAATCGTACGAGCGGCATTTGGGCGAGGTCTTCCGGGTGAAAAAACCGATTGCCCTTGCAATAATCGGCTTGCCCCAAAAGAATCGGACGGACCAATCGGGGTAAGTCGACCGGGTGCATTTGTCCGTCGCCATCGATTTTCACCACAATCTCAAAGCCATCGGCAAGTGCTGCCCGATAGCCGCTAATCACTGCGCCCCCCACGCCTTGATTCGTCGGGTGTTCAATCACCCGAATGCGCGCATCGCCAAGGTTTGCCTTCACCCATGCTCCGCTGTGCTCGGGGCAGGCGTCGTCGATCACATAAATTGCACCAACGTCCTCACCAATCGCGGCAATCACATCGCCAAGATGCGCTTTCACCCGAAAGCAGGGAATGACCACGGCGATGCGAACGCCCCGGTCTGCAGCCTGGCTAGGGTGCGTGACAGCAGGCGCGACGGCAGGGTGCGCCACGGTGGGTTGCGCCATCTTGGTCTGCGCTTCATCGGTTTGCGCTGAGTTTGAGAAGTGCATAGCGATCATTATGAAACATACAAGCCCTGATAACAGCTCAAGGATCGATTTCGGTTTATGAAGCCTGCGGCCGAGTAAACTTAGCGCTTTGTGCTTGCGCGCGGAGCCACCAACGTCGTGTTTTTCAGCATTTTTCCCAACCCACATTTGGCAAGTCTTTAGCCCATGTGCGGTGTCGCAGGGCTGGTTCGCTTGGGCCATACCCACAAGGCTGGGCAAGACAATTCAAGTACAACATACCCTGCGAGCTCGGATCTTGCAGCACTCGCACAAGCCATGGGCCAAACCCTCAAGCACCGCGGACCCGATGATGCAGGGCTTTGGCAGGATGAATCGCTCGGTGTGGCGTTTGCTCACCGACGGCTTGCGATTGTGGATTTATCGCCTGCAGGCCATCAACCGATGCAAAGTGCCGATGGCCAGTGGGTGCTGGCCTTTAATGGCGAAATCTATAACCATCTGCAGCTGCGCGAGGCTCTTCACAGCCAAGGCCTTGCGCCTCTTCGCTGGGCTGGACACTCCGACACCGAAACGCTTTTGGCTTGCATTCAGGCCTGGGGGCTTGATGCAGCGCTTAAGGCTTGCGTGGGCATGTTTGCGCTTGCGCTTTGGTCGCGGCCCGCGCAAACGATTTATCTTGCCCGCGATCGGATCGGTGAAAAACCGCTGTATTTGGGTTGGGTTCACGAAAGCACCGGGCTTTGTCAGGCTTTTGCTTTTGCTTCAGAACTTAAAGCGATCCAGGCGCTGCCTGATTTTGCCAATCCGATTTGTGTAAACGCCCTTGCAAAGTACCTTAGCTTTGGCTATGTGCCAGCACCTTATGCCATCTTCAAGGGGCTATATAAACTGCCACCGGGTCATCTTTTAACGCTTCCTTTGGCTGCGTTGCAGCTAGGACCCGCACCCTACGACCCCTTGGCAGCAAGCCTTTTGGGCGACGCTGCACACCAAGCACAGGGAATGGCTTCGCGTGTTGAACTGCGTCGCTACTGGTCCTTCGAACCGCTTTGGCAAGCGCTTGGCAAGTCCCAAGCGCAAGACGATTCAGGGCGATCGGCTCAGATTGCCAGGCATAAAAACGCGCCGGATCAGGATGCACCCGACCAAGCCGCCGTCACCCAAGC
>DENJ01000011.1:8332-13779 GCA_002359635.1 Burkholderiales bacterium UBA2647
GATGTACCCTTGGGGGCCTTTTTAAGCGGCGGAGTCGATTCCTCAACGATTGTGGCGCTGATGCAAGCCCAATCCAAGCAAGCTGTGAAGACCTTTACCATTGGCTTTGATGAGCCAGGTTTTGATGAATCACCCCACGCCCAGGCTGTAGCCAAACACCTGGGCACCGATCATCTTTGCCTGCGGGTGCAAAGTGCCCATGCGCGCGAGGTGATTCCCAAACTGCCTGCGATCTATGACGAACCCTTTGCCGATTCCTCGCAAATCCCCACCCATTTGGTGGCGCAGCTTGCGCGCGAGCATGTGACCGTTGCGCTAAGTGGCGATGCAGGCGATGAGCTTTTCGGAGGCTATAACCGCTATACCGTTACAGGACCGCTTTGGCAGCGCGTGGCTTGGGCACCTTTTGCCATGCGCAAACTTTTAGGCCATGGGCTTGAAGCCATCCCCAGACAAGCCTGGGATCAAGGCTTTGCGCTGGCAGGCCGGCTTCGGGGTAAGCCTCTGGTGGTTCAGGCCGGGGAAAAAGTGCACAAAATGGCCCAACGCTTTCGGCGATGCGAAAACTTTGATGCCTTTGCGCAGTCCTTTGAACAGATCTGGTCACCCGATGCCCTGCCCATGCAACAACGCGGCACGATGCCCAACAACGCTCAAAGCGTTTGGCCCTTGCCCGATGCCATGTGCCCACAGGATCCGGTGGCCCGCATGATGGCCAAAGACAGCATGGGTTATTTGCCCGATGATATTTTGTGCAAAGTCGATCGTGCGGCAATGGCGGTGAGCCTTGAAACCCGCGTGCCTTTTTTGGATCATCGTGTGGTCGAGTTTGCCTGGCAACTGCCCCAGTCCTTGAAAATTCGTGAAGGGCAAGGCAAGTGGCTTTTGCGCCAGGTTTTATACCGTTATGTCCCGAAAGCGCTGATTGAACGCCCCAAGGCAGGCTTTGGTATCCCCGTGGGACAATGGCTGCGCGGGCCGCTTCGCGACTGGGCCGAGGACTTGCTCGAACCCAAGGCGATGCAAGCGCAAGGCTATCTGGACCCTGACCCCATCCAGGCGGTATGGCAGACGCATTTAAGCGGACGGGTTGATCACACACCCAAGCTTTGGACGGTCTTGATGTTTCAAGCTTGGCTTCGGGCGCAGAAAAAGCGTGGCTGATCCCAAGGCACCGAGCGTTTTGCTTTCGGTTAACACCACCTGGAATGTGGTGAATTTTCGCTCAGGACTGATTCGCGCGCTGCAAGCAGCAGGCTTTTCAGTGGTGGTAGCCTCCCCGCCCGATGCTTACGTGCAAGCTTTGAAAGCACTCGGTGTGCGTTATGAGCCGCTTGCGATGGCTGCCCGCGGCACCAGCGTTTTTGCCGATGCACGTCTTTGGTTAAGCTATCGAAGGCTGATGCAAGCATTGCGCCCTGATGTCTATTTGGCCTATACCATCAAGCCCAATATTTTTGGATCGCTTGCCGCAGCGCAACTTAAGATTCCGGTGATTAATAACATTTCAGGACTTGGATCGATGTTTATCCATCGCAGCTGGATGACCTCGCTCGTTTCTTTTTTATACCGTCATGCACTGAAAACATCGCACACGGTGTTTTTTCAAAATCAAGACGATGCTGACTTGTTTCTGGGGCGCAAGCTTGTACAGCCTGCGCAATGCGCCTTGTTGCCTGGCTCTGGCATCGACCTTACGCACTTCTTGGCGCAAGCGCCAAGCGAAAGCCCCGCGTTTCGCTTTTTGTTTGTGGGGCGCATGCTTTGGGAAAAAGGCATCGGCGAGTATGTGGCAGCGGCCAAAATGCTTTTGGAATCCTGGCCTCTAACGGCACCCAAGCCGATCTTTCAGGTGCTTGGCGCGCGCGACGGTCAAGCCTCAGGCCAGGTGCCTGATCGCCAGTGGGCAGCCTGGCTCAGAGAGGGTTTGATCGAGGATTTGGGTAGCACACACGATGTGCGCCCCTATTTGGCTCAAGCCCACTGCGTGGTCCTGCCCTCCTACCGCGAAGGCACCCCGCGTGCCTTGCTTGAAGCGGCGGCTAGCGCACGCCCGATGATCGCCGCCCGTGTCCCCGGTTGTGTGGAAGTGGTCCGCGAAGGCCTGAATGGCTACTTGTGCGAGGCGCGAAACGCCAAGGCACTTGCCGCATGCATGCGCCACATGCTCGCCCTGAGCGCAGAACAACGTCAAGCCATGGGCGAGGCGGCACGCAGCGACGTGGCAGCGCGTTTTGACGAACAAAAAGTGTTTAGCGCTTATCTTCAGGCGATTCACACCATTCCCCTAAATCCAGCACAGCGAATCTAAACGATGACACAGCCCCCGATCTCATCTGAAGGCACAGGTAAAGTGGCCTTGATCACCGGTATCACCGGCCAGGATGGCTCCTATCTGGCGGAGTTTCTGCTTGAAAAGGGCTATCAGGTTCACGGCATCAAGCGGCGCGCTTCGCTCTTTAACACCGAGCGGGTGGATCATTTGTATCAGGATCCGCATATCGATCACCGCCAATTTTTCTTGCACTACGGCGATTTGAGCGACAGCACCAATCTGATTCGCATCGTGCAGCAAACCCAACCTGATGAAATCTATAATTTAGGTGCGCAATCGCATGTGGCCGTGAGCTTTGAGTCGCCCGAGTACACAGCCGATGTCGATGCCTTGGGCACGCTTCGACTGCTGGAATCGATCCGCATGCTGGGTTTGAAACATAAAACGCGCTTTTATCAGGCCTCAACCTCTGAGCTGTACGGCCAGGTGCAGGAAATTCCCCAAACCGAATCCACCCCTTTTTATCCGCGCAGCCCTTATGCGGTCGCGAAGCTCTACGCCTATTGGATCACCGTCAACTACCGGGAAGCCTATGGTATGTACGCTTGTAACGGTATACTTTTTAATCATGAATCGCCAAGACGCGGCGAGACCTTCGTGACCCGCAAAATCACCCGCGCTTTGGCCCATATCGCGCTGGGCCTTGAGCCCTGCCTTTATCTCGGCAACCTCTCAGCGCTTCGCGATTGGGGCCATGCCAAAGACTATGTGCGCATGCAATGGCTTATGTTGCAGCAGGAAAAGCCCGAAGACTTTGTGATCGCCTCAGGCCAGCAAGTCTCGGTGCGCGCCTTTGTTCAAAAGGCTGCAGCCCAGTTGGGGATTGAGCTGCGTTTTGAAGGCCAAGGCCTTGACGAAGTCGCACGCGTGTTTGCAATCCACGGACCCAAGGCGCCGGCGCTCAAATCAGGCGATGTGATCGTGCGGGTTGATCCGCGCTACTTCAGACCGACTGAGGTTGAGACCTTGCTCGGTGACCCCAGCAAAGCCAAACAAAAGCTGGGCTGGGAGCCCCTTATAAGCCTTGATACGATGATTGAAGAGATGGTCAGCCACGACTTGGACCGGGCAAGACAGCACGCCTTGCTCAAACAATTCGGCTATGGCCTGCCGGTGAGCCGGGAAGATTAAGTCGCTCACCCCGCCATGATTCAAACAGCGCCTCATCAAAGCCCGATTTTTGTCGCAGGCCATCGCGGCATGGTCGGATCGGCCATCACGCGCAAGCTTCAGGCGCTCGGTCTTGGGCCCTTGCTGCTGCCTGCCCGCAGTGCGCTTGATTTGTGCGACGCAGCTGCAGTCGATGCCTTTTTTGCCCGCGAAAAACCCGCGCAGGTTTATTTGGCCGCAGCGAAGGTCGGCGGGATTCTTGCCAATGATCAGTACCCGGCAGACTTTATTCGTGAAAATTTGCTGATCCAAACCCATGTGCTGGATGCTGCGCATCGCCACGGCGCTCAACGGGTCTTGTTTTTAGGTTCTTCGTGTATTTACCCCCGGCTTGCAGCGCAGCCCTTGCTTGAATCGAGCCTTTTAAGCGGTCCGCTTGAGCCGACCAACCGCGCTTATGCGCTGGCCAAAATCGCAGGCATCGAGATGTGCTGGAGCTATAACCGGCAGTATGCGAAGGCAGCTCCGCCTGCGACCGGATTTTTAGCGGCCATGCCCACCAATTTGTATGGCACAGGCGATAACTACCACCCCACGCAAAGCCATGTGATTCCGGGCTTATTGCGCCGCTTTCACGAAGCCAAAGTCAACGGTCAGGCGAGCGTGACGGTTTGGGGTAGCGGTCGGCCGCGTCGCGAATTCATGCACGCTGACGATATGGCAGCCGCTTGCGTGCAGCTGATGCTGCTGCCCGAGGGGCAGTGGCAGGCATTGCTTGCCGCTGATCGCAATGATGGCGAAGCGCCGCTCGTGAATATCGGTGTGGGCGAAGATGTCACGATTGCCGAGTTGGCGCAATTGATTGCCTCGGTGGTCGGCTTTCAGGGCAGCATCGACTTTGACGCGAGCAAACCCGATGGCACCCCGCAAAAATTGATGTCGATCCAAAAATTATTGCGTTACTACCCAGTGAAAGCCCGCAGTCTGCACCAAGGTTTAGTACAGACTTATCAAGAGTTTCTTGCCTCAGGCGCGGCGCTGCGAAGCTAGCCCTGGGCAGTCCGCCCAGCGTTTGCCTTGCGATCCCGGCACCACGCTGCGGACCTAGCCCTTGAGTCGACGCCAGAGCTCACCCAATAAAGCGTGCATCGCTTCGCTGCTTGAAGCCAGCTGGACCGCCGACGGGAAGCTATCAAGTGGGCTAGACAGCGCGCTTGACTGATACGCGGTGGGTGCTGCAATCACCGTGAAGCCGGCTTGCGAAAAGATCGGTGCAGCGCGCAACATATGCGTTGCCGAAGTCACAAGCACGATGCTTTGCAAAGGCTGCACATCGCCTTTGGCAATCATCGCTTGCAGGGCGGTCGCAGCCTCTTCAGTGTTGGTTGAAATCGACTCAGCGATGATGCTCGCACCCCGAGCCTGGCTCGATTCCCTGTGGCCAGGCCCGCCTTGCCCGCGCCCTACAACTGGCGCTTGCGCCTCAAGCAAAAAGCGGCGCGCAAACCCGGCCTCATCAAGCCCTTGAATCGGCCCTTTACCGGCAATCACAAGCGGCAAGCCCTGCGCCTTGGCAAGCCGCTCGGCGTAGATCAGCCGGCGCAAAAAGGGCGCTTGAGGCACAAGCCCGTCGGGCCACTCAGGCATGGCTCGATGCAGGCCTGCTGTGAGCACCACCACCGCCTGAGGCTTGCCGGGGATGGGTGTGCCTTGCAGCGCCGACGCCGCAAGCGGCTTGGCAGCAAGCCCTTCAACCCAGCGCACCCAGGGGCCAGCGATAATCGGGGTTGACAGCGCCCAGGCGAGCAAAAGGCTAATCACCCAAAGGCTTCGGCTTAGCGCTATCGCTCGCGCACTTGGCCTTCCCCGATGGCGAAAGCGCGACACCAGCCGAATCGCATAGCCCAGGGCAAACAGCGAAAAAAACAGTCCGGGCGGCAGGACAAGGCTTGATACAGCGTGGCGCAGCAGCGAAGCCAGCTGCCAGTCGTTGACAGTCATC
>DENJ01000011.1:13875-14869 GCA_002359635.1 Burkholderiales bacterium UBA2647
CGCAGGCTGCAAGCGCAGGCGCACTGACCAACATCACCACCGCAAGGGTGGTTCGCTCGTGATCCCGCATCACGCGGCGGTAGATGAGGCTGTGCAAATGCAATAAGTCCGGTTGACCCGGATGTCTTGCGCAATGGCGCCGCCGCATGATCGAGTAAAGCACTTCGATCACCGGGTAAGCACACACCACGATCGAGGTCCAGGGCGAAATCTCGCTGTTGCGCGCAGGCAAAAGGATCGCCACCGCAGCGAGGATGAAGCCCAGCAGGTAAGCGCCCCCATCGCCCATGAAGATCGGCCCGCGCGGGTAGTTGACCAGGAAAAACCCAAGCGATGCGCTTGCACCCGAGACCGCAATCCAGGCAAGCAAATAATCACCCGCATGCCAGGCAATCCAGGCAAAGGCTGCGAGCATCACGCCCACTGCAGCCGCGGCCAGTCCGTTGATGCCATCAATGATGTTGATCGCATGGGTGAGTCCTGCCGCAGCAAAAGCGCTGAAGGCATAGGAAACAAAAAGCCCCACCGTGCCCCAGGCCAAGAGAGTATCCACCCCCCAGACATCGACTTTTTGAATCGACACCCCGGTCAGAAGGCAGAGCAAAAGCCCTGAGACCAGCGAGGCCCACAGGCGCTGCGCCACCCCAACGCGCTTGGTGAGATCCTCGGCAAGTCCGGCTGCAAAAGCCGGCATGGCAGCCAGCAAGACCGGGCCGAGTAAATCGGCAAGCGTGCCCTGCGCAGCGCTATCGAGCCATTGTTGCGGTCCGAATTCAAGAATGCCCCAGGCAAGCACCATCGCTGCTGCAATTGCAAGCCCGCCAATGCGCGGCGTGGGAAGCGCATGGCTTTTTTGGACACCGTCCACCGCATCCAGGCTCCAGCGCCCGTGCCAGTGCTGTGTGGCAACAATCACCCGTGATAAGCAAAAGCTCACCATGCACACAAGCGCAAGCAGGCTGTGGTAGGGTGTCCAGATGAAAATATCTCGTTC
>DENJ01000099.1:0-1294 GCA_002359635.1 Burkholderiales bacterium UBA2647
ATCGGATGACAAGGCCAACTTGGGGCTGGCCAAAGCGCCGGGGATTGGCCGAAGCGCGCCGGGAGGCTGACGGGACAAGGACTGCTTTAACAGCGACGGACCTGGGGGCTTGTTGTGTGCAGGCTGGGGTAGTCCCTCGTGGCTCAACAATCGCCTCAGGCGAGGTTTTTGGACCAGTGCTTGCCGCACAAAGCTTCAAACATGAAAAAACCGCCTCGCTTGCCAAGCTGATCACTGCTTATCGACCTACCCAGAGGCCGACCTTGCCTGTTAACGAAGCACCGTCGACCCCTCCCGAGCATGATCATCGGGCCCGCAACAGTGACTCCACCTCTAGCAAAACAAACTCATTGTCGTCGGCGCGATTCGGGTCACGGGATGATGAGAATGGAAGATTATTGTCATTGCCAACGATGATGTGGCGCTCATCAACCACATCCACGTTCTCTATGGTGAAAAACGGGAAGGTCAAGACGCCAGCATTAAGCGGCTTGCGCGCGAGCTGCTTGGGATCGCGGATCTTCATCAGATCGATGAAGCCAATCTTGCGGACCGCGCTGTTGACGTTCGCTTCACTCATCTCGATTTTGACCACGCGCTTAAACTTGGCAAGGTCATGAAAGCAATTTGACGCTGCTTTGTTATCAGAACAAGCACGATCCTGAGTGCCTTCACCGTTATCCCGCTCGATGACCAGGGCTGTGTTTGCGTCGATCATATTGAAGTCACCGATCGCAGTCGCTCCAGGCGACAACACATACTTCCAATGCCGGCCTGTCCACTTTTCCTCGGCTACCGAAAACTCAAGCACTCTCAGCACCAGCTGGCCGCCCTGTTTCTCCCAGTCCTTGCTGTTGTGGTCCCATAACGGTCCTTCAAGCATGCCGTAAAGGAAGCGGCCGTCCTTGCTTGCCGCAAGACCCTCATAGCCTCGCGAGCGGCCAAGATTGACCATGGCAGGCGCAGACTGCCCTGGGTTGGGCGCGACAACCCGGAAATGATCGGGTGACATCACCGGTTTACCGTCAGCGAGAGTTTCGAAAACAGCTTCGACCCTTCCGTCCATTGATGCACGGATGAGGTAGGGTCCGAATTCCTCGCCAATCCAAATCTTGCCGGCGATGATTTGAAAGCCTTCGAGATCAAAATCTGCACCCGTCAAATAGCGCTTGCTACTACCCTCATGAACGATCCTGAAGGGCACTTTCTTATCGGGATCATGAAGAAAAACAGTATTCAGACGCGCGATGTTTCCTGAAGTCCAGTCGATCTTGTAGTGCGACAGAAAGAGCGC
>DENJ01000099.1:1358-1594 GCA_002359635.1 Burkholderiales bacterium UBA2647
CAGCCGATCGGCCTTCAAACGTACCCGGTTTTTCGTTACGAACCATAGCGTCGGTAAATTTGCCCGACATTTTTAGATCCTCAGGCGCGTCTGCTGGCATGTCGATGAAAGTCTTCGCTGGAAGCAATGCATGACCAGCAAGCGTCGCTGTAAACTCAGTCTGAGCCAATGCAAGGCTATGCATGAAAGACGTAACAATTACAATGGTGAGGCGCTTAAAAGCCATTTGACACTCC
>DENJ01000099.1:1633-27082 GCA_002359635.1 Burkholderiales bacterium UBA2647
TGACCTTATCAAGCGCCAAGGACATCCCAAGGAGCGACGTGATGGCTGATCTTTTCGAAAATCCAATGGGTCTGTGCGGTTTTGAGTTTGTCGAGTTTGCTTCGCTAAAGGCCAATGTGCTCGAACCGCTCTTTGAAACCATGGGATTCTCGCCCGTTGCCAAGCACCGCTCAAAAGATGTGACCCTTTACCGTCAGGGAAACATCAATTTCATCGTCAACCGAGAACCCAAAAGTCTTGCGAGCTACTTTGCAGCCGAACATGGGCCAAGCGCTTGTGGTCTGGCGTTTCGGGTGAAGGATTCCCACCAGGCTTATGCCTACGCGCTTGAGCACGGTGCCCAACCGATCGATATACCTACCGGACCGATGGAATTGCGGCTGCCTGCGATTAAGGGAATCGGCGGCGCACCACTCTATTTAATTGACCGTTTTGATGAAGGTAGAAGTATCTACGATATCGATTTTGATTTTATTGAGGGTGCCGATCGTCAGCCCTTAGGTCATGGATTCAAGTTGATCGACCACCTCACCCACAATGTTTATAAAGGTCGTATGGCGTATTGGAGCGGGTTTTACGAAAGGATTTTCAACTTTAAAGAAATCCGCAGCTTCGACATCAAAGGTGAGTACACAGGCTTGACAAGCCGAGCATTGACGGCGCCCGATGGCCTCATTCGAATCCCACTGAACGAAGAAGCCGGCCAAGCAGGCGGTCAGATTGAAGAGTTCCTCTTGGCTTTCAACGGCGAAGGCATTCAACACATCGCGCTACAAACAGACGATCTGCTAGCGAGCGTTGACCGACTAAGAGAAGCAGGCATTCCGTTGATGGCAGCACCGAATCATAGCTACTACGACATGCTAGAAGAGCGCCTTCCCGGACACGCTGAGCCAACATCGGAGCTGCAGTCTCGTGGCATTCTCCTTGATGGGTCTACGGCAAATGGTGATAAGCGCTTACTGCTACAAATCTTTAGCCAACCGCTGCTTGGTCCTGTATTTTTTGAATTTATCCAGCGAAAAGCGGACGAAGGCTTCGGCGAAGGTAACTTCAAGGCCTTATTTGATTCGCTTGAGCGCGACCAAATCCGCCGCGGCACCCTGCAGATCGACTGATAAAAACAGTCTACTGATCAGACCAGTCAAATAAATAGAGCAACCTAGCGGCCAAGACCCTCAAGCCCTGCGTGAACTTACTCTGGTTCGATGCGAGCTTCCTTGATCGCCTTAGCCCATTTCAGGGTCTCACGACGCGTGCGGTCGGCCAGTGCTTCGGGCGATCCAGGGTCTGTCTCAAAGCCCAGCCCGGAAAACCGGGCAAGTATGTCCTTGTCATTTGCAGCGAGGTTAGCAGCCCTGTTAAGTTGTGCAATCACCGAGGGTGGCGTCCCAGCGGGTGCGTAAATCGCAAAAAAAGCAATCAGCTCATAGTCTTTAATGCCGAGCGCTTCATTCACCGTGGGCAATTCGGGGACAGCTTTTGATCGCGTGGTCGAGGTAACGGCCAGGCCACGGACCTTACCAGCTTTGACTTGAGGCAGCATGACTGCGAAGTCTGCGGTGAATAAACTCACCTGCCCGCCGATGAGATCTGCAATGGCGCCAGGACTGCTCTTATAGGGAACCATCGTCATCTGAATGCCGGCCATGCTCATGAGCATTTCGGTGGAAACCCGCTGTGAGGTGCTCGCGCTTGCGTAGTTAAGCTCATTGGGTTTTGCCTTTGCAAATGCAACGAACTCTTTTAGTGTTCTAGATGTGATATCGATATTGATTGCAACAATCAGGGGTACCTGCCCAAGAAAAGCCACAGGGGCAAATGCGGTATCTTGGTCGTAAGGCAGTCGCTTCATCAAGCTCTTCAGCGCCGCATTGGTGCTGTTCGTGCCGATCAAAATCGTATAGCCATCTGGTGCGGCCTTTGCAACGCTATCTGCACCAAGCATGCCATTGGCCCCCGGCTTGTTTTCGACAACAAAGGTTTGGCCAAGGGTTTCTGCCATCTTGGCTGTGAAGGCCCTTGCAACCTGATCGGTGGCACTACCCGGCGCAAAGGGAACCACGGCCCGCACAGACTTTACCGGATAATTAGCTGGCTGCGCCTGGACAAGGTTTGCAGCCGCACCCAATACGATTGCCAGGGAAAGAAAGATCGAGAACTTATTCATAAAAAATCTGTGGTTCGTTAAGCGGTTAAAGGGACTTCGAAAGACTTCGAAAGACTTCGGTATGCGATGATTTGAATGGCAAAGCTCTAAAAAATTACCAAAACCAAAACCACATCAGTTTCCGTGCGTGTATAAGCATAACCCTTTATCAAAGTCATGTGATTGAGCGCACCGCGGCAGGTTATGCTGACCGGGACCCGAACCTTAGACTTGGTCATGAGCCCTAGACCTAGTCACGAGCCCTAGACCTGGTCCCGATCCCTACGGCTGGTCCTTGAACCTTGATTGTTGCGACACATCCTCCCATACACTTTTTGGAGCTTGCCATGAAATCACGTCGCCTCGTTTTACAGGGATTATCAGCAGCGGCCCTGTTGCCACTTCGCGCTCAATCTCAGAGCTTTCCCGCCAGACCGATTCGTTTTGTGATGCCCTATGCGCCAGGCGGAAGTTCGGAGATTCTCGCTCGACCGATTGCGCAGGAACTCACCCGCAATCTCGGGCAATCGGTATTCATCGACTTCAAGCCCGGCGGCGGGACAACCATCGGCGCTGATTACGTTGCAAAGTCGGCGCCCGATGGCCATACCCTGGTCATGATGCTCTCAGCGCACGCGATCAACGCCACACTCATGCCGAAGCTGCCTTATGACACGGTCAAAGACTTTTCGCCCGTCACGATTGCGGCAACGCTGCCTCTGGTCGTGGTTGTTCCAGCGCAATCGCCCATCAGGACCTTTCAGGAGTTAATTAGCACCGCACGGGCGCAACCCGGTAAGCTCACGTTTGCATCGGCCGGGCCGGGCAATACGAGTCACTTATCGGTTGAGTTCCTCAAGTCGAAGCTGGGTCTTGATATGATCCACGTCCCCTATAAGGGGAGTGGCCCGGCCATCATTGGATTACTCGGTGGCGAGGTTAACTTTATGTTTGACTCATTATCCTCATCGTTACCGCAAATCAAGGCGGGCAAATTTCGAGCCTTGGCAATGGCTTCGGCACGTCGATCAAGAATCCTGCCTGAGGTACCGACCGTGATTGAATCAGGCGTCCCAGAGTTTGATGTCTCGGTGTGGTACAGCATCCTGGCGGCTGCAAATACGCCGCCACAGATCATTCAACGCCTTCACAGTGAGTTGATCCGCGTGCTTCGAAATAACGAGGTAAAGGAGAAAATTGAAAGTTATGGCTATGATATCGTTGCGAACAGCCCCTCTGAGGCCGATGGCTTTATTCGATCAGAAATCGTGAGATGGGCAAAAGTAGTCCGTGATTCGGGCGCCACCATCAATTAGTGAATGGTCAGTCAAGCACAAAGCACCATGATGCCGAATTTAGGATTATGCATTCGACTCTGGATTCTTATCGTAACAATACCGATATGTTTTGCAACACAGGATGTGTTTGCATCAAGCCATAAATCCAAAAAAACCCATCGCCAACAAAAGCCGCTTTTAAGCCAGAAAAAGCCCAAGCCAAGCATCAGCGCCGTTTTCGATCGTATCTGTCAATCAAAGATAAGATTCCCGAAGATCGTGATGCAACAAGTGATTCTCGAGACAGGCTGGCTCAAAAGCGAACATCTGATGTCGAAAAATAATTTGTTTGGATTCCGTACGAAGCAATACCTTAGCTTCAAGGACTGGGAGTCAAGTGTTGAGCACTACAAGGCCTGGCAGTTCAAGAGATTGCGTGAAGACGACAGGGATTACTATAAAGTTTTAGAGCGCATTCGATATGGTGCTCCAGGATACGTGGCCCACCTCAAAAAGATCAATTGGTCTCAGGACTGCGATTCGAGCCTTGTTTCGTCTGACGAACACGGCTCGGATAGCGCTTCCAATACCATCATGGCAGAGGCCTTCAATCCCGGCGATGCGGAAAAAAAAGTTGAGTCAGCGGATCAATAAATTGCTATGACAGGCAGGCCCAGCTCACGGCAAAAGAGCTGGCTAAAGCGCTACATCGACAAGCTCATGGTTTGGCTAATGATCCATGGCCAACAACCCTATGCGATTTGCTTCTTGGCTGCCTTAGCAATGCTGGACGCTGTGCTACCGGTGATGCCAGCTGAATTTCTGGCGCTTTCTTTGATGATTCTTCAACCACACCGGGGATTCATCATCGCGATTTCCTTTGCCTGCGCTGCTGCTGCCAGCGCGGGTCTGCTTGCGACACTGGTGACTGGGATAGCTCAACAGACTGAACTGGCGGCATGGTTAGAAAAGGAGCGCCAGGCAGCGGCTTGGGCCCAGGCCATGTCTTTGATTAAAGACTGGGGAGGCCCAGCCCTAGCGCTTGCCGCAATTTTTCCAGACAGCCCACGGACCTCGGTGGCTGCTGCAGCACTCGGCGGGCTTTCGCTGCTATCGATCAGCAGCTTCGTGCTCGCAGGAAAATTACTCCCGTACCTCCTTTTAGCACTTGCGGTTCGCTACCTGCCCGGCAAGAGACCGGCTGCAAAACGAGCGCCATGGCGCTGGGCGCGCCGCATTCATCGTGCCGCACGCCGTTTTGCTGCTTTGCGACGATGGGTCGAGCGACAGGCGACTACGAAATCTTGAAGCCCTACTAAACGTGTTAACAAACCACCATCGAGTCTGACAGGGAGGCGTTTCACGGCATGTAGGAAGCTCGATCCTGCCTCTATTCCTGCCTCTATGTTACCGGCTGCGAAGGGTATCAACCATGCGCCGGCAAAGTTGAAGATGGCGATCCTTGAGCACGCCTTCTGCAGCGGCCTCGATCACCGACTCAATCAACAAGAGTGCTTGTTCATTGCGCTGCCGGGCAGAAATCAGGGCAGCTCGCAGTTCGCCAATAAATTGATCCCTTGCATCGATCTCTCGAATCAGAGGATCCCAGTGAAGCGAGCGATGGCGCTGCAACAAATTCTCCACCACGCTAGGATGGGCGCTCAAAAATTCGGGATTGAAATCATCGAGCTGAAAGGCCCTTAATGCCGGGACCTCCTGAAGCGCAGTCTCCGTAAGTCGTTCAAATCCCATGCTCCACTGCTTGTAAACCCGCTCATCGATCGGCTCACGTTTGATCACTTGAAAGTCCTGATGGCGAGGGTCGCGCTCGATTTTTTCAAGGAGCAGCTCAACCTTGTGCGTATCGCCTTCGAGCGTTTGCAAAAATGTACCGTTAGCGTAGACAAGCATGCCGGTCACACCAAGGCTTGGGTTGTTGTGCTTGCAATGCTCCAAAAGATCGATCAAGGCACCTGCGCTAAAGGGCTCTGTCTCGCGGCTGAGATAAGTCACGCGCAGCACGCTCATTGCCCCGCTTTCTGTTGTGTTTCTTTAGGTACAAGGCCAAGGTCAGCTGGCCTTAGGCGCTCCGCAAGGAGTGCTTCAACCCGACGCGCCGCTTCCTCGCGCTCATGGTCGGTGAGTTCGTGGCAGCGCGACTCGCGCTCGGGATGCCGCATGGCGTGGAAAAGGTCTCGAAACTTCATGGCTTTCCCCTCTCGGGTGGATTTGCAACTTTGAACTTAGCGAAACGATGGTTGCAAGCCGGTGAATCCCAAGCGATTCGCTCGACCTTAAGGGTTAATCGATGCCCCTTCCCTTCGTTATTATTTTAGTATCACATTGACATGCATCGCTGCCGTGAAATCGTGGACGATCTGAAGATCGCCGGGTATAAGGGCGATTGTTGTTCGCTTAAACTTAGACAAAACCGATACAAAAATGGCTTTCACGATGAGACCTCAGCCACAACGCAGCTTAGATGCTGTCCCGAGCGAAGATGCCACATTGCGTATTGCTGCGCTATCGCGACTTAGCGGCATTCCAAGCCCTACCTTAAGGGCTTGGGAGCGCCGCTACGCTGCCTTCAAGCCTGTTAAGACAGTCAGCGGTCAGCGGCTTTACGCCAGAAGCGATGCCTCGCGTGCGGTCTTGATTCGTCAATTGGCGGACCAGGGTTTTTCGCTTCAACAGCTTGCAAGCTGCGAGCTTAATGAACTCTTGAGGCTCAAGGACGCAAGTCAAGACAGTACATCTGACCGCGCAAGCAAGAACTTGGCCTCGCACCGCAAACGAAGCAAACCAGATCGCGTCCAAGCCGATCAAGCCAGTAAGGCGCTGATTATCGGCGAATCCTTGGCGCTTCGACTACTGCAGGAGAAAAACCAGGCAAAGCTTCAATCGCTCGGTCTTACGCTCGAGGTCGGCGATCAGTTGCCAAAACCGCAGGCTTTGAAAGCGGCCTCGATGGCCTTGCTGCTCATCGAGGTGGTTTCTTTGCTTGAGCACCATGGGCAATCGATGTTGGCACTGAGGGCAAGCATCGCGCCGAAACCATTGATCATCTGCTACCGATTCGGTGCGGCCCACATTGCTGGTTTGCTGCGACACGCAGGAATCACGGTTTTGAGAGAACCGATTGAAGACGATCAGCTCATCGCTGCCATGGCGAAGGCCCGCCAGCCGATCCACCAACCGTCAGATGAGGTTTTTCTGCCGAGTCCGCCTCGCTACAGCATTGGAAAAATCAGAGAGATTGCGCAAAGCATGCCTGCGACCGCTTGCGAGTGTCCGCGGCATGTTTCGGAAATTCTTGAACAGCTGCTCGCTTTTGAAGACTACAGCCAGCAATGCTTGAGCAATGGCGTTAAAGACCTTGCGCTGCATGCTGAGTTAGTGAGGTTCACAGCCATCGCGCGGGCTCAGTTTGAAGATGCCTTGGAAGCAGTGGCGCGTCATGAGGGGCTGGGCCTGTAGTATACGGTCACCGGGAAAATTTTTGCATCAGTTTTGCATAGAAACACTGATGCGCATCAAAGGGTGTTTTCAGTGATCTCAGGCGATGAGGCGTAGTCTTTGAATGTCCTGAAATCCCTGCTTCATCATTGGAGCGCATCATGCAAATTGTCATTCAGCAGGCCGCAGAAGCCTTCGGACTCAGTGCCTTAAAACACTCACGGGTTCGGGTTTTGAATCGACTGGGTCCCTTTGAAGACATCATCCACGCTGTGCAAATTGCGACAGGGCCGGTGAATTCAAACACCGGCGTGGTTATGGCAGCCTGCCAGATCAGGTTGCGCCTAGCGGGTAATGAATCGCTGGAAGTGAACGCATGCGACGGCATCATCACGAGGGCCTTTGAGCAGGCCTTGCAAAAAGCGCGCGAACAACTTGAGCTTCGCTGCGCGACCCAAGCCATCGATGCGGGCGCCTGGTAAGCCAACGGAAGCGGGCGCCCGGTAAGTCAGCATGTAGCCTCAGGCTTTATTCGATCGATGTGACCGGCGGTCGACGTCGTCGCTGGGGTGGATGCAGTCCCGACTGCTAAGCAGTCCCGACTGATAAGGAGTCAAAAACGACCGGTATGCCAGAGAAAGTCCGAAAGAAACTTGCCTGGACTTTGCCGAAACAACCGGGTTGACAGCATATCAGCACGCAAGGTCTCCGAAAGCTTGATAGCATCGGCAACACCTTGTAACCGGAAAGGCTTTTCCATGACATGTTCTAAGCGCCGGGTCTTTCTACATACCGCTGCGAAAGCTTCGCTTCCTGGCCTAGGCATTAGCGCCTTGAAGACGACTGCCACGAGCCTCGCCGGCCTCAGCACTGCGTTGATGTTGCGCTCGGCACAGGCGCAGGCCGAGCGCTACCCGATACACCCCATCACCATGGTGGTACCCTTCCCGCCCGGTGGCGTGGCCGATACCGTTGGCAGGCCGATGGCAGAGGCCATGGGAAGAATGCTTGGCCAGCCCATCGTGATTGAGAATAAGGCGGGTGCAGGCGGTGCGCTTGGTATGGCGCATGTAGCCCGCGCAAAACCCGATGGCTACACCCTCCTGATGGCGCTCGTTTCGATTTCAACCATCCCGGTGGCTGACGAAGTGCTTGGTCGGCCCGCATCGTTCAGCCTGCAGCAACTGACCCCGATTGCGAGAATCACCGCAGATCCGACCGTCTTGGCAGTTCGTGCGGACGCCCCCTACAAAACCTATGCAGAATTTGAACGCTATGTGAAAGCGCATCAAGGCAAGCTCAACTACGGTTCTTCGGGAAACTACGGCACCATGCATGTCCCGATGGAAATGCTGAAGTTGGCCCGTGAGCTCAAAATTACCCATGTGCCCTATAAAGGTGCCGGGCCTGCTGTGCTTGGCTTGCTGGGCGGAGAAATCGATCTGGTGGCCACAGGGCCTGCCTCGATTTTGTCGCATGTCAAGACTGGAAAGATTCGCGTCTTGGCCCATTGGGGTAAAGACGCACTTCAGAGCATGCCCGATGTTCCTAGCCTCGAGCAACTTGGCGTACCGATCCAGTTTTCGCAATGGTCTGGAATCTTCGTGCCGACCGGAACGCCTTCGACCGTGATCGAACAGTTACGGCAAGTCGCAAAGCAGGCTGCGATCGATGCCAAGGTTCAAGGCACGATCACAAAGGCGGGTAGTCCGATCCAATACCTTGATGCGCCAGAATTCGCGCAGTTTTGGGCTAATGACGCAAAATTGCTCGCTGAGGTCGTTCGTCGCATTGGCAAGGTTGATTAGCGTTAGCATAGGAAGCATGTTGCCATGTGGATCGTTGTTGATTTTTTCAACCCGCTTTTTTGATACCGAAAGCTAGATGATGGACTGTCTCATTCTTGGTGATGAAATCGCAGATGGGATTAAGCAGTTTCGCCCTGAATGCGTCACGAAAACCCAGGCTAATGCGCCGACCGATCGCTGGATACGCGAAAATGGTGTGAAATTTTCAGCAAAAACAGTGGTCATTAGCCTAGGCACCTACGATTTACCGAGCCAGACGCTTGAAAACGAGGCCTTGACAGCATTAAGAAAGCTGCGCGCAGGCATTGATGCGGAGCAGGTGTTCTGGCTACTCCCGGCAAAGGCAAAACCAGCTGACGCCATGAGGGAACTCGCCAGACTGTACAAGGATCACCTGATGGTGATTGAAGAAAAGCAACGGAACCAGATTCACCCCAGCGAGCGGGGTGTTGAGTTGCTAGCGGTCCAGTCAAAACTTACCGGAAAAGTGGACTGGACCAAACCGTCATGGCCCAAACAAGCACCCCCTTTACTCGGGAAGTAGAAGGACCAAGGTCGCAAGAAGAAGAATTCGCAACATTTTCCACAATCCTGTCGCAACGCGACTGGACTTAGTGTACGTTGTCGCACATAATCGCGAGCGGTGTTATAGTCTTTGTGTAATCACTTTTGAATCCTGTTGAAGATTGAAACACAGTTTCCGGCTCATGTTTAACCACGTTATGCTTTCTTCGTGGCAACGCCGATCCTGATGTTGTTATGTTGTATTGCGCTCACTTGAACTTTTTAACTGCTTGCCCTTGACCCTTCCCAATGAGGAGGCCCGTGCCATGGCCACAAAGTCGAATCAAAACCAGGTTGATCTTTTTTTCCATTACCAATCCTTGCTTCATAAGGCGACTGTCTCCCAGGGCCTTGAAGCGTTATCGCCCGATCACCTCGCTTTGCTTGTGTTGATCGGCCATCACTGGCATGACGGTGAAGCCATGTCGGTACGGCAGTTGATGCAAATGCGTGATGTTGCATCGCCTGCGACCATTCATAAGCGTTTGCATCAACTGAAGGATGCAGATCTTGTGAGTTTCGAAGAGTCAGCAACCGACACCAGAAAGCGCATGATCGCACCGACCAAGCGCGCACTCGCCTACTTCTCTGCGGCATCAAAAGCCATGATGCAAGCCGTTAAGGCCGTGTAAGCGACAAATGCTGTCTCAATAGGCGACCCCGTTGTCGGTCGCCTATCTCCCCTTTCAAGCGGCAACTTTGCCGATCAGCGCTAGTGTCTTGGCATGCCCTACAGGGATCGTCCTTCACCGAAAACAAATCTGTTACTCCGAAGCGTCACTGAAGATTGCTTTGAGCGTTGGCAGTCAAAGTTGCGTTGGATTGATTTCCGGGCAGGATGGTCGTTTTATGCGCAAGGCGATCAAATTACCCACGCACTTTTCCCGGTTGTTGGCGTCTTCTCGATGGTGATGACACTGGAGGACGGCGAAACTGTCGAAACCGCCACCGTCGGTCGAGAGGGCTTTGTTGGATTTCCCCTTGCACTTGGTGCAAATCAGTCCATCAACGCTGCAATTGTCAAGGTTGCCGGTGGCGGTTACACCCTCGATGCTTCAAGCATGCGGACTGAACTGCTTCGCTTCGATTTACATAATCAATCATTGTTTTGGCGCTACACGCAAGCGATCCTTGCTCAGGCGAGCCGCATGACCGGTTGCGCGCATCACCATCAACTTGAGCAACGCTTATGCCGTTGGTTGTTGCAGATTCTGGATCGTGTTGATCAACCCGTGCTTCAACTTACCCACCAGGTGATGGCTGAACGCTTAAGCGTAAGACGCGAGGGTATCAGCACGGTCGCAGCTGCCTTGCAGGAAGCGGGTCTGATTCGTTACAGCAGGGGGCGTCTTGAAATCGTTGATCGAAAAGGACTCGAACAACGTGCCTGTGAGTGTTATCGCGGGGTTATCAATGACTATCGACGCCTACTCGATCCTGGATTGTTTAAAGCACCAAAAAACTAGTTACCGGACCCTCGAGAGCGGGGCCAATCACGTGGGTGCCTTAACGCGATAAAAACGAACATAAAGTGCCGGAACGACCAGCAGGGTTAAAGCAGTTGCAACCAATAAGCCACCCATAATCGCAAGTGCCATTGGCCCCCAGAGCACATCGCGCGATAAGGGAATCATCGCAAGAATCGCAGCAGCTGCCGTGAGCGCAATCGGTCGAAAGCGCCTTACCGCCGATTCACAGACCGCCTGCCAGGGATGTGTACCCTGTTCTCTGTCAATCCGGATCTGCTCGACAAGGATGACGGTGTTTCTCATGATCATGCCCCCTAAAGCAATCGTGCCAAGCATTGCAACAAATCCAAAGGGCTTTGCGAAGATTAACAAGGCTGCGGCAACACCGACAATACCAAGTGGTGCCGTAAGCAGTACGAGTAAACTCAAGCCCAGCGTTCGGAGTTGTACCATCAATAAGGCACAGACAATCGCAAGCATCATCGGCATACCGGCGTTGATCGAGGCCTGTGCTGCCAGATTGTCTTCGAAAGGCCCGCCAATTTCCACACGATAACCTGCGGGGAGTTTGGCTCTGATCGCACCAAGTTTCGCATCGATCGCCATAGCCAAGTCAGGTGCTTGGATGCCATCGACCATGTCGGCGCGAACCGTGAGCGTTGGCATGCGACTTCGACGCCAGTAAATCGGTTCTTCCATCGCCAACTCGATCCGGGCAAGCTGCTCAAGCGGGACAGATTTTCCAAGCGCGGTCGCAATTTGTATCGATACAATCCTGTCGAGTTGCTCGCGCTCATCGGCCGTTGATCTCAAAACAATATCGATCAGCTGATCATGTTCACGGTATTGTCCGATCGCCGCACCATTAAGCGCCGTCGAAACCGCACGTCGGATCTGGGCCGTCGAAACACCGGCCGCGCGGGCTTTATCCTGATCGACATCAACACGCAGCACCGGACTTTGATCACCCCAGTCAATATGGGTTTCCATCGTACTGGGGTCTGCGCGAACATGGCTCGCCACCTCCGATGCAATCTGTTTTAAGGTCGCTGGATCTGGTCCCATCACCCTGAATTGAATAGGGTAAGACACCGGTGGTCCGAGCGGCGTGCGAAACACCCTGGCGCGCACAGCAGGAAAATCCTCAGCCAAATGCTTTCTTAAACGTTCTAATACCTGATCGCGACTCTGAACATCAGCGGTAAGAATCACAAACTGAGCAAAGTTCGGTCGATAAAGTTGCTGATCTAGCGAAAGGTAGTAACGCGGTGATCCATTCCCGACATAACTGACGAAGGTCGAAACCTGCTTATCGGCAAGTAATTGTTTTTCCAAGCGCCTCGCCTCTGCTTCAGTTGCTTTGAGACTAGACCCTTCGGGCAGCCACATTTCGACCAGGAGCTCTGCGCGGTCGGAAGAGGGGAAAAACTGCTTTTCGGTTGCAGCCATCCCCACAACACCGAGGACAAAACTCATCAGTGTCAAGGCAATCGTGAGGTTCGCATGCTTCATGCAGCCGTTGATCAAAGCTCGCAGGCGACGATAAAAAGGACTGTTAAAAACCTCTGCTTCATGATCGACAGCTTCAGACAGCATCACCCTGCCATCGGTGCTTTGTGCTTCAACGCCCGGCGCCACGGCTTTCCCCTTAGCCGGGCCATTACGCGTCTTCGATTTCAATAGGTAATAGCCCAGAAATGGTGTGGCGAGGACTGCAGCAAACCAAGACACCAGCAGCGCAAGGCTCACGACGGCAAAAATTGCAAAGGTGTATTCACCGGTCGAAGACTTCGCCGTCGCAATTGGTAAAAACCCGGCTGCCGTGATCAGGGTCCCCGTGAGCATCGGAAAAGCTGTGTGTTGGTAAGCGTAGGTCGCAGCCGAAAAACGATCGAAACCTTCTTCAATTTTTCGCGCCATCATTTCAACAACAATCATGGCGTCATCCACCAAAAGGCCAAGCGCGATGATTAAGGCACCGGTGGATACCCGATGAAGATCGATGCCAAACCAGGACATGCCTAAAAATGTTGCGGCCAGCACAAGCGGTATGGTTAACGCCACCACACCGCCGGCTCTCAAACCCAGACTTAGAAAACTAACCGCAAGCACAATCGCAACAGCCTCAAGCAGTGATTGCATAAACAAACCAACCGCTTTTTTGACCAGACGCGGCTGATCAGAGACTTTGGCAGCCTGGATACCGACGGGCCAGTCTTGCTGCATCGCAGCCATCGCGGCATCAAGGTTCGCACCAAGTTTTAGCACATCACCCCGCCGAACCATCGAGACGGCAAGGCCAATGGCTTCTTTGCCGCCATAGCGCATCGTGTAGACGGGCGGGTCCTGATAACCGCGGTAAATCCGCGCCACATCCGAGAGCAAGAGGCTTCGTCCGTTAAGAAAAATAGTGAGTTTGGCGACCGACTCGACCGAATCAAAGCCGCCACTGATGCGCAAAGGAATGGACTGCTGTTCGCCGTGAACCACCCCTGAAGGCGAAATCAGATTTTGCGCTTGCAGTTGTGCAATGAGTTGCGAAGGGTCCAGGCCCAGCGCGGCAAGTCTTGATGACGACACATCGATATATATTCTTTCATCCTGCACCCCGATCAATTCAATTTTTGATACATCGGGAATTCGCAGCAGGTTTTGCCGCACCTGCTCCACATGGCGCTTCAATTCCGCCGGACTAAAGCCATCACCGGTAAATGCCCAAATCGAACCAAACACATCACCGAATTCATCATTGAAATACGGACCCATCAGATCGGCGGGAAGCTGACCGCGCAAGTCCCCAAGTTTTTTTCGGACCTGGTACCAGAGTTGCGGCACTTCTGCCGCCGGCGCGGTATCGAGCAATTCCAGAATAATCAAAGACTCGCCAGCCCTCGAATAGCTTCGCGTGAACTTGAAATAGGGAATCTCCTGAAGCTTTTTTTCGATCCGGTCGGTGACCTGTTGATCGGTTTGTTCAGCACTTGCACCGGGCCAGATACTGCGAATCACCATCGCGCGAAAGGTGAAGTCCGGATCTTCACGTTGTCCTAATTTGAAGTACGCCAGGGTGCCGGCAATCGCCACGACCGCGATAAAAAACAATGTGACCTGCGGCCAGCGCAAGGCCAATTCAGAAATATTCCAACTCGAGCCCTCGCCGGGCCGGCGATCTTGCGGAGCCATGCCTTAGGCTCCAGTCCAGCGGATTTTTTGCCCTTCACGAAGGAAATTGACCCCGGCAGTCACAATGCGATCGCCTGCCTTCAGACCCGTCGCCCCGCCTTGATGATTTGCCTCCTGCAGACGAACACCTTGATCGCTAAAGCCGATCACGGCAACGGCAACAAGAACTACGGTTGCCGTGGCCTCATCAACCTTCCACACATAAGTCTTTCCATCCCGGGAGTACAAGGCGGTTGCCGGCATCAAGAGTTCCTTGCCCGCGACGGCTCTGGTCTGGGTCATGGGCTGCGCAAGCAAGCTCATCCCGAGGGGCATCCCACCCATCGACTCGCGTAGGGCAAGTCGGACTGCGAAGGTTCGGGTGCCGGGTTCAGCAATCGGCGAAATCTCTCGTACAGCAGCCTGATAACGCCTGGCCTGCCCTGCTGTGTCACTCGCAAGCCACACCGACCAAGCCTGCCCCAGCATCAAAGCTGACATTCTCGATTCGGGCAAATAGACCAGCGCTTCACGCTCACCATCTCGAGCGAGCCGAACCACAGACTGGCCGGCAGCGATCACCTGGCCAAGTTCGGCATCAAGCCCGACCACAACGCCAGCGGCATCAGCGCGAATTACCTGAAACTCAACATTGTTGCCGGCTTGTTCAAGTTGAGCCTGGGCTGCATCGAGGCGCGCCTGCGCCGCATCAAGCGTTGCGCGTTGACGATCGACTTGTGCCTCACTCACAAAGCCTTTGGTGCGCAAGTCTATGAGCCTTTGTAAATCAGCGGCTGCAAGCTTGAGCTCTGTTTCGGCGCCAAGTCGTTGCGCCTTGGCCGCAGCGGTCTGCGGGGCGGTCTCTGTGGGATCCAGACGAGCCAGTATCTGACCCGCTGCAACACGATCCCCCGCTTGGACCTGCCTTGCAATCAGTTTTCCCGCCACACGAAAACCAAGCCGGCTTTCGTGTCTTGCACGCAGCTCGGCAGGATAAACCGCAGCACCACCCTCAAACGCAGCACCCTGACCAAGCACCATGGTCCGTACCGGTCTTGGCTTTTCTTCTCGCGGTGCGCTTGTGTCCTTGCCCTCGCCAGCGGTGCTGGCAGCACCGGCCTTTTCGGTCGCAATCGCATCGTTGGGCTCAGTCGACTTTGAGCAGGCGCTTATCCCAATGATCAACAAAGCAGCGAGCAAGCATCGCAAGTGCAGGCCAAGGCTTGGCCAATAAGCGACAAACCCCTTTCGGGCAAAAGCAGGTGGATTCATGGGCGAGGCGATGATTAAGGACTGAGCGGCGGGAATATAATTCCCGAGATTCTATCCCTAAGCCCATGTATCGGATTGAATAATCCTTACATCCGATGAAAATGCCCGATAGTCGAATTCAAGCGGCTGGGTGACGATCTCACAGCGCCGCGCAGCACTCAGAAGGCGCGGTACTGCATTCACGCGGCGGCGTACCGAAGCCTTCTTCTGCGCATGCCATCGAGCACCCGCAACGGGTTAAGACGTCTGATCCACTGCCTTTTGCGTGCCTGAATGGCTTTCATGGCGGCGTGCTGTAAGGCGTGTTCGAGGGCTTGAGTCGTGTTGCGCGCCCTTGCGGTGATGAGAATTGGCGCAATACCATCGACCCGCAACAATAACTGACACTGGCGGTTTGCGCCCCCAAGCGGCGCAGACACGGGTGCGAGGCGAATACGGACCAAATTGATCGCTTTTTCATGACGCCGCAACAGATAACGAACGCGAGCCTGTATCGATGCACGAGACAGCGCATACTGGTCAACAACTGAGGATTCGATCACGATTTGCATAGCTTTATCCCTTCAAAGAACTTGTCTGGTCAGCACGAGGCTTTTCCCAACAAGGCGAGGATAGAGAAGTCCTTACATCGAAAAAACAAAGTTTTGATTGAATATTATTCAGATTTTTTCGAATAATAAGGTCATAACGTCTGTCTACCACAGCAAGCTTTCGAATGGGCTCGATGCTTCCTCGGGTGATCTTAATGCTGCAGCGGACGAATCTAATCCTGCGTCGGGCGATCTTGGTGAGAGGTCGTCGATTCGCTGGGATGCAGTATCAACAGCACCGCGGGATGCTGGCGCGCGCGGCGCGTGTTAATCAGATAAAGATCCTCACCAAGCTGGGTTGTACCAAGACAGTGCAGCCCCGGCAGAGCCTTCAAGTCTTCTGCGCCAAGCGCGCTCACCGGGAAAACACCCATGCCTTGCATGGCAAATAAGCTCATCAGGGCGCTGTCCTCGAATTCACCGGTGATATGCACATGCAAATGCTCGGTCTCAAACCAGCGATCGAGCGCATGGCGCAGCGGCGTGTGGGTTGTGGGCAGCAGCACCGGCAAATGCTGCAAGCAAAGCGGAAACGCCCGCTGCTCGGGCTTGAGTTGACCCAGCAGCGATTCAGGCCCATACCAATGGATTTGACTTGAGGCGATCTTTTGACTGAAGAGCCGCAGGTTTGGATTGGCTGGTGCTGGCTGACTGGCAATCACCGCATCAAGCTGGTGCATCGCAAGTTCGCCGATCAGCGGGTCAAACTCGCCCTCATGGCAGAGCAATCGCAAATGAGGTAGTTGCAAGACCGGCTCAAGTAGCCGATGAACCGCGAGCTTCGATACGCCATCGGGCAGACCCAATGAAAACCGGAGCACTGCTTGCGCGCCCACCTTTGCCAACTCTTCAATCAGTGTCGAGCCGAGCTGGAAAATCTCTTCAGCGCGTCGAAATGCGGTTTGACCCGCCTCACTGAGCACAACGCCTCGACCTGAGGGCTTTAGCAATTGCTGACCGAGCTTTGACTCCAGCTCTCGAACCTGTGCACTTACCGTCTGCACAGCCATGTCGAGGCGATCGGCAGCCTTTGAAAAGCCGCCTTCACGCGCCACCACCCAAAAATAGTACAGGTGACGGTAGTTAAGGTTCATCGCAAAGCCTGCAAACCCCGGCTCAGCACTTCTGATGCTGCAACGTGAAGCGACCCTGCATCGTCACGACGACCTACCCTCAGCCAGGCCAAAGGCACCTCGGCTTTCCAAGTGGCTGATGTCATCGGCGCCATAGCCTGCTTGGGTGAGTATCTCCGATGCATGCTCACCCAAAGCAGGTGCTGCCTTCCTCGGACCAAGCGGTACACGATCAAGTTGGAAAGGCGCTGCGAGGGTCTCGGGCATGCCTGGCGACAAACATGGCACCACCGCACCACTTGATCTCGCTTGGATATCCTCGGGCAAATCCTGCAAGCGACCGATCAGACCGATCGGGATACCGACAGCATCACATTGCTCACGCCACCAGGGCCATGGCTTTGAAGCGAGGACTGGATCGAGTAAGGCCACGAGATCAGCCGAAGCAGCGCGGCGCTTTTCGGTTGTATCAAAACGAGGATCGGTCAATAAATCCAACCGTTCTACAAGTCGGCAGAACTTCGGCCAATCGCGTTCCTCGCGCACGATCGACAGTTGAACCCAACGCTGATCAGCGGTCTGGTAAGCATTTGTTAGCGCATTGCGAGGCCGATCACGCGGCGGTCTCGGAGGTAGGAATCCACCGAGCAAGGCCGCCTGGGCACCCACGCCATTGGCCCAGAGTCCATTGGCCAACAGCGAGCTACTCACGAAAGCACCCTCGCCTGTTTTCTCGCGCATCCAGAGCGCAATCATGATGCCCGCAAAAAGGCTGACCGCCGAACTTCGATCACCCTGTGCCGGCATGACAACGCCTGGAGGTTGACCTTCATAGCGATTGGTGTCGAGAAGTCCGGCGCGTGCAAAAAAAGCGGTCACATCAAAGCCCACCAAGTCCTTGTCTGGGCCTTCCTCTCCATAGCCACTGAAGGCTGCATAAATCAGCGTTGGATGATGTGCTTTGAGGTCTTCATAGCGCAAACCCAAACGCTCACGTACGGCTTGCGGGTAGTTGGTAATCACTATATCGCTCTGCTTCACCAAACGATATAAAACGTCTCGCCCCGCTGCACATCGCAAATCCAAGGCAATCGAACGTTTGCCGCGAGAATCCATCTCCCAGGGAAAATTAACCCCCGCCTTGGGGTAACTGGCAAGTTCCCAGGTCTGTCGGTTGGGGTCGCCCTGCTGTGGTGGTTCGATTTTGATCACATCCGCGCCATAGTCGGCGAAGATCGTCGCCGCGACAGGCGCGGCAATAAAAGAGGCGATATCAAGCACGCGGATCCCTGCAAAGGGGAGCGACACTTGATCCACGGCAGATTGTTGCGTGATGGCTGCTGCTAGCGTCGATAACTAGGGACAGCGAATCATCGTCATCAGCAAGACATTGCCAAACTCAAGGCTTTCCTGAACCGAACAAATGTTGTGCGATTTTGTTTTCAAACCCCTGGGGCCGAGCTCAAACTCGAAAAGCTCAAGCACCGCACTCTGGTCGCTCGTATCATCTACCGCGAAGGAGCGAAGCGCCAAACTGAAGGCGCGAGTATCTGCCGCGCTAGGAAAGGTAGGCTGGAGTCGCTTCGCCAAGGCGGACATCTTGGACACCGGATTAGCTTCGGAGATCTCGGCGCGCTGGACAAAGCTTTCAAGCAAACGGCCGTCCTTGTGGCAGACGGTTGACGAACCAAGCGCATAGCTGCGCCCGATTTGCCACTGGGCGGGTTCGCTTAAAGCAAGGTCAAAACTGAGCACGCGGCTTGCCTGCTCCCAGCCAAGAAGACGCATGGTCTCGGGGTCGTAATAATGGGTCGCCTGTTCAGAGAAAGCACCAAGACGACCTAGGCGTCCGCCCTCGCTTTCAGTCCTGACCTCAACCTTCAAAGCGCTACGACCTTGAAACACACATGCCACCGCTTGAGAAAACAATACCGTGCAAGCGCCCTTTTCAAGCGTCTCAAGTCCGTCGACCTTGACCAGTTGAAAACTCGCGGGAAGCCTCAGCGCTTGCTTGAAACCCTGGGTATAGCCCCCTGCCATGACCGAGGCTATGCCCCCGGGCATGCTGAGGCGACGTGCCCTGGCCCGCTCGCGCGCTTTGTTGGCCGCGCGACTCAGCGGTGACGCAGCTTTGAGATCCTTGCTGACCAACACATCCACTTGCGGACCCTCAGACACAGGATTGAGCACTTTCTCATCTAGCCAGCGGCTGAAATCTTCTCGCGTCGTGGTACGCATGCTGTTTGGCCCTCGTTTAATTTGCCTCTTAGAGCTCGTTACGGCGATGATTCGAAAAACGTTTACTCACGATTAAGGAAAGACGCATGTGTCGTTGGATTGCCTACTCAGGCTCGGAAATCTTCCTGGAAGACCTGCTGTTTTTGCAGGAATATTCGATTGCTTCCCAAAGCCTGGCAGCGAGGGAGTCGGTCTTTACCACCAATGGCGACGGCTTTGGCGTGGCCTGGTACGGCAAGCGATCGGCGCCAGGCTTGTTCAAGGACGTTCTGCCCGCCTGGAACGATAGCAATCTGCGTTCCATCGCCGCTCAAATCCAGACGCGCTTGTTTTTCGCCCACGTACGCGCAAGCACCGGAACCGCCGTCACGCGAACCAACTGCCACCCATTTACCTACAAGAACTGGGCATTCATGCACAACGGCAAGATCGGTAACTGGTCAGACTGCCGCAAATCAGTGGAGCAGATGATTGCCCCAGCGTTTTACAGCGCCCGCCAGGGCACCACGGATAGTGAAGCCATGTTCTTGCTGGCCTTAAGCCTTGGCTTGCTCGACGATCCGGTGGGCGCACTTGTCAGCATGCTTCATCGCGTCCTATCGGTCATGGATGAGCAAAGGGCAAGCGAACCCCTTCGGGTATCGCTTGCGCTTACCGATGGGGTCTCGATATGGGCACTCCGTTGCTCAAGCGACCAACAATCGCCGAGTTTGTATTACGGCACACCCCATACCAATGCTGTGGAACCCGGTGATCAAGCCCTTCGTGTCATCGCTTCAGAGCCGCTGGATTCCGACGCAAGCCACTGGCTTAAAGTCGAAGAGGGCGTGGGGATTCAATGGTCAAAAGAAGAACTGACCGAGTTCAGGCTGAGGCTCTAGCGGCCGGAAAGCAAAAGGCCGCAGTCGTGATCGCTTAATTGAGCATCAAATGCATGATGTCCGACCATGACACCATGCCGACGATTTTGCCGTCTTCTTCAACGGGCAGATGATGAAAGCCGTGTGAGGCCATAAACTGCATCGACTCCATGATGGTGGCCTCGGGTGAAATCGTCGAGACGTGAGGCGTCATGATGTCCTGGACCTTGGTCTGTTCTTGATCGAGCCCTATGGCGAGAACTTTCTTCGCGTAGTCGCTTGAAGAAATGATGCCAACCAGGCGCTCGTCCTTGTAGACAAGCAGCGAATGAATATGCTTATCGTCCATCAACTTCATCGCGTCTTTTGCACTCACATCGGGCTTGACCGTGATAAGGCCAACAGGCTTTGACTCAATCAACTCACGTACGGTTTCCACAATAGGCTCCTGCGTTATTTTTTCAACAGCCCCCATGGTATCAGGCGCTTCAGGGGAACAAAACCGCTAGAGCCGCCGCTCGTAAGCAAGTTGCACTTGACGCTGCCCGTAGGCCGTCGTTGCCGCATAAGCGCCGGAGCTAAAACCACTCAAGGACAAACGATCGGCGGCACTCAGATTTGTTACGGACAGGCGTAAAGACGACGATGGATCGATGCGCCACAGCGCATAAGCGTCCAAACTCCTCACCGGGCCGGTTTGCGCAAACTGCAACGCGGATTGCGTCGTCCGGAAGGCGGGGTTCAAGGTGTACTGAAATCCATAACTGACCGGCGAAACAGTCAGGCGATGATCGAGCCCCAATAGCGCTGACCAAGGCTGCTGACCGTCAAGCCGGTTATCCGGCCCGGGCAGATCTTTCACCGCTGAGCGGTAGTAGTTCAAGGCGGCACGCAATTCCACCGGCAAACCTTGGACGGCAAGTCCCGGGCATAGCGCTTCAAGCGTCCCCTTGGCCTCGAGTTCGATGCCATAACTGCTCGCCTGCGCGATGTTTTCCGGCATGGCCACATAACGCGGCAGCTTTGACCAAGTCACCTCGCGCAAGCGGGTCAGATTGCGTACCAGCTGTTCGATTTCGCGATAAAACCCCCCAATGCTCAGAACACCGCCCGACGGGAGGTAGCGTTCAAGTGCGATATCAAGCCCCGTGGCGAGTTCGGGTCGCAGCGAAGGGTTGCCAATACGATCTGGCGAGGTTTCATCATTGATTTTTGTTAAATCGCTTGCCAGATAGCTGATGGTGGGTCGCGGGATCATCTGCCAAGGCTCAGGGGCCTTGTAACGCCGCGATAGGCTCAGGCGAAGCATATCCTTGCCCTGATCATCCAATTTTCGCTGTAAATGCCATACCGGTGTCGTCACGGCGCTACGCGTGCCTTCGCCCATGCCGACGCCCTCGGTACGGGTCATGAGGCGTTCGTGGCGTAGCCCGATGTAGGTGGTCCAGCGAGCATCTATTTCCCACTCATCCTGCAAAAAGATCGCCTGCCTGCTGATTCGTGCGTCATAAGGGAAGCCTTCGATATCATAAAGCTGAGGCATCCCCTGAATGGTCACGTTGCGTATTTCGCTGCGCTCCCGCCACTCGAAATCCCAACCCAGGCTAGCTGCGTGTGATTCACCTAAAGCGAAGGCGAGCCGTCCGCCTTGGGTGAGGTTACGGTCCTTATTGCTGCCGATCACACGTCGACTGTAGCTGTTGCTGCCGTCAAACTCGCCTTCCGACTGTCTTGTGCTTGCACGCAACTCGAGTTTCCTGTCCCCGGCGATTCGCCGCTCCCAGCGCACTTGAAGATTCGCGTTAGTCCAGGCGCCGACAAATCGCTGATCGGGTTCGAGAAAGCGGGTCAGCGGTTGCCCTAAGTCACTGAGGACGGCGTGCTGCGTCGCGTCCGATGGCAGTGATTGGTTCAGATAGGACTGAGCTTGATGCCATTGCCCCCGTTGAAGAAAGCCCTGGGCTGTGACTTCCTGGTCGCTGCTTTGGCGCCAACGCACTTGGGGCGATAGATTGACCCCGTGCCCCCAAACCTTCTGATTACCTTGCTGCAGGGCAAGCGCACCCACGCCGAGACGATCGAGGGATGGCTCACCGGCAACGCCGCGCTCCGTCAGGCTGCGGTTAACGCCCTGCCACTCGAAAAAGGAGAGCGGCAGGTTATAAGACCACGCGCCAAGCCCTTCGCCATGGCTATAACTCAAACTTGCTGTCGGTCGGACGGCGCGATAACCGATACCCGCGCGCAACTGGCGTTGAAGCGTCCTTGGTGCTTGGCGCAGGATGATGTTAATGCTTCCAGCGACAGCCTGAGCGCTTTGATCGGCCGTCGGCGCACGGCTGACCTCAATGCGCTCAATCTGCGCCGGATCGAGTTGGTCATACTGAAAGCCGGGCGGTGCGGGTTCCCCGTTGAGCAAAATCAATGTATAGCCCGAACCAAGTCCGCGCATGCGCGGCTCTCCGCCCTGCACGCTCAGCCCAGGCAATCGTTTCAAGACATCAAGCAGATTACTGTCGCCAAAGCGGTCCAATGCTTCGCGACCGTATACCTGCTTTGCCGATGAAGACTGTCGACGCAGATCAGCATCCGACTGAGGCTTGCCCGTGACCTCAATGCGTGGCGCGCGCAGGCTTTGGCGATCTGCGCCGGATGCACCAAGGTCTTCCATTTGCGCCCTTGGCGCCGGGCTGGCAAGCAGCAGGACAAAAACGCATAGCAGGCGTTTGCAGCTAGGGCGTTTCATCCCATGAAATCATTGAATGCGATTCAGGCTACGCGATTCACGTACTGCGATTCACGGAACGCGACTCATGCAGGGGCCCTTGGTGCAGAGCCCTTGGTGTAGGGCCCTTGGTGCAGGGCCATCAGTCGATCAGCAACCAAATCATCACCAGAAAGCTCAAAATCATTAACACAATTTGCCCCACGCATCGCCAGAAATCCAACTCGCGTTGCATGGCTTCGAGATCCTCCGGCGCCCAGGACTGACGAACGCCTTGAGGAATTTTTGACATCCCGATAAACAACATAAAACCAGCCAGGATGCAGCAGTAAACAAATAGGACGATGGATGTTGTGCCCATGAGGAGGTCGCGCCGGAAAGAGCATCAAGGGTTTAGGCTTACACTTTCGCCTCCAAGTGTACCAAGACGACGATCATGGATTCTCCCTCGCCACTTCAAGCCCAAGGCATAGCAGACGCATGGACCGATTTGCAGGCTCAGGCAAGGCTCGGTGAACCCCTAAAGGCCGATGCAAACCGACTTGCATTTGCAGACCCGGCGTTTTTGTTGCAGCGGGAAACGCGTGGCATCCGTATTCAACTCGAAATGCTCAAGCCCGATCTCGCCCAGGCCGCTTTGGGGATTGATAGCACCGTGGTTGTTTTCGGTAGTGCTCGGATTCTGGCCCCGGATCAGGCTCAACAAAGGCTTGTCGATGCGCAGGCATGTAACAACCCGAAGGCTATTGCATGGGCTAGAAAACAAGTTGAGCTTTCCAGCTATTACAGTCAAGCGCGACGCTTTGCACAACTGGTCGCGCGCCATACGGCCAGCCAACGCGACCCCGAGAAACGGCTCTTTGTTTGCACAGGGGGTGGACCAGGGATCATGGAGGCTGCAAATCGAGGGGCCCATGATGAGGGCGCGCTCAATGTTGGTCTGAATATTGCACTACCCCATGAGCAAAGGCCAAACCCCTACATCACGCCAGAACTTTGCTTTAAGTTTCATTATTTTGCTTTGCGAAAAATGCATTTCATGATGCGTGCAAAGGCGCTGATTGCCTTTCCCGGTGGTTTTGGGACGCTTGATGAAATGTTTGAAATGCTCACGCTGGTTCAGTGCCGTAAAGCGAAGCCCGTGCCTATTCTTTTATATGCCAGCACCTTTTGGAAACGCCTCATTGATTTTCAGATGCTTGCAGAACTCGGCACCATCAGTGAAGAAGACCTCGCACTGATTCGCTATGTCGACAGTCCCGAGCAAGCCTGGGATGAGATTGCTAGTTTTTACAAGCTTTGATCGCAAGCCCTAGATCGCAAGCCTTAGATAATTATATTTTATAACTATCATCGAGACGATCGACCTGCCTGCATAACGCATCGAACATATCCCTGCCAGCGCCAAAACTCGGATCAAACTGCAAAGAGTCCGCGGTACATTGTCGCGCGACTTGATCTGGAATCGGGATGGACTGACCCAGCGACGACACCGCGTGTTGAACCTCGCAGGCCCTTTGCATGGTCCAAAGTATCGCAAAAGCCTGGGGTATCGTCAGCCCCCAAGACAACAAGCCGTGGTTGCGCAAAACCACAGCCTGCCGATCGCCGATGTTTCTCAGCAATCGCTCACCCTCTTCGGGATAGAGCGTGATGCCCTCGAAGTCGTGATAAGCAACGCGTTCAAAAAGTTGTGCGCCATAAAAATTGTGTTGCTCGATACCTTGCGACACCGAGGCAACCGCAACGCCTGCGGTGGTGTGTGTGTGCATGACGCAATGCGCTTGTGGAATGCCTTGGTGAATGGCGCGATGTAAGACCATACCTGCTGGATTCGGTTTATAGCGGGAAGCGTCGATAACGCGTCCTGCGGCATCCACGCGTAGCAGGTTGCTTGCACAGACCTCGCTGTAGTGCAACCCAAAAGGGTTGATTAAGAACTGCAGCGTTCCATCGCTTACCGAGTCTGGCAATCGCAAGGTGATATGGTTATAAATCATTTCGGTCCACCCGAGCATCGCAAAGATGCGATAGCAGGCCGCCAATTCGAGCCTGGCCTGCCATTCGTCGGGATGGAAAATACTCGCGCCTGAAATTGTGGGCTCTATCGATTTAGTTTTTGACATGTTCAAGGACTTAATTCAGTGATCTGCGAGGTGCGAAATCACACTGCAGCCCAGCGCCAAAGCGTGTCTTTCAAGCGAATGCAGCATGATGTCAAGTTCTTCGAGCGTCGGCGCATTGCGGGACTCTCTAAAAAAAAGTGGTCTCATTCTTTTAGACCGATCTAAAAAGTAGGCGTGACATTCTCCCAAGTCATGCAAGTCCCTCAGCACGAACAATTTCCCCATCGGATGTTCAGCCTTCACAAAATGAAACCGCAAAGGGTGGTGCGCCTCCATCAAGAGCGTGTTCGAAAAAATACCCCGGACATCCCATAGTTGGGATAAGAGCGTTTTTACTTCGTAGAATTGAAACTTGAACTTTTCTTCAATATGGTCTTTGAGAAAGACCCCGGGCCCAACCCTAAACGCTGGATGATGGCCCTCTTTGATGGATTGTTCAACGGCCATAAGAACAATCGCAGAAATGTACAAGTCGATTTTTCGCGCGAGGGTTTTAATACGCAGATCGGTTACCATCAATCTAGTTCCTATCTAAGCACACTAACGCCCTTAATGGCTTGCAATCATCACCGGGCTTGGACCCGTCTCTTGAACCAGACCCCAAGCGGCCAGAGCATCGCTACAAATGTCATCAAGGCAAGGACTGATGCAACAGGCCGGCTGAAAAAGGGCAGGATACT
>DENJ01000064.1 GCA_002359635.1 Burkholderiales bacterium UBA2647
ATAACCAGATCGTTAAAATCGTTTAAATAAATTTATCAGCTGAAATTCGATCAAAAACCAGTCTTATTTGGTTCGCGATGAAATCACAGCCTCGGCCACATTCTTAGGCGCTTCGGCGTATTGCTTGAACTCCATCGAATAGGTTGCCCGGCCCTGGGTGAGCGAACGCAGCGTGGTCGAGTAGCCAAACATTTCGGCCAGGGGCACTTCAGCGCGAATCGCCTTGCCGCCACCCGCCATGTCTTCCATGCCTTGCACCATGCCACGGCGTGAGGACAAATCACCCATCACGGTTCCCGCGTAGTCCTCAGGCGTTTCGACCTCCACCGACATCATCGGTTCAAGCAAGACCGGTGAGGCTTTGCGCATGCCATCCTTAAAAGCAATCGATGCCGCCTGTCTGAACGCGTTTTCATTGGAGTCGACATCATGGTAGGACCCGAAAAAGAGCGTCACCTTGACATCAACCACGGGATAGCCCGCAAGCACGCCGGCAGGCAGGGTGTCGACCAAGCCCTTTTCAACCGCAGGAATGTATTCACGCGGGACCACACCACCCTTGATCGCATCGACGAATTCAAAACCCTCGCCACCCGGAGGAAGCGGCTCGACCTTGAGGACGACGTGGCCGTATTGGCCGCGCCCACCGGACTGTTTAATGAACTTGCCTTCGACCTCGTCCACCACTTTGCGGATGGTTTCACGGTAGGCAACCTGGGGCTTGCCAACCGATGCTTCAACACCAAACTCGCGCTTCATCCGGTCCACGATAATTTCCAGATGCAATTCGCCCATCCCCGAGATAATGGTCTGACCGGATTCTTCATCAGAGCGAACCCGGAAGGAAGGATCCTCCTGGGCAAGACGGGACAGTGCAATCCCCATTTTTTCCTGATCGGCCTTGGTTTTGGGCTCAACCGCCTGGGAGATCACAGGCTCGGGGAACTCCATACGCTCCAAGATCACAGGAGCATCAGGGTCGCAGAGGGTTTCGCCGGTCGTGACGTCTTTTAAGCCAACTGCCGCTGCAATATCACCGGCACGCACTTCCTTGATCTCGTCGCGGTTGTTGGCATGCATCTGCAAAATGCGCCCGATCCGCTCTTTTTTACCCTTGATCGAATTGAGCACGGTATCGCCCGAATTGAGCACCCCGGAATAAACACGGATAAAGGTAAGCTGCCCCACAAAAGGATCGGTCATCAGCTTGAAAGCAAGCGCCGAGAACTTCTCGCCGTCATCGGCTTTGCGCAGTATTTCCTTCTCGTTGTCATCAGTGCCTTTAACCGGCGGAATATCGACCGGCGACGGCAGAAAATCGATCACGGCATCCAACATCGCCTGCACGCCTTTGTTCTTGAACGCACTACCGCAAAGCATCGGCACGATCTCTCCGGCGATGGTGCGCTGGCGCAAAGACATGCGGATTTCCTCTTCGTTCAGGTCGCCTTCCTCAAGGTACTTGTTCATCATGTCTTCGTTGGCCTCAGCAGCAGCTTCGACCATTTTTTCGCGCCACTCGTTGGCCACCTCTTGCAAGTCCGAGGGAATATCCTCGTAGCTGAACTTGGTGCCTTGTGCTGCGTCATCCCAGACGATGGCCTTCATTTTGAGCAAGTCAATCACACCCCTGAAATGCTCCTCCGCACCAATCGGTACCTGCACGGGAATCGGGTTGGCCCGCAACCTCAGGCGCATCTGATCATGAACTTTGAAGAAATTTGCGCCTGTCCGGTCCATCTTGTTGACAAAGGCCAGACGGGGAACGCCATACTTGTTGGCTTGGCGCCAGACGGTTTCAGACTGCGGCTGCACACCGCCTACAGCGCAATACACCATGCAGGCACCATCGAGCACACGCATGGAACGTTCCACTTCGATGGTGAAGTCAACGTGACCCGGCGTGTCGATGATGTTGATGCGATGCTCGGGATAATTGCTCGCCATGCCTTTCCAAAAACAGGTCGTGGCCGCCGAGGTGATGGTGATACCGCGCTCTTGCTCCTGTTCCATCCAGTCCATGGTGGCTGCGCCGTCATGAACCTCACCAATTTTATGGTTTACACCAGTATAAAAAAGAATACGCTCGGTGGTCGTCGTTTTGCCGGCGTCGATATGCGCCGAAATACCGATGTTTCGATAGCGATCGATAGGAGTCTTGCGAGCCATGATGATGTCCTGGGTTCAATGAGCTTGAAATGGGTTTGAATCTACGCTTGCCGAAACCATGATGGTCTCTTTACAACAAGACCGCGAAGCATCGCCCAAACAGATGACAAACCGTCAACAATAAAATCCGGGCCGGCAGGCGCCCGGATCTTTGCTCGGGGCTTAGAAGCGAAAGTGCGAAAAAGCCTTGTTGGCTTCGGCCATGCGATGAACTTCATCGCGCTTTTTGACCGCGCCCCCGCGATTCTCCGCCGCCTCGAGCAGTTCGTTGGCAAGGCGCAGCCCCATTGACTTTTCGCCTCGCTTTTTCGCGGCCTCACGCAGCCAACGCATGGCAAGCGCCGTGCGCCGCACGGGTCGAACTTCAATCGGAACCTGATAGTTGGCACCACCAACCCGGCGGCTTTTCACTTCAACAACGGGCCTGGTGTTTTGCAGCGCCTGACCGAAAACCTCAATGGGATCACGCCCCGACTTGGTCTTGATCTGGGTGAGCGCGCCGTAAAGCATGCGCTCGGCGACCGCCTTTTTGCCATCGAGCATCAGTACGTTGACGAACTTTGAAATTTCAACGCTGTGATACAGCGGATCAGGCAGGATGAGACGTTTAGGAACTTCACGACGACGTGGCATATCAACTCCATTCAGCTTGGGTAGCACAGACAAGGCTGTGTTGCCCGTGGATCAACAATCAATGCAGCAAAACGCAACAGGGCTGATCCGCTTACTGACACTTCGTAGCACCCTCCGTATTGATGGGGCTCGCCACAAAGCGTCCGACAAACAATCTGAAAAGGCACCGATGCTTGATCGACCGATGACATAAGTTCGCCTACTTCAGACTGCAACGACTGTTAAACCTCCCCGGGACGACCGAGGACTGTTTTAGAACAACTTAGGCCTTCTTGGGCCGCTTGGCACCGTACTTGGAGCGCGACTGCTTACGGTTCTTCACACCTTGCAAATCAAGCGAACCACGGACCATGTGATAACGCACACCAGGCAAATCTTTCACACGACCACCACGGATAAGAACAACCGAGTGTTCCTGAAGATTGTGCCCCTCACCACCGATATAAGAAATGACCTCAAAGCCATTGGTGAGTCGAACTTTGGCAACTTTACGAAGCGCCGAGTTCGGCTTTTTCGGGGTGGTGGTGTAGACCCTGGTGCAAACGCCGCGCCGCTGAGGACAATCCTCAAGCGCCGGACTCTTGCTCTTCGTGACAGCGGTTTCACGACCCTGTCGGACCAACTGATTAATGGTGGGCATGGATTAACTTTCCTTGCGAACATCGAANNNNGGCTATGCAAGCCCCTCGCCCGAGACTTCAGTCGTCGCTGCATCGCTTTGCCGCTGTGTTGCTTCATCTTCAAGGCGTTGCAGCTCAGCGGCAGCCTCGGCCGCAGCCATGGCACGTTGCTCGGCAGCCTCGAATTTCTCCTTATCGAGCCGGGCCCGGTGAAAGGCGAGACCGGTTCCGGCGGGAATCAGGCGACCCACAATCACATTCTCTTTCAAGCCACGCAATTCATCGCGCTTGCCCATGATGGCAGCCTCGGTGAGCACGCGGGTGGTCTCCTGGAAGGATGCCGCGGAAATGAAGGAATCGGTCGACAGCGAAGCTTTCGTAATACCGAGCAGGACATTGTCATAATAAGCGATACGTTTTCCTGACGCCAGCGCCTTATCATTTTCATCAAAAAGTTCAGAACGCTCAACCTGCTCCCCGGTGATAAAAGGCGTATCACCCGGGTCGGTAACCTGCACGCGGCGAAGCATCTGGCGAATGATCACCTCGATATGTTTATCGTTGATTTTCACGCCTTGCAAGCGATAAACGTCCTGGACCTCATCGACGATGTAACGAGCAAGTGCTTCCACCCCCAGCAAGCGGAGGATGTCGTGGGGATCGGCGGGTCCGTCAACGATGGACTCTCCTTTGTTCACCACCTGTCCGTCATGAACCAGAACGTTCTTATCTTTTGGAATCAAGAACTCATGGGCGACGCCTTCTGGCTCGGTAATCACCAGACGCTGCTTACCCTTGGTGTCCTTACCGAATGACACTGTACCTGTCACCTCAGCAAGCATGCCAGCGTCTTTAGGTGCACGCGCTTCAAAGAGCTCAGCGACCCGGGGCAGACCCCCGGTGATATCGCGGGTTTTTTGTGATTCGGTCGGGATTCGCGCAAGTACTTCAGCGCGACCGATCCGTTGCCCGTCCTTGACCATGATCAAAGCACCGACGGGAAAACCGATGGTGACCGAGTGATCGGTCCCAGGAATTTTTACCTCCTCGCCTTGATCATTGATCAGCTTGACCTGAGGACGGAGCGACTTCGCAGCAGCCGAACGTCGCTTGGCATCGATCACCACGAGCGTCGATAGGCCTGTCACCTCATCGATTTGTTTGGCGACCGTCACGCCCTCTTCAACGCCCTCGAACTTCACCGTGCCTTCGTACTCGGTAATGATCGGTCGCGTCAGCGGATCCCAGGTTGCGAGCTGTGCACCCGCCTTGACCGCAGCACCATCGCCCGCAAGCATCACTGCACCGTAAGGAATTTTATGACGCTCGCGTTCACGGCCCGCGTCATCGGCAATCAACACCTCGCCCGAACGCGAAATCACCACGGCTTCGCCTTTGGAATTGTTGACCACCCGCATGGTGCCGGTGAAACGAACATGGCCATTTGACTTCGCCTCAACCGCCGACGCAACCGCAGCGCGCGATGCGGCCCCACCAATGTGGAAGGTACGCATGGTGAGCTGCGTGCCAGGTTCGCCGATTGACTGTGCCGCGATCACACCAACAGCTTCGCCCGAATTCACAAGTACGCCACGGCCAAGATCTCGCCCGTAACACTGAGCGCACAAACCATAACGCGTCTCACAGGTCAGCGGCGTACGCACACGGACCTCATCAATCCCAAGCCTTTCGATTTCGTCAACCGCATCCTCATCGAGCAGCGTGCCGGTCTCAAAAACCGTTGCCTGGGTTTCCGGATGCACCACGTCGCTTGCGGCCACCCGACCCAGGATACGATCGCGCAAGGGCTCAACCACTTCACCGCCCTCAATCAAGGCCTTCATCGACACGCCTTGGTCGGTGCCGCAATCGTCTTCGACAACCACAAGATCCTGGGTCACATCAACCAGACGTCGCGTGAGATAGCCTGAATTGGCGGTTTTCAACGCGGTGTCGGCAAGACCTTTTCGCGCGCCGTGGGTTGAGATGAAGTACTGCAATACATTTAAGCCTTCGCGGAAGTTTGCAGTGATCGGTGTCTCAATAATCGATCCATCGGGTTTGGCCATCAAGCCGCGCATCCCAGCAAGCTGGCGAATCTGGGCAGCAGAGCCGCGCGCGCCTGAGTCGGCCATCATGTAAATCGCGTTAAAAGACTCCTGATCGACGGTCTCGCCCTTGCGATTGATTGTTTTTTCGGTTCGCAACTGATCCATCATCGCCTTGCCGACTTCATCGCCGGCACGACCCCAAATATCGACCACTTTGTTATAACGTTCGCCCTGGGTCACGAGTCCTGAGGTGTACTGCTGTTCAATCTCTTTGACTTCGGCTTCGGCCTGGGCAAGGATGGAGGCCTTTTGCGGCGGCACGAGCATGTCATCGACCGCAATCGAAATGCCAGCGCGCGTTGCAAGACGAAAACCGTTTTGCATCAATTGGTCAGCGAGAATCACCGTGTCGCGAAGCCCGCAGCGCCGAAATGATGCATTGATCAATCTGGAGATTTCTTTTTTCTTGAGCGGTCTGTTCATGAGATCAAATGACAGACCCTTGGGCAAAATCTCCGACAAAAGCGCGCGCCCAACCGTAGTCTCGACACGACGCGTACGAGCCGTCGACTCGCCTGTTTCACGATCTCTGTCAAATTCCTTCAAACGAACCGTGATCCTGCTGCCCAGTTCAACCACGCGGTTGTCATAAGCCCTTGCAACTTCGGACACATTCGCGAAAGCCATCCCTTCACCGAGACCATTGACCTTCTCACGGGTGGTGTAGTAAAGGCCAAGCACAATGTCTTGTGAAGGAACGATTGAGGGTTCACCATTCGATGGGAAAAGTACGTTGTTTGAAGCAAGCATGAGCGCACGCGCTTCAAGCTGAGCCTCGAGCGACAAAGGCACATGGACCGCCATTTGGTCGCCGTCAAAGTCAGCGTTGAAAGCGGCACAAACCAAGGGGTGCAATTGAATCGCCTTGCCTTCGATCAAGACCGGTTCGAAGGCTTGAATGCCTAAGCGGTGCAACGTAGGCGCACGGTTTAGCAACACCGGGTGCTCGCGAATCACATCTTCCAAAATATCCCACACAATCGGCTCTTGGGCTTCAACATACTTTTTGGCTTGCTTGATGGTGGTCGCCACGCCCATGATTTCGAGCTTGTGGAAAATGAAGGGCTTGAAAAGCTCCAAGGCCATCAATTTCGGCAAGCCGCACTGGTGCAACTTCAGCTGTGGACCGACCACAATCACCGAGCGGCCCGAATAGTCAACGCGCTTACCAAGCAGGTTTTGACGGAAGCGTCCGCCCTTACCCTTGATCATGTCGGCAAGTGACTTCAGCGCACGCTTATTGGCACCGGTCATTGCTTTGCCGCGTCGGCCGTTGTCGAGCAGGGAGTCGACCGCCTCTTGCAACATCCGCTTTTCATTGCGCACGATAATTTCTGGCGCACGCAACTCAAGCAATCGTTTCAAACGATTATTACGGTTAATCACACGGCGATAAAGATCGTTCAAATCGCTGGTGGCAAAACGACCGCCGTCCAGAGGGACCAAGGGGCGCAGTTCCGGCGGGAGCACGGGCAGCACCTCCATCACCATCCAGTCGGGCTTGATACCTGAACGCTGAAAACCTTCAAGCACCTTCAGGCGCTTGGCGATTTTTTTGATCTTGGCCTCAGAGCTTGTCTGCTCAAGCTCGCGACGCAGGGTTTCAACTTCCCTATCGATATGAATCGAGCGCAGGAGTTCACGGATTGCCTCGGCGCCCATCAGGGCCTGGAATTCATCCCCATACTCTTCCGTCTTTGCGATGTAGTCGTCCTCAGTCATCAACTGGGCACGCTTGAGCGGCGTCATGCCAGGTTCAACCACCACGAAAGCTTCGAAATATAGAACCCTTTCGATGTCGCGCAAGGTCATGTCAAGCACCATGCCAAGTCGCGAGGGCAGTGACTTCAGGAACCAGATGTGTGCGGTCGGCGAAGCGAGTTCGATGTGGCCCATACGTTCACGACGCACCTTGGCCAAGGTCACTTCGACGCCGCACTTCTCGCAGATCACACCGCGGTGCTTTAAACGCTTGTACTTGCCGCAAAGGCATTCGTAGTCTTTGATCGGACCGAAAATCTTGGCGCAAAACAAACCATCACGCTCGGGCTTGAAGGTTCGGTAGTTAATCGTTTCAGGCTTTTTAACTTCGCCATAAGACCACGAGCGGATTTTGTCCGGCGAGGCCAGGCCAATCCGGATGGCATCGAAATGTTCGTCTTCTTGAACCTGCTTAAACAGATCGAGTAAGGCATTCCCCATGTTGACTCTCCTTGGCAAATACCGGCTTAGGTGCGCTCAAGATCGATATCGATCCCAAGCGAGCGAATTTCCTTCACCAACACATTGAAGGACTCGGGCATTCCTGCATCAATGGCATGCTCGCCCTTGACCAGGTTCTCGTAAACTTTGGTACGACCGTTGACATCATCGGATTTCACGGTGAGCATCTCCTGCAAGGTGTAGGACGCACCATAAGCTTCAAGTGCCCAGACCTCCATCTCACCAAATCGCTGACCACCGAATTGCGCCTTACCACCCAAGGGTTGCTGGGTCACCAAGGAATAAGGCCCTGTCGAGCGGGCATGCATTTTGTCGTCCACCAGATGGTGAAGCTTCAACATATGCATAAACCCCACCGTGACGCGACGATCAAAGGCATCACCGGTGCGTCCATCATGAAGCGTGACCTGTGTTTTGGTCTTATTGAACTTCAACATCTCGGTATGAGGATCGTCTGAGGGATAAGCCAAATCAAGCATGGCACGGATCTCCTCTTCGGATGCGCCGTCAAAAACCGGTGTGGCAAAGGGAACGCCCTTTGCTAAATTACCCGCCAACTCGAGCACTTCATCGTCATTCAGTGCATCGATATGTGCCTTTTGTCCGTGTACGTTGTAGAGGGTTTCAAGCTTTTGGCGGAGCTCCTGCGCGTTGGCATGCTGCGTGAGCAGTTTACCGATCCGCAGGCCAATACCCTTGGCGGCCCAGCCCAAGTGGGTCTCGAGGATCTGACCTACATTCATTCGCGATGGCACACCAAGCGGGTTAAGCACAATGTCGACCGGGGTGCCATCGGCCATAAAAGGCATGTCTTCCACCGGCACGATGCGCGACACCACACCTTTGTTGCCATGACGGCCCGCCATCTTATCGCCGGGCTGAAGACGACGCTTCACCGCGAGGTATACCTTTACCATCTTGAGCACGCCCGGGGGCAATTCGTCGCCTTGGGTGAGCTTTTTGCGCTTTTCTTCATAAGCCAGATCGAACTGATGGCGCTTTTGTTCGATCGACTCCTTCAGAAGCTCCAACTGACTTGCCGCCGATTCGTCTTCAAGACGCACATCAAACCAATGATAACGCTCTAAATCAGCGAGATATGCTGCGCTGACGACAGCACCTTTGACCAACTTCTTGGGGCCGCCATTGACGCTCTTTCCAACCAGTAATCGCTCGATACGTGCAAAGCTGTCGTTTTCAACAATACGCAGCTGATCGTTTAGGTCTAAGCGGAAACGCTTTAACTCGTCATCGATAATCGATTGGGCACGCTTATCACGGGTGATGCCTTCGCGGGTGAAGACTTGCACGTCGATCACCGTGCCACTCATGCCAGAGGGAACCCTCAGCGAGGTGTCTTTAACATCGCTTGCTTTCTCGCCAAAAATCGCGCGTAACAGTTTTTCCTCAGGCGTTAACTGGGTTTCGCCTTTGGGGGTAACCTTTCCCACCAGTACATCGCCGGCATGAACTTCAGCACCGATGTAAACAATACCCGAATCATCGAGCCGCGATAGCTGCCCTTCAGACAAATTTGAGATGTCGCGGGTGATTTCCTCAGGCCCAAGCTTGGTGTCGCGCGCAAGCACTGACAGTTCTTCAATATGGATCGATGTGTAACGATCGTCGGATACGACTTTCTCTGAGATAAGAATCGAATCCTCAAAGTTATAACCGTTCCAGGGCATGAAGGCGACCATCATGTTTTGCCCAAGCGCGAGTTCACCCAAATCGGTCGACGCGCCATCAGCAATCACATCGCCCCGTGCAATCACATCGCCACGGCGAACAATCGGTCGTTGGTTGATGTTGGTGTTTTGATTCGATCTTGTATATTTAATAAGGTTATAAATATCAACACCCACCTCACCAGCGACGGTCTCATCGTCGTTCACCCGGATCACCACGCGGTTTGCATCCACATAGTCCACAACACCGCCGCGATGTGCGGTCACAACCGTGCCGGAGTCAACCGCACAAGTCCTTTCAATACCTGTGCCGACCAGCGGTTTTTCGGGTCGCAAGCAAGGCACAGCCTGTCTTTGCATGTTTGACCCCATGAGCGCACGGTTTGCATCGTCGTGCTCAAGAAATGGAATCAGCGAAGCAGCAACCGAAACGATCTGGCTTGGTGCCACATCCATGTATTGCACATTGGCTGGCGAGGTCAGCTCGGTCTCGCCACCTTTTCGGATCGATACCAGTTCACCCGTGAGGCGTCCCTTCTCATCGATTTCTGAGTTGGCCTGCGCGATCACATAGCGCCCTTCTTCAATGGCCGACAAAAACTCGATCTCGTCACTGACTTTGCCATCGTCAACCTTGCGATACGGGGTCTCCAAAAAACCGTACTGGTTTAAACGGGCATAAAGCGCCAAGGAATTGATCAGGCCAATGTTCGGGCCCTCGGGCGTTTCAATCGGACAAACCCGACCATAGTGGGTGGGATGCACATCGCGCACTTCAAAGCCTGCCCGCTCGCGGGTGAGACCGCCCGGGCCAAGCGCGGAAACCCTGCGCTTGTGCGTGATCTCCGAAAGCGGATTGGTTTGATCCATAAACTGGGACAATTGACTTGACCCGAAGAACTCCCTGATTGCTGCCGAAATGGGCTTCGAATTGATCAGATCATGGGGCATGAGATTTTCAGTTTCCGCCTGACCGAGACGCTCTTTGACAGCGCGTTCCACGCGTACAAGACCCGCCCTGAACTGATTCTCAGCCAGTTCCCCGACGCAGCGCACGCGGCGGTTACCCAGGTGATCGATATCGTCGATCTCGCCGCGACCGTTACGCAAGTCGACCAGAATCCGGATGACCGCCAGGATATCGTCGTTAACAAGCGTCATCGGGCCTGTGAGTTCCTCGCGGCTGACACGGCGATTAAATTTCATCCGGCCGACCTTGGATAAATCATAGGTCTCAGCGCTATAGAAAAGACGATTGAACAAGGCTTCCACCGCATCCTCCGTGGGGGGCTCGCCGGGTCGCATCATGCGATAAATCGCAATCCGGGCAGCCAGTTGATCGACGGTTTCGTCGATCCGCAGGGTTTGCGAGATGTAGGGGCCTTGGTCAAGATCGTTGGTGTAGAGGGTTTGAATTTCTTGAATGCCAGCGTCACGCATCTTGCCGAGAAGTTCCTCGGTGATTTCGTCGTTGGCTTTGGCGATCAGTTCCCCGGTGTCTGCGACAATCAGGTTACGCGCCAGCGTGCGGCCAAGCAGGAAATCTTCGGGAACGCTGATCCGCTTTATGCCGGCCTGATCGAGTTCGCGGATATGCTTGGCGGTGATGCGCTTATCTTTTGCAACGATCAATTTACCATCGCGATCATTGATGTCAAAACGAGCAATCTCGCCACGCAAGCGCTCGACCACCAGGTCCATCATCGCGCCTTCAGACTGCAGACTAAAGCCGTCGAACTGGAAGTACTCCGCGAGGATTTGCTCAGCGGTCATGCCAATGGCTTTGAGCAGAATCGTGGCCGGCATTTTGCGCCGACGATCAACACGGAAATAAAGAATATCTTTTGGATCAAACTCGAAGTCAAGCCAGGACCCGCGATAAGGAATGATTCTTGCGGAAAAAAGCAGCTTGCCCGAGCTATGGGTCTTACCGCGGTCGTGCTCGAAAAACACACCGGGCGAACGGTGTAATTGGGAGACGATCACGCGTTCGGTACCGTTAATCACAAAAGAGCCGGTTGGCGTCATCAGGGGCATTTCCCCCATGTAAACCTCTTGCTCTTTGATTTCCTTCACCGTCTTGGGGGACTCGCGATCCATGATGACCAGACGGACTTTGGCCCTGAGCGGGGCCACATAAGAGAGGCCGCGCTGCTGGCTTTCCTTGATATCAAATGCCGGAGCGCCGAGGTTGTAGCTGACAAACTCAAGCCTTGCCATATCGTTATGAGAAACAATCGGAAAAATCGACCGAAATGCGGCTTGCAAACCGTCGTTTTCCCGGGCTGATGCTGCAATATCAGCCTGCAGAAAATGCGTGTAGGAGGCAATTTGCGTCGCAAGCAAATAAGGCACTTCCAGCACCGCACGGCGCTTGGCAAAGCTCTTGCGAATGCGCTTTTTCTCAGTATACGAATAAGCCATGGACAATCCCCTTAGTGGCATCGGGCATGAAGATCCGAACCTTGCGCTGCGCCGAGGCCGAAAGCCTGGTCAGACAAAAGGTTCTGAAAAACAGTTCGTAAAGGTGTTTCACAAACCATGAAGACAACAAGACCCAAAACCCCATGCTTGAAGGCAGGGGATTTTGGGTTGGACCGACTGTGCGTGTGGTCACGCAATGACAACGCAAGACGCTTCGATTACTTGAGCTCGACTTTCGCGCCTGCATCCTCGAGTTGCTTTTTGAGCGCTTCGGCGTCTGCCTTTGAAATACCTTCTTTCACGGCCTTGGGAGCGCCATCAACCAGGTCTTTGGCTTCTTTCAGGCCGAGACCTGTTGCAGCGCGAACCACCTTAATCACTTCAACCTTCTTCTCGCCGGTTGCGGCAAGCAGCACGGTGAATTCGGTTTTCTCTTCAACGGCTGGCGCAGCAGCGGCAGCGCTGGGCGCTGCAACAGCCACCGCCGCAGCAGCTGCGGATACACCGAATTTCTCCTCAATCATCTTGATGAGATCGGCTAACTCCAATACCGTCATCGAGGCGATGGCGTCGAGGATTTGCTCTTTAGACATAATAAAAACTCCGAAAAATTGAGATGTCGATTTCGTATTGCGATCGATAGGGTTAGGGATCAAGCCTCGGCTTTGCGCTTTTCTTCAAGCGCTGCGAGGGTGCGAACAAACTTGCCAGGTACTTCGTTGAGGGTGCGGGCCAACTTAGCGACAGGTGCTTGCAAGGTTCCCAAAAGGATTGCCAGCAATTCCTCACGGCTTGGCATGTTGGCGAGTGCCTTCACACCTTGCTCGTCCATCACATAATTGGGTAATGCGCCAGCTTTGAGCACGAGCTTGTCGTTGCCCTTGGCGAATGCACTCAAGATCTTGGCAGCAGACACCGGATCCTTGGACATGCCGTACATGAGCGGCCCGACCATTTTGTCAGCCAGACCCTCAAACGACGTCCCCGATACAGCGCGGCGCGCCAGCGTGTTCTTGAGAACGCGCAAATAAATGCCTTGAGCACGAGCTTGCCTTCGCAGCTCTGTCAAAGCCCCCACACCCAGACCACGGTACTCAGCAAGAATGATCGCCTGGGATTGCGCCACTTGAGCACTCACCGCATCGATTACAACTGCCTTTTCACTTCGGTTAAGACCCACGGTCTAGCTCCTCAAAAGGACTCAAGGTCGGAAAACCTCTCGTCCGTTGCAAACACGGCGACCGAAATCGGAACCAAAACGCCCGCTGGCTCACCCGGGGGTTGGGCCAGCAGATGTTGTTGACATCCTTGCTTCAGGACCGCCATCTGCGCAGGGCACCAGCTATCGCCGGCCATTGAGGAAAGACTTCATCCCCCTGCGGTCTTTGACGACTTGTCGCAGGCCAGCCGAAGCCGGCTCACGACAACCCCAAAGTCACTGCTCAGGTTCAGGCCTTGGCCTGAACGCTAAATGCTGATACATCAAGCTTGACACCGATGCCCATCGTGCTCGACAAGGCAACCTTGCGCAGGTAAACACCTTTGGAGGTGGCCGGCTTGGCGCGATTCAAGGCATCGATGAGCGCGCGCAAATTGGTGGTGAGCGCATCCTCCGCAAACGAAGCCCGGCCGATGGTGCAATGAATAATCCCAGCCTTATCAGTACGGTACTGCACCTGACCTGCCTTGGCGTTTTTCACGGCAGTCACAACATCGGGTGTGACGGTGCCCACCTTCGGGTTGGGCATCAAGCCCCGCGGGCCAAGAATCTGGCCCAGAGCGCCCACAACCCTCATCGCATCGGGCGAGGCGATCACCACATCAAAGTCGAGCTGACCGGCTTTCACGCGCTCGGCAAGGTCTTCCATACCGACAATCTCAGCACCTGCAGCCCTTGCCTCGTCTGCCTTGGCACCCGAGGTGAACACAGCAACACGAACCGACTTACCCGTGCCTGCGGGCAGTACGACCGAGCCACGTACCAGCTGATCGGACTTCTTGGCGTCGATCCCGAGTTGAACTGCGACATCAATAGACTCATCAAACTTGGCGGTCGCGCAGGATTTCACCAGCGAGAGGCCATCGGGCAAGGGGTATAGTTTTTGATGATCGAGCTTCTCGCGAAGGGATTTTTGCCGTTTGGATAAGCGTGCCATCACAGACCCTCCACCAAAATACCCATGCTGCGTGCCGAACCGGCTATGGTTCGCACGCCTGCTTCTAGATCGGCCGCTGTGAGGTCGGGCATCTTCAGCTTAGCGATATCCTCGACCTGAGCGCGGCTGATCTTGCCAACCTTCTCGCTATGCGGCTTGGATGAACCTTTGTCGACCTTGGCAGCCTTTTTGATCAGAATGCTTGCCGGTGGCGTCTTCATCACAAAGGTAAAGCTCTTGTCGGCAAAAGCCGTGATCACCACCGGAATCGGAAGCCCAGGCTCCATGCCCTGCGTCTGGGCGTTAAAAGCCTTGCAAAATTCCATGATGTTGAGACCACGCTGACCGAGGGCAGGGCCGATCGGGGGCGAGGGATTCGCTTTTCCTGCAGGGACCTGCAGCTTGACATAACCAACGACTTTCTTTGCCACGAAGGCTCTCCTTTACGAGTTCAAACGCAAGTTCAGTGCGCTCAGGCGTCCGACATCAATCCCTGATGCCTTTGTCGCTATCGCAACACCTACTACCGCTCCTCAGACATAAACCGGTCAAAGCTTTTCGACTTGACCGAACTCAAGTTCAACAGGTGTGGCCCGACCAAAAATCGTGACCGAAACCCGTAGACGACTTTTGTCGTAGTTCACTTCTTCAACACTGCCGTTGAAATCGGTAAAGGGACCATCCTTGACCCGAACCATTTCGCCGACTTCAAACAAGACCTTGGGCCGAGGCTTCTCAACGCCCTCTTGAATCTGGGCAAGGATTTTCTCAACATCTTTTTCAGGAATCGGGGTTGGCTTATGGCCACTGCCACCCACAAAACCGGTGACCTTATTGGTGTTTTTCACCAAATGCCATGACTCGTCAGTGAGTTCCATTTCCACGAACACGTAACCCGGGAAAAATCGACGCTCAGAAATCGTTCGCTGACCATTTTTCATTTCCACCACTTCTTCAGTGGGAACCAGAATCCGGCCAAAATAAGCCTGCATTTCCGCCCGATCGATCCGCTCCTGGATGGCTCGCCCAACGCTTTTTTCCATGCCGGAGTAGGCATGCACCACATACCATCGCTTGCTCATCAGCTTTTCCATCCCAGGATGAGACCGTACAAAACCCACTCGAGCGATTTGTCAACGATCCATAAGAACAAGGCCGCGATCACCACAAAGCCAAACACTGTGAGCGTCATTTGAACGGTTTCTTTCCGATCCGGCCAAACCACGCGACGGGTCTCAGCCCAGGCGTCTTTGGCAAAGCGCAAAAACTGCTGACCTTGCGCTGAGGTATAAGCCACACCAGCCGCCGCGAGAAAACCAGCGATCACCACCAAAATCCGCAATGCCAAGGCTTGGGAAGATAACCAATAAAAACCGATCAACCCGGCCAAGACAAAGCAAGCTGCCGCAATCAGCTTGGCGTGGTCGGCCGACCCCGGCTTTAACTCCTCTTGCTGACTTGCCACGATGCGCCGCACCTAACCTTTTGAAAACAGAGCCAATTCGGCAGACCGAATCAGGCAGGATTACTGGCAGGGGCAGAGGGAATCGAACCCCCAACCTGCGGTTTTGGAGACCGCCGCTCTGCCAATTGAGCTATGCCCCTACAAACCTTGGACGACCCGAATGCCCGCCGCAAACCCAGCCTTCGGATCGGAGACTTCAA
>DENJ01000007.1 GCA_002359635.1 Burkholderiales bacterium UBA2647
GAAAGGCCGCATTGTGATTCGCTCCGAAACCTTTTGGGTAGGGGTTGCCACACCAATGAATCGGCACGTCGATACCGCGCGGCACGCGAGGGCGTTCCTCGCTAAGATTCAACGTGATCACAATTTGCGCGAGCTTGCGGATCTTGCAGCGCGCAATATCCTCAAGCAAGGTTTCTATTTCTTCAGTGTGGCCATGGCTGATCACTGAAAGCGTCACGAGACCGTCTTCGTCGATGAGTTGCTTGCTGGGTTGAAGAAAGCTGAGTCTGGAGAATGGAATTTTGTACACGATGCGAACGGCGGTTCTTTTTAATGTCTTGCGAGGACAGTCGAAGCGCTAAATTGGGACACAAGAGAGCTTATACAATCGAGAAACATTAACCATTAATTTTTTCACACTTTCTATGATTCTCGTTACTGGTGGTGCAGGGTTCATCGGATCAAACTTCGTTTTGGAGTGGTGCAAACGCCAAGCGAATCAAGGCGATGAACGCTTACTGGTTCTCGACTGCTTGACTTATGCAGGCAATCTCGAAAATCTCGCGCAGGTAAGCGAGGAGGGGCGCTTTGATGGACGAGTGTTGTTTTCACGCGTCGATATTCGCGATCAGGCTGCGATGGCAGCACTTGAAACAGAGTTTACACCCCGCGCAATCGTTCATTTCGCTGCTGAAAGTCATGTGGATCGATCGATTCATGGACCCCAAGTCTTTGTTGAGACTAATGTTCTCGGGACTCTCAACCTGCTTCAGTGGGGGCGAAAACTACAAGATATCGTCGGAGATCGTTTTCGTTTTTTGCATGTTTCCACTGATGAGGTATATGGGTCATTGCAACCGTCTGATCCGGCTTTCTCAGAATCGACGCCTTACGCTCCAAATAGCCCTTATTCAGCGAGCAAAGCTGCCAGCGACCACTTGGTAAGAGCATGGCACCATAGCTTTGGTCTTAATACCTTAACAACGAATTGTTCTAATAACTATGGGCCCTTTCAGTTCCCAGAAAAGCTGATCCCGCTACTTATTACGAGAGCGATCGAGGGAAAAAAACTTCCCATCTACGGAGATGGGCTTAACGTCAGGGACTGGTTGTTTGTCACCGATCACTGTGATGGTATTTTGAGTGTTCTCGAGAAGGGGCGCACCGGACAGGTCTATAACATTGGCGGTGACTCGGAACGCACGAATCTTGCGGTTGTCGAGGCAGTTTGTTTGATCCTTGACCAGTTACGACCCAAGCCCTCGGGCAGCTATCGAGACCAAATTGAATTCGTCCGTGACCGCCCTGGGCATGACAGGCGTTATGCAATAAACGCTGCCAAGATCCGGGACGAGCTCGGTTGGGCGCCCGCCGAGAGCTTTGATTCAGGGTTGATCAAAACGGTCAAGTGGTACCTTGAGCATCCGCAATGGGTCGAACGTGTTAAGACTGGCGCTTACCGTGAATGGTTAGACAAGCAGTACGCCGTTGTTGATCGATCAGGGTCAAACACTGCTTCAAATTTATAGATTTTTTGCGGGCCGTGATGTTAGCAGTCCTCATTCGATCCATTGGCAGATCAACCCTGGAGCGTGCGCTTTCCTCTGTCGCGCTTCAAAATCAGTCGGATTTAATGGTTGTCTTGGTCGACGCCAGAGGTGACCTCATACAGGCAATTGAAGATGCTTGCGATCCTGTTTCAGCGCTGGATCTGAGAAAATTGCAAGCACTTGTAGCGTTTAACTCTTCTGAAATTAAGCTGGGCTTTCCAAAGCAAACGCAATCCCAGCCAGCTTTCGGTTTCCCTTCGGGATGGCCGGATTTTTCCGCTTACCCGTTTCGGGTTTTGCTGGTATCGACAGGGGAAGCGCTCAGGCGTGCTCGAGCGGCAGACCTAGCCCTGAAGATTGGTGCATTGCTGAGTGAGTATGCGATTTTTCTCGACGATGACGACGTTTTTCTCGAAGGTCATATCGAATCGCTTCGATCAGCGCTTGCCATCCATCAGGGGGCTGTGGCTGCACATACAGCAGCTATCCTTGATTCGGGCACTCACAGCGCAACCAAGGCAACGCGTCATCGAACCGGTAAGCATGCTGTGGGTCGATTTTTCGAACCTTGGGAACTCCTCTATTCAAACCATATTCCGATTCACTGTGCACTTTTTAGAACGGCGCCGGTTCTCGAGCGAACCTTATCGTTTGATGAACAATTCGACCTCTATGAGGACTGGGACTTTTGGCTTCAGTTACGTTGTATTGGTGATTTCCAATGGGTGGAGGGTCTAAGCGCTTTATATGTTGTTGATGAATCTTCCGAGTCGCCATCGCTTGCGCATCGCATCAAGCGTGACGAGGAGCCATACAGAAAACTTTGGCAAAAATGGCGCTTGAAAGCGCCTGCGCAATGGTGGTTTGATTTGCTTGCAGCGACCGGACCGAAACTCAATCAGCTTGAGGCGTTTGAACAGACCGTTGATCACCTGAGTGAGGTAAAGCTTAGCCTAGAGGGTGCTGTCGCGTTGCTTAACCATCAACTGCATGCGAAAGAAGAAGCATCTCAGGCGCTGCGGCATGATCTGGAAAACCAGTTAGCAGAAAACCGTTCGCTGCACGAGCGGCTTGCTCACGCCTACCGCGAAACGCTTGGACTCCGAAACGAGTTTCAAGCGCTAGAGCTTGACTTGAAGGCAACGATCCACACGCAGCTGTCAACAATCGGAGCGCAGCAGGCAGCGACTATCGAACAACTTCAGCGCGAGGCTGGCTTGCGCGATGAACTGGCGAGAACCCTTGCCGCTGCCCAGCAGTGGCAGCATCGAAGCGAATCACTCTCGAGTCAAGTAGGTCAGCTTCAAGCGCAGCTTCAAGCCATGCTGCATTCACGTAGTTGGAGGATCACCGGACCACTGCGAAGGCTTGGGACCTTGGCTCGTCGTGCGGGTTTTGGCAGGATGATTCGTCGTTTGAGGCAAATACAAATTAGGCTGGTAGAAAGGCCCAAGGCCGCCACAGCCAGTAGCGATTTGGTAGCCGTTGATTCGTCTGAGAAGCCTCAACAAGCTTGGGATATCTTTCATAGGGTGCCTGACCCCTATCAGGACTGGATCGAACGTTATGAATCTAAGTGCTTCGATCTGGAAGTCAGCCGGCGCGCCTTGAAGGCACCGGAAAGCGGTTCAGACCGGGTAAAGCCCCTGGTGTCAATCATCATGCCGGTTTTCAATGCACCGTTTGACTTCTTTGTCGAGGCGATTAATTCGGTGCGTCAACAGCATAGCCCGAACTGGGAGCTGTGTGTTGCCGATGACGCTTCCACGGATAAAGCCTCATTAGACTGGCTCAAAACGTTGATGAAGCAGGAGTCGAGAATCAAGCTTTTAGAGCGAAATGAAAACGGCCATATTTCCGCTTGTAGCAATGCCGCGCTGACCTTGGCAAGCACTGACTGGGTTGCCTTGATGGATCAGGACGATCGCCTTTCGCCCTTTGCGGTAACCGAAGTTTTGTCGGCGATCGAACGATTTCCTCAAGCAAAAGTCATTTATTCGGATGAAGATAAGATCGATGAAAGAGGTGTTCGCTCTAATCCCTATTTCAAGCCGGCGTTTAACCTGGAGTTGCTCCGGGCTCAAAACATGGTCAGTCATTTTGGCGTTTACAGCAGGGCCTTAGTCGATGCGGTTGGCGGTTTTCGAATCGGGATGGAGGGGTCGCAGGATCATGATTTGGTACTGCGCTGTGTTGAACGTGTTGCCGAAGATCAAATCATCCATATTCCCAAGGTGCTTTATCACTGGCGTATCCATCAGCAAAGTACCGCATCGACCATCGATGCGAAACCTTATGCCATCAGCAACGGCTTAAAGGCTGTGAATGATCATTTGGAGAGGTCTGTACCAGGTGCCAAAGCGTTGCTCCATGAGGCAATCGCGCATTACCATGTGCAATATCCCTTGCCCCTCGAACTTCCGTCCATCGAAGTTATCATCCCGACAAAAAATGGGTATGAATTGGTCGGTCGCTGTCTTGAAACGTTCTTTAAACTAACTCGATACCCTAGTTTACATCTTACCATTGTGGATCATGAAAGCGACGATGAAAGATTAGCAAGCCTGCTAGGGAAATATAAAAACGATGGGCTGATCGATGTCATCCGGTATGAGGGGGCTTTCAACTTCTCGGCGATCAATAACCATGCCGTGGCAAACACGCAATCGGATTACGTCCTGTTTCTCAACAACGATATCGAGGTGATTAGCTCCGACTGGCTGGACACAATGCTCAGACAGGCGGTTCGCCCTGAGGTCGGGGCTGTGGGTGCCATGCTTTACTACCCTGACAAGACGATGCAACATGCTGGGGTCGTGATCGGTGCAGGGGGGGTCGCAGGGCATGCACATCACCGACTGCCAGCGGGCCATCCGGGCTATTTCGGGCGCGCGGCTTTGGCACTTGAAGTGTCTTCTGTCACTGCTGCCTGTTTGTTGATGCGGCGTCGTGTTTTTGAAGAGGTCGGTGGCTTTGACGCTCAGCATCTTGCTGTTGCCTTCAATGATGTCGATCTGTGCCTGAAGGTACGTCGCCTCGGCTACAAAGTCATCTTCGCGCCGCGTGCTCAGTTACTTCACCATGAATCAGCAACCCGAGGCGATGATTTATCCCCCGAGCACCGCGATCGATTTGAGCGTGAATGTGCGGTGATGAAGCAACGCTGGCCGGACGTTATAAACAACGATCCAGCCTACAATCCAAATCTTGAAATCATGGCAACGACCTACCAAGCTTATTGCCCCTCCAGGGATGCCAGAGCGCGAACCGGGAATTTGCCGTCGATGAACTTGTAACATGCCGCGCTTAGCCATTGTATGTTGCCTACGGGGCGGCTCGAGCCCATTGAGCTTATGGATGTGGAACCGGTTCAATCGGTTCATGAAAGGGGTGTCATGATCACAAAACGAAAAGGAATCGTGCTCGCCGGAGGCTCAGGTACGCGGCTCTATCCTGTAACCCAAGTGGTCTCGAAGCAATTGTTGCCCGTTTACGATAAGCCAATGATTTACTACCCGTTGAGCAGCCTGATGCTCGCGGGTATCCGCGAGGTACTGATCATCTCAACGCCGGCGGATACGCCGCGTTTTGAGCATTTGTTGGGCGATGGATCTCAATGGGGTATGCATATCGAGTATGCGGTTCAGCCCAGTCCGGATGGATTGGCCCAGGCATTCCTGATTGGGCGCTCATTTGTGAGCGGTCAACCAAGCGCCCTTATCCTGGGCGACAATATTTTCTTCGGACATGACCTGCAAAAGGCCATGCACCGTGCTGATCAATCTGGCGCAGGGGCAACAGTTTTTGCCTATCACGTTCAGGATCCGGAACGATATGGGGTTGTTGCTTTCGACGCATCGGGGCGGGCAGCGTCGCTTGAAGAAAAGCCAGCCCAACCCAAGTCAAATTATGCGGTAACAGGCCTTTATTTTTATGACCAAAGCGTGGTCGATATCGCCGCGGGGATCAGACCCTCTGCGCGCGGCGAGCTTGAAATCACCGACGTGAATCGCGCCTATCTTGAGGCCGGCGCCTTGCAGGTTGAGATACTGGGACGCGGTTATGCCTGGCTTGATACTGGCACGCATGAATCGCTGATGGAGGCATCAAGCTTTGTGCAGACGATCGAAAAGCGTCAGGGTTTAAAGATTGCCTGCCCCGAGGAGATCGCGTTTAGGAATCACTGGATCAGTGCCGAGCAACTGATAAAGCTCGCTGCGCCGATGAAAAAAAATGATTACGGGCGCTACTTGCTCCGCTTAACGGAAGCAGGGCTGTCCCGATGAAGCTGACAAAAACGACGATTGATGGCCTGTTTGTCCTTGAGCCAACGGTCTACGGTGATAGCCGCGGCTACTTTTATGAAAGCTGGAACGAAAGACTATTTGAGGAAGCGGTCGGGCTCAGCGTAAAATTTGTTCAGGATAATCACTCGCGTTCACAAAAGGGCGTCTTGCGCGGGCTGCACTACCAGCGTCAACAGGTTCAGGGCAAGCTCGTGCGAGTGACTGCCGGACGTGTCTGGGATGTGGCTGTTGATTTGCGCAAAGACTCTCCAAGCTTCGGTGCTTGGTGGGGTACTGAGCTCTCGGAGACGAATCATCGGCAGCTCTGGGTGCCCCAGGGTATGGCCCATGGTTTTCTTGTGTTGAGCGATATGGCGGACTTTCTCTACAAGACCACTGATTACTGGCACGCGCCCTCGGAGAGGAGCGTGTTATGGAACGATCCAGATATTGGTATTGAATGGCCGCTGGATCAACTTGCCGCGACACCAGAGGACGCTGCCTCGATGTTGAAGCTGGCGGCTAAGGACAGAGACGCGCTAAGGCTGAGCGAATTGCAGCAGCGCGGCGAGCTTGAGATGGCGCGCTAGCGGTCAATGGTCATGAGAGCGTTGATTCTCGGCTCGTCGGGCCAACTGGGTTGGCAGTGCATGCGCGATTTGCCAGCTTATGGGGTTTCGGTTCGCGGCGTCGATCGACGTGTGCTTGATGTATCAAAAGGAAATGCAAGTGACTGGCTACAGCGCTTGCAGCGGGAACTGGAGGCGTTCAAACCTCACTGGGTCGTGAATGCGTTGGCCTATACGGCCGTGGATCGGGCCGAAGACGAACCATCACTTGCCCGACAGGTGAACGGGGAGTTTCCAGGCGTTTTGGCGCAGGCAGTCGAAAGGTTCTTGCCGGGCTGTCGGTTGTTGCATTGCTCAACCGATTATGTTTTTGACGGCTCGTCGAGCGAAGCGTATCGAGAATCTGACCAAACAAACCCGCTTAGTGTTTACGGGCAAAGCAAGCTTTTGGGTGAGGATGCTGTCCTTGCCCATACCGACCGGTCCTGGGTGCTTCGTTTTAGCTGGGTTGTCGGTGAGCATGGCCAGAATTTTGCCAAGACCATGATCCGCCTGGCCTGCGAACGGGATCAATTGCGCGTTGTCGGTGACCAGTACGGTGTGCCTTCGCCAACCACTTTTCTTGTGCGAGAGTTTGTTCGGCTCATGAGGCACCCTCAAATAGAGGAACTGGCTTCTCAGAACCGAGCCCGGCGACGTTTTCATGTTGTTCCGTCGGGGGAAACCGATTGGCACCGTTATGCGCAATTATGCGTTGGAGCGGCACAGGATAATGCTGTACTAAAAACGAAACTCAAGGTGACGCCGGACGATGTGGTGCGGATCGAAACAAAAGACTATCCGACCAAGGCGCGTCGTCCCCAAAACGCAAGGCTTAATTGCGATGCTTGGTGCGCATTACATCAGATGCCATCGCTCCCCGATTGGTTGCAAGAAACCAGAACGATATTGAAAAGTATCATCAACCACAGTCAATCGGCTTAGGCCTGCATGCTTGCTCAACAAAGGGTCGCGATCCTTCTTGCGAGTTTTAATGGTGAGCTCTTTATTTCAGAGCAATTAAGGTCGATCGCCGCGCAAAATGATGTTCGATGGGACCTGTGGGTTTCCGATGATGGGTCAAGCGATTCGAGCGTGCATCTGCTGCAATCATTTGCCCAAGGCTTCAGTGACCCGCAGGTATTGCTGGCAGACGCTTTGCCCGATGAGCGATTGACGTTTTTTTTTCGCGGCCCCGGCAAAGGCCCGGCGAACAATTTCTTTTACTTGATTGAAACGGTCTTCGAACGCGCCTTTCGCCACTATCAGGCCTTTGCATTTGCAGACCAGGACGACATCTGGTTTTCTAATAAATTGAGCACCGCCTTGGAGGGCTTGAACCGACCCTCAGCGATTGCCAAGTGCGGCTCGCAAGCGCCTTTGCTTTGGTGCACAGCAGTGCGATGGTGCGACAGCCAAGGTGGCATGGGATCTGAGTTGCCAAGCAAGATCTCGGAAACTTTCGTACCAAGTCTCCACCATGCACTGACGCAAAACATTGTCCGAGGAAATACGTCTGTGCTTAATCGCGAGGCTTTCGAGCAGATCTATGCCTGTCGCCCGCGCTTTCCCGTCGTGATGCACGATTGGTGGTTTTACATTGTGATTGCCGCGAGTCCAGGGGGCAAAATTTTGCACGATCCTGTGCCGTCGCTCGCATACAGGCAGCATGCGTCGAATCAGATTGGCGAGGCTCGTTCCTGGGCTGTTTTGTTCGAGCGGCGTCGTCGGGCATGGCAGGGCGAGGTGATGAAATGGAACGACACCCACATCAGAGCGCTTCGGGATTTGCAAGGCAAAGCGCACGAACGTCTCGACGCCGCGCTCTGGCAGGCGCTTGAGGCGCTTGAGCAGGTCTGCCGGTTGAGCAGGGAAGGAGGGTTTTTGCAGCGCTTGAAAGCGCTTCGGCTGGTGCGTGCTGCGAAGCTAAGGCGGATGCGCCGGCTACAGAACATCTTCATGGATTTGCTGATACTCGCAGGTCGGTTTTAGGGGTGTTGATTTGTTCCGTCGTTGTGTTGATTGATCTCCTGGTTGCTGAAGTGACTATCCCCGCATCGAGATCCTGAAGGACATGGCGCATTGATACAGGTAGCAGACCGGTGAGCTGGGAGAAGGTCCCCACCGATCGCGTTGTCGGCGCAAGCGAAGGTTTTGGAAGCCTGAAGTAGGCTTCTGCGGCAGTGACTTCCCTTCCCAGCGTATAGCTCCGGTAACGGTTTAAACCCTCAATCACATCGATATAGTCTCGCTCAGCAAGTTGACTTTCGAAACACTGCATTGCTTTTCGTTTGCGTTCAAAAACCGTCGAAATATCAACCAGACAGTTAGCCTCAATCGGTCGCCCGATTTCGTACATCAAGAGCTCAAATGACTGCGCTTCGGGGGCTGTCTGCCAGCACTCATAGGCAGCGATTGCGACAGCAAAATGATCAGGGTGGACTTCCATCAGCGAAGGAGCGAAGACCAATTCGGGCTGGAAACTGAAGATTGCTGAACGGATCGCTTCAGCGAGCCTAGGTTCAGCCGATAGACTTCGATCCGCGAAGTCCCAAAAAGCCAGGGTGGCCATCCTCTCAGCGCCTAGTGCACTGAGTGCGCGTTGACTCTCCAGTCTGCGCAGCTCAACGAGCGTTTTGACGTCTTTTGCGATGCCGCCAAGGGAGCCATCGGTGCAAATCTGGATTGCACCCCTTGCTTTTGCATCGCAAAGCGTCGCTAGCGCCCCGCCGCAGCCGAAAATTTCGTCGTCAGGATGAGGGGCAAGGACCAAAAAACGGGTTGCCGAGAGCTTTGTAGCCGAATAGGGCATTTTCTTCGCCTCGCACATGAATACGCAATCTCCCTTCAAATTCACTCGTGTTCGTGATAAACCACACAACAGGCCTGACAGGATTTGTATGCGGGCTTGATTGAGTAGCAGGCTTGCCGTTACTGTTGCTTTGGGAAACCGGAAATTGTACCGGCGCTACCAGGTTCTGAATTCAGCGAGATGCAAGTGAGGGATTTTGTGATGAGATCGGGATTCAGCAGCGTGCCTTGCTCAGAAACGTCGGGCCTCATGGCGGCGAGCGTGCGTCATGGCGATGTTCTCAAGCGGGCGCTTGGTTTATTGCTCTTGGCGTATCTTTTGGGTTCAGCGACGATGCCGCTTTGCGCCGTCGCCAGTATTGCGGGCGAGGTCGTTTTTTCAGTTGGCAATGCGCAGCTCCTCCCTCAGCATGCATTACTTCAGCGCGGCATCCAGCTTCGGGAGGGCGACGTGATCGTCACTGAGGCGGGGGCCCATGTGCACATCAGGTTTTCAGATGGCGCTCTGGTGAGCGTGCGCCCCAACTCCAGGCTCAGCATCGAGCGCTATCGCTATCAGCCTGGCCAGCCTTCCGAGTCGGCTGTTAAGTTCCGTCTTGAGTCTGGCACAGCGCGCTCAATCACGGGCAAGGCGGGCGAGGAGTCTAAGGACCGATTTAGGCTCAACACGCCGGTTGCAGCGATCGGTGTACGCGGTACGGATTTTGTAGTGGTGACGGACGCAGCATCATCTGCCGTCGCAGTAAACACCGGGGCGGTTGTCGTGTCACCGCTCGGCGATGGTTGCGCAAGGGAGGCTTTAGGTCCTTGTGCCGGCGCACTTGCCAAGGAACTGACAGCAAGCATGACAGGGACTTTGGCAAGGGTTGAGGCTGGCAAAGTTGAGTTTATGGCGATTCGGGAGCTGCAGCGTGGTCGGATTGCGCCGCCCGCCGAATCGGAACCGAAATCGGTGGTAGGCGCACCGGCAAGCGGGTCCAGTCAGAGTCCTGCGGCGTCTGGGTTCGGCCAAAGTTCTTCGGCATCCTCGTCCAGCCACAGTTCCTCGGGATCCTCGCCGAGCCAAGGTTCCGCGGCAGCTCCATCAACCAGCCTCGGTAGCGCAGCGCAGTTTGAAAGCGTCGAAAAGGGGCAGGTTTTAGCCGTCGCCACCAAAGCCATTGATCAGATCGTCATGAGTGCGGACCTAGAGGCCAGAAAACAACGGGCTCTGGAAGATACGCGAAAAAGTGCCGAGATACTGAATAAAGCAGACGTAGCCAAGCTTGCAGCGTTAAGCCCGTCGATTTTGAGTTGGGGCCGTTGGTCTCAGCAGACCGTCGCCGGCGATATAGACCCAGCTCAGTGGGTGCCCAATCCCGATTATTCAAAATTGGTCATGTCTGATGGTGTCCATGCGCTGTTCGGGCCGGCCGGCAGTCGATGGTCAGGTGCACGCGAAGGACTTTTTGAATTTTCGCTCCGTGATGCCAAGGTGTATCTCCGGGAGAGTGGCGGCATGATGTCGATGGGTACGGTGTCAGATGGGAAACTCACGGTTGACCTGGCCGCGGCAAGTTTCAAGACGCAAATCACAGGACTCCATCAGCAGGTTATGGATCCGATTGTTGTCAAAGCTGAGGGCTACATGCGCGATGACGGTTCGTTCAGGTCCTCGCTGATCTCAGCTGCTAATGTGACCGGCGTGCTCGCCAATGGTGGTCGCGAGGCAGCTTATGCGTTTAGTCAGTCGGTGAGCACCATAAGCGGAGGCAGCGCAAGCTTCGCTGGTTTAACGAGGTGGGGTCGCTGATTCGGCTTAGGCTTTGCAGCCTCATCACTGCTGCGCTCCTTGCATTGATTCCGTGGCTTGTGGGTGTTGCACGTGCTTCACCACAGGTCGAAACATGCCCGGGGCCTGAAGCCTTCGACGCGCTGGCACGCCAGCCAAACCGTGAAGCAGCGTTGCGAGGCTTGACTTCGCCGGCGCTTGAAACCGCCTGCGCCAACGCGAGTGACTACTTGTGGCTCAGAGGGCTGATCTCGAGGCAACTCGGTGATCTTACTGCTGCATCAACCTGGCTTGAGGCCTCATTGTTGCGACAACCAGATCGCGCTGGTGCCCTCCTTGACTTTGCTCTCACCAGGGAGGCTATGGGCGACCTTGATTCAGCCGAGGCGATTTATCGACGTTTGTTGGCCCAATACAACCCGAGTGAAAGGGTTCGTGAGCTGATCGAGCGTCGGCTTCAATCGGTGGCGTTTTCGCTGGCCACCAGAAAGCCTGACGATGAGAGATTGCGGGCGGCTGACGCCTTCCGAGAACAAGCCTTGAACCAGCCATCACCAGCCACGGGGGCGCAATGGTTCGGATTTGTCAGCATAGCGCTTGGATACGACAGTAATCTCAATAGCGCCTCCTCTTTGCTTTCGTTTAACTTCACCGTTGATGATCAGCTGATTGCGCTTGAAATCCCCGCACGTGATCTGCCTCAAGCAGGCCGATTTCAAGCCATCAATTCGCGGGTGGAAAGGCGTGTCCTTCTTGAAGACTTTGCTTGGGGACTCACGATGCGCCAATCCTTAAGACTTCCGGAAGACGCCAGGTTTAGAACTGGTGCCATCGAAGTTGCGACAGATGCCGCCTACAAGCTCACTGAATTTGGGCCACTTTCTGGTGAACTATCAGCCCTTCTGGGCAAGCAATGGCTCGGCGTGGAAAATTCACTGGTTGCCCGATCGGATCGGATTGCCATTGCTTTCGAACCAGTTTCTCGAATTCGTCTTGGACCAAAGGGATGTTCAGTGCAGCTCGGTCTCGAATTTGAACGGAGACGGTATCCGGCGCGTCAAGCACTTGACGGTAATCTTTCTTATCAAGGTCTGAAGTTGTTGTGCGAAGCCAACACCGGACGGGTTGAGATTTTCGGTCGTCGTGGTCGAGACGAATCAATTGATCCTACCCGTGCGGGTGGAGACCAGTCCAAGGTCGACTGGGGTGCTGCATGGATTCAGAAATTCATCGGTCATTCAGTACGTTTGCATTGGTTTGTTTCTGAGTCCGTTGATAAGAAAGGATATAACTCATTGATTGAAAACAATAAAATAAGAAATTCTCGCCGTTCAACCGCCGGGCTTGAATGGTCGACCAAATCGTCCCGGGCGGGCCTTGAACCCTTTGTGAGCTTCGAAAGAAGTGATCAAGAAGCGTCGATACCGATCTTTGCCTATAACGCTTGGCAGTTCAGTGTGGGGCTTCGCTGGCATTTTTGAGGTGTTGCATGATGTTTTCCAATCCTGGTCAATGCGCGATCAACAGCAATTCGTGAACAAGTTCACAACAAACCATCGTCGTTTCAGTACAATGCGTAAGTGGAACTGTCGCGTGTGGCTTCGGCGTTTTGCGCTTTGTTTGCTTCACCGGCACCTAACGACTCCAATTAACGAGAGGATCACATGTCGACTACATCACTATCAGCTACCGCTACTAGCCTGCTCAACCTACACTACGCGATTCTTGGGTCACAACCGACGCTTGCTCAGTTGAACGCCTATGCTGGCGATTACAACAAGGAAGTCGCCAAAGGCGCCAAGAAAGATGCGGCAATGGATATGGTCGCCTCGAAGATTCTTGAATCCGATGCCGCAGTCAACACCCTGATGCCCAATCTTTCGTCGCCTACCGCGCTCGCCACGTCGATTCTCGGCAACGTCGGTATCACGAATAGCAAGATTGTTGAGTTCATCAGTAAAGCGCTTGACGGTTCATTGCTAGGGTTTGCGTTTCCATTGAATCAGGCCGTGCGCGTGGTTTCTGATTACGTCGCGACTTACAAAACTGGCATGGCTGCAGACGCAACCTGGGATGCAGACCTGGTTGCTGCTCAGAAGGTTGTTGCTGCTCGCCCCGTTCCCCAAGCTGTTGGACAGTCTTTCACGCTCACTACTAGTATCGACACATTTGCTGGCGGCTCAGGCCCCGATATGTTCTCGGGTATCGTCGACGGAACTACTGCGACGGTTACAACGCTTAACCCCGGCGACAGCCTGACAGGTGGTGCTGGTGTAGACCGCTTGATCGTTACCGCGCAA
>DENJ01000055.1 GCA_002359635.1 Burkholderiales bacterium UBA2647
TTGTAGTGCTTCCAATCTCGCGCGCCACTTCGGCAGGCTGACGCCTCGCATCGATCAACTGCACCGCTGCCACCTTGAATTCCTCGGTGTATGTCGCCTTCGCAATCCGCGTCATCCATCACCTCCGGTGTCGCCATATTCTGCTCTACCGTCGGTACCCGAAAATCGAAGGGAAGCTCAGGGACATCCCTCCGAAGGGAGCAGGCTTCTTCTCTTTGACTTTGCCAACTTTAATAGGCATCCGAACGGGCCACGCCGTGATGGCCCAGGCCTTCGCGGTGGTTTGAATCAACACCATGCACGATGGCGCGGTGGGCGATAGAGGTTCGTTGGCCGATGCTGACTTTGGCTCCCGACTTGGAGTGGATTACCACCCCGTCCTGGATATTGGAATGCGCGCCGATCACAATGGGGTCGATGTGCCCGTTGGCATTCATTTCATCGGCCCGTATCACCGCGTAGGGCCCAAGAAAGACGTTTTCTTCAACAATCACCAAGCCACATAGGATGGCGGTGGGATCAACAAATGCGCCAGGATGTATTTGCGGCAGGTCGCCGCGGGGGTTTTTTCGGATCATGCGAGGACTTCCATTGACGCGCTCAATCTTTCACCGCGTCGGATTCGATCAAATAGGTGCGGGTCTGCCCACTGTTCTGTGATGGCTGAAGCGAACTCAATGTCATTCAGGTCGATAAGCCCCATGCGAGGGTTGAGAGCATCTTCCCGAAAACACTGTGCATAGCCGGTGTCTGTTTCGTGGACGATGACCGAGTGCATTCGCACGTCGGCTTCCCCGTTGTTTTTGTCGGTGAGGGTCAATGCGGCATCAACGAGGCAAAAGAACAAACGAGAGAATTGCTCCGCGCTGGGTGATACGGGAATCACAACCCACCGCTCAGAGTGCTCGCGCATTGCCGCAAGATAGTCCGGGGCATCCCCCGCCCAGAGCACAACGGCATGATCGAAAGCGTCAATCAGATCACGTATATGGCCCTTGAGTAGGCCGAAGTCGTAGATCATTTGGCCGTTGTCAAAGGCATGCGCTTCGAGTGGGAGTTCAACTTTGTACGAGTGTCCGTGGATAGAGTGCGAGCAACGCCGCGTGCTGCAGCCGCGCACGATGTGGGCGTTCTCTAACTTGAAGAGCTTCCGAATCAGCAAGTGTCACTTCCTTTGTGTGGGTGGCTGGGCGGCACGCGGTCATGCCCGCCCGGGTGCAGTGGATGGCAGCACAGGACGCGCCGCAATGTCAGCCACACTCCCTTGACCGCTCCATGCGTTTGCAACGCCTCCACGGCGTACTGCGAGCAGGTTGGAGTGAACCGGCAGCGTGGTCCAAGCAGAGGGCTGACGAGCAACTGATAGCCACGCACCAGAAACACCAATAATTGGGTCGGCCAGTTCGTCATACCGATTCCTTGATGGCATGTCGCACCACCTGTCCCGCGGGCGTGTCCTCCACAATGAATCCTGCAAGCGCAATCTCGTCGCGCAGCGAATCGGCTTTAGCGAAATCACGGCTGCGGCGAGCGTCTTCTCGCGCCGCCAGTAATGCCGTGATCCGACTGTTGTCGCTCAAGGGCGCGGAGGACACGGGTCGCATGGGGCGCAGCGCGGCCAGACTTGCTTGGGGTTCCTGCTGCAACAATCCCATCATCCTGGCTGATGTCAGCAGAACGGATTTCCGGTGAGCGCGCTTGGCATCTGTATCCGCGTCGTTCAGCTCGCTCACAAGAACACGCAAGCGCACCAACGCACCAGGAATATTTAGATCGTTCCGCAGAGCCTCCAGCACTTCCGCGTCGGGTGCGGTCTGCGGAAGAGAGGCAATGTGCTCGACCTGGGCCAGGCTGTCGTAGTATTTGGCCAGCATTTCTCGCGCACTCTCAAGGCGCAGTGCATTCCAGTCCAGTGGTTTTCGGTAGTGAGTTGACAGCAGGGCCAGTCGTATCGCCTCTCCCGGCGCTTGAGACAACAGGTCGCGAACCAGCAACACATTGCCCAGCGACTTGGACATCTTCTGTCCTTCTACGGTCACAAAACTGTTGTGTACCCAGGTGCGGCAGTAAAGAGTGCCGTGGGCACAGGTGCCTTGGGCAATTTCGTTTTCGTGGTGCGGGAAGATCAGATCCTGTCCGCCGCCGTGAATATCGATGGTGTGACCCAAGTGCTGGCCGATCATGGCCGAGCATTCGATGTGCCATCCGGGGCGGCCACGTCCCCAAGGGCTGTCCCAGCCCGGGAAGTCTTGCGTCGACGGCTTCCACAGCACGAAATCCATCGGGTCGCGTTTGTAAGGAGCGACCTCGACGCGGGCGCCTGCCAGCATGTCCTCAGTGCGCCGCCCAGAGAGTTTCCCGTACTCCGGGTAAGACGGCACATGGAACAACACGTGGCCTTGCTCAAGGTAGGCATGCCCTCGCTCGATGAGCTCACCGATCAATTCGATAATCGCGGGGATGTGCTCGGTCACCCTTGGCTCCAACTCCGGCACCAGCACGCCCAGTGCTTGCATATCCTGGTGGTAAGCGTCAATGAAGCGGTCTGTGATGGTGCCAATTGGAACACCTGCCGCAGCTGCTGCCGCGTTGATCTTGTCATCGACGTCGGTGAAATTGCGCGCGTAGATCACCTGTGAATAGTCATGCCGCAAAAGCCGCGACAACACATCGAACACCACGGCAGGCCGCGCATTGCCGATATGCGCGTAGTTGTAGACCGTGGGGCCGCACACATACATTGTTACCCGGTCAGGCTGATCCGAATGCAGCGGCTCTTTTTTACGCGTGAGCGTGTTGTGAAGGCGAATAAGCGAGGTCACGCTGGCACTCCGTCTGCTTTGGATGCAAGCTGCCGAAAAGCATGAAAAGTCTTCTCGATAACGTCTTTGTCGACATCGCGAGTAATGAACACCAAGCGCGAGCGACGATCCTCGCTGGGCCAAGCGGGCAAGGTGACCGGTGAGTGAAAAATGTGTTGCACGCCATGGATGACCACCGGTAAGGGATTACCTTCGACGTTGAGAATACCCTTGACCCGCAGAATATTGCTGCCCACAAAGCTCATGAGTATTTCAAGCCAGGCTGCGAGTGTTTCGTCAGAAATGGGATCGTCAATCGCAAAACAGAAGGCATGAATATGGTCGTTGTGCCGATTCACGTCATGCGAGTGAGTCACGCTGGCATGAGTAACTTGTGGCTGCAATATCAAGGGCGGTTGCCCGATAGCCTGCGGTCGTGCAACAGGCACGAAAGCGACACTTGAATACGCTTCTTCTTTGAGCCAACGCGCCACATCGGCCGTTTTACCCGTGGCAGTAAACAGCCCGAGATGGAGTATTTTCCGGGCCTCAATCTCACCATTGCTTACTGGCCAACGCGCTGCAGCCGGATTCAGTTCATTGAGCCGATGAAGCAGCGCATCTCGTTGTCCATCTGTCACCAGATCCAACTTCGTTAACAGCAGTACATCCGCCATCGCAGCTTGCTTAACCGCTTCTTGCTGGTGATCCAGTGTTTCCATGCCGGTGGCCATGTCCACTGTGGTGACGATGCCATCCAAGCGGTATTTGGGAGCGATTTGCGGGTGGGTCATCAAGGTATGAATGATTGGAGCCGGGTCAGCCAATCCAGTCGTTTCAATCAGCACACGTTGAAACTGCCGTTGACCATCCCGCGAAAATCGCCAGGTGATGTCACGCAGCGTCTTGACCAAATCACCACGAATGCTGCAGCACACGCAACCACTGTCCATCTCCATCAACAGGTTCTCGGTGCTATGCGCAACCAACATGTGATCAAGGGCCATCTCGCCGAATTCATTGATGATCACCAAGGCATCGGCCATTTCGGGTTGGCGCACGAGATGATTCAATGCCGTGGTCTTGCCGCTGCCCAAAAAGCCAGTCAGGAGGGTCACAGGTATCAACTCAGAAATCACCTCAGTCGTCATGCGTTTCATAGTTTCGCTCTTCAAAGAAGGAAATGCCGGGAACAATCACGGGAAGATGTACTCAGGCCCCATGCCTGCTGTCTTTTCGTACACACCTTTTCCAGCACGCTTGTATTGGACAAATCCAGCTCGCTCAATGTCGGTAGGCTTGATCCGCGATGAACCTGTAACAGCCACGGCACAAATCTCCCGATGTACAGCCGCACCACAGGTGGGGCACTGAGCAAACGCAGGCTCGCTCATCTTCTGCATGACATCGAAGCGACCGGAACAGCTTTCGCACCGTCCGCTGTTGGCGCGCGTACTGATAAATCGGCATAGGCTGTAACTTGTTCAAGGGGTGTTGGTTTTTGCGACCGAAGTTGCGAGCGCAGCTACAAAGTGCTTACAACTCATACATGCCTGCGCATTCCGGTTGGCGAGCACCTTGGCTTGACGGAACATTCGTCACATCGACCATAGAGCGTCAGCTCATGGTGTTCAACGGTAAACCCTTTAGGCGCGATTTGAGCCAGGTCACCTGGACAGTCATGCACGTCGAAGACACGCTTGCACTCATTGCACTGAAAGTGATGATGGTGCGCATGCCTAGCTGACTCATACCGGGCCCTGTCGCCAGGCAGGGTAACCACGGCGATTTCGCCTTCATCAAGCAGACTTTTTAAGGCCCGATAGACCGTGGCTTGACTAAGGCCTGGAACCTGTGACTTCGCAGCATCCAGCACTTCTTGTGGTGACAGCGGCCGCCCCGCTGCCTCAATGGTGGCTCGAATTGCTGTGCGCTGACGTGTGGAACGTTCCATAGAGTCTCTTTCGGGAAAGTTGCGACACCATTTCGAATGGTATACTATTGAGAATGATTTGTCATTAGCAACAAGGAGCAAAAATGGTCGTTAAGTCCCTGCTTCCCGTGACTGTACTGTCTGGCTTTCTGGGTGCTGGAAAAACCACTTTGTTAAACCATGTGCTTCGTAATCGTGAAGGCCTGCGGGTCGCGGTCATCGTCAACGACATGAGCGAGGTGAACATCGACGCCTCCATCGTGGGCCGCGAAGGTCAGTTGTCACGTACTGACGAAAAATTGGTAGAGATGAGCAACGGCTGCATCTGTTGCACGCTGCGCGCAGACCTTCTGCTGGAGGTCAAGCGCTTGGCGGCTGAAGGTCGCTTCGACTACTTGCTGATCGAGTCCACCGGGATTGGCGAGCCGTTGCCCGTGGCAGCCACCTTCGACTTCACAACCGAAGAAGGCGAGTCGCTCAATGATGTGGCACGCATCGACACCATGGTGACCGTGGTGGACGCTTTCAACCTGCTGGCCGACTACAGCAGCACCGATCTGCTCAGCCAGCGTGGTGAGGTGGCTGGCGATGAGGACAACCGCAGTCTGGCCGGACTGCTCACCGACCAGATCGAGTTCGCCGACGTGGTAGTGGTCAACAAGATTGACAAGGTTGATGCCACCCGCCGAGACGAGGTTGCCGCTGTCGTCAAAGCACTGAATCCGACCGCTGACATCATCTATGCGGACCACGGCCGCATCCCACTGAAAGCCATTTTGGCCACCGGCAAGTTCGACCTTGAGCGCGCTAGTGCTATGCCCGGCTGGGCGCGCGAGCTTGAAGGACTGCACACGCCCGAGACCGAAGCCTATGGCATCACCAGCTTCGTGCTGCGCAGCCATGAGCCCCTGCATCCGTGGCGCTTCTCCACCTTCATGGACATGCCCCTTCCAGGACTGATCCGGGCCAAGGGCTACGTGTGGTTGGCCAGCCGTCCTGAGTGGGTGGTGAACTACTCGCGTGCCGGCAACACCGCGACGCACGAGCCCGTGGGGCGTTGGTGGGCGGCTGCGCCACGCGAGCGCTGGCCCGGCAAGGGTACGCCCGAGCGGCAGAACATCGATGCACGGTGGAAGGAGCCCTTTGGCGATCGGCTCAACGAAGTGGTCTTCATCAGCCGAAACATGGACCGTGCAGCCATCGAAGAGGCTTGGAAAGCAATGCACCTGAACTTCACCGAAACGCGCAAGGGGATGAAGGCGTGGCGTGAACTTCGCGACCCATTCCCAGTTTGGCAGCAATCACAAACGCGGCAGGAAGCGCTTGCATGATGCGTTCGCGGCAGCCACGTCTGGCAGTCATGAGCGTTTTGATGAGCAGCGCTGCCATTCGCCTGTCGGGTGCACTGGCGATTGTCGCCATGCTATGGCTGGCCGTTGCATGGGCGTTGATGTGAATCTGTCCACATGATCAGCACTACCCCAATCACATTGCGCAACCTGACCGTAGCGTATCGAGGTCACCCTGCGGTACATCATTTGTCGGGTGAATTCGAGGCGGGCTCATTGACCGCCGTGGTCGGCCCCAACGGGGCTGGCAAGACGACCTTGCTCGCGGCGATCATGGGGGGGCTGAAGCCAACAGAGGGCGAAGTCCAACTGGCTGCTGAAATGCGGGGGCGAATTGCTTGGCTGCCGCAGCAAGCCACCATCGATCGCAGCTTCCCGGTCTGTGTATTTGATCTGGTCGCGCTTGGTCACTGGGGCAGCGTCGGCAGCTTTCGAGCGTTGAGTGCTGCCCAGTCTGAACAAGTGCTTCATGCATTGCAGGCCGTAGGGCTTGGGGGCTTTGAGCGTCGCAGCATTGGTGAGTTGTCCGCCGGTCAGTTCCAGCGCGTGCTGTTCGCGCGTGTTCTGTTGCAGGATGCCCCGGTGATCTTGCTTGATGAGCCCTTTAACGCCATTGACGCACGCACGACCGCAGATTTGCTGGCTGTGGTTGCACGCTGGCATACAGAGGCCCGAACCGTGATTGCTGTATTGCATGATCTCGAACAGGTGCGTGAGCACTTCGATCAGACTTTACTGCTGGCCCGACGCTGCGTGGCTTGGGGGCCGACTGCGGAGGTGCTTCAAGCCGCAAATCTGTTTCGCGCCCGCCAGATGGCTGAAGCTTGGAAAGACAATGCACCTGTCTGCCAGGAGCTTGCATGACGCTGACTTCGCTTCTGGTCCAGCCTTTTGCTGATTACGGCTTCATGCGCAGCGCTCTGGTAGCGACCTTTGCGCTCGCGTTGGGCAGCGCTCCCATTGGGACGCTGCTGGTCCTGCGTCGCATGAGTCTGGTGGGCGATGCGATGGCACATGCCCTGTTACCCGGGGCCGCCTTGGGCTTTTTAATCGCGGGGTTTTCGCTGGCAGCCATGAGCATTGGCGGTTTCATCGCTGCCTTGAGCGTGGCGCTCGCTGCTGGCTTTGTCACCCGGGCCACTGCCCAACGCGAGGACGCGAGCTTTGCGGCCTTCTATCTGATCGCACTGGCGCTTGGCGTCCTGCTGGTCTCCACACATGGCAGCAGCGTTGACCTGATGCATATGCTGTTCGGCACCATCCTCGCGGTCGATGACGTGGCACTATTTCTCATGGCAGGAGTCGCAAGTGCATCGCTGCTGGCGCTGGCAGTGATGTATCGACCTTTGGTCGTTGAGTGTCTGGACCCAGGATTTCTCCAGAACGTAGGCGGAAGTGGCCCGCTGATACACATGCTGTTTCTGGTCTTGACGGTTGCTAATCTGGTGGCTGGCTTCCAGGCGCTTGGCACCTTGATGGCGGTGGGTTTGATGATGCTACCTGCAACCGCAGCGCGCTTTTGGGCCAGTGAAGTCTGGAGCCTGATGCTGGCCGCGACGCTGATCGCGATGGTTTCCGGCTTTGTTGGATTACTGCTCTCGTTTCATGCCGAGTGGCCATCTGGTCCAGCCATCGTGTTAGTAGCTGGCTTGATCTATCTCATCTCTATCGCCGCCGGATACCGTGATGGCTTGCTCTGGCAATACCTTCAACGCAGCAAGCATCGGATCGCATGATGAGCTTTTCACGCCGTCACTTACTCCTGTCCTTGCTCATGCTTGCGGCGCTACCGGCATTGGCACAAAAGGCCCGCCCGCTGCGGGTCGTTGCAAGCTTCTCCATTCTTGCCGATTTGCTGCGAAACGTGGGTGGTGACGCAGTCGACGTTTCAGCACTTGTCGGTCCAGACGCCGATGCGCACGTATTTGAACCGAGCCCGACCGATGCGAAGCGACTGGCCGACGCAGACCTCGTGGTCATGAATGGGCTGGGCTTTGAAGGCTGGATGGATCGGTTAGTGAGGTCTTCCGGCTATCGTGGTCCGATCATGATTGCGAGTACAGGCATTACGCCTCGCAGAATTGGCAACGAACCCGACCCGCATGCCTGGCAAGACCTCGCCCATGCACGCCTATACGTCCTAAACATTCTTGACGCCTTAATCAATATAAGGCCGTTCGATACTGCGGGTTTTAAGCAGCGAGCGACGCAATACCTTGCCCGTCTGACGGATCTCGATGCCGAGTTAAGAAAGGTCTTTGCAGGCATCCCCAAGGCGCAGCGGCGTGTCATTACCTCGCACGATGCCTTTGGTTATTTTGGCGATGCCTATGGAATTGAGTTTCTTTCGCCGCAAGGCATGAGCACAGACAGTGAAGCTTCAGCATCAGCTGTCGCACGACTGGTCGACCAAATTCGACGTGAAGGCGTACGCGCGGTATTTGTCGAAAACATAACAGACCCAAGACTCGTCGAGCGCATTGCACGGGAGGGCGGCGTAACGCTCGGCGGAAAACTCTATTCCGATGCGCTCTCTAAGCCTGGCACAGAAGCCGACACCTATCTGAAGCTGTTTGCGCACAACGCCAAGACCATTGCAGGCAGTTTGATGACTGCTCGGATTCGTTGACTCACTTACTTCTCTCAACTTAAAGGCAACCATGAAATCACAAATGAACCTACCTCCTTTTGCATCTCATATCGCCTGGCTTGGCCTGTGCGTATCTGCCCCACTTGCGTTTCCAATTTGGGCGAGCGCCGCCGAGCCGATCTCTGCGTTGGCACAGAGCCGCACTGATCTACCTGCTGGAAGTAACACCACGGCACCAACGTTGCCACCCGTGGTGGTGACCGGTCGGCCCAGCGCAACCGTGCAGGGCGCGCTACGAGAGGACATCGTCAAAACCGAGACGATCAATGCTCAAGAAATGGCAAAGACGGGGGCGACCAACTTGACCGAGCTGATGTCGCACCGACCGGGTATCGATGTGCAAGTCGAATGCTCTGTGTGCAACGTGCGCAACATCACCTTAAACAATCTCCCTGGTCGTTTTACGACATTGATGCTTGACGGCGTTCCCATCTTTTCGTCGGTCTCCAATGCATACGGCCTGGACATGATTGGGCTGAACGGTTTGGAGCGGGTGGACATCGCTCGTGGTGCGGGAGCTAGCCTGATTGCACCTGAGTCGTTGGGGGGCACGGTCAACTTGGTCACCAAGCGGCCCACGCGGGATGGCGGCGAAATTGACCTCAGCGGCGGCAGCTACGGATTTCGGCGAGGTACAGGATATGCGGCGAAGACCTTCGATGGCGGTGCCGTATCGTTCAGCGGAACCCTACAGAACCACAACAGCGTTGATGGCATCGGTACGGGCATATCTCAGTATGCGGGCTATGACCGCCAACTTTTTGGCATGGGCTTGTTTTTGGATGATGTGGGCGGATTCAAGATCAAGAGTCGCTACGACCACATTGATGAGAAGCGCATGGGTGGTCCACTAGGAAACGACTATGACGCCGTGCGTTCCAGCACCAGCGGCAATCCCTTCGATTTCAGCAAGGGGCCACATGGCTCCCCCGATCCGAATTACTGGGTTAACCCGTCCGACGGCACCTTGGTGGGACCGTATAACGACGGACGTTTTGGTTTGTCGCAAACAATCTTTACCAAGCGCGACCAGTTTGCGGGCACGGCCGAGCGCGCTTTCGGCGACACCAAACTCCGTTTTGTACTGGGATATGCTGACCATAAGCAAGACTCTTGGTACGGCGGCGATGCCGACTATTTCGGCAAGCAAAAACAGTATTACCTAGAGAGCAGTGTCCAGTTGCCGGTGGCTAGCACGCTCGTCACCGCTGGGCTGACTTACCGTTATGAAGATCTGCACAGCCGGTCCATCAGCAAGGATCCCTCATCACCCACCTTCGGAACCCAGCGCACCGATGCTGACACCTACATCTATCGAACACCTGGAGTTTTCCTGCAGGGCTATCGGACCTTCTTCGACAAGCAGCTTGAAGTCAATGCCAGCCTCCGCCACGACCAAAACAATGTTTATGGAGGTATCACAACGCCACGCTTGAACATGCTGTGGCATCACTCGGATAACGTTTCAAGTCGGTTTGCAGCCGGTCAGGGCTATCGATTTCCGACTTCTTTCTTCGAGTTAGAGCATGCCATTTTGTCAGCGCCCGCAGTGGATCGCTCGCAAGCGAAACCGGAGAAATCAAATAACTTGTCGTACGCACTGAACTATGCCGATGATCGTTTCGCTGTCACCGCCTCGGTCAACCACACGACGATTAAGAATCTCGCACTTTTCGTCGATGACACAGCGAATTCAGGTAACTACCTGCTGCAACCAGCACGCAGTAACTACACCATCAACAACTTTGACCTCGTGGGCACGTGGCAAGTAACACCTCGCGACTCCCTGACCGCTGGCTTCGAACGCTACCAGTACAAATTCAATGCAGCTGACTTCCAGGGTAGCCTGTTCGCTCGCCCTGACTACCGCGTCACTCTCGCGTTCGACCACGATGCCGGCCCGTGGGATTTCAATGTTCGCGCCACTTACACCGGACCGCAGGATCTGGCGAAGTTTTACGACTACGCAAACAGTCCGCGCTTCAACCTGGACGGCACAGCTAAACCGAACAAGAGTCCCGGTTTTTGGATCATGGATCTGCGCACTTCGTACCAGATGAATAAAACTCTGCAGATCTACGCTGGTGTCAACAACGTCTTTGATTATCAACAGGCAAAGAAGGACAACTTTCTGTGGTTGGATGGGCAAGGTAATTTGGACGTAACGCACATCTGGGGTCCGCGCATTGGACGCACCGTAGTGGCCGGACTCAAGTTGAGCTTTTAATGAAAGTGCGGCTTCTATCAGTGTTCCGGGTGCTGACCACACTCGGAATGCTTGTGACCTGCCAGCTTTCGATGGCGGCATCGCCATCAATGAACTTCGAGCTACCAAGGCTTGACGGTAGTGCATTTATCCGGCTGAACGACTATGCCGGACGCCCTGTGCTGCTGAATTTTTGGGGCAGCGAGTGCCCACCTTGTGTCGCCGAACTGCCCCTGCTGTTTTCGCAGGCACAGCGTCACCCAGGAATACAGTTTCTTGGCATTGCGGTTGACCCGCGTGCCACGGCGACGCGCTTTCTTGCGCGCATGCAGCCTACATACCCCCAACTCATCGCTTTGACCCAGCCGGACGTTCTCATGCGGCGTTTCGGAAACAAGCTCGGTGGATTGCCGTACACGGTGATCGTCAATGGGCAGCACGAGATCTGCAACTCGCACTTGGGTGAGGTCGACGAGAAGTGGCTATCGTCTGCCATTGCAGCTTGCAGTGGGGGCGCTCCCGCCATGTCCTCCAAAGGGGCAAATCGATGACACCGATCACGCAACATAACGTCGCAATCGTTTCGCCCACATCTCTTCGATACCTCGAACAGGCCTCTCATAGAGAGAGGACCACAGCCGGACGTGTACTGCTCGCCGGTCAGTCCTTTTCAGAAGATCAAAAATAGGAGCTTCACCATGCCGCTCATTCCTGTCACCATTCTTACCGGCTTCCTCGGCAGTGGCAAGACCACACTATTGAACCGCATCCTGAAAGAACAGCACGGTCACCGCATCGCCGTCAACCTTGATCTGTACTCGCCCGCTGCTCAGGAGCTTGTAGAGGCGGCGGTATCTTTCGCGGTGAAAGAATGCCTCCGTATCGATCGGCTCCTGGTTCCAACGCTCTTTTAGCGCTACCTCCCGTGCGGCCTTGGACACCATGACGTCGTGCGGGTCCAACTCGCTGTTGCAGACGATCCGAACATCGTTGATGTCCTCGATCTGTTCGCCGACCAGCTCCAAGATGGATGACCGGAAATAGCCCGCGATCCGTTTGTAGGACCGCGCGCCCTTGAGTCGATTCGCCAAGAACACATGGTCCAGGCGTTGCCGCAGCGATGAAAACCTCTGGATCAAGGTGTCACACCTGCTCGCGTCGTACCAGATCGCGCAAGACCATGGCGCGACTCGCCAATCTTGGCGCGCGGATTCATCTTCACTAGGCGCTGGCGTAGTGCTGCCACGGCGATCCGCGATGAGCTTGCGAGAGCCGAGGCCGTTGACCCGAAACTGAACGCAGTGCGCTGGTTTCTCAGCCAGCACCGCAGTAGTGGACAAACGTGGAGTGAGCTGGGCTGCATCATCTTCTCGCAGTACTACGACACGGCCCACTGGGTGGCCACGGAGCTTGCGAA
>DENJ01000106.1:0-647 GCA_002359635.1 Burkholderiales bacterium UBA2647
GGCTATCGCTTCGACGGGATCACCTGAGCTCGATCGGCAACGCATCGCCATCCGATATAAACCACATAAAAATCGGCGGGCTTAAGCGCGCGGTGATCGCGGTGCATCGGGGCAGGTCCGTACCACCACGAACCACCGCGGGTAACTTGCTCGCGGCCGCTACCTGAGTCGACCCACTCCCAAACATTGGCACCCATATCAAAGAGGCCATTCACGCCAGCTCGGCTTTGACCCACCACTTGATGGCGAAGCGGTGCATTGGATGCCTCGCGATGGTTGGCACCGTCGGGACTATCGCCGGTCGGGTAAGGATAGGTTTTCCCACGCACAAATCCCGCTGGCGGCGAGGAACGCGTTTCGGTGTATGCAGCCCGCATCCATTCGGCATCGCTTGGTAAGCGTTTTCCCGCCCACTGACAAAACTGCTGGGCTTCGTACCAATTCACATGCACCGCAGGCTCATTGGCTGCGCCCGGCTTGCCATAGGGTGAGTGCCATACCCAACCAGGTCGTCGCTCCCAGCCAGCGCCCCATTCAAAACCTCCGCCTTCGCGCTCAGCAAGGCTGCGGTACCCCTTGGCCTGCACAAACCCGCGATACTGGCCGATACTGACCTCGGTTCGGTCGATCCAGAAAAAAGAGCCATC
>DENJ01000106.1:662-18719 GCA_002359635.1 Burkholderiales bacterium UBA2647
TGGGCTTGGGCTTGGGCCTGGGCCTGGGCATAAGCCTGGGGAAAGCTTTGCACGCAGGCAAGCCCGATCAAGCTGGCGAAAAGGGTCAAACGAGCCCGCGGTAATTGAACACGATCAGTCATAAGCAATCTCACCCTTGGGTATGCCTGCATCGAATGCATGTCGCAACACGCTTAGCTGTTGCTCCAACTCAAACATACGACGATCCCAATAATCGGGTTCTGCAAAGCCAGGAAAGGCGCGTGGAAATGCCGGATCGTCATAGCGATTCGCAATCCAAGCCGTATGCTCGATCAAGCGCATGCTTCGCATGACCTCGATCCAATGCAACTCCATTGGGTCAAAATCGCTGATGCTTCGATAGGCCTGCAACAAGATCGCCAATCCGGCTTCAAGTTCCTCGCCCTGTCCGGAGAGCAAGGGCCAAAGATCGCTGATCGCAGGGCCCATGCGGCAATCATCGAGGTCAACAAAGTGCGGCCCTGCTTCGGTCCAAAGCACATTACCCCAGTGCATATCACCGTGAATCCGCAAGAGCTTAGGCGCTGGTAAGTCAGCAATCACCTTTTGAGCGGTGTTTAAACAGGCACGCGCCGTACCGAGCCAACGATCACAGGCCTGCGGCAGCAGCTTGCGTAAGGCCGCGACCTGATCAATCGCATCAAAAGCGCTTGCAAGTCCGCGAAAGCCTGAGCGGTGATGGAAAGCCTGCCGACGTCCTACCCCATGCAAGCGCGCAATAAAGCGGCCCATGCGTTCAAGAACCTCGGGGCGGTCCATATCCGGGGCTCGACCTCCCTGGCGCGGCCACAAAGCGACGAAGACGGGATCGATCCACATCAAACTGTCACCGGCCAAGTCGCTCGCAGCAAAGCTTTCGCGCAAGTTGATCGGGGCGGCCACCGGTAGCTCAGCCTCGGCCAAGTCATAGGCAAAGCGATGTTCTTCAAGAACTTGTGCAAGGCTCCATCGTCCTGGCCGATAAGCCTTTAACACCAAACTATCGTGCGGCTCGCCCATGGCATCAAACCAGGGCTCATCAAGCCACAGCAGATAAACCCTGTTTTCAAACGAATTAAGCGCCAATAGACGGCCATCGGGCTGCAGCCCCAGTGACTGCAAGCCGTCAAGCATGCAGCTGGGGCCGAAGCGCTCAAAAGGGTGTTTGTTAGGGGTATTCATCAGCCCCAGTGTATCGCTGGTGTCAACGGTGAGCGCAAAGGTGTATCGTGAGGCCACACAACAAGGCGATGAGCAAGCATGCAAACAGCGATCGTGTTACACCACTACCCAGCTAGTCCCTTTGCCGAGAAGATTCGCCTCTTTTTGGGCTACAAAGCAGCAAGCTGGCGATCGGTTGAAATCCCGATGGTGATGCCCAAACCCAAGCTCATGCCACTGACAGGTGGTTATCGCAAAACACCGGTGATGCAAATCGGTGCCGATATTTATTGCGATACGGCGCTTATTCTCGATGAATTGCATCAGCGTCTGCCCGATCCCTTGTTGATTCAAGAAGGCGCACTAAGCGACATCACGCTGGCAGCCTTTGCCGACAGCAGCCTGTTCGCAGCCGCAGTTTCCTGGGTCTTTCAACCAAGCGCCATGGCTGATTTTTTCCGTGGCAAAGACGAGGCCTTTGTGCAGGCTTTTTTAGCCGATCGAAAAGCGTTTCGTGCAGCTTCCACGGCGCCAAGGCCAAGCCTTGGTCAGGCCAAGGATCGACTTGTCATCGCCTTGTCGGGCCTTGAGCAGCAGCTCAGCGATTGTCGAAGCTTTGTGTGGGGGGCATCACCCTCTCGGGCGGATTTTTGTCTTTTTCATCCCTTGTGGTTTGTCCAACAAGCCCAAAGCGCTGCGGTCTTACTCGATGACTACCCGCAAGTGGGTTTGTGGCTCGAGCGCATGAGCGACTTTGGTCATGGCAATCCCGAGCCGATGAGCGCCGATGAAGCACTCGCGCTCGCTACTGTTTGCGAGCCCGCGGCGATTGAAGGGCCTGAAGCCGCGCGCTTGACAACCGCGCAAGCCGCCGAGGGTTTGCAGCTTGGCGCCTGGGTTGAGATCAAGCCCAACGACTACGGCATGGACCCAGTACACGGGCGGCTTTGCTACGCCGATCAAAACAAGCTGGTGATTGCCCGTGAGGAAGCAGGTCTGGGCCTGCTTCATGTTCACTTTCCTCAGTTAGGTTATCAAGCGCAGCCTTCGCAAGCCTAGCGCCAGCGCTAAAGCCCTTACACCCGCGCCAAAGCCCTTACATATTGCGGCGGTACTGCCCGCCCACCTCAAAAAGACATTGGGTGATCTGACCAAGCGAGCACACGCGCACCGCGTCCATCAAGACAGCAAAAACATTGCCTTGATTGATCACACACTGCCTTAAGCCTGCCAACATGGCAGGGGCCTCCTGAGCATGGCGCGCATGGAATTCGGCAAGTCTTGTGAGCTGACGTCGCTTTTCATCCTCGGTTGACCGCGCAAGCTCCAGACTGACCGGGACCGGGTCGGCCTCGGGGCTTCTAAAAGTGTTCACCCCGATAATTGGCAGGCTTCCGTCGTGCTTGAGCATTTCGTAGTGCATCGACTCATCTTGAATCTTGCCTCGCTGATAGCCGGTTTCCATTGCCCCCAAAACGCCGCCACGCTCGGCGATGCGTTCAAATTCTTTAAGCACAGCCTCTTCGACCAAATCGGTGAGTTCATCGATGATGAAGCTGCCTTGATTGGGGTTTTGATTTTTAGCCAGACCCCATTCGTTATTGATGATGAGCTGAATCGCTAGCGCTCTGCGCACCGACTCGGCTGTTGGCGTGGTAATCGCTTCATCGTAAGCATTGGTGTGCAAGGAATTCGCCTGATCGTAGGTGGCAATCAGCGCTTGCAAGGTGGTGCGAATATCGTTGAAGGCGATTTCCTGGGCGTGTAGCGAACGGCCTGAGGTTTGGCAGTGGTACTTCAACTTTTGAGAACGCTCGTTGGCACCATAACGATCGCGCATCGCCACGGCCCAAATCCGCCGCGCCACACGACCGATCACCGTGTATTCCGGGTCCATGCCGTTAGAGAAGAAAAAGCTCAAATTGGGCGCGAAATCATCGATAGGCATCCCACGCGCCAGATAAGCCTCCACAAAGGTAAAACCATTTGAAAGCGTGAAGGCGAGCTGCGAAATCGGGTTGGCCCCAGCTTCAGCGATGTGATAGCCCGATATCGAGACCGAATAAAAATTGCGCACACCGTGCTCAATAAAGTAGGCCTGGATATCGCCCATCACCTTGAGCGAAAATTCGGTTGAAAAAATACAAGTGTTCTGTCCCTGATCTTCCTTGAGAATATCGGCCTGTACCGTGCCACGCAGCTGCGAGAGGGTATGCGCGCGAATCTTTTGCCGCATTTGCTCATCCGGGCTTTGCCCGTGCTTGGCCTCAAACGCTTCCATTTGTTGATCGATCGCGGTATTCATGAACATGGCGAGAATCGTTGGCGCTGGCCCATTAATCGTCATGGACACCGACGTTGATGGGTCAAGCAAATCAAAGCCTGAGTAAAGTACCTTCATGTCATCGAGGGTCGCAATCGATACCCCTGAGTTGCCCACTTTGCCGTAGATATCGGGGCGCAGATCAGGGTCCTCGCCATATAGCGTCACCGAGTCAAACGCGGTTGATAAGCGCTTGGCCTTCATGCCTTCAGAAATCAGCTTGAAGCGACGATTGGTGCGGAAAGCATCGCCTTCGCCCGCAAACATGCGGGTAGGGTCTTCGCCTTCGCGCTTAAAGGGGAAAACGCCCGCGGTGTAGGGGAAAAACCCTGGCAAATGTTCGCGCCTCAAAAACGATAGCAATTCGCCCTCGTCTTCGTAGCGCGGCAGCGCAACTTTGGGAATCACCGTGCCCGAGAGGCTCGTGGTGGTGAGCGCGGTACGGATCTCGCGATCACGAACCTTGGTGAGTTGTTCGCTGCCCTGATAGCTTTGAGCAATTGCCGGCCATTCCTGTAACAGGCTTGCACAGGAGGGGTCAAGCCTTGAGCGACGCACCGTCTCGAGCGCTGTTAGGCGATCGATGGCTTCGCTGAGCGCCTTGTGATCGCTGCGCTCGCCTTGGTCTAGAGCAGGGCCTTCGTGATGCAGCATGGTCGCTGCCTCGCGCAAATGTTGTAGTTCTCGTACCAATTTCACCTGTGCACGGGTCTTGGCGTGATAAGCGCGCAAGCTTGCTGCGATATCGGCGAGATAGCGTGTGCGATCGGCGGGCACGATCATCATTTGCATGCTCGAGTGGCGAACGCAGCTTGCCGGCAGACGCCCTTGCACCAGCGCAAGCCGCAGCCCTTTCGTGCAAAGCGCCTCCCGCAAATGCTGATAAAGCGCGCTTACCCCGTCATCGTTAAAGCGCGAAGCCTGGGTGCCAAAAACAGGCATTTGCTCAGGGCTGCGATCAAAGGCCTCGCGATTGCGCTGCAATTGCTTGGCCACGTCACGCAAGGCATCGGCCGCCCCTTTTCGATCAAACTTATTAATCGCTACAACATCGGCAAAATCGAGCATATCGATTTTTTCAAGCTGTGAAGCTGCGCCGAACTCCGGTGTCATCACATAAAGCGATAGATCAACATGCGGCACGATCGCAGCATCTCCCTGCCCGATCCCTGAGGTTTCAACCATAATCAGATCGAAGCCTGCCACGCGGCAGGCAGCGATGGCATCGGGCAAAGCTGCACTGATTTCACGACCCGCATCGCGGGTGGCTAAAGAGCGCATGAAGATGTTCGGGTGGTGAATGGCATTCATCCGAATCCGATCGCCAAGCAAAGCGCCGCCTGATTTTCGCCGGGTTGGATCGACCGACAGCACCGCGATACGCAATTCATCGTCTTGATCGAGCCTAAATCGACGTACCAATTCATCGGTGAGCGAGCTTTTACCGGCACCGCCGGTACCCGTAATACCCAGCACAGGGCTTGCGGCCGCTTTTTGCGCAGCAAGTCCACGCAAAGCCTGCATCGCCTCTTGCGGCCAGTGCCCCGATTCAATCGCCGTCAGGCTTTGCGCAAGCGCCCGCAAAGCCTTGGCACGATCGCGCTGCAAGAGTGCCTCATGGGTTTTGGGCGCAATTGCTGCAAGATCGCAGGATGCCCGTCGCATCATGTCTTGAATCATCCCGACGAGGCCAAGCTTTTGCCCGTCTTCAGGCGAGTAAATCCGCGCCACACCCCATTGGTGCAGTTGTCTGATCTCTTCGGCCACGATCACCCCGCCGCCGCCGCCAAAAACCTTGATGTGCCCTGCCTCAGCCTCGCGCAAGCGATCGACCATGTACTTGAAGTACTCCATGTGGCCGCCCTGATAAGAACTCACCGCAATACCATGGACGTCCTCTTGCAAGGCGCAATCGACAATCTCGCCCACCGAGCGGTTGTGACCCAAGTGAATCACCTCACAGCCCTGCGCCTGCAAAATTCTCCGCATGATGTTGATCGAGGCATCATGCCCATCGAAGAGCGATGCCGCGGTCACCAAGCGAAGCGGTGCTTTGGCCAAGGACTGCTTAAGCGCTGTAGCCTCAAGGCTTGCAGCATGCATCGGGTGTGAGAGATCGGTCATCAACTTTCTCCGAATGAGCGAGGCCTTCCGACACCGACAAGCGAAACACGCCCGCGTTGACACAAAGCCATCGAAACCATGCAAAACTCAGCATTCATACAGCACGCAGCAACGAAGCCCACCTCAGGCACGCTTAACGTTCCCCCTCGCCATTATCTCAGTAAGATCGATGCCAATACCTTCACCCGATCAATGCCCTGCGCTTTGCGCCTTAAGCGCCGATTATTTCCAGGCCTTAAAGCCCTTGCATGCCGGTGAAGGCGCCCCCTGGGGGGGCGTTCACCAAGGACTTGCACTGTTGGTGCTTGCCAGACCCGAACAGCACAATCGCCTCGATCCGGCCGATGTCGACGCCATGCAGACCTTTTGGGGCCGTTTGCAAGATGCCAGCGTACTCGTGATAACCGCGATGGGCAATCAAACATTCAGCAGTGGTTACACCATCGAGGCCATTGTTCAAAACCTTGACGATCGTTTTGAGCAAATGCTGGATGGGCTGGAGTCGCTGCCCTTGCTGAGCATTGCGGCGCTTAACGGCAGTGTTTACGGCGGTGGCACCGATCTGGCGCTTTGCTGTGATTTGCGCTTGGGGCTTTGTGCAAGCCGCATGTTTATGCCTGCGGCCCGTTTTGGCCTGCACTATTACCCTGGCGGTCTGCGTCGTTATGTGCAGCGCCTGGGCTTGAGTGCAGCCTCCATGCTGATGTTGACAGCGCAAACCATCGACGATGCATGCATGCTGCGTATCGGTTTTTTGCACGAGCGCCATGAATCACACCAAGCCCTCAGTCAACGACTGACCGTCTTGATAGAGGCCCAAATGGCCAACGATGCTGCGGTTGTTGCCGCGATGAAGCGCGACCTCGCGTCGCTTGCCGCAAACCGCTTTGACCACGCAGCTGCCCGCGAATCCTTTGTATCAAGCCTTCAATCGCCCTCGCTTGCACAGCGCCTGAAAGCGGCTGGCGAGCGTCGCAGCAAAAAGAGCGCTCGCTGAACGTCGCGCACCCGATCAGGCCCGCGCGAAACGATAAATAGCCTGTGTGGCCCGCAGGGGCGCTAGCCAATCCACTGCTTTGCCATTGGCGAGAAAAGCGCGTTGCAAAACCACGAGACCCAGCTTGGCAAGCAAGTGCTCAAAATCGGCCGGGGTTGATAAATGCAGATTCGGGGTGTCGTACCACTGATAAGGCATTTCCCGGGAAACCGGCATACGGCCCTGCAGGATTGAAACGGCGTGATACCAATGGCCGAAGTTCGGGAAAGAGACGATACCTTGTGCGCCGACGCTGGACATCTCGGCCAGCACCTGCTCGGTTTGATGGGTCGCCTGTATCGCCATCGATAACACGACCACATCGAAGCGGCCCTGCCCAAACATCGATAAACCCTTTTCGATATTGGCCTGGATCACATTGACCCCGCGCTTCACACAGGCCAACAAGGCCTGATCATCAATTTCCACACCATAGCCACGCACCGCGCGCTCGCGTTGCAAAACATCAAGCAATAAACCATCGCCGCAACCCAAATCGAGCACGCGGGCACCCGGCTCGATCCAATTGGCAATCAGGGCGAGGTCTGGCCGCAGTGGTTGGCCCTTCATTCGGCAAGCCCAAGGTTGGCCGCCATGCGCTCGGCATAGGCGCGCAAAAGTTGGTGGTATTGCGGGTTATCGAGCAGGAAGGCATCGTGGCCATGGGCTGCCTCGATTTCGGCATAAGTCACCTCCAAATCGCAGGCAAGGAGCGCTTGCACAATCTCACGGCTTCGTTCGGGTGAAAAGCGCCAGTCCGTGGTGAACGATGCCACGAAAAAACGGCAGCTTGCCTGCGCCATGGCCTTGCTTAAATCACCCCCGAAGGCGCGTGCCGGATCAAAATAATCAAGCGCCCGGGTGATGATCAAGTAGGTATTGGCATCGAAATAGCCAGCAAACTTCTCGCCTTGATAACGCAAATAGGATTCGATCTCGAATTCGATATCGAACGTATATCGATAAGCCTCTGTTGATTCCCGGCCACGCAAGAGGCGACCAAAGCGTTCCGCCATCACATCGTCGGACAAGTAGGTGATATGACCGATCATGCGCGCCACTTCCAAGCCGCGCCTCGGTACCACGCCGCTGTCGTAAAAGCGCCCACCATGAAACTCGGGATCGCTGATGATCGCGCGTCGGGCGACTTCGTTGAAAGCGATGTTTTGCGCAGACAGCTTCGGTGTCGAGGCGATGCAAATGCAGTGCGCCAAACGCCGCGGATAAAGCAGACTCCAGGCGAGCGCTTGCATGCCCCCCAGACTGCCTCCCATCACCGCTGCAAAACAGCTGATCCCAAGCCTGTCGGCAAGCCGCGCCTGAGCATGAACCCAGTCCTCAACGGTAAGCACCGGAAAATCGGGGCCCCAGGCCTTGCCGCTGGCCGGGTTGATCGACATGGGCCCTGTGGAACCAAAACAGCTGCCAAGGTTGTTCACACCCAGCACAAAGAAACGATCGGTATCAATCGGTTTGCCCGCGCCAACCATGTTGTTCCACCAGCCAAGTTCACCCGCTTCATTGACCCCGGCAACATGATGCGAAGCATTCAAGGCATGGCAGATCAAGATTGCGTTGGAGCGCTCGGCGTTGAGCTTGCCGTAGGTTTCGAAGACCAGTTCATAGTCGCCAAAGCTTCCGCCGGCAGCCAGCGCGAGGGGCTCGCTGAAGCGCATCCGCTCGGCTTTAACCGGCATCCCTGCTGCATTCATTGCCGCGACGTTTCGGTCATTGTTTCAGGGTCTTCATGCGGGTGTGAGCCGCGCAATAAACTGCGGCAAACGCTCATGGTCTTCGCTTGCAAAAACGCGCTGCAAGCGCGCACTCAGCGCTGCCAAGTCAACCCTCAGCAGGGCTTGTTTCACCCGCAAAAGATGCGCCGGGTGCATGGAAAACTGCCGCAGACCCATCGCAGCCAAAAGCACGGCAGCGCGGGGGTCCCCTGCCATCTCACCGCAGACGGCCACCGGCTTTCCAGCACGTTGCGCCGCGCGAATCGTTTGCTGAATCAGCTTCAACACAGCCGGATGAAAGGGATCGTAAAGCGAGGCCACGTGATGATCAGCCCGGTCGATTGCCAGCGTGTATTGGATCAAATCGTTGGTGCCGATCGATAAGAAATCGAGGCGTTTGGCAAACGTGGCCGCGCAAATCGCCGCCGCCGGAACCTCAACCATGCCACCAACCGCGATCGAATCATCGAACTGCAAGCCCTGCTTGCGCAGCTGCTGCTTGGCCTGCTCAATCCGGCTGAGACTTTGGTCGACTTCATGCGCGTGGGCAAGCATCGGGATAAGAATACGCGCCTTGCCGTGGGCTGAGGCGCGAAGCAGGGCACGCAACTGGGTCAGAAACAACTGCGGCTCAGCCAGGCAAAACCGGATCGCTCGTAGCCCAAGCGCCGGGTTAGGCGCCTGGTGGCTGTCCTCGCCGCTTACCCCCAGGCCTTTGTCTGCGCCCACATCTAGGGTTCGAATGGTGACGGGTCGAGGTGCCATGGCTTCGATGGCAGCTCGATAGGCCCGGTATTGTTCCTCTTCATCGGGCAGACGGCTTCGGTTCAAAAACAGGAACTCCGAGCGAAAAAGACCAATCCCCTGCGCGCCAGCGGCCTGGGCATCGGCAGCTTCGGCCGGTGTTTCGATATTGGCCTGCAAGTCGATCGGCTGGCCATCCAGACTGAGGCAGGGCACATGAACCAGGCGCAACAATCGCTGCCGGTCAAGCACTTCTTGGGCTTGAAGGTTGCGATACTCGCTAAGCATCGCCTCATCGGGCGCCACCACCACAACGCCGCGATGGCCGTCCAGAATCAACAAGTCGTCGTCATGAATCAGCTCGCTTGCCCGTCCTGCACCGACCAGGGCCGGCACATTCATGCCGCGCGCCAGAATGGCGGTATGCGAGGTGACACCACCTTGATCGATCACAAAACCTAAAGCATGGCGCAGCTGCAACATATCGGCTGGCCCGATGTCGGCAGCAACAATCACCGCAGGTTCATCGGCCATCGCATGCGCACTCAGTGAGCCCGCAAGGCGGCGCAACACCCGATCGGCCACCTGCTGCACATCACGGCCACGCTCGCGCAAGTACTCATCTTCGATAGCCTCAAACTGCGCCGACAGTTCGGCAGCCTGCGCTGATAAGGCCCACTCCGCGCACCAGCGTGATTTTCGAATCGCCTGCGCAGCCTCACCCGTCAAAGCGGGATCATCAAGCAGCATGGCATGAACTTCGAGCAAGGCCTTGGCCTCAGGAGGCGCATCAGCGGGCAATTGCGCCGCTACCGTTTGAAGCTCGGTTTGGACCTCCAGCATCGCGGCCTGGAGTCGCGCAACCTCGGCATCGGTTTCAGCGGCCTTGATGTGATAGTGCGGCACGTCGACTTGATGCCCGGATTCGAGCAGCCGCGCACGGGCAACCACAATGCCTGCACTTACCCCAAGACCATGCAGGCTGAACATCAGCTATGCTCACCAAAACCGCTGGCAAACAAATCGACAAGTGCCTTGACCGCCTCAACTTCGTCGGCACCATCGGCCGAGACGATCAAGGTCGCTCCCTGCGGTGCCGCGAGCATCATCACCCCCATGATGCTCTTGGCGTTGATTTTGCGACTGCCTCGCGCAAGCCAGACATCGCACTTAAAGCTGGATGCCAGCTGTGAGACCTTGGCCGAGGGTCGGGCATGTAAGCCGAGCTTATTCACCAGTTTGATTTCGCTTTCGGTCACTACGCCGCCTCCCGGGAAGGGTTGGCCATTTCACAGATCGCATGCTGCCCGGTGGTACTGACCGCAGCCACAAGTTCGGCAAGCTCCATACGCCGATTACCCAGTGCTTTGAGCAGCATCGGCAGATTCACACCGGCAAGCACCTGCACCCGATGAGGCTGGGCCAGTCGTATCGCAACGCGCGACGGCGTTGCCCCAAAACAATCGGTGAAGACCAACAAGCCCGACCCGTCGTTGATTCTCAGGGCCAATTCGCAAGCTGCGCGGAAAGTTACTTCAGGGTCTTCATCGGGAATCACGTCGAGTGCGGCCAATTGAACGGGTAAGCGGCCGAAAACATGCCGCGTGGCACGAATCAATGCTGTGGCGAGTGGCTCATGCGAAATCACCAAAACACCAATCATGATGCGCAGGCCTGTGCGAGTTTTCGAACAAAGAGCTCAGCCACATCAAAGCCGGTTTGATCCATGATTTCTCGAAAACAGGTCGGCGAGGTCACATTGATTTCTGTCAAGTACTCGCCGATGATATCGAGTCCCACCAAAAACAAACCCCGCTCGCAAAGCACGGGGGCCAGGAATTCGCCAATGCGGCGGTCTGCGGCGCTCAAGGGCCGCGCTTGCGCCCGGCCGCCTGCAGCCAGATTGCCGCGCGCCTCGCCTGCCTGTGGAATTCTGGCAAGCGCGAAAGGCACAACCTCACCTCCGATCAACAAGACCCGCTTGTCCCCATCGCGAATTTCGGGGATGTAGGCCTGGGCCATCACGCTGCGGCGCCCAAACTGCGCCATGGTTTCGAGAATTACCGACAAGTTCGGGTCATCGGCACGCGCCTGGAAAATCGAAGCCCCGCCCATGCCATCCAGGAGCTTAAAAATCGCCAAGCGATGATGCTGAACAAAAGCACGAAGCCTTTGCGGGTCGCGGCTCACCAAGGTGTCGGCAATAAACTGAGGAAACTCAAGAATCGCGAGCTTTTCATTGTGATCTCGCAACATTTGCGGGCGGTTAAACACCTTGGCCCCTTCCCGCTGCGCCTGCTCGAGTAACAGCGTCGCGTAAAGAAACTCCAGATCGAAGGGCGGGTCTTTACGCATCAGGACGGCATCAAAGTCGCTCAGCAATCGCTCCTTGGCCTCGCCCTGGGCATACCAACGTGGGTTCTTCAGTGCCTTGGCACCCGGCGAAAGGCTTTGCAGGGTGATCGCCCTGCAATGCGCGTAGATGCGTTGCTTGCTCGCGTAAAGATCGCCAAGTTCCGCAACCCAGATCCCATAGCCCTGCGCCTGGGCTGCCTGCATCATGGCGTAAGTGCTGTCCTTCTTGATCTGGAAGCTGCTGATCGGGTCTACGATAAAAAGCCATTGCATGGCGCTTCTCTCCGGAAAGCGATGGTCTTGCGCTTAGGCGTCCGCCTGAGCCGGGCTTGGACGCTCGCCTGGCTCAGTTTGCTCCAATTCAATTGATGCCGCCAGCAAAGCCAAACGGGCAACCACCCCATAAGCGTAAAACCGATTGGGTGCGGCCTCAGGTGGTGCTTTGCCATCGGGCAAGATGCACGAGGTTTCAAAAGGCAGCGGCACAAAATGCATCCCCGGCGCATTGAGGCTTTCCTGGCGGCTACGGCTTTGGTGAACACGGTAAAAACCCCCCACCACATAGCGATCGATCATGTAAACAACCGGCTCAGCACTCGAGCCCTCGAGTTGCTCAATGGTGGGTACGCCTTCTTGCAGGAGCACCTGGCTGACCTCAAGGCCTTCCTTGACCACCGCCATTTTATTGCGCTGTTTGCGATTCAGATTCTTGACTTGCGAGGCGTCGTTCACCGACATCACGCCCATGCCATAGGTGCCAGCGTCAGCCTTCACGATCACAAAGGCTTCTTCGCTGATGCCATACGCCTTGTACTTGCTGCGAATTCTTCCAAGCAAGAGATCAACCTGCTCGGCCATACATTGCTCGCCGGTACGTTCATGAAAATTAACGTTTTCACACAAGCCGAAATAAGGGTTGATGAGCCAGGGATCGATATGCAGTAATTGCGCAAAATCTTCAACAACCTGATTAAAGGCTGCAAAGTGATTGGATTTGCGTCGCACGGCCCAGCCTGCATGCAAAGGCGGCAACAAGACTTGCTGATCGATCCCTTGTAACAGCTCGGGAATACCCGCCGATAAATCATTATTGAGCAAGATCGCGCATGGGTCGAAATCTGCCAGACCCAGTCTTGCCGATCCGTTGGCGTTTTCCTGGCGGATTAATGGCTCGAGCAATAGGCTTTGCCCATTGGCCAACTCAAGCGGCGTGGCTTGTGTGATCTCAGGATTGAGGCTGCCAAGACGTACCTCCAAGCCGGTCTGGCGAAGAATTCCGGCAAGCCGCAGCACGTTCATCAGGTAAAAGCTGTTTCGACTGTGATTCTCCGGGATTAACAGCAAATTGCGGGCGTCAGCACAGTACTTCTCAATGGCGGCCATCGCAGCCTGGATCGCAAGGGGTAGCATCTCGTCGGAAAGGTTGTTGAAGCCACCCGGGAAAAGATTCATATCCACCGGCGAGAGCTTGAATCCGGCATGCCGCAAATCAACAGAGCCGTAAAAGGGCGGGGTGTGTTCCTGCCAGGCAAGCCTAAACCAGCGTTCGATCGCAGTCGAGGCCTCGATGATTTGCTGCTCCAGCGCCAGCAAGGGCCCGTTGAGCGCGGTCTTTAAGTGGGGAACCATGGGCATGCGCCTTTTAGAGTACCGAGCCCGCATTGTAGTTGGCAGGCACTCCCGAAAAAAACCCCGCCACAAGGGCGGGGCAAGACGCAAGAAGAAACCAGGAAAATTGGGCAATAGCTTGTCGCTAATCAGCCTCAGTTACGGTACGCCGATTCGCCATGTGAGGCGATGTCAAGCCCTTCGCGCTCTTGCTCATCGCTCACGCGCAACCCGACGATCACATCAACAATCTTGTAGGCAATCAAGGACACGATCGCTGACCAGACCACAGTGACCAACACCGCTTGGGTTTGAATCCAAAGTTGCGATGCAATCGAATAGTCAGGTGAGGCTGCATTGGCCACGTAATCGAAAATCCCGGCGCCGCCAAGCGATGGCGCAGCAAAGACCCCTGTGAGCAGTGCGCCGACGATACCGGCAACCCCGTGAACACCAAACACATCCAGACTGTCGTCAGCACCAAGCATGCGTTTGAGTCCGCCGACTCCCCAAAGCGCCGCCAGACCAGCCACCAGACCAATGACAACCGCGCCCATCGGACCAACAAACCCGCAGGCCGGGGTGATGCCGACTAAGCCGGCGACCGCACCCGAGGCGGCCCCCAACATCGAGGGTTCGCCTTTGGACATCCACTCACCGAGCGACCAGGCGAGCAATCCGCAGGCCGCTGCCACCAGGGTGTTGATGAAAGCCATGCCGGTCACACCGTTGGCCTCCAAATTCGAGCCGGCGTTAAAGCCGAACCAACCCACCCAAAGCAAACAGGCGCCGACCAGCGTGAGCGGCAGCGAATGAGGCGCCATCGCTTCCTTGCCAAAACCGATGCGCTTGCCGATCAAGTAAGCACCCACAAGTCCAGCCACGCCTGCGTTGATGTGCACCACCGTACCTCCCGCGAAGTCAAGTGCGCCTTTTTGCCACAACCAGCCTGCGGCAGCGGTCACCGATTCCAGCGTCTTGGGGTCGCTGATCGCATCCGGCCCGTCCCAGAACCAGACCATGTGGGCGACCGGAATGTAGCCAAAAGTGAACCATATCACGGAGAACAAAAGCACCGCGGCAAACTTCACCCGCTCCGCAAATGCGCCCACAATCAGCGCGCAGGTAATCGCTGCAAAGGTCGCCTGGAAAGCCACAAAAACAATTTCGGGGATATAAACCCCTTTACTGAAGGTTGCTCCCGCCGAGTCCGCCGTCACGCCAGCCAAAAAGAGCTTGTCGAGCCCACCAATAAAAGGCGAGCCTCCGGTGAAGGCAAGGCTGTAGCCATAAACCACCCATAAAACCACGATCAGAGAAAACACCGTGCTGACCTGCATCAGTACCGACAAAACATTTTTCGCCCGCACCAAACCGCCGTAAAAAAGCGCAAGGCCTGGCACTGACATCATCACCACCAAGAGCGTGGCCACCAGCATCCAGGCGGTATCGCCCTTGTTGGGCGGGGGAGGTGCTGAAGCTTCCGCTTTGGCCTCAGCGGCCTCGGCCTTGTCCTCGGCTTTGCCCTCTGCCTTCGCTTCAGCATTGGCCTTAGCGGGCTCAGCAGCTTTTGCCTCGCTTGTCGCTTCGGCCTTTGCGGGCGCTGCGCTTGGTGTTGACTGGGCAAGCGCCTGGCTAAACGGCGCAGCAAAGATTAAGAGACCAAGGGCAAGCACAAGGGCCCAGCCTGCTTTGAAGAGCTTTTTCATTTCAATTCCTTTCGCGTTGAATAGCGCTCAGCGCCCTCAAATCGCCGACTCACCGGTCTCGCCGGTACGGATACGAATCACCTCGTCAAGGCTGTAGACAAAGATCTTCCCGTCACCGATTTTTCCGGTGCGCGCAGCCTTTTCAATCGCCTCGATGGCACGTTCGAGCAAAGCTTCCGGAATTGCGACTTCGAGCTTGACCTTGGGAAGAAAATCCACCACATACTCTGCCCCCCGATAAAGCTCGGTATGCCCTTTTTGACGCCCAAAACCCTTCACTTCGCTCACCGTAATGCCTTGGACGCCGATTTCCGATAAAGCCTCGCGCACTTCATCAAGTTTGAAAGGTTTTATTACCGCCGTGATCAGTTTCATGCCCGCCCCCTAGAAGTTGTACTTGGCAGAGAGCACGACGGCAGATTTGCCTGCAAACTTGCCATCAGCCCGATAGGCCATTTCATCTTTGGCGTCCACGCCGATGAGACTCAGGCCAAGAAGAAGACCCGAGACATCTTTGGTGATGGCAATCGAATAATCGGTATAGTCGGCCGTGCTGTTGTTCGCCACCCTTTGACGCCCGAGGTGGGGCACAAGCGTCCAGCCGCTGCCCATGTCAAAGCTGGCGGACAAATCAAAATAGCCGCTACCCGAGGAATCCTTGAATCCAAACAAACTCGTCAACGCGTGGGAATACTTCGCCGTAACTGGCCCGAAAGTCAAGGCACCGTAAATTTCAGTGGTGTTGGCGTTGTCGAAGCCAGGCACGTTTCCGAGGGTGTTGCCCAGGTATTGGTAACGTAACAGTCCCACATCGGCCACAACATCCTTGGCAATCTCGGTCTTATAACCACCGTATAAATCGACCTCCGAAGAACCCTTGGCGCCCGCGTCCTTGATCCACTTGATATTGGTTGCCCATACGCCTGCATAAAGCCCGTTTGGCAATCCTAGATCAGCACCGACCTGCAAGGCTGGTCCGAAACGTGTTTGGGTGATGCCGCGATAACGGTAATCGCTCACAACCGCCGCATTGCCAGTCAATGAAAGCTTGTCTTCGGCGCTGGCGCTTGTCGGTAGGGCGCTTGCGGCAGCGCATAAGCAGGAGGCAACAAGCAGCGCTGACAAGCTGCATTCTGAAAGGCTGAGTGATTTCGCTTGGGTCGTCTTATTTAGGCCAGAGAATTTAATTTGCATCGCAGTGCTCCGTGTAAAGGTATACAGGCCCGCAATCGAGGCGGTTTTCAGAGCAAAGCAGAAGCTGTGCCAACCCGAATCTGTTGGCTCCCTTCGTGGGCCGACATGGTGAAAATCGGGGCGTGACGCTCAAGCGCTCAGCAGCGTGCACCATAGCAGTGCAAATGCACTGTCTTCGCGCACTGCGGGGAAGACCATCCTGACTCGGAAGGACTGTGGGACAGCTGGCGACCGGCTTGGCCCAACCGCTCTTCTGAAAGCCCTGTTTATGCAACTTGCTCGTGTCGACAGTCTTGCCCTGCTTGGTCTTCATGCCATCGCCGTACGTATCGAAGTACAAATTGCCCGCGGTTTACCGGCCTTTCACCTCGTCGGACTTCCGGCAGCGCTGGTGCGGGAATCAAGAGAAAGAGTTCGCGCTGCAATCACCCAAAGCGGCTTTGACTTCCCCCAACAAAGGCTCACGGTGAATCTTGCGCCAGCCGATCTGCCTAAAGACAGCAACGGCTTTGAGTTACCCATTGCCTTAGGCATTCTCGCGGCAAGCCGACAGCTGCCTGCGGCTGCCCTTGAGGGCATTGTTTTTCTCGGTGAGCTATCCCTGGGCGGACAATTGCAGCCGGTGCGTGCAAGCTTCGCCTTGGGGCTGGGTCTTGCGCGGCTTTTTCAGGAGTCTGCAAGCGAAGCTGCAGCCAAGCCCCGACCGGTCTTGCTGGTGCCCCCAGCGAGTGCCGCAGACTGCGCCAGAGCCTACGATGGTCCGGTTTGGCAGGCAAGCGATTTGCGAGCACTGTGCCAATCACTTCCAAGCGCTGAGGCGAAACGTGGGCTGGCTTACCAAGGGCCCGAGCCAGCGTCGCTTGGCCAAAGCCGGCTGGCCTCGTTCACCCGCCACGAAGCGGGGACCGCAGCGCAGCTTGACGCAAAAGGCCAGGCCCCGGATCTCATGGACCTTCAGGGCAATCCGCTTGCCAAACTTGCTGTTTGCGTTGCGGCAAGCGGCGGCCACCACCTGCTGCTGGTTGGCCCCCCTGGCTGCGGCAAGACCATGCTCGCGCAGGCAATGGCATCGATTACCCCAGCGGCAAGCGAGTCGGTGCAGCGCGAACAAATGGCCCTGGCAAGCCTCAAGCGCTCAGGTCTGATCACTGAAACCATCCAGCAGCCTGTTTTCAGACAACCCCACCATAGCGCTTCAATGACTGCGCTTTGCGGCGGTGGCGCTCCCCCGAAGCCAGGCGAGATCAGTCTTGCCCACGGCGGCATTTTGTTTTTGGACGAACTGACTGAATTCGATCCTCGTGTGCTTGAGGCCCTGCGCGAGCCTCTTCAAGCAGGCTGCATGCATTTGGCTAAAGGCACCCATAGCGCTGAGTTTCCAGCCCGCTTTCAACTGGTCGCAGCAAGCAACCCCTGTCCCTGCGGTTACGCAAGCGGCGAGCAAGCGCAAAGGCCCGAAAACCCAGCGAACCCGACGCTTGGTTCACGCACCAACCACTGTATTTGCAGCCCTGATCGCCTCAGGCGCTATCAAGGCCGCATCTCCGGGCCTTTGCGCGACAGAATTGACCTTCAAGTGCAATGGCCGGGTTCAGCCATCTCAAGCGCTGAGCGCGACTGGGCTTTCGAGCTTATGGCCCCCATGTTCAAAGCACATGGTATTGAGGCCAAACGCCTCGACTCATCGGCTGCGAAGTTGCTCGCCCAGGACTGCAGAGCGCGGCAGTTAAAGCGTCAAGGCAAACTGAATGCCCATTTGCAAGCCGCAGCCTTGCTGGCGATCACAGGAGTGGACCCCCAGGCGCAGCCCTTGCTTGTGGGGCTTCTTCAGCTTGGGTTTTCGCAGCGCGCCCTGCATGCGGTGATCAGGGTTGCCCAAAGCATCGCCGATATGCTGGGCCTTGAGCGTGTTGATGATCGCTGCCTTGCGCTGGCTAGCCAATTGCGCAGGCTGCCGAGTTTTGAGCAGGCGTGCTAGCGTGCCCGCATCCAGGTAAGCCCCCGGCTTGTGCCACCAGGGGTGGGGTCGGCCGGTCGGTACTCGCATCCGATCCAACCTTTGTAATCTAA
>DENJ01000083.1:0-4058 GCA_002359635.1 Burkholderiales bacterium UBA2647
GTTTTAACGGTGCGTCCAAGTGACCCGGCGCACGCGCGATCTGACTTAAGTTACACCACTGCCAGACCCAGTTACCCGAATCTGACCCAACCCATCAGCAAGTTGGTGTGGCGCTCGCCGGGATTAGGCGGCGAGAGCGAAACGCTCTTCGTTTGCGTTTATTAATTTCCCGCTGGATTTACGAGGTAACGAGGCCTCGGCATGCCCTGACCCACTTCCTGACCCACGTCGAAACCAGGTCGGCCCCAAGGTTCCCATTGTAGCCTGCTTAAGCTAAGCTGAATCGTTACACTGAAGCTTAGCGCCCACCAACCAAGCAGACCATCTCGCCCATGTTTCAACCAAACCACATGCAGCAACAAGGTAGTCTTTTGGGATCCCCACCACAAGACCTTACCCTCCGGGAAAAGCATGACTGAGCCACTACGTTATCGCTTTGCTTTTGATATCGGTGGCACCTTCACAGATCTTGTGCTTCTTGGTCGTGACGGCACGCTGCACAGCGCCAAAGTGTTAAGCGACCCATGCAATGTGGTTGCCCCGATAGCCAAGGCCTTGCTCCAACTTTGTAATGCGCATAATATCGATCTAGAAACAATAGACGATTTGGTTGTTGGCGCAACAACAGCTGTGACGAACTTAGTCATCGAGCGTAAAGGCGCAAGAACAGCCTTGATCACCACCAAGGGCTTCCGCGATGTGGTAGCCATAGGACGCGAATTACGATACGATATCTATAATCTTCACGCGCCGGGCCCTGACCCGATCATTGACCGTCATTTGAGACTTGAAATTGACGAAAGGACCGATGCGCAGGGCCGAAGCATTCGACCCCCCGACCGACGGGCCCTTGAGTCCGTACTGAGCAATGCAAAAAGCTTGGGTGCAGAATCGCTGGCCGTCTGTTTGCTCCATAGCTTCAGCAACCCGCAACATGAGTTGATGGTTCGCGAAATCGCCCAAACGATTGACCCAAGCTTACCGGTCAGCCTGTCGCATGAAGTCTTGGGCGAACTGCGCGAATACGAGCGTACGATCGCCACCATCCTCAATGCCTATGTCATGCCCAAGGTCAGCGATTACCTGGAGACTATCGAAAGCGGATTAGCAGTCATCGGCCTAAACGCCAAGCTGCTTGTCATGCAGTCTAATGGCGGTGTTATTTCGAAATCGTTTGGCGCACGTTTCCCGATTCGTCTGCTCGAATCGGGCCCTGCAGCAGGCGCACTGGGCGCGGCGCATACGGCCGTAGCACTCGGCCATAAACACTTCATAGCCTTCGATATGGGAGGTACAACAGCAAAGGCCTGCTTAATCAATGATGGCGAGCCCGGCATCACCACCGAATTCGAAGCAGCCAGAACTCAACGATTTAAAAAAGGTAGCGGTCTACCCGTTCGTATCCCCACGGTCGATCTGATCGAAATTGGCGCTGGCGGTGGCAGCATCGCTTATATCGATAACACCGGGCTTCTCAAAGTTGGACCGCATAGCGCCGGATCACAACCTGGTCCGGCCTGCTATGGACTCGGCGGAGAACTTCCCACCGTTACGGACGCAGCGCTTCTTCTCGGCTATCTTGATCCCGCCGCCAATCTGAGCGATGCCGTGAAACTTCAATACGACTTGGCAAGTCAAGCCATGAAAGCCCATGTCGCCGACAAATTAGGACTCTCCATTCATGAAGCGGCAGCCGGGGTTCATCGCATTGTCTGCGAGCAAATGGCTGCTGCTGCAAAAATCCACGCTGTCGAAAAAGCAAAAGATATCCGCCAATGCAGCTTGCTTGCTTTTGGCGGCGCGGGCCCGCTCCATGCACGAGAACTTGCACGTCGCACTGCATGCCAACACATTATTGTCCCATCAAGTTCGGGCGTTTTTTCAGCCTTTGGACTTCTGGTGGCACCGATGAAACTAGACCTCGTCAGAACCCGCTACCTCAAACTGGACGCCATCGATTTTCAGGCATTAGAGCAGTTTATTGTTTCGATTGAAGACCAACTAGGGCGCGAACTTGAAGCGTCGCATGTCAAGAATGACGGCATGATCACAGCGATCCAAAACCGATACCCCTACCGTTTCGTTCGGTACGCCGATATGCGCTATGTCGGACAGGGCTTTGAGCTTACAACGCGCCTGCCCGAGAACTTATCAACCACCACCGTCGACGACATCAGAGCGGCCTTTGAGCATCAATACCGGCTGATGTTTGGTACATCGATCGAAGGCGCTCCGCTTGAAGTATTAAACTGGCGGGTGCAGGCCTTTGCCCACCAAGGCCAGGCGATTCTGCCGATCGTCAATCAAGCACCCTCTGGAGGGGTGACAAGCGCTCGACGCAGGCGGGCTTTTTTCCCCTGTGTGCGCGACTGGGTCGAGACGCCTGTTATCGCAGAGCAAAGTCTCCCCGTTGGGCAGACACAAACGGGACCCGCCTTAATCGAACAGGCTGGCTCGACAGTGGTCGTTGGACCGAGCGATTGTTACCACAAAGACCGCTTTGGCAACATCCACATCGCTCTCGCAACCGAAGCGGTCTCATGAACGGGATCATGTTTCAACAACTTTCTATGATCTAAAACCATGATCAATCCGATTGATTTAGAAATTTACTGGAACCGTCTCATTTCAATCGCAGACGAAGCAGGTGCCGTGCTTAAGCGCACCTCTTTTTCGACAGTGGTCAGAGAGTCCAATGACTTTGCCTGTGTCCTGCTCGATGCCCAAGCACGACTCATCGCGCAATCATCGCTGAGCATTCCCGGCTTTATTGGTACGGCGCCACTCACCCTAAAGGGTATGTTGAAAGCGATTCCGATCGAGCAGCTCGTACCGGGTGATGTGCTGTTTACCAACGACCCCTGGATCGGCACAGGGCATTTGCCCGATGCAAGCATGGCCCGCCCTATTTTTCATCAGCATCGGGTCATTGCCTTCGCGATGTCAGTGGCCCATTTGTCTGATATCGGGGGGCGGCAGTGGTCTGCCGATGCCAATGAACTTTTTGAAGAAGGCATTCGCTTTCCGGTCCTCAAGCTTGTCGAAGCAGGTACGCTCAATGCTTTTGTTGTGCAACTGCTCATGGGGAATGTGAGGCTGCCAGAGCAGGTTAAGGGGGACTTGTTTGCCCAACTTGCCGCATTATCAGTTTCAGAACAGCGTTTGCTTGAGTTGGTGGAGGCATACAAGCTTGATGACATAGATGGCGTTGCAGAAGCCATTTTCAATGCCTCGGAGAAGGCTGCCTTAGCTGAACTTGCCAAGGTAAAGCCCGGTATTTATAAAGGTTATGTCGATTCAGACGGCTTCGACGAGCCGATTCATATTCAAGCAAGCGTTGACGTATCCGCCGATGGCATCACGATCGACTACACCGGGAGTTCACAGCAGGTGCGCTACGGCATCAATGAAACTTATAACCATACCTATGCTTATAGCATTTTCCCCCTAAAGTGCCTCTTGGCGCCTGCGATTCCGAACAACGACGGATTTACTCGACTGTTCAAGGTTCATGCGCCGGAGGGAAGCATTGTTAACGCACGCTTCCCAGCACCTGTTGGCGCGCGCCACCTGATTGGCCATCAACTGCAGGCTGCAGTCTTTGACGCACTTGCAACAGTCTTTCCAACGCAGGTGCAAGCCGACAGTGGCACGCCGCTTTGGTCGGTCTTGCTGCGTGGTTTGGATACCGAGTCTATCAAGGGTTTTTCGTCTATTTTGTTTTTTAACGGTGGGATGGGTGCCATGCAGGGCCGCGATGGTCCAGCGGCTGCAGGCTTTCCAGCGAACATATCAAACACACCTGTTGAAGTCGCCGAAACATTGGCTCCTATTCTTTTCGGTGAAAAGCGACTTGCTGACGGTTCGGGCGGAGCCGGCTGTTATCGCGGCGGCGATGGACAGATTGTCAGCTTTCAATCGCGATGGCCAGGGAAAATGCGCGTCTCACTGCTCACCGATCGCACCAAATTACCGGCACGCGGCCTCTGCGGCGGTAAAGACGGCAAAACTGGTGGGGTCTACCTCAACGGTAAGTCGATTGATCAGCCTAAGCGCGT
>DENJ01000083.1:4144-36330 GCA_002359635.1 Burkholderiales bacterium UBA2647
AGCTTCGGACGAGCCCCTTGATGGTGGCAGCTTCGGACGAGCTCCTTAACGGTGGCGGTACCGTATGGGCTTTTTGGTGGTGAGGCGATGCTTTCAAGAAAACCTGTCGTGACGACGCTCCTTCAACACCTCGGGATGAAGCCTGACTTCGATGAGGCACAGCGCTTTTCACAACCATGCTAAAACTGATCACATCAAACCGTTTTGAGCGGCTCACGGCGAAGCTTATTGAAGCCTTATCAGCGGATGTGCTCGCCCCTTTCACGCCGCAACCCGTTATTATTTCGAGTACGGCAATCAAGCGCTCGGTTGAACTTCGCCTAGCCGACGAACGCGGTATCTGTGCCAATATTCAATTTGACTTTTTGGGGCAATGGCTCTGGCATCAGTTTGGCAAAGTGATCGATCTTGAAAAAGAATCACCTTTTTCAATCAACCGACTCACCTGGCGCATTTTTTTGCTTTTTGGCGAACCGCGATTCACCCTAGCCCATCCCAGGCTTGATCGCTACCTTAGTCGCGCTGATCCTTTGATGCGCTTTGAATTTTCCAAACGCTGCGCGGGCTTGTTTGACCAGTACCTGAGCTACCGAAGCGATTGGCTCGAAGCCTGGCTAAAACATCGTCAAGCTGCAGACGCTGACGAAAGCTGGCAGGCCGCACTTTGGCGCCATATCGCTTCTGATCTCGGTGCTCATACGCAGCACCCGTCCGTGCTGTTTTTTCAGACCCTAAAAGACAAAGGTCAGGCGCTGATCGACGAGCTTGAATTAGGCCCCTGCTTGCGGGTGTTTTGCCTTCCCAGCATGCCAAGACTCTATCTGGACATGCTCAAGCAACTCGCCACATGGATTGATGTGGAGATTTATGCTGTCAATCCTTGCGCTGAATATTGGTACGACATCGTTAATCCCAAGCGTTTGAGCAGATTGCAGCTGCAGTCGAAGGCGCAATACCACGAGCTTGGAAACCGCTTGTTGGCATCCTGGGGTCAACAGCGTCGCGATTATCTAAGCGCACTGATCGATCACGAGCAAGAGATGGTCGAGGAGAGTGATTTCGAAATACCACAAGCGTCCCCGCTTCCGGATGCTGTTTCACCGTCCTTGCTGGCGACGCTTCAGCATGCCATCCTGAAGATGGAAGATCCCGATCCGGGATCGCATCGCTTGGCGCCCGATGACCGCAGTCTTGAGATTCATGTCTGTCATTCGCTTGCTCGGGAGTTGGAAGTTTTACGCGATCAATTGCTCAGCATGTTCGCTGCGAAGCAGGCACCGAAAACCTCCGAAGTCTTAGTCCTGACACCCGATCTCGAGGCTGCTGCGCCCTTGATTGAATCGATATTCGGCTCTTGCGAGGGCGCCGCTGTCATACCTTATGTCATCAGCGGCCGCCCGATTCGTGCGATCAATGACTATGCGCAAAGCTTACTGGCTATCTTGCGTTTTGCTCGATCAAGATTCGAGGCAGACCAACTGTTCTCACTGCTACAACGCCCATTGATAGCGCGTCGATTCGGGATTAACGATGAGGACTTGACTCGCATACAGGGCTGGCTCGATGAGGCTGGTATCCGCTGGGCCATTGATGGCAAGCATCGTCAGCGCCTTGGACTTCCCGATACTGATGCCTATAGTTTATCGAACGGACTCGAGCGGCTTTATCTGGGCTACGCCATGCCAGCGCATCACCGAAAACCCATTCAAGGTTTGCTTCCAGCGGGTGATCCTGAAGGCTTGGCAGCGCAAACACTCGGACGATTGCAGACATTTGTTGACGCCTTGTCAGGATTGCATGACCGGCTCACAGAGGCTATGCACCCCGAGTCATGGCTCAAGCTCTGTCTGCAAGCGCTTGAACAGTTCACAGATGTCGCGTTTTCGAATCAGGATGACTATCGCACAGCGGTTGCTAGCATCAACGCCTTGTACCAAGCGCTTTGCGACGCGTCCGTTGAAAGCGCGCTTGATGCCGAAGTCTTTCTGGCAGCGCTTGAATCTTGCTTTGATGAACCTTTGCAGGGCGCTGTGCCCGCTGGCTGCCTTTGCTTTGCATCAATGCACAGCATGCGAGCCCTGCCCTACCGCATCATTTGTCTTGTGGGATTGGGCGATGAGGCTTTTCCAAGCAGGATTGGGCCGCTTGAGTTTGATCTGATGGCACAACGGCCCAGGGCAGGCGATCGACAAAAGCGCCTCGAAGATCGAGCCTTGTTCTTGGATTTATTACTCGCCGCACGTGATCGTTTATATATCAGTTATACCGGCAGAAGTATTCTTGATAACAGCCAACTTCCTCCGTCCATGCTGCTTGCCGAACTGATTGATAGTGCATCACTCTTATGTGCCGAACTCCCTGGATCAAGCGCAACCTCGCGAGCAAGCGATGCCGGCTCCGTCCCATCAGGCGAAGCGATTGAAGCGGCAAAACGCCGCCTGATCATTGAGCATCCGTTACAGCCTTTTTCGGTTGACTACTTCCGCCAAGATGCAGACCCGAGAATGCGCAGCTACCGTGGAGGCTACCGTGAAGCCCAAGCGCATCGACTTGAAAAAGCCTCAGCAAACAGGTCGGCACTGCGATTTTTCGCATCGGCGCTTACAGCCCCTTCCGAGCAGTGGCGCAGCTTAAGGCTAGAAAATCTGATTGAATTTTTCAGTAACCCGTCGCGTTATCTGCTCAAAAACCGCCTTGGCCTCGTGTTAAAGCGTGTACCGGGTGCGCTTGAAAATCACGAGCCATTTGAGCTCGACCATCGATCACGGCAAAAATTTGCAGATCGGCTGATTGACTTCGCACTTGCGGGCGAATCGGCGGACTGCTTACGATCCTATGCACAGGCGGGACTTGAGTTTCCGCCAGGGCAGTTGGGCGCGATTGCCCGCGATCGGGAGCTTGCCTCGATCATTCATTTTGCCGCTCAGCTCAAGCCACGGCTTAGCGAACCTCAACTTGAAGCATTAACTCACACCGTACGACTTGAGCTTGATGGGGAGCACTACGCGCTAAGCCATTCAATATCCGGCCTGCGCCTTGATGGCCTTTGCCGTTACCGTTACGCTGATGCGAATTGCTATGATTATTTGCGGGCTTGGCTTGAACATCTGGCGCTTCAAACCTTGGCCCTGCCAAGCGCGATCTTGCGTTGCTCATCCTGGCATTTTCGCGACCGCGTGATTGAGCTTGGACCGATCGACGAAGCACAAAGTCTGCTCACAGCATTGCTCAAACTTTATCGCGAAGGCTTGACGTCTCCCCTTCGATTTTTTCCCAAATCCGCTTGGGCTTATGTAACAAACGGTCAAAGCCTTCATGCAGCACGACAGACATGGCATTCGAGCGTGCACCGCCCCTACGGCGAAGCTGATGATCCTGCCCACCAGATTGCCCTGCGTGGCCTTGAAGACCCGCTTGACAGTCACTTTGAGCAACATGCGCAAGCGGTCTTCGGCCCTCTGCTCGAAGCCCTGGGGGAAATCAAGCCATGACGCTACACGATGCTTCAATGCTCGAGCATGCGCCCCTCAATGCTGTGAATCTGATCGAGGCCTCGGCTGGCACCGGGAAAACCTACACCATCTGCACGCTTTACCTGCGTTTGCTTTTGGAGCATCACTTTGAGGTGGCACAAATTCTGGTGGTGACCTTCACCAAAGCGGCGACTGCAGCGTTAAGAGAGAGAATTCGCGCTCGAATTGCCAGTACCTACAGGCAGGCAAAGGCCGCAGTACCCGTCAATGCACCCTTGCTTCAACGGCTTGAGCATGCCTTGCAGTCCATGGACGAAGCAGCCATTTTCACAATACACGGCTTTTGTCAAAGGGCGCTGGCCGATCGCCCCTTCACATCAGGGCAGGCCTTTGAGCTCGAATTAGTGGGTGACGATGAAGCATTGGTCAGCGAAGTCATTCAGGATTACTGGCGCGGCTTTGTGGCCTCGGATCAATGCTCGCCTGAGCTAGCGGCTTATCTCGAACGCATTGGCGACAGTCCCAAAGGCTACATGGATCTGCTCAAGCGATCGATTTCAAAACCTATGGCAAGGCTTCAATGGCCCGCTGACATCGACGACCTGTCTTACCCCGATGAGAATTCCCATCAACAACAATTCGCGCAAGCGAAAGCGATATGGCTCAGCGACCGCCAAGCGATTGCAGACACGCTCGATCGGTCACTTGCTGATTTGAATCGCCAAACCTATAACCCCAATAGCCTAGCGATCGCCACAGAAGCCTGGGATCAATACTTTACGGCAAGCTCTCCCACGGCCTTGGCTTTTTTCGACGAAAAAATTGCCTTGTTATCCCGCAAAAAACTGGATAACCGAACAAAAAAGGGTAGCCAGGCGCCGAAGCACCCGTTCTTCGATTGTGCGCAGGCGCTGATCGAACAACTTGACATCAAAGAGCGCGCGCTTCAACGCTCGCGCTTTCGCCTGCTACGGCACATGTTGGCATGGTCAACCGAAGCACTGCGCCAAGGCCGTAAACAACGGCGTCAGATTTCATTTGACGAGATGCTATTGAACTTATACCAAGCGCTCGAGGCTCAGCATGCCGATGACTTGTCAGCAAGCCTTGTTACCAAATACCCTGCTGCACTCATCGATGAATTTCAGGATACGGACCCGCTGCAGTTCAAGATTTTTTCGTCGATCTACAGGCATTCGCAACACCCTGTGTTTTTCGTGGGGGATCCCAAACAGGCCATTTATCGTTTTCGTAACGCCGATCTCAATACTTACCTGCGAGCACGCGATCAGGCCACAAACATTTATCATCTGGTTGAGAATCAGCGATCGAACAAAGGCCTGATCGACGCCGTCAACAAGATCTTTAGTGCGAACCGTCAGTCCTTCATGTTGCCAGGGCTTGATTTTCATCCAGTGACCATGGGGAGCAAACCCCGAGCCCGCTTCCTGGATCGGGATACATCGCAGCTTGATTGCAACATCTGGATGCTACCAGGGTCTCGACCCGAAAGCGACGAGGCTTTGGTTGTTAAGGCTTGCGCGACCATGCAAAGTGCCAAGGCCTGCGCGGCCGAAATCGCAAGACTGATTCGAGATGCACAACGCGGCCTTGTCACCATTGGCGCAAGGCCGCTAGCGCCCGGCGATATCGCCGTGCTGGTTCGAACCCACAGCCAGGGTGACCGGATTAAGAAAGCGCTCGCTGCGCTTCATATTTCCAGCATTGAACTTGCGCAGGAGAGCGTTTTCAGAAGTGTTGACGCAAGCGAATTAGAACGAATTCTTCTGTCGATTCAACAACCTGCTAATCGCTCACTGCTATGGGCAGCACTCGCCACCGAGATCATCGGCCTTGATGCTGCCGCCATCGAGCACTTGTCTCAAAACGATTCCTCATCGATTTCTTATGTCGAACGTTTTTACATGTATCGCGAACTCTGGCAGCAGGAAGGATTTGGCCTGATGTTTCGTCGCTTTCTTGAGCGTGAAGACGTCGCCTCGCGCTTGCTTGTTCGGCAAGACGGCGAACGTCGACTGACCAATCTTCTGCACTTGGGTGAACTATTGCACGAGGCATCTCTGGTCCACGACACAAGGCTCGCGCTGCTGGATTGGCTGCAAAAACAAAGCAGCGAGGATCGTCAACGGGACAATACGCAGCTTCGCTTAGAGTCCGATCGCAACCTGGTGCAAATCATGACCATTCACAAGTCAAAAGGGCTTGAGTTTCCCGTCGTGTTCTGCCCCTTTTTATGGGACGCAAGCGCGGGCATGAAACAGGGTAGCGAAGAGGTCTTGGCCTTTGAGGAAGGCAAAAACGGCACAGTTCTAAGATTTATCTCACAACACGAGGCCGGCGAAGAGCTTGACGCGCTAAAAAAACAAATCGCCATCGATACAGCCGCTGAGACTGTTCGCCTGCACTATGTGGCTCTCACGCGCGCCGTTTATCGATGCTATTTGATTGCGGGTTGCTATCTTGGCAGTGACAAGCGGCCAAGCCCTTCAGAAAGTACCACAAGCATGCTTAATTGGCTGGTCGCTGGCAACGGCACGAGCCCTCAAGCATGGCTCTTCGACAAAGCCCGCCAACAGGATCCGCAAACGCTCCAGCACATTACCCATGCTTGGCAAGATCTGGCCTCATCAGCGCAAAGCTGCATCCGGATTTCAAGCCTTCCCTCAGCTGAAACTGCATCGGTGTTTCCCATGGATCAAGGCTTCTGCGAACTTGCAGAGACGCCTGATCCACCAAAGATCAGTCGATCCTGGCTGATGACAAGTTTTAGCGCGATGACGCGGCAGCATGAATCAAGGGTTAAGGATCGTGACGAGACAAGCGCTGATCTCAGGGTGCTTGATGGCGCAGGCGATTGCGACATCCTTAGGTTTCCTCGAGGTCCCCAAGCCGGGATCTGCCTCCATCAGATTTTCGAAGCCATTGCCTTTGACAAACCAGAGGCTTGGCCCGGGCTGATTCAAGAGGCTCTCAACAAGGCTCATCCGCTTGAGCTTGCACCGCAGCGAGTATGGTCTCATCGCTCATCATTCGATAACGATCAAAGGGCAAGCTCGGCATTAGATAATAAGCTACTAAAGCAGATGGCTGCCAGCATGCTCCATGATGTACTGAAGACTGACTTGGGTCATGGTCTCGTTTTATCGCGTATTGGTGCGCGTCATCGCATCAACGAGCTCGAGTTCACACTACCACTCCGCAATCCTGATCTCGGAGAGCTTCATCGCTTGCTCGAGCTCGAATTGGAGGACTACGGACTTGCGGGGGAAGCAGGCACCGCTGCTTTACAAGCAAGCGAGCTCCGAGCTTACCTCAAAGGGTTCATCGATCTGATCATCGAACATCAAGGGCGCTATTTTCTTATCGACTGGAAGTCAAACCACCTTGGTGACCACATCACGGACTACGGTCCGGCGCAACTCAAGGACGCGATGCTTGAGCATCGCTACCATTTGCAATACCTCATTTACACGCTTGCGCTTGATCGCTACCTGAGGCAGCGCCTGAGAACTTATTGTTATGAAAAACATTTCGGTGGTGTTTTTTATCTTTTTATACGCGCCGTGCGCCCTCACTGGCGCAATCCGGACCAAAGCCCAGCCGGGGTTTTCTTTGTGAAGCCAAAGGCCCAACGCATCGCAGCGCTTGATGCCTTGTTCGGCAAGCCGTTGCAGCATACTTTTGAGCAAACCGAGCGATGAGCGAACGATCGGACCCGGCCTATGCGCTTGCGCGCGGCTTTGCTAGACATCTCGCAACCTTGTCGCGCCGATCGGGAGCACCCGCCGAGGCGGCTGAGCGCCTAGAACAAGCCGCCTTGGCGATCAGCCTTGCATCTTCAGCAGGCAGTGTTTGCATTCATTTAAGCGATTTGCATGTTGATCAGACCATAGACCAGCAGGCGCTGCGCCAAGCGCTTTTGGCAAGCAATATGCTGAGCCTGTCAAATGATGCAAGTCAGGCACTCGTCATCGATGAGGAGGATCGTCTCTACCTCCATCGATATTTTGACTATGAAAGGCGACTTGCAAAGCGGCTCCTGCAACCCTATCGCGGTATTCAGCAAGCCATTCATCAGCCTTTTAAGACGTTTTTTGAAAAACTCTTTCACCCGAACAAGATTGTTCTCCAAGGAAGAACCGATTGGCAACAGCTTGCGGTTGCGCTTGCTGTTAATCGCGGCTTTACCTTGATCAGCGGTGGACCAGGAACAGGAAAAACAAGCAGCATCTTAAATCTCATACGTTGTGCGAAATATATTGATCGAGATTGCCGAGTTGTATTGGCAGCACCCACGGGGAAAGCGGCCTCTCGCATGCTTGAAGCCTTGGTCAAAGCCGCTCAAGGTATTGGGTCAGACCTTGAAATCGAATTACCCAAGGAAGCCTTCACCGTTCACCGATTACTTGGTGCAGCCAGACAAGGTGATCGATTTCACTACGATCGCGAGCATCTGCTGCCGCTTGACTTGCTCATTGTTGATGAAGCCTCCATGCTTGATTTAGCCCTTACCGTCCATTTGATCGAGGCGACACCAAGCACGGCAAGGATTGTCTTTCTGGGCGACAAGGATCAGCTTGCAGCGGTCGAAGCCGGCGCCGTTTTTGCTGAACTCAGTGCCAACCCCTCACTGAGTGAGACATGCCTGAAAGTGCTTGAGCAGATCACGGGTATCGATCCACGATCACTTTATGGTGCTCATCAGCAGGTTCAAGCGCAGCCTGCCGATGATGCCCTTGAAGCTCAACAGCATGATCAGGGCTCAGCCAAGGGTCTGGGCGATGCTGTGATCTGGCTCAGAGAAAACTTCCGGTTTAATCAAGCCACAGCGCTTGGCGAGTTGATTGACTTGGTGAACAGCGGCCAGGCTGAAGCTGTGATTGCGCGATTAAGACAGGGTCGTTTTGCGCAAATTGACTGGCTTGAAGACGAAAATCCCGAACTCAGTGAAGCCACGAAGCAATCGCTGTTGGCACCCTTTGAGGACTATGTAAAACAACTTCGTGACAATCATCAAGACCTGTTATCGCTATTTGATCAGTTAGGGCGATATAAAATTCTCTGCGCGATCCGTGACGGTCCGCGCGGTGTCGAGAGAATCAATCAACTTGTCAGCGAAATGATCCATGGTCGATACAACAGCACCTTGCCTAGCATAAGCCGATGGTTTGTGAGGCAAGCGGCGACCCAAGGCTGGTACCCCGGCCAATGCATCATGGTGCTTCGTAACGACTATGTTTTAGGGCGTTTCAACGGCGATATCGGTATTGTGATGCCCCACGCGCAGCAGCAAGCGCTTGTTTATTTTTCTGATGGATTAAGGCTCGAGAAAGCCATTGGCCTTAGCCGCCTTCCTGACCACGAAACTGCCTTTGCCTTAACCGTCCATAAGGCTCAGGGCTCAGAGTTTGACCGGGTGGCCATCGTGCTACCAAGCCAAGCCTCGCCGGTGGTAAACAAGGCCTTGCTTTACACGGCCATCAGTAGGGCGAGAGCGTCAGTGAGCATCATCGCCAGCGAAGATGTGCTTCGCAAAGCGATTACAACCCCCAGTAAGCGACACAGCGGCATTCGCAGCCGGATCGCTGCTCAGATTGCTGAAGCATCCTCATGCTAGTGCCCCGTAGAAGCCCAAGCCCTCGAAGCTAAAGAGACTCACCGGCTAAGTAACCCTTTTGTTCGCCTTCGTGCGGGCATCACGCAGGCGTCCTACAATCCCGCTTGGAAAGTAGTACACCGATAAAACAAAAAGTAAGCCCAGCCATAGCAGCCAACGATCCGGGTTAACAAGATCGGCAAGTAGCGGCTTGCCCGCGAGTGCTCGAGCGGCAAGTGCCAACAGATCTTGCAAATAATGCTGAGCGACTACAAAGAGCGCCGATCCGATCACCGCGCCGTAAAGCGTTCCCATGCCACCGATCACAACGATCAACAACACATCCAACATGATCTCAAATGACAAGGTTGTGTCCGGCCCGACATAGCGAAGCCAGACAGCCAACAGCGCACCAGCCACGGTTGCAAAAAGCGCCGACAACAGGTTTGAGAGCGTTCGGTAAACCACGGTTCGGTAACCTAAGGCTTCAGCACGAAAGTCGTTTTCCCGAATCGCTTGAAGCACACGCCCGAAAGGCGAATTCACAATTCGTAATAATGCAAAGAACATGAATGCAACCACGATGTAGATCAGCCAATAACACAGTGCCTTGCCGTCGATCAAAAGACCCAACACCGCGGTCTCAAAGGGTTCGAAGGAGGGGCTGAGCCATTGAGGGTTTTTAAAGGTCAACCCGTCTTCGCCGCCCGTGATATCGCTAAGCTGCGAGGCAAGTGTCTGAAAAGCAGATGCGACCGCAAGTGTGATCATGGCAAAGAAGATCGCACGAACACGCAAGCTGAATAAACCGATCGAAAGCGAAAGCAGGCTCGAAAGCGCAAGCGCAAGCGCAAGCCCGACTGCCAGCGCGCTCCAGCTTTCTCCAAACCGAATGCTTGCAATCGCGACGCCATAAGCCCCGATCCCAAAAAACATGGTGTGGGCAAAACTCACGATGCCGGTGTAGCCCAACAACAAGTCGTAGCTTGCCACCAGCAATATAAAAATCAGTATTTTTGCAGCAACCGACATGGCTTTTGCACCAGCAAACAAAAATGGCGCCAAGGCAAGCAACACAGCAATCAGGAGCAAGGCAGCCGAAAGCCATCGACTTTCGGGGAAATCCTCCGAAAAGAGTCTTCGCATCATCTCAACGATCACTCACAGGATAGAGCCCTTGTGGACGCCACAAGAGAATCGCCACCATCACGGCAATATTGGAAAACAAGGCAATCTTTGGCTCCAAAAAGCCAGCATAGTTGGCCATTAAACCGACGAGCAAGGCGCCGATAAAGCAGCCCAGGGTACTACCGAGTCCTCCGATGATGATAACAATAAAAATAAGAACATTAACCTGAGTCCCGATTTGGGCCGTCACGCTTTGCTGGTAGAAGCCCCAAAGCACGCCACCCAGACCCGCCAGCGCAGAACCCGCCACAAAGACCGCAACAAAAAGTCGATTGATCCGATAACCGAGCGCTTCCACCATGCTGCGGTCTTGAACGCCGGCTCGAATCAACAAGCCCAGCTTGGTTCGCGTCAAAGTGAGGGTCAGCGCTCCGAAGACCAATAAGCCGATGATGGAAGCAAGTAAGCGATACTTCTCGATGGCTGCCTCGGCAATCAGCCAGCTCCCGCGCAAGGCCTCCGGAAGCGGCAAGGCGATTTGAAGCGGGCCCCAAGTCAGCTTGATCAGCTCTTCGCCAATGATCATGCCACCCATCGTGATGAGGATTTGCTTCAAATGCAAACCATAAACCGGTCTGATAATCAATCGTTCAAAAACCCAACCCACCGCCGCAGCGGCAGCCATCGCGATAAGCATCGCGATAAATAATGAAACCACACCGCCCATGCCCGCCTGCCCCGCATAGGTCATCACGCTCGTGGCGACAAAAGCGCCAAGCGCAATAAACACCCCGTGGCCAAAATTAAGCACATCCATCAGACCAAAGACCAGCGTTAAACCCGAAGCGATCACAAAAATAATAAGGCCCATGGTCAAACCTGCAACCGTGAGCGTGAGCCAGCTGCTGGCACTGCCAATGGCCAGCCAGGCAAAGCCCATCAGACCAAGCACCAGGATGAATGGGATAAGGTCAAATTGGGCCTTTGGCAGGATGGCTTCAGTCGAAGCATCATGACTCCTGATCGGCACTTCCACGGTCATGACCCATGCCCGCCCAGCGATAGCCCGAGCAAGCGTTGCTGCAAACTTTCGTCAGCTGCTAAATCGGCCATCGCACCTCGAAACACAATACGACCATCATCCATCACGGCCACACGGTCACCAAGCGCAGATGCCATACGGAAATTCTGCTCAACCAGCAAAAGACTGGTACGCTGGGCTTTGAGAGCGAGCAGAGCTTCGATGAGATTGTTGACCATCGACGGCGCTAATCCCTTGCTTGGTTCATCGATCAGGATAAGCACCCGCGGCTCGATCATTGCGCGGGCAATCGCAAGCATTTGCTTTTGACCACCACTGAGCTTTCCCGCCGGAAACAACCAGAATTTGCGCAAGGCGGGAAACAGCGAAAAAATCCAATTCAGCCTTTCAGGGTCCAGATCTTGAGCCCGTCGCGCCTGTCTTGCTGCGAGCAGCATATTTTCCTGAACGGTTAAATCGCTGAAGATACCCATCGATTCTGGCACATAGGCAATGCCAAGCCGAGCAATTTCAGCGGTTGGCATCGCCTCCATGGCGGTATCCCGAAAAAAAATTTTGCCCTCTGAGGCAGGGCATAAACCCATCATGCTGCGAAGCGTTGTCGTCTTGCCGGCGCCATTTCGCCCGAGCAAAACCGTCACCTCTCCTTCGGGTATCTCAAAGTCGATACCGTGCAAAATATGATAAGCCCCAATATGCGTGTGAACGCCGCACAGCCGGATTAAAGGCTTATACACGGGCTTACACACGGGGTTATACACGGGGAGCGCCTGCGCTTTGTCCAAGATAAGCTTGCTGAACAATCGTTGAGGCCATCACCTCAAGCGGCTCGCCATCGGCAACCAATCGTCCCTGGTGCAAGACCACAATGCGGTCTGCAAGTTGATGAACAACATCCATTTTATGCTCCACAAGCAAAATAATCCGGTCTGATTGTTGTTTTAATTGTTGGATCAATTCGAGAATCACCGGGACATCATCGACGCTCATCCCCGCTGTTGGCTCATCGAACATATAGACCTTTGGCTTCAGGGCCATCAACAGGGCCACCTCAAGCTTCCGCTGATCCCCGTGTGAGAGGCTTGCCGCCTGTAAATCAGCCTTGGCGGCAAGTTGCACCTGACTCAGCAGCCCATCGGCCTCGTCAATCCATGCCTTTCGATCCTGCCAAATGCTGAATAAATCCAGCCAGGCCAGGGACGATGATTCGCGGGACTGGGCTCTCGCTTGTACGGCCAGCCGAACATTTTCTGCCACGCTGAGTTGCGGAAACAATTGGGTGAGTTGAAAAGCGCGACCCAAGCCCTTACGCGCGCGCACCGGCGCACCCAGGGTGCTGAGGTCTTCACCCTCGAGGATCACCCTGCCCTGCGTTGCCTGCAACTGGCCACTGATTAAATTGAAGTAGCTCGTTTTGCCTGCACCATTCGGGCCCACAATAGCGGTGAGTGTCCCCGCGCGATAACGGCATGAAACCTGGTCAACGGCGAGGTGTCCGCCGAACTGCACGGATAAATCTTCGGTCTCGAGCATGGGCTCGAGTGCTATAGCGATTTAGCGCTTATTACGAACCGGAATCTGCATCTCTGAAGCTGGAATCACACGAACCAGTTCCGGAACACCCCAAGGGAAAGCCGGATCGTTTTTAATTCTGAAATGAAACATATCCTGCATTGCCTGATGATCTTCCTTGCGAAAGCTCATCTTTCCCTTGGGTGTATCAAAACTCATACCCTCCATCGTCGCGATCAATTTATTGGTATTGGTATCGCCGGCTGTTTTCTTCAGTGCCTCCACCACGGCAATCGCAGCGCTCATACCACCAGCGGTAAAGAAATCGGGTGGGTTCTTAAAGCGGCTGTAATGGTTGGCGACCAACCATTCGTTGACCGGATTCTTAGGAATGCCAAAATAATAATAAAGCGCCCCTTCCATGCCCGGAAAGTTCTTATAGGCAACCATTGCGGGAAGAATATTGCCCCCGGTTGCTAACTTGATCCCGAATCGCTTCTCAAGATCAAGATCGGCGATTTTCGGAAAGGGCGTCGGGCTGCCGCTCCAACTCACCGACAGGTATTTCTGACCTGGCTGATCCTTGAGCTTATCGATAATGCGTTGCAAGCCTGCCGTGAAATCGGTCGTACCGACCGGCAGATATTCCTCATGAACAATCTTTGCCTTTTTCGTGAACTCTTTAGCAGCTTTCACCCCATCACGTCCGAAAGCATTATCGTTTGCGAGAATCGCCACCACATTGCCTGCCTGATCTAAAGCTGCGGCATTCGCTGCAGCATCTTGACTGCTATTTCGACCGGTCCGAAAAATATATTTGTTCCACTTATCCCCAGTGATGCTGTCAGCCACCGCAGGTTCAACAAGCAGAATTTTCTTGTATTCCTCGGCGACCGGCAGCATAGCAAGCGCAACCGGCGAGGCGGTTGGCCCGACAGCAAGATCGACCTTATCATCGGCATAGGCTGCAGCGAGTGCTGCCTTGCCAACATCGGGCTTACCTTGATCGTCTTTTTCAATCACTTCGATTTTGCGGCCAGCGACCGTCATGCTGCCGCCAGTGGCAAACTCCAAGCCCATGTTAAAGCCGACAATGCTCTGTTTTGCATAAGCCTCGAGCGGTCCAGTTTTGCTCGCGATGAGCGCGATCTTGACCGGAGGCTTTGTTTGCGACTGGGCGGGCGGGCTGGCAAAGCTGATGGCAGCACAAAGGCAAGCCAAGATGAAACGACCTCGCATACTTTGGACTCCTCAAAAAAATGAAATCATAGCCTAATGCATTAGCGCGCTACAGAGAATATAGCAAAACCGGGCTGGGCTTGCCCCAGATCAATGCCTTCGCAGGCCTCGCACGATGCACCATCGATGCGAGCTCACCATAGACATAGCCAAGGGCAACACAGCGATCTGCTTCGAAACCCCAGCCGGCAGAACGGATATCGCCTGCAAACTCCTGCCCACCAGCGTCGACAATAATCGTTTCGCCACCCCAGGCATAAGCTTCAGGGTCCTGGCATACAAGCTTGACGAGTCGTTTGCGAACCGGGCGATCAGCGGCCTCCACAAGTGCCTCGCGTCCTATGAAATGTGATTGATCGAGGTTTATCAATCGTTGGAGACCCGCTTCCCAGGGCCCATCCTCGGGCCCGAGCTCAGCACCCCATGTGCAGCGACCGGCTTCGATCCGCAAGGCATCCAAGGCGTAGTGGCCTGCATCGAGCAGGCCCAAGGCAGCCCCTGCCTCATGGATGGCCAGATAGACATGGCGCGTCATTTCAACCGGTACATAAAGATCGAACCCGGCATGAAGCCCATCATGGATGGCAGCGGCTCTTGGGCGAGCAAATCCCAGATCGATGAGCTTCGTTGCCGACAAGTCGAAGGCCTCGGCTGAGAAATCACCCGAACTGAGGTGCGCCAAGAGTCGCCCCGCGGCCGGGCCAAGGACAGATAAGACTGAAAACATCGCCGATACATCAGTCAGGACAAGCTGCTCGGCGTCGTGCTGATGTCGGCCAATCCAATGCATATCCCGCACGGCTTGTGAAACGCTCGTGACCAGCATAAAAACATCACTTTCCACGCGAATCACTGAAAGCAGGCTTTCGATGCCGCCACGCGCATTGAGCAAAAGCGTCTCACAGCGCCCATCGGGCGGCAGATCGATATCACTGCTGCAAAGCCTTTGAAGCAGTGATAATGCATCCCGACCCTGCACCAGAATCTTCGATAAAGCGCTTTGGTCAATGATGGCAACAGCTTCACAGGCTGCCCTTTGCTCCATCTTTACGCGGCTCAACCAGGCGGGCTTATCGAGGCTAGGTGCTGGGCCAGCACTGCCAAGGGTGCTGAAATAATTCACACACTCCCAACCATGCTTGCTACCAAATACTGCACCCTTTGCCGCTAGCAAGTCATATAACGGTGATGTTCTTAGCGGTCTTGCGGATTGCAACTCATATCGGGGCCATCGCATGGCGTAGTGAAGCCCCAGGCTCTCGACCGTGCGTGCTGCCAAGGCCTTACGGTTGACAGAAAAAGCAGAAAACCGGCGAATATCAACATCAGAGAGGTCCACACTCGCTTCGCCGCCCATGATCCACTCCGCCATCAAACGACCAGCGCCAGCACTGTTTGCGATCCCCGAAGAATTAAATCCAGCGCAAACAAAGTACTGATGGCATTCCGGCGCTTCCCCCATGATGAAGTTACCATCCGGCGTAAAGCTTTCCGGCCCGTTCAGCAACATCTTGACGCCGGCGGTCTCAAGACAGGGTGTTCGATGCAGGGCGCTTTTCATCAAGACCTCAAATTGATCCCAATCCTCATTGAGCAGCTGAAATTGGAAGTCATCGGGAATGGGGTCAGCCTGCCAGGGCTTAGCGCGCGGTTCAAAGCCACCCATTAAGAGTCCCCCAACCTCTTCTTTATAGTAAATATATCCATCCGGATCGCGCATCACCGGAAGCATCGCATCAATACCCGGTATGACGTCGGTAACGATATAAAAATGCTCGGCCGCATATAACGGTACATTTACCTGTGCAAGCGCGGCGAACTGACGGGCCCACTGTCCTGCACAGTTCACCAATACCTCGCAGACGATCTCCTGCTCGCCGTCAGACAAGCCCACACGGACGCCGCAGACGCTTCGCCGCCTGCCCTGCGTCTTGCTGAGCACTGTGCTGACCCGGGCATTTTCGACGATGCGAACTCCGGCTTGCCTCGCGCCACGCGCCAAGGACATGCAAAGGTCGTATGGGTTGACCTTGCCATCTTCCGGCAACCATAGCGCCCCGACCAAATCATCATGCCGCATCACAGGAAATAGATCGGCAGCCTCGCGTGGCGAGACTTCCTCACATAGCACCCCGAATCGCCTGGCAAGTGTCGCTTGTTGGCGCATCCATTGAAGACGCGATTCGCGTTGCGCCACATAAAGGCTGCCGCAAGCCTTCCAGCCTGTAGCAAGCCCTGTCTCTTGCTCCAGTGTTTTATACAATGCAACGCCATAGCGACTCATCGATGTCATCGACCTGTTGGGACGCAACTGTCCCACCAAACCAGCTGCATGCCATGTTGTGCCGCCAGCCAGTTTGCCTTGCTCAAGGACAAGAACATCCTTGTAGCCTGCGCGAGCTAAGTGATAAGCTGTAGAACAGCCTAGAATCCCGCCGCCAACAATCACAACCTGTGCCTGACTTGGTAGTGTTGTCACGGGTATGCAGCCGGATCTAGGCCAGACGCAGGGCGATCACCCCGGCAAGCATCATCAGCGTGGCGAGCGCACGCTGCAAGGTAAAAGCTTCTTTGAGAAAGCAACTTCCCAATAGGGCAGCAAAAAGCACCGAGGTCTCTCGAAGCGCAGCAACCGTCGCCACAGGCGCCTTCGTCATCGCCCATAAGGCGATGCCATAAGAGCCGAGCGATGCGATCGCACCGCAAGACCCAAGTGTCGCCCGGGGGCGCGCATAAGCCCATGCCACCGTAAGACCTCGACGCTTTAGAACCAGCATGGCGAACGGCCACCCATCGAGTACAAAAAGTAGCACGACATACTGAATTGCGTTTCCACCGGCCTGCACCGCCGCACGCGCGCCTAGCGCATCGACGACCGTATAACAGCCGATGACACAAGCGTTGACCAAGGCAAATCCGATGGCCTTGGGCTGTTGCCATGCCAGGGGCGATAAGCCGAGCATCAAGCCCCCGAGGCAAACGCAAAGCACACCACACCAGCTGATTGCTGAAAGGGACTCGCCCAGGGCGATCGCTGAGCCAAGGGCAACGAGCACCGGTCCGATGCCGCGCATCAGCGGATAGGTCAGGCTCAAATCCCCATGCTCGTAGGCGCCAGCCAAGGCCACGTAGTAGGCAAAATGAATCACCACTGACATCCCAACAAAGGGCCATGCCATGGGCGGTGGCAGACCCACCAAAAGCAACAAAGGCAAACCGATCAGCGAGCCCAGTAAATGAATCAGCGCCGTATCGAGCGACTTATCAGCACTTGACTTGACCAGTGCATTCCAGCAAGCGTGTAAGAGCGCCGCAAAAAGCACGGCGGCCGCCACCGACCCGCTTAATGCCATCAATGCCTTAGGCAGCGTTTTGCACGCGCCAAAAAATACGCAAGCGGCTGGGTTGGACAGTTGGCTTGCTTGGCCAAATCGTCCCAAATTCTCAAACGGATTGCCTCATCAGCACCGGGTCGTTTCATGAAGGCGTCGCATTGTTCAGCCGTAAAAACGCCGCCCTGGAGCACGAGCGAGCGTTTAGAGTCCTCGGACAGGGCTTCGTAATAGCTTTTCCGGGTGGCACAGAGGTAACGCTTGGCATCCACATGCAGGGCAATCGGGTCAAGCACCTCAGTGCTGAAGGAGGCCCGCAGCCATGGCAAGGCACGAAACTGATGCAGATCGTCAACGCCTTTTAGGCTTGGGCTTTCGCCAAGATCGTGGAGCAAATGTCCTAAATCATGGAGTAATGCGGCGCAAACCATGGCATCGCTTGCCCCATCCTTCTCAGCGAGCGATGCGCACTGCAAGGCATGCTCAAGCTGGCTGACAGGCTCACCGCTATATTGTTCGTGGCCTCGTTGCGAAAAAAGCGCTTCAATGTCGTCGAACGACAGGCTCATCAGATGCTCTCTAGCGCAGGCTTGGCAAGGCGCACGCAGCCCTCACCACGGCAGCGAATATGTCTTTACGTTGGTAAAACTTTTCATGGCCTCTTGTACCCCTTCCTTGTATCCAAGACCCGAGTCCTTGATGCCGCCAAAAGGTGTCAGCTCCAAACGGTACCCCGGCACCTCGCGCACATTCACCGTTCCAACATTCAATTCGTTAACAAAGCGGGTTATGTAGTCCAGCCGATTCGTACAGACCGCGCTTGATAGGCCATATGCCGTCCCATTGGCGATTCGAATGGCCTCATCAACATTATCAAAGCGAATAAGCGGCGATATCGGTCCAAAGGTCTCCTCACGCACCAGTGTCATCGCCGGATTCACGCGATCCAAGACCGTTGGGGCATACAAGGCGCCTTGTCGACGATGGCCGTGAAGCAAGCGAGCACCCTGCGATATGGCCTCGTTCACCCTTGCCTCAAACAGACGCGCTGCCGCCTCGTCAATCACCGTACCCATGTCGTTCTCAGGATTGCTTGGGTCGCCGTAGCGCCAAGCACGGGTTTTTGCCACCAACAGGTCGGTGAAGTCGCCAAGCACTGCATCATGGACAAGCATACGCTTTACCGCTGTGCAGCGTTGCCCTGAGTTTTTATAACTGCCTGCGACAGCGAGGCTTGCAGCCTCTTCAAGGTCGGCATCTTCCATCACAATAAGGGGATCATTGCCACCAAGTTCAAGCACAAGCCGTCGATAGCCCGCTTTAAGCGCAATCGACTTACCAATCGAAACACCGCCTGTAAATGTTATTAAATCCACGGCAGTATTGCGGATCATTTCATCGGCGATTTCGGCAGGATCCCCTGTGATCACGCTGAGCATCTGAGGTGGCAGTCCCGCCTCATAAAGCATATCCGCAAACAAGAGTGCAGAAAAAGGCACCTTTTCGGACGGTTTCAAAACCATACGATTATTGCTTGCAATGCTTGGCACAATTTTGTGTGCAACCTGATTCATGGGGTGGTTAAAAGGTGTGATGGCGCTGATCACACCAAGTAACGGGGCGCGCTGGGTATAAACGCGCCGCTGCTTACCGTGGTGGGTAAGATCACAGCTAAAAATCTGCCCGTCGTCCTTGAGCACTTCGTTTGCGCCAAACAGCAGTACATCGCTCACGCGGCCGGTTTCATACACAGCATCCTTATGACAAAGACCCGACTCTGCCGTGATTAATGCTGCGATTTCATCGCGTTGCCTCAAGACAAGGGCTGAAGCTCGATTCAAAATCGCCGCACGATCAAATCGGCTCAAAGTTGGCTTGTAGTCGCAGGCCGTTACAAAGGCCTCCCGAACCTCCTCAAGCGTAGCCTTTGGAACCGTACCTAATAATTCATCGTTATACGGATTGAATACTTTAATCACACGCGACGAACCATCGACTTTAGCCCGATCAGCCCCGATGCGTTGACCAGCAAGGCGCATCGCATGAAGCCCGCGATCGCTAATGTATTCTTGCATCCGCATTGCTTCTGACGGATTACTGCGCATGGTTGAGCGCGAGATCAAAGGCGTCAAAATTTCGCCAACGGCGATGAGGGTCCAAACCAGGAATCGGGCGATTGATGATGAGGGGCACGGCTTGCTCACTCGCCCCGCCGTGGGAGCGAAGCGGTGCATCGAGTCCCGATAAATCATGCCGCGACGCACTGGTTCCAATCACGGTAAAGCGTGCGGCCAAACAAACAAGATCTCCAATCCGGTCGGCTGGCAGTTCAAATTCGGCTGCCGCATCCTCTCTTGCAAGCACCCGATCCATACCCCGCAAGCCTTCTAGCGCCTGGCGCAAGGCATCATGCTTCGCCCCTGCCGCCAGGTAAACCGTTGCAAAAGAACCGAGCGCGCCGTGATGAACCACATAAGGATCTGTAATCGGGAGAATCACTCTGGCCTGTCCGGGCCCGCAGTGCTGATCAAACCAGTCCTGCAGATAAATCACATCCGGCTTCCCGTTCATCGCCACCTTGGCGTTCATGCCATGGTCTGCTGTGATGGCGATCACGCAACCCATGGCATCGAGTTGTGCCAGGTAATAATCCATCATCTGATAAAAGGCATTGGCAGCATCACTGCCTGGCGCGTACTTGTGCTGAATGTAATCAGTGGTCGACAAATACATGACGTCTGGCGATTGCGTTCGCATCAACGCAAGACCGGATGCAAAAACAAACGCCGATAAATCGGCACTGTAAACGTCAGGTAGCGGTCGATCGACAAGATGGAGCACATCTTCGATACCGTGCGTTTGTTGACTGACCTGGTCGGCTTTTTCAGCAGAAAAGCAAATGCCGCGCTTCATGCCATGCCCCAGCAGTTGACGCAGTTTATCTTTCGCAGTGACGATCGCTACGCTGAGTCCAGCCTCGCTCATGGCGGCAAATAACGTCGGCGCGCGAAGCCACTTCGGATCATTCATCATGACTTCGCGCTGACTCTCGGGATCGTATAAGTAGTTACCACAAATCCCGTGGACACTGGGCGGCACACCTGTCACGATCGATACATTGTTTGGATTCGTGAAGCTAGGCACCACGCCGTGCGCGACCAGCGCCGTCCCTGCGGCCAAGATCGCTTTGAGCCATGGCATACGGTCCGCCGCAACTGCTTGCGCAACATAATCGGGCTCACAGCCATCAATACAAACCACAACGGTCGGCTGCCGCGGTTTCTTATAATTGCGATGATTAACGCTTAGCATGTTCGTTTACTGCCAGGCAAGGTTCTTAAACAGCTATGATGACCCAGGTTGCCAGTATAAATTGCGGCATGTCGAAACAATGACAGCAGACCGAATTTGTTTTTTCGCTTTCTTCTAAAAGCCCTGGATCATTGCCATGGACCGCGACAAAATCCTTCTCACACCGGGCCCGTTGACAACCACGCTAAGGACCAAGCTTGCCATGCTTCGCGACTGGGGTTCCTGGGATAGCGACTTCAAGGACATGACGGCGCTGGTCTGTGAACGTTTATTAAGGATTATTAACGGCCTGGACAGCCATGTGGTGGTGCCCTTGCAAGGCAGCGGCACCTTTAGCGTGGAGGCGGCTGTCGCAAGCCTTGTTCCCCGCGACGGCCACATCTTGGTGCTCGACAATGGCGCCTATTGCAAGCGCGCGGCAAAGCTTTCACAGATGATGGGGCGCCGATGCAGCATGCTGACTTTTGCCGAAGACCAGGCGATTTGCCCCGCGTCAGTCGAAGCCGCCTTGCAAGCTGATCGCAGTATCAGCCATGTGATTCTGATCCATTGCGAAACTGGCGCCGGCGTGCTCAATCCACTGGAGGCGGTCGCTCAACACTGTATGCGCTTAAACAAGGGGCTCATCGTGGATGCGATGAGCTCATTTGCTGCCCTACCGATCGATGCAAAACAGATTCATTTTGACGCGCTCGTTGCGGCCAGCGGGAAGTGCCTTGAAGGCGTGCCTGGCATGGGCTTTGTGTTTATCCGGCGTGCCATCCTCGAGCATTGCGAAGGCCAAAGCCAGTCGCTCGCCATGGATCTCTACGATCAACACAATTACATGCAACAAACCGGACAATGGCGTTTCACCCCACCCACCCACGTGCTTGTGGCGCTTGCAGAAGCAATCCGACAGTTTGAAGAAGAGGGTGGTCAAGTTGCCAGACTTAAGCGCTATCAGTCGAATTGCCGGACTTTAATCCAGGGTATGACCCAACTTGGCTTTCAAGCGTTTCTTGATCCCTTGATTCAAGCGCCCATCATCGTCACCTTTCACGCGCCAGGCGATCCTCGCTATAACTTTAAGGATTTTTACGCTGCTTGCAGGGCTCGCGGCTTTATTCTCTACCCTGGGAAGCTGACGACCAGAGAGACCTTTCGCGTCGGTTGTATTGGCGCCATCGGCGTGACGGAGATCGAGCAGGCGGTTCAGGCGATCGGGCTTGCGATGGACGACTTAGGAATCCGTGGCGGCGCACCCTCGCTCACTTGTCTTGGAAGTAGCGAATCGAAAATTTGAATAAATAAAGCAAAGCAAGAGCACCCAGCAGGTCGCCGAGCAACATCGCTGCGAACTCCTGGCCGTGATTGCCTTCAATGCCCGAGGCAATGCGCAACATCGTATGTCCGCCAGCGTTGAGCAAAGCTGAAACCGTTGCAATCGCAATCAGCACACTTGGTGTCAGCCCCCTGATCCGGCTCGACATATCGCCGCCTCGAGGTAACAGCATACGCATGGCGATGTAGGCCGAACATCCCCCGGTGACTGGTGCGAGCCATCGCATCAAAAAATGCTCAGGCCAAATCATCGAAACCACCACATAAGCACCCAGGCTTAGGCCTATTGCGGCATAGCGTTCAAAAAGAATCGTGAGTACGACACGCAAGCCATGTGGCCAATAAATCAGATTCACGCCTTCGATGACTTCGAAGCGCTCAAAGAAAAAGCCGTTGACCCACCAAGCCGCAATGCCGGCGAGGGCACAAAAACATACAAATCCTGAGCGTAAAACGATCAGTGGCATGGCATAGGAGACGATACGTGCTCTGGACCGATATCGTTTGCAAAACCCATATCGTTACGTTCGACCGACACGTGATACGTCCCAAAAGGCATATCGGCGATCACCATCGCCGCAGCTGCCTGCGCTTCCAAACCTCGAAGCACACATTCGCTGTGGTAAACAATTTCCGCAAGTTTGACGGAGAGCGTGCTTTTTCGCCCCTGACAAACCATCCCGAGCGAGTCGCCAACCAAAATAACATCGACTCCGGCACGGTCTGCGAGCACCGCAAAACTTGCATCGTAGGCGGTGAGCATGGCGATGGGCTCGCTGCGCGCACGCATGGCTGAAAGGCTGGTTACCGTGACGCTTGGGCGTTGCGGTGTCGCAGCACCGGGCGATTGATAGGGCATTGCACGATTCTCCTGTAAATGTTGCCGTGGGATCTTGATGATCGCAGCAACAAGAACCCGCGCTCCTTTTGTGCGTCATTGGTCCCCAAACAAGGGCCTTACTCTAAAATTCGCTGGTTTTTATCACCAGATCATAGATTGCAGCTGGCTCAATGCCGCAAAGCGGTCAAAACCTGCCTTCTTCGAAACAAACTTAACGCGCGAACCCCATGTCTTTTGCCTTCCGTCATACGCTGCCCGCAGCGAAGACCAGCTCCATCCTTTGCTCGCTCGCCCTGATTGTCTTCGCTCTGGCAGGACATGCTCACGGCGCCGGGCCAAAGTCCAATAAAGAAGCCGGCGACAAGCCGGTGATGCAGGTCGAGACCACATCGGTAAGCACCCTACAGTCACGCGAAAGAATTCAGGCGCAAGGCAGTCTTGTTGCCTGGCGTGAGGCGGTGGTCAGTCCACAGGTCCAGGGACTCGCCATCGTCGAGATTCTTGTCGACGTTGGCGACCGGGTCGAGCGTGGTCAGTTGCTTGCGCGACTCGATCAACGTCTGCCGCTTGCAGAACTTGCCCAGGCAAGGGCGCAATGGTTTGAGGCCAAGGCCAGTCTTGATGAAAGTGAGTTGCAAATGGAACGTGCCTTGCAACTCAGAGCCAAAGGCTTTTTTAGTGAGTCTCAGCTCAGTCAGGCGCAAAACCAGGGTCGCATGGCCAGGGCCCGCCTTGAAGCAGCGCAGGCCGCCGTGGAACTCAGGGAGCTCCAACTGACTCAAACCCAGTTAAGAGCGAGCGAATCGGGACTGATCAGCGCAAAAACAGCGCTCCTGGGTGCTATGCCTCCGATTGGGGCTGAATTATTCAAGATTCATGTGCAAGGAAAGCTTGAATGGCGTGCAGAGGTAACAAGCCAGGACCTGGCACGCATCACAGCTGGTAACACAGCCAGGGTGCAATTACCCTCCGGCGATAGCCTGGAAGGTAAAGTACGCATACTGGGTCCCTTGATCGATCATGCGACCCGCAATGGACAGGTCTTGGTGTCACTTGCGGCATCACCAAAGCAAGCCCGCGTGGGTCAGTTTCTCCAGGGCAGTATCGATGTGGGCCAACGCGCCGTCCTGAGTATTCCTCAGTCAGCGCTTGTGGTCAGGGATGGCTTTACCCTCGTGTTTCAGATCGATCCACAAGGGCGCGTCCGTGCCCACAAGGTCCGCGCCGGCGCGATTGTCGGCGACCGGGTGGAGATTCTGGAGGGCATATCGGCGGGCGCCTTCGTGGTTGCCCGAGGTGCCGCGTTCTTAAATGACGGCGATTTGGTTCGTACGGCCAAGCCATGAATCTTTCAACCTGGTCGATCCGGCACCCGGTGCCGTCCTTAATGCTGTTCGTTCTGCTTTGTGTGGCCGGCTTGATTGGCTTTCAGAGCATGAAGGTCCAAAACTTCCCGGACCTTGATCTGCCCACCATACAACTTCAGGTCGCGCTTCCAGGCGCAACCCCGAATCAGCTCGAAAACGATGTCGCACGAAAACTCGAAAACGCGATTGCACCGTTACAGGGACTGAAGCATATCAGTACCAAAATCAGTGATGGCGCGGTATCAATCACCGCGGAGTTTCGTCTTGAAAAACCCGTTCAGGAGGCGCTTGATGAACTTCGCTCTGCGGTTCAGACGACCCGTTCGGATTTGCCTGCTGACCTGCGAGAACCGGTGATCAGCAAACTCAACCTCGCAGGCACGCCTGTCTTAGCCTACACCATTGCATCGTCAACGCTTGATGAGGAAGCCTTGTCCTGGTTTGTTGACAAGGATCTCAGCAAACGACTGCTCGCGATCCGCGGCGTTGGGGCTGTGCAGCGGGTGGGTGGCGTAAGCCGGGAAATTTCGGTTCATCTTGATCCTGTTCGGATGAACGCCATTGGCATGACCGCAGCTGAGCTCTCGAGACAGCTTCGTGCCGTGCAACAGGAGGCCAGCGGCGGTCGCACCGATCTTGCCAAGGCTCAGCAACCGGTTCGCTTGCTCGCCAGCCTTGCAGAAGCACAACCCTTGAACGCGTTTGCGATCGCGCTACCTCAAGGCGGTTCGGTCAGACTTGACCAGGTTGCTGAGATCCGCGACGGTATTGCCGAACGACGTTCAGCAGCCTTTCTGGATGGTCAAGCTGTTGTCGGCTTTGAGGTGGTCCGCAGCCGTGGCGAAAGCGAAGTTCAGGTTGGAGAACGGGTACGCCAATCCCTTGCTCAACTCAAGGCTGAGCGGCCCGATATTCAATTGACCGAAGCATTTGACTTTGTCACCCCGGTGCAAGAGGAATACGACGGTTCCTTGATGCTGCTCTACGAGGGTGCGTTGCTCGCGGTGCTCGTGGTTTGGATTTTCCTGCGTGACTGGCGAGCAACTTTTGTGTCAGCACTCGCCCTGCCGCTCTCGGTGATTCCAGCCTTCGCCGGTATGGCCTGGCTTGGCTTTTCGGTCAATGTGGTAACACTGCTTGCCCTTTCGCTGGTGATCGGGGTCTTGGTGGACGACGCCATTGTTGAAGTGGAAAACATTGTTCGCCATTTGAGGATGGGCAAAACGCCCATGCAGGCGGCGATTGACGCAGCCGACGAAATCGGACTTGCAGTCATTGCCACCACCTTCACCTTGATTGCTGTTTTTTTGCCGACCGCTTTCATGAGCGGGATAGCAGGCAAGTTTTTTAAGCAATTCGGCTGGACAGCATCCCTGGCTGTTTTTGCATCTTTGCTTGTGGCACGCATGCTCACGCCGATGATGGCCGCTTATATGTTGCGCGACAAGGGTGTTGCCCACAAAGAACCCTTCTGGATGACGCCCTACATGAGCCTGGTCAAGCTTTGTCTACGGTTTCGCTGGTTAAGCCTGATCTTAGCGATCGGATTTTTCGTCGGTTCGCTGTCATTAATTCCCCTGCTTCCCACAGGCTTCATTCCGCCTGATGACAATTCGCAGACTCAGGTTTATCTCGAGCTTCCACCCGGATCGAGTCTTGAACAAAGCATCAAGACTGCCGAAGCGGCAAGACTGATGCTGTCTTCAATCAAGGAGATTCAACGTGTTTACACCACGATTGGCGCGGGCGCAGCAGGTACCGATCCCTTTTTGGGAGGCGGCGCTAATGAGCCGAGAAAAGCAACCCTGACCATAGCCCTCACCCCACGCGGTGAACGTGCGCGCAAGCAAGTGATTGAAGAAGCCATCCGTGATGCGCTTAAGTCCTTGCCCGGTGTGAGGAGTAAAGTCGGTTTGGGTGGTTCTGGCGAAAAATACATCCTGGTGCTCACGGGCGATGATCCGCAAAATTTGAGCCAAGCTGCGATTGCGCTTGAGCGTGACCTGCGCAGTATCAAAGGCATTGGCAGTATCGCTTCAAGCGCAAGCCTTTCCAGGCCTGAAGTGATGATCAGACCCGATATTGCCAAAGCGGCAGACCTCGGCGTGACCACGGCAGCAATCGCACAAACCCTGAGGATCGCAACGCTTGGCGACTACGATGCAGCGCTTGCCAAGCTCAACCTCAGTGACCGGCAGGTGCCGATCGTGGTCCGGCTCAAGGATGAGGCACGTCAGGATATGCAAAGTTTGGGGCGACTCTTAATCCCTGGCAACAAAGGCCCTGTGATGCTGTCGCAGATCGCGACCATTGAGATTGGCGGCGGCCCCGCGCTGATTGAACGCTATGACCGAGCGCGCAATATTAACTTTGAAATTGAGCTTTCGGGCATGCCGCTGGGGGATGTGACCGCAGCGGTTGCAAAGCTTCCTGCGCTTGAGCAACTTCCACCAGGTGTTTCCCAGCGAGAAATCGGTGATGCCGAAGTCATGGGGGAGCTTTTCGCAAGTTTCGGCCTTGCCATGGGCATCGGGATCCTGTGCATCACCATGGTATTGATTTTGCTTTTTAAGAGCGTTCTTCATCCGATTACGATCTTAGCCGCGCTACCGCTTTCCCTCGGTGGTGCTTTTGTTGCCTTATTGCTTGCGGACAAGAGCTTTTCGATGCCATCGCTCATCGGCTTGATCATGCTGATGGGTATTGCAACGAAGAACTCAATTCTGCTGGTTGAGTACGCTATTGAGGCAAGCAAATCAGGCCTCGATCGCCATCAAGCACTGATTGAGGCCTGCCGTCTGCGCGCCCGCCCGATCATTATGACAACGATAGCAATGGGTGCGGGCATGCTCCCTATTGCCATCGGCTGGGGCGCCGCTGATGCGAGCTTTCGATCACCGATGGCAATTGCCGTGATTGGGGGTCTACTAACAAGCACCCTGCTCAGCCTGCTCATCATCCCGGTTGTTTACACCTTCATCGACGATCTGGGTCGCCTAGTTTTGCGCTTGATGGGCTTAAAGATCAACAAGGCAGGCGGTCAAAACAGTCAGTAACACAAGCCATAGCGGTGAAAGCCTTGCGATGCTGAGCAAGGCAAAGCCAAGCAGTGCCACAACAAAATGGACGGGTTCACGAATAGCGTGGACAAAAATCGGATCATAGAGGCTCGCCAAGAGTATGCCGACCACCGCGGCATTTATCCCTGCCAAGGATCGTGCGATCGCGGCGTTTTGGACCAGGCCTGACCAAAAGGGCAAAACCCCGATCACGAGCAAGAAGCCAGGTAAGAAAATGAAGAGCAGCGCCATCAAGCTGCCGAACCAACTTGGCGAAAAACCGGGTATGACCGCCCCCAAGAAGGCTGCAAGACTAAACAGCGGACCAGGCATCGCCTGGGCAGCCGCGTAGCCCGCCAAGAAACGGTCAGCGTCAAGATGGCCGCTTGGTACGAGCATCGCTTGTAGTAGCGGCAGAACGACATGACCACCACCAAACACCAGCGCGCCAGCACGGTAAAACCCGTCCATCAGTTGAAGCCAAGGCTCCGCGTATAGCCAAGCCAGCCATGGAAGGCCGACAAGGAGCAGAAAGAAAAGCGTCAGGCAGATTAAAGCGCGCGGTTTTCCTGATGTTGGCGCCATGCGGGCAAAGGCCACGGGCGTTGGATCGCGAGGCATCAGAAAACCGGCGGCAAAGCCCGCAATCACGATCGCCAGCAACTGCGCGAGGCTACCCTGAACAAGCATACAAAAGGAACAAGCGAGCACGGCAATCGATGCCCGCAGGCGATCAGGGCAAAGACTCTTCGCCATGTTGTATACGGCATGCCCAACAACCGATACAGCAACAATAAGCAATCCGTGAAGCGCTGACTTGATCGCTGCAAGCTCTGTATGCAGCAGTCCCAAAGCAAAGGCAAACATCAGTAAGGCTGAAGGTAGTGTGAAGCCAATCCAGGCAGCGAGCGCACCCATCAAACCCGCTTGGCGCATCCCGATCGCCATACCAAGCTGACTGCTGGCGGGCCCTGGCAAAAACTGACAAAGCGCAAGCAATTCAGCATAACTTGCATCGTCAAGCCAGTTTCTTCGTTCGACGAATTCAGTTCGGAAATAGGCTAAGTGGGCAATCGGACCACCGAAGGAGGTCAGACCAAGCCTGAGAAAGACCCAAAAAACACGAGCAAACTCACGCACGCTTACCGCATCAGCCGCAGCTGAACCCTCTTGCACAAATCTTATCGATCCTCATCGTCTGGTGATTTTGCTTGGCAGCGCCTTCATGAGACCTTGTATCCAAAAACCTTGAATCCAAAAACCTTGAGTCCTCAAATCAATAGGACGTAAAATTACCTACGTTGATTCACTTATTCTTGCCTCAACACTGTTAGCATCGCCACACATCGCGTTACGGTATCAAGTCTATGCCCAAGCCTACCCAAGATGCACTTAAAACCTTTCGAACACTGCGCCGGGTCAGCCAGGCGCTAAGACTCGACACGCGCAAAGCAGGCCTTGAGCTTGGCCTTGGGAAAGCACAGTTGCAAGCGCTCTCAGTGATCCATCAGCAACCCGATATTGGAACCGGCGATCTTGCTAAAGCGATGGAAGTTCAACCGAGCACGGCAAGCAATCTGGTCAAGCCTTTAATTGCGAAAGGCCTGGTTGAGGTCGAACACAGCAAACTTGATCGAAGGAATGTACAACTTCGAAGCACTGCCCAGGCTAAAGCCATCCTTAAGCAGGCGCCGCGCGCCTGGAGTGGCCCCGTTCTTGAAGCCTTGCAGACCATGGACCCTTCCTCATTGGCATCACTGCAGCAAAGCCTCGATCAGCTGCTCCTCACGCTTAGTCCTCGGCAAAGCAATACACGCTAAGCCAACCATGCGTTCATCGCGTGGTTACCGTCTTCGTCGTGCCATGATGCAGCTTTTGCTTCGGTAGGTCACCATGCTAACACTCACGGGGTATGCAGATCGTTTATCGGTCATTGCCGGTCAGTCCATTCGCTTTCACGTCGCAAATCAATGTGAGGAAAAGCCCTCTGCCAAGCTTATCCGTGTGCTTTGTGCGGATCCAAACCCGGAAATCGGTGGCGTTCGTTATGAATATTGCGACGTACCAATTCGTGAACTAAGTACGCCAAAAGCGCAGTCCGTACCCCTTGGTTCCTATGCGCGCCTCGGTCCTGAAGGTCTTTTGGCAACTGCAAGTAGCTTCACCTTTTGTTTGCACTTTCAAGCTCGCCTGCAAGCAACACAAACTCAGGTCATCTGTTCTAATCTTGACGATCAGCACGCAGGCTTTTCCTTAGCGCTCAACGAGCAGCGGCATTTGATACTGCAACTCATGGTGAACGGGCAAACGCTGATCACCCCCTTAAGTCAGGGTCCCATTGAACTGCAGCGATGGTATCGCATTCAAGTCGTGCTCGATGGAACAGCCAAGCGTCTGTCGTGGCTTATCCGCGAACGGTGGCTTAGAGGTGCAACGTCAAGCGGCGAGAGGCATTTTGACGAGGTTTTCTCACCGGGGACAAAGCGTGCCCTTAGCCTTGCGAGCGCCTCGGCAGAAAAACCGGCGCATTGTTTTAACGGCCGGATTGAAGATCCCTGGTTCATCGCGCAGGCGCTTCCGATGACAAGTGAGCTTGATCTTCAAGCGGCCGCAGCCCATCCAAACTGTATTGCCGCATGGGACTTTTCACTGGCGATGCAAACGCAGTCCCTGATTGACATCAGTGCTCATCAACATCACGGTGCGCTCGTCAATACGCCCACGCGAGCCGTGCGCGGCGCACAATGGACGGGCAAGGAACAGTGCTTTCGACATGCGCCGCGTCACTATGCGGCGATTCATTTTCATCAAGATGACCTCGACGATTGCCGGTGGCCTGCCACCCATGAAATCAGCATCCCCGAAAATTTTCCTTCTGATGCCTATGCTTTATTGTTAACAACGCATGGTTTAGAGGAAAACATTCCATTTTTTGTTGTACCCCCGCAGGCTCAACCGAGCGCAAAAATTGCGGTTCTTGTGTCAACCTACACCTACACGGTGTATGGCAACCATGCAAGACCCGAATGGTTTTCAGATTCCGCCTGGCGTGAAGCCTATATCGAGCAGGCAAGCGACTGGAGGGCTTATCCTCATAACCCGGGCGAACATCAGGACTACGGGCTTTCCACCTACAACACCCATCCGGATGGATCGGGCGTTGGCCTTGTGAGCTGGCGCCGGCCGATGCTCAATTTGCGCATGGGCTACATCACCTACCCCTACCCTGAGATTCGCGCTTCGGGACTGCGACATTATCCTGCCGACAGTCACTTGCTCATGTGGCTCAAACATCATCGCCTTGCCTATGACCTGATCACCGATGAGGAACTGCATCGCGAAGGACTTAATCGACTGAGCGCCTATCAAACCGTGTTAACAGGCACCCATCCCGAGTACCACACGGAAACCATGTTGAATGCACTCAAAGATTATCGCGACCAGGGGGGCAAGTTGATTTACCTGGGCGGCAATGGTTTTTACTGGAAAGTCGCGCTCGACCCCTCGCGAGAAGGCATCATCGAAGTGCGTCGAGCCGAGGGCGGTATTCGCGCCTGGGCAGCCGAAGCTGGCGAGTACTTTCATCAGTTCGACGGTGAATACGGTGGACTTTGGCGACGCAACGCAAGACCTCCTCAAGAGCTTGTCGGTGTTGGCTTCACGGCACAAGGCAACTTCGTCGGTTCTTATTATCGAATCAAGCAGGAGGCACGATCAAATCCCGCCGTTAGCTGGATCTTGGAAGGCATCGAGAATGACATCATCGGTGCCGAGGGTTTCAGTGGCCATGGCGCCGCTGGATTTGAACTTGACCGTGTTGATGAACGACAGGGCAGTCCAAGCTCAGCCGTTGTGATTGCCTCATCAGAACATCATCCGCCTGAAGCACCCTGGGTCCTCGTACCGGAAGAACATCTCACACACATTACAACAATACCTGGCAAGAGCCATAAAGAACTGATACGCGCTGACATGACCTACTTCGATGGCGAGGCTGGCGGTGCAGTGTTTTCGGTCGGATCGATTACATTTTGTGGATCTTTGCCTGTAAATCATTTCAATAACGATTGTTCGAAAATTCTTTATAACGTGGTCAAACGCTTCACCGACGCGTAGCATGTTGCCCAAGGCTTTTGCAAGCCGACGCCCTCATGGTACTTTGGTATAATTCGTATGTGATAAGTTTAAAAGCCACAGGAGGCGAAGGTTTGTTGCTCGATCAAAGATCTCAGATTCCAGTCAGGTTCGAACAGGCCATACATGCTGTGATCGAACGCACGAGAGAACTCAATAAAATAACGCTTGCGGTCATCTACGGGCAATTGCCCTGGCAAAGCGAAGCCCTTAGTAACGAAGATGCAGAGGTTCAACTGGCCTTAATCCTTGACGATGACGTTACTGATTTTGTAGCAACAAAGCTGGAGCTCACAAAAACAGCTTACGATGTGTTTGTTGAAACCGGTATCGAAGTAGCCCCATTTCCGGTGCCGGTCACACACTGGTATCTGCCATCGAAAGCAGCCAATCCTTCACTTATCGAAGAGATCCGCAAGCACGGACTGCGCATCAACCTCGATCGAATCATTTCGCGTTTGCCAAGGCCGCAGGTCGAAGCACGACCAGTGGGCGATATCTTAAATCTGCTACAAGGTGTTCAAGCTGAACTCGCGCGCGAATTCGGTGTGCGCGCCCTCTACCTTGTGCCGCAACTTGAATACCATCGTCTTGAAAAGCATCGAGGCGACAGCCTTCATGACGAGATCGAGACAGGGCCCGTTGACGTCTTGGTCGACTTTGGCGGCAGACCGAGCACCGAGCGCGTTCTAGGTGTTCAGCATGAGATTGAGTCGGCGCTTCAGATGTCGATTCAGTTACTCACCACCAGTTCAATTCGTCAATCTTTGCTCGATGTCTTGCTCACCAAGGCGCTCGACGTTCGTG
>DENJ01000098.1:0-6341 GCA_002359635.1 Burkholderiales bacterium UBA2647
TAGATGTGGGACTAGATGCCGGTTTGCAAGTGCTCTATCTGACCGAGGCGCACCAGCAGTGTGCCCGCACGATCAGTGCGTGGATGCGAGATTGTGGATTTGATACCGTCAGCATGGATGCTGTCGGCAATGTGATAGCTGTTTATGAGGGCCAAGCGGGCAAGGCCTCCCCCAAATTGTTGACCGGTTCGCATTTTGATACGGTCCGTGGTGGCGGTCGCTACGACGGTCGACTCGGGATTTTTCTCGCGATGCAAGCTGTCGCGCGAAAAAGAGCCTCAGGCCAACGCTGGCCCTTCACGCTTGAGTTGATCGCCTTTGCTGAAGAAGAGGGGCAACGCTTCGCAACGAGTTTTCTGTCTGCAAGCGCGCTTGTCGGGCAATGGGATCCGAGGTGGCTGGCGTTGCTTGATCGGGATGGCTTGAGGCTTGCTGATTTGATGAGGCAGCGAGGCATGGATCCGGAGGCCTGCAGCAAGATCGCAAAGGGCGCTTCAGACGCCTGTGCTTTTATTGAGGTCCACATCGAACAGGGGCCGGTGCTTCTCGAGGCCGATCTCCCCCTTGGTGTTGTGACGTCGATCAACGGGTCCTCGCGCTGGTTGATTGAGTTTGAAGGCACCGCGTCTCATGCTGGTACAACACCGATGACAATGCGACGCGACGCAGCATGCGCGGCTGCAGCTTTTGCTTTGTTTGTCGAGTCGCGCTGTGCTGCTGAGCCTGGGCTTGTTGGCACTGTCGGTATGCTTGAGGTGCCCAAGGGGTCGATGAACGTGGTGCCAGGGGCCTGTCAGTGTTCGCTGGATGTTCGGGCGCCGAACGACGAACAGCGCGATCGCGCGGTTAACGATATTTTTGAGGCAATCCGTGCCATTTGTGAGCAGCGAGGGCTGAGCTATCAAGCCAAGCAGGTCACGCTTGCAAATGCAGCGCCGTCTGCACCCTTTTTGCAAAAACAATGGGAAAAGACGCTCCAAAAACTCGGTTTGCCGGTTTTTCATTTGCCAAGCGGGGCAGGTCACGATGCGATGCGTATGGCCTCGCTTTTTCCGCAGGCGATGCTCTTTGTGCGTTGTGGTAATGGCGGCATTAGCCACAATCCGCTTGAAACCATGACCGATGACGATGCCCAGATCGCTTTTGATGCGCTGTGGTCATTTTTAGAAAATTTTTCAAATGCCTGAAATCCTGCGCCTTCGACTCCAAGGTGTCAGCAAGTCTTATGGCAGCTTGCGTGCTAATGACAAGATCGATCTGGATATAAAGCCCGGAAGCATTCATGCTGTACTTGGGGAGAACGGCGCCGGTAAATCCACCTTGATGAAGCTGATTTTCGGGCTGCTTCAGCCCGACGAAGGCGACATGTTTTTAGACGGCATACCAATTCGTTGGCAAAGCCCAGAGCAGGCACGAGCTTACGGTATTGCGATGGTTTTTCAGCATTTTGCCCTCTTCGAATCACTGAGCGTCGCCGAAAATGTCTGGTTGGGGATGGCTAAGCATTGGACTCTGGCAGCAGTTTCTACAGCGCTCGAAACATTAGCACATCAATACGGCCTTGCCGTTGATCCGAACGCTTTAGTTCATCGCTTGAGTGTTGGCGAACGGCAACGTGTTGAGATTGCCCGGGGCCTGCTGGCAAGGCCGCGGGTGATGATTCTCGATGAGCCGACCTCGGTCTTATCACCACAGGCTGCAAAGGCCTTGTTTGCCATGCTAAGGACTTTGGCATCTGAGGGTTGCAGCGTGATTTATATCAGTCATAAGCTTCATGAAATTCGTGAGCTTTGCGATGACTGTACGGTCTTGCGACAAGGGCGGGTGACCGGGCGCGTTGATCCCCGACGTTGTAACGATGAGCAGCTAAGCGCCCTGATGATTGGAGGCGCACCACCACCCCTGGTGCGCGCTAAGCGCGACTCAGCTGCTGCCCTGTTTGCGGTTGATGCGCTGTCAGTACCCGCGATTGATGAGGCAAGCGAGCGTTTGAATGCTGTGAGTTTTGAACTCATGCCAGGTGAAATTCTCGGGATCGCGGGCGTGTCAGGTAACGGGCAGGGGCTTTTGCTGGATATGCTTGCTGGTGAGCCTAGCGACGATAGTAGGCTGATGCGTCGTGTGGCGGGCCACATTCGATTTCAAGGTCGAGCGATTGAAACTTTAGGTGTGAGGTCGCGGCGCCGTCTTGGGATTATCGCGGTACCGGCTGAGCGTTTGGGTCGGGCGACGGTGCCCGAACTAAGCCTCGCAGACAATATGTTTTTGTTGGATGAGTCCGATGCCTGGCAACTCGACCATCGGAAGCTTCGGGACGCCGCGCAAGCAGTGATTGCTGATTTCTCGGTGAAGGCCCCAGGCCCAGAGGCACTTGCCAGCGATTTATCGGGTGGGAATTTGCAAAAATTCATCATGGGTCGTGCGCTAAGGTCAGCGCCCAAAGTGCTTCTTGTGAGTCAGCCCACCTGGGGGGTGGACGTGGGTGCCAGTGCTCAAATTCGCCAACAGCTTTTGGCCCTGCGCGATGCTGGTGCAGCCATTTTGGTTATCTCCGAAGAGCTTGATGAACTGTTTCAAATTGCAGATCGATTTCATGTGATGTATGCAGGGCATCTTTCAGCGCCGATCCTTCGGGAGGATGCTACGTTAGAGCTCATCGGTCAGTGGATGGGCGGGTCATGGCTGTTGGCGCAGCAAGCGCCATCAGTTGCCGGTGCAGCGCGCCGCGTGCACCACTAGCCTCGCCGCGCAGCCAATGGTTCCAAGGTCATGATCGTTCTGGAAAAGAGATCTCATCCGAGTGCTTGGATGGCTTACTTGTCGCCAATGATCTCGATTGCCTTGACCTTCATGATCGCGGCGCTTGTTGTGACTGCGATGGGTAAAGATCCGGTTAAGGTCCTAAGCCTCTTCACGCTTGAACCCGTGAAGGACAAACGCGCTATCGGCGAAGTGATGCTGAAGGCTACCCCGCTTATGCTTTGCAGCCTGGGACTGGCATTTTGCTTTCGATCTAATGTATGGAATATAGGTGCAGAAGGTCAGTTTCTGCTTGGTGCGATCGGGGCGGGCGGCATGGCCATGTGGCTTACCGAAGCAGGGATGACTAGACCAGGTTGGTTGTGGGTGAGCTTGGCCTTGTTACTTGGTGCCATCGCGGGTGCATGCTGGGCAGGGATCACGGCTTGGTTTCGCGATAAAGCCCACGCAAACGAGATTTTGGTCAGTCTCATGCTTGTCTACGTCGCGAATCTATTGCTCAGTTATCTGGTTTTTGGACCTTGGAAAGATCCCAAAGGCTGGAACTTCCCTCAGACCCTTCGATTTGCCGACAGCCTAAGCATCGGAAGGCTCGGGCCGGGCATGAGGGTGCACTGGGGATTTGTGCTGGCACTGATCAGCGCCGGTGTCATGGTATGGCTTATGTATTTCACAACGTTGGGGGCGCGACTTCGGGTGGGCGGGCTTGCGCCGGACGCTGCGCGTTTTGCAGGTTTTTCAGCGCGCGAATCACTCTGGACGGTCTTGCTTTGTTCGGGCGCCTTTGCCGGATTAGCGGGCGCGATGGAAGTGCTCGGCCCCATGGGCCAACTCACGCCGCATGTTTCAACCGGTTATGGCTTTACCGCGATCATCGTTGCCTTTATTGCGCGCTTGCATCCGCTCGCCTGCGTGCTGGCAAGTTTCTTGCTCTCGATGCTGATGATCGGCGGCGAGCTTGCACAGTCAAGGGTCGGGTTATCCGCGTCGGTTTCAAGCATGTTTCAAGGTGTTTTGCTTATGATGATATTAATCGTAGACAGCTTCATCCATTACAGGCTCGCTTGGCGTAAGCATGCAGGCAAGGACGCTGCACAACATGCATGAACTTGCGCTCTTAATTGCCGCGGGTATTGCTTCGGGTACACCTTTGTTGCTTGCTGGTTTGGGGCTCTTGCTCAATGAACGTGCGGGCGTGGTGAATCTGGGTGCGGAGGGACTGATGTTGATTGCAGCCGTCTCAGGCTTCGGTATTGCCTTTTATACCGGTCAGACTTGGGTTGCGCTTTTTGGAGGCGCTTTGGTGGCTGCTCTATGCTCAGCACTACTTGGCTGGATGGTGGTTTATCTCCATACGAATCAGTATGCCAGTGGTCTTGCATTGAGCCTCTTTGGCGCAGGGATCAGCGCTTTTGTCGGCGCTGCCCTTGTCGGAAAAAAACTCGAACTCGACAAAACCGAGAAGCTGCCTGTCTTAAGCGATCTTCCTTTCTTCGGCCCCGCGTTGTTTCAACAGCACGCCATGGTTTATTTCGCCATTGCATTGTGCTTAGGGATGGTGATTTTTCTTTATCACACGAAATCGGGTCGTATGCTTCGTGGCATCGGTGAGTCGCCAGCATCAGCCCACGCACTTGGCTTTCCCGTGCGCCGTGTTCGGTGGATTTCGGTGGTGGTGGGTGGCGCTTTTTGCGGCCTCGCGGGTGCTTATCTTTCGGTTGTCTATGCGCCACTCTGGGTTGAGGGGATGGTCGCCGGTAGAGGTTGGATCGCGCTGGCACTGACCGTGTTTGCCACCTGGCGGCCCTGGCGTGTGCTTCTTGGTGCCTATCTCTTTGGCAGTGTGACCATGTTGCAGTTACATTTGCAAGCCATTGGTATTGAGATTCCCACACAATTCATGTCGATGCTGCCCTATCTCGCGACGATTCTTGTGCTCGCCCTGATATCGCGTAACCCAAGCTGGATTCGGGCCAATATGCCTGCATCCTTAGGCAAACCATTTCACCCCGGCTAGTGGGGCGGTGATGGCATCATCTGTAGTCCTCCCAACATTCAATGTAAAACAAAGGAGTTTTTATGAAGTCGACCTCCAAGCGCTTATGGATGCGTGCTGGTTTTGCGGTGTTTGCACTGTCTGCGAGTACCTTCATGATCTCGTGCGGTAAGAAGGAAGAACCCAAAGAGCTTGCTAAAGAAGCACCGAAGGCTGAGGCGCCAAAGCCCGAACCGCTCAAAGTCGGCTTTATCTACGTGGGGCCTGTGGGCGATGCGGGCTGGACCTTTGCGCACGACACGGCCCGTAAAGCCATTGAGGAAAAATTTGGCGAAAAAATCAAAACCAGTTTTGTTGAGAAGGTGCCGGAAGGCGCAGATGCCGAGCGTGTGATCCGTGACTTAGTCGCCCAAGGAAACAAACTTATTTTTGCGACCTCTTTTGGCTACGGGGACGCCATGGAAAAGGTTGCCAAGGATCATCCTGAGGTGAAGTTTGAGCATGCAACAGGTTATAAGACCGCTGACAATCTTCGGGTTTACGAAGGGCGGTTTTATGAGGACGCCTATCTGGCTGGCGTCATCGCAGGCAAGATGACCAAGAGCAATATTCTCGGTTTTGTGGGCTCATTTCCGATTCCTGAGGTTTTGCGAAACATCAATGCCTATACCCTGGGTGCACAGAGCGTGAATCCCAAAATTCGTACCAAGGTGGTTTGGGTAAACACATGGTTTGATCCACCAAAGGAGAGTGAGGCAGCCCAATCCCTGATCAATCAAAAAGCTGATGTGCTGTTGCAAAATACCGATTCAACGGCGGTGCTTCAAACGGCAGAGAAAAATGGCAAGTTTGCCTTCGGTTGGGATAGCGACATGAGCGCCTTTGCACCCAAAGCCCATCTTGCGTCGGCTGTGCTGACTTGGGCGCCTTATTACGAAAAGGCGGTCAACGATGTATTGAACAACAGCTGGAAAACCGAAGTGACCAAATGGGGCACGAAAGAGGGAATGAATGATCTGATTAAGGTCAACGATGCGGTGCCTGAGGATGTACGCAAAAAGATCGACGAACTAAAGGCCGGTCTTAAAGATGGCAGTTTTACGGTCTTCAAGGGGCCCATTAGCGATAACGCAGGTAAAGTGGTGCTGCCTAAGGACGAAGTCGCTGATGACGCTTGGAAAGGCAAGATTAACTTTTATGTCAAAGGCGTTGAAGGCAAGGTTCCCAGCGGAAAATAGCTTTCACCCTCGCCCTTGAGCGTGGCTCGAGCCCTAAGGCCGCCGACGTCTGCAGGATGCCGCTATGGGCATCCCGTTTTGGCGTGGTGATCGCTTAAACGCTGTCCCCACCGCGGTGACAGCGCTCCCTCACTTTCGGCCACCGTTGTCATATCTATTAGATCGTTATGAAGTTAGAGTGGCCTATGGTTTGGTTTGAATCAGCAGAGGCAATGCGCAAATGCCCCTGTTTGATGCCTAACATGAGGTCTTGCGCCGGCGCCTAATTTATGGCCCCCGCTTTGCTGGCTTTTCAGGACGAGATCTTTGCGCAAGATCTTCCAATTCTGGAATCCCAATGGCCCAAG
>DENJ01000098.1:6371-16167 GCA_002359635.1 Burkholderiales bacterium UBA2647
TGGCCCAAGCAAGTCCATGAGCAACACATAGCGACACGTTTTGAACCTAACCGAAAAGCAACGGCGCTTGCTGATCTGGATGTGCCTATTTATCGGCGTTAATCAGTTCGGATTTGGCGCACTTATTCCCGTTTTGCCGCTCTATGCCGAGGCTTTCGGGGTGCCCGCCTCAGCGGTCGGTCTGACGATTGCGGTCTACGGCTTGGCTCGCATGTTTTCTGCGCCGATCGCAGGAAGAATTGCCGATGGGCAGGGCAGACGTTTATCGATGGCGGTGGGTGGTGCAGTGTGCACCCTCGGTAATCTTTGGTGTGGTCTTGCCAGTGGATTTACTGAATTTGTCATCGCACGTTTTCTTGCAGGGCTGGGTGCCGGTTGGGTGCAAGCCGTGGGTTTGATTGTGCTTGCCGATATCAGCGAACCACAGCAACGCGGACGGATGATGGCCATTTACCAAGGCAGTTTTCTTTTTGCCGTGGGTATTGGCCCTTTGCCAGGCGGATGGTTGGCTCAAGAGGCGGGTCTTGCCACGCCATTTATGGCATATGCCTGTGCATCGATGTTGGCTGGCGTGGTGGCCTGGTTCGTGGTGGAGGAGACAGGGCGCGTCAATCGGGAGCGATCCACGGATAAACGACCGGATGATGCGTCAGAAGAATCCAATGGATTTGCATCGGTTCCAAATGCTGTCTCGCCATCGTTTTTAAAACAAATCAAGAGTCTGCTCGGCGATCGTGGCTTTGTGCTCGTTTGTCTCATCGGTATGGCCAATGCCGTTGTCAGAACAGGCGGCCTCTTTCATATCGTTCCAGTACTTGCAGTCAGCAAACTTCGACTAGGGCCTGGGGAGGTTGGGTTATATCTCGCACTTGGAAGTGTCTTAGGGCTTCTTGCGAGTTATCCGACCGGCTATTTGGCCGATCGTTTTGGCCGCAAACCACTCATTGTGCCTTCGGCACTAATGACCGCAGCCTCGTTTACAACATTTTACGTGGCACCGAATGCGAGTTACTTTGCCTTCGCCTGCGCACTTTGGGGGGTGGCTGTTGCAGTGAATGGCGCAGCACCCGCGGCCTATGCTGCTGACCACGCGAGGCCTGGCATGAATGCCGCCGCCATGTCGACCTTCCGCATGATGTCAGATGTGGGTTATGTGATTGGACCGATTGTCCTGGGTCTTGTCGTTGATTTTTTCGGACCTGGCGTTGGCTTGCTTAGCGCCGCAGCGCTGATCGCAAGCATCGGCATGATCTTCGCTTTTGCAGCGCCGGAAAGCTTAAGCTTGCAAACGAGGCAAAACGATTCAAGGCGAAGATGACGTTAGTTTTCAAGTTTTAAAAACCGATGCCGCGAAATAGCCCAAAGCTGCATATCCACCGGATTACCGTGCAGAAAGTTTTTGGCCTCTTGCAAACCTTCATATCGAAAGCCAAGCCGTCTCAACAAGTGCTGCGATCGCTCGTTTTGTAGACCGACATCCGCGCGCACGCGCTGGGCTAGTCCGTCAACAAAGACATGGCTTAATACGCAGTGAATGGCTTCCCGCATCAAGCCTTGGCCCCAAAACCCTCGTGTGAGGCTGTAGCCAACCCCCCATTCTATCCAGGGACTCGTCTGAGGCTTAAGGGGATAACATTCAATTTCACCAATGAACCGATCGCTTTCTCTGAGCCTGATTGTCCATTTGAAAAAGAGACCCGAGGCATTGAGCATTGAAAAACGCTCAAGTGACTGTGCCAAGCCGTCAAGATCCCGCGCCGCTTCAATGCCGGCGTCTCGCGCAAAATCCTCGTCCTGCCACATGGCCATGAAATCTGCAGCGTCTGCAGCCACAACAGCCTGAAGAAGGATTCGCTCACCCAGCAATTTTGGGCAGCTTTTGGCTTGTGGGCCTATGGTCAGCGACTCAAGAGATTATGTCGGTAGGCCTCACGAACCTTAGCGAGTTCGCGATTAAGTCTTGCGCGCTGGGTTTTCGCAACCGTTGGATTCGCTAATTCGGCGATTAAGGCCTTCATCCGAACGCCAAGTTCGTTGGCAGTCGGATCCTCCTGGCCGGATCGAAGCGCGATCATTAAAGCGTCCGTGAAATCGTTCATGAGGAGGTATACGGAAAAATTTCAGAAATCGCTTAACGAAAAAAAGTTTAGGCTTTGCCTGCAAATTTCTTCCTTGCCAGGATCAGCGCGATGCACGGCCAGGCAGTTGTTGCCGTTGCGCGAAGGTGTTTTGTTTGGATTCAGCCTGTTGGGCAAACGTCATAAAACCCACTCGGGTTTACCGATTGGCGATAAGAATTAGCCGTTCGTCGAATTCAATAAGCATTTTGTCTGACATATCGTCTTGTTTTCAGTAGATTTCGCAGTCCATTACCGTTCAAGGAAACATGGTTTGCAAGCAAGGTCTGCGTCGCCCACAGCAATGACAAAGCGTCCTGGTCGAGATTCGGTTCAACAATTCATGAGCCGACCGGTTTCTCCCGTCGACTACGCCCGCGCCTTTTCTCATCGAGGAGAGGCTTTGCTTGATTTGGGCTTGCATGCTGAGGCGCTTTTGACCTTTGAGCGTGCGCTTGGCTTTGATCCGAAGTTTTTAGCAGCTCATATTGGTCGCGCGAAGACCTTGGTGGCCATGCAGCAGCACCAAGCTGCCTTGCAAATTTACCAAGCACTAAAAACGAACCTCTCTGGCTTACATCTTGATCCCACGGCGGTCGCAGGCATCGAGCAGGCAATTGGCGATCTGCGTGTCCAGGCCTCGGTCGATCGACCAATGCCTGTTGAGCCCTCGGCTGCGCGGTTACGCAGCATCGCGCTTAAGCTCAAGCTGCCATCGTTTCAGTCCAATTGGTACAAGCGTGCGGTTCCCGTGCTCGGTGTGGCCATCAGTGCTGCATGTCTGAGCCCTTGGGTGGAGGATGATGCCTTTGGCCGACTTTGGATCCGTGCTTCAGACGAGCCATCGATGAAGGCGCAAGCCGACGGGATCGGTGGTAAGTCCTTCTCGGGACAGATCGCGAACGCCGAAGAAAGGTCTGACCCAGGGGCAGATATCCCGCAGCTCACGGTCCCAGGCAGTGAGCGTCGAACTCAGCGCTCAGCGAGCGTTTCATCGGAACAGCAGCTAGCCGAAGCGGCATTTACCGGCGCAACAACACTTCGATATCGACCTCACAAGGATACGGGCAGTGAAGGGCCGGGAAAGGTCGCTGAGGATCAAAGACCACTTGACCGCCTGCAGCGGGAGCAGATTGCAAATTATATCGTTGAGCAATTTGGATCAAAACCAAGCGTAGCGCGGGCTGTTGTTCAGGAAGCAGTGATTGTGGGAAAGCAATTGCGACTGGATCCTCTACTGCTTTTGGCAATCATTGCGGTGGAGTCGCGATTCGATCCCATGGCGCAAAGCGCCAAGGGCGCACAAGGACTGATGCAGGTGCGAACCGCCGTGCACTCTGCGCGTTTCGATCCTTTCGGGGGCGTGGCGGCTGCTTTTGACTTCGCTGCCAATATTCGTATCGGTGCTCAGATTCTTCAAGAGCATCTGATGCGCCACGGGACGGTGGATCTGGCACTTAAGCATTACGTCGGCGCGGCCCGCATGGCACATGACCAAGGCTATGCTGCAAAAGTTCGCAAAGAAAAATCAAAACTTGAGCAAGTCTGGGCCCAAACCAGCGCCGCCGAAAGCCGCCAGCTTAGTTTGCGCTAGCGTGTTTTAGCGGTAACTTGGCACTTCACGCCGGGCTGGCGCTTTAGCATGAGCCAGACAGATCGCGGACCGCACCGTTACAGATTATCTGGCTGCTTGTTCAGTCTTGAGAGGAGACATTATGACTGCGAATTTAAAGCAAAGCATTGATCCAAATGTATTTGTCGACCGACTCCAAGCGGCGTTAAGCTCGATGGAGATTCATAACCAGGCTTGGCGAATACGCGATACAGGAACAATGATCGAGCGACATTTTCATTTTGCTGATTTTAGAAGCGGTTTTGCCTTCATGGCCCATATGGCACTTTTTTCTGAGCACCTCGACCATCATCCGTCATGGACGCAAGATTATAAAAATTTGTTAATCACACTCCAAACCCACGACCTTGGCGGGCTTAGCGAACTCGATTTACAGTGGGCAGTCGAGGCTGAACGCTTATACAAGGGCAGCGGAGCTGATGTAAATGTGTAACAGATTGATACAGCCGAGAAACATGGCAGTGCCGTGACCAGAGACGGGCTGATTCTTTGCACGAATACGCGATAATCCTTATGAAGAAAGCTATGACTTTTTAAAAAGTCATAGCCAGATTTTTTCTCAAAGGGAGCCTCGCAATGTATCGGTCTGAATCACCAGATTTGTCAGCTGTAAGCGCTAAATCTCGCCAAATTTCTCGGCGCAAACATGTTGCAAAACAATTATCCATCGTCTTTCTATCCTTGCCCGGCAGTCTGCTTGCCGCATCAACGGCCGACGGTACACATGCAAATGTTGCCGACCAGGTTATTCAGGCGCAGCAAGAGGCGCTCGCCAAAAACACCGCGGCGAAGGGATTCGGCCCGCAGTCACCGCGGGACATTGATTCCTTGTTTGGTCGTAATCTTGTGATGTTTGGTAACGCTCCAAAAAGTAGTGAAATGAATTTATGCAATATTCATTTTCACAAAAATGCTGAGCACAAAGGTGGACAATTCACCAAGTATGCTGGCAACGGTGACGGGCATGGCTATGGAACTGGCTACAAATATCTTGGTGAGCTCAGTGCCCAAGAACTGTCAAAAACCGCAGGCGAAATCTGCCCGAGCAAACACGGTGGACTGTATCCTGGTGACACCATCGAGGTGCATTATGTTTATTCGTCAGCGCGGGTACAGCCTGGCCCGACCCTTGGGGCTTGCTTGAATGATGCGATCAAAAACCCCCAATTGCGTGTTGAGGCGCAGGTGATGGTGCTCGTCAATGATGCCAAGGCAAAGGATTTTCGGGAACTTGCAAAGCATGGCGTCAAAGACGGTGTTCATCAGGCGCTCAACATCCCTGTCGACACAGGCAAGCCTGTGCAGTATGGTGGTTCGACGACAGGACCGGCCTACAACGAGCAAGGTTCGCCCTTCCAGGTTTCTTGGAGTGTTCGCCCGATGGTCACGAAAGTTCATATCGCTACCGTCGGTGCCTGGTGCCAGGGGAATGTGTTTAAGGAAGATCATGCCCACGGCGTGCGAAACCTCGTGGGACACTACGAGTTGCTGGCACCGATCAACCCCTGATGGGGTGTTGCCGGCGCCAATCAAACCCTGATGAGGTGTTGCCGGCGCCGATTAAACCCGGATTAGTCCAGTTTAATGTTGGCAGTCTTGACGACTTTTGCGTTGCGTTCAAATTCCTCATTGAGAAATTTTGCGGCGTCTTCAAGGCTGCCACCCCCTGGCACGACACCAGTGCTTTGCAGTTTTTCGCGCACCGATGGGGTTGTCAGGATGCGGTTGGATTCGATATTAAGTTTACGCAAGACATCCTGAGGCGTCTTTGCCGGTGCGAGCACCATTGCCCATGTGTTTGCAATGAAAGCCGTTCCCTGTTCCTTGAAGCTGGGGATGTCGGGGTAGCCCGGCAGGCGTTGATCGCTCGCCATACCGATGAGTTTGATCTTGCCCGCTTTGCCGTGTTGGGCCATTGCAAGCGGTACATCAAACATTAACTGGATCGCGCCACCAATCAGATCGGTAAGCGCGGGTTGGGTGCCTTTGTAGGGCACATGTTGCATGGCGATGCCATGGCTTGCCATGAACTGTTCCATGGCGAGATGAGCTGCGGCCCCTTTGCCTGAAGATCCGAAATTGAGTTTGCCTGGATTCGCTTTCGCGTAGGCAATCAACTCGGATGGCGTATTAAAGGGCATGTTTAAATTGGCGCTCAAGACCAAGGGAGCAACCCCTGTCAACACAACCGGCACCAGATCGGTGAAGGGGTTAAAAGTCATCTTGGCATACAAGGCAGGATTGGCTGCGTGAGCAGCGATCACCGTCGTCAGGGTATAGCCATCGGGTGGCGATTTGGCAACCATGTCAACAGCGATCATGCTGTTTGCCCCAGGCTTATAATCGAACAAGACTGGCTGCCCGAGGGCTTTGGCCAGCGGTTCGCCGATGGTGCGGGCCATGTTGTCGGTAAATCCGCCCGGTGTGTAGCCAACAAGCATTCGGATGGGTTTTGTCGGGAAGCTGCTCTGCGCAAAGCTTGCACCCATTCCTAGTGTTGAGATTGTAGCGCTCGCGCCGACTGCGAGCGGGACCTGCAAGATCGCACGGCGCGATTGTTTTGTGTTTGTTTTCATCACATTGCTCTTAACTGACTTTAATCTGATTGCGCTTGATCACATCAGCCATACGACTGCTGTAGGCCTTCATATATGCCGTCAAGTCACTTGGCCCTTTGAATTCGGGTTCAACCGATATTGTGGCAAATGTTTTTTTAACCTCAGGGTTTTGCATTGATTTTTCGATAATGCCTGCCATTTGATCGACGATTGCCTTGGGGGTTCCGCCGGGAAGCATCACACCAATCCAAGCGCCCATATCAAAGCCCGTCAGGCCCAGGGCGCTTGCAAACGGGGGCACACCCGGCACGAGCGGTGTTTCTCTCCCTATCGATAAACCGTAGGCTTTTAACTTGCCTGCACGGATGAGAGGCATGGTCGATGCAGCCGTTTCCACGCAGTAGTTGACCTGACCGCTCATCACATCGGCTAAGGCGGGCACGCTGCCCTTGTAGGGGACGTGAAGCGCTTGAATGCCGGTGGCAGCGTTGAAAGCTTCAGCGAAGAGATGGGCTGTTGCACCTGTGCCTGAAGACGCAAAGGTGAATTTTCCTGGCGCTGCCTTAACTTTTGCAACAAACTCGCGGATGTCTTTGGCTGGGAAGTCGGGTGCTGTCACCAACACAAAAGGTGCGATGCCCATGAGCGCGACCGCTGTCAGTTCCTTGTCAGGGTCAAAGGGTACTTTCTGTAACAGTGGTGCAATCGAAACCGGGCCGCTTGATGCAGCGAGCAAGGTGTATCCGTCTGCTGCTGCTTTGGCCACCGCATCAGTGCCGATGAGCCCGCCTGCGCCCGCCTTGTTTTCAACGACCACAGCTTGCCCAAGCGCTTTGCTGATCTCTTGCGCGGCGATCCGTCCGACCAAGTCTGTGGCTTGTCCTGGTGTCCAGGGCACAATCATTTTCATGGGACGATTTGGAAAGGCCCCCTGCGCGGCGGCGAGTCCTGGCAGACCGATCGCGAGGCTGCTGGCAAGCCCAGTGGCCAGCCCCGACGCCACCCACTGTCTGCGCGATTGATTGATAAGGGCAAGGTTTGATGATGATTTCACGGATCGGCTCATCGAGATGTCTCCTTTTTGTGGTGTGACGGTAGATGATAAGCCCAGTCATGTTTGCGCGGGCGATAGTCCCCTGCCATGTTTTCGCGTTCGCAAGAGGCCTTTTGGGCTATGGTGGCCTTTTGCGTAAAAAATATTGTTGCTGGTGCCGAACCGCGCCGTGTCAAGAAGAATCACGCCTAAGCAGCAGCTGTAACCCAAAATTTTTTGCACGTCATACAGACTACGCCAGCCATCGGTAATGACTTTTCAGTGCTTGGAGATTGAGATGGCCAAAAAGAAGATGAGGAAGCTTTACGCAGACGTTGCGATGGCGCAGACGGCAAGGTAAGCCTGTGCCAACGCGCTCGAAGCACTACTGCTTATGTTGCGATCATGGGCGGCGAGGTTGGCGATACGCTTAAGTTTTGAGGGTTGGGACAGTTCAAAATGTTCATCACCGTCAATTGCGAAGACCGAGAAACGCACAGACAGGTATCTCTCAAGCCTGCGCAGCCGCATCGAGGCCATGGGTGGTGAGTTGAAGATCATCGCTCGCTTCACGGATGGGTCCGTCAAAGCCAGCAATGTCGCTGACTTGGGGAATGCAGCGGCGTGTGATGTCAACCTGCCCCACGATGTTTGCAAAGCCGCAGGCTGCATCAGGTGGTGGCCAGCATGAGGGTCGAGCATCTGCGAACAACTTAAGTCAGCCTAGCTTGCCCTGGCCTCCAAGCAACCCACTGAGCTTCGGGAAAATCGGCCAAAGAATGACCAGCCAGTCAATGATGGCCAAAACAATGCAAAAACCGACAGCAGCACTGCCAAGATCCTTCGCCTTGCCCGATAACGGATGCCTGTCCATCGAAATGCGATCAACGGTCGCTTCAATCGCGGTATTCATCAGCTCCACAATCAGCAGCAGTCCCAGCGGCAAGATCAGCAAAACGGTCTCGACCGCAGTCACAGGCAGGAAAAATGCAAGCGCGATCAGTGGTGTTGCAATGGCCACCTCTTGTCGGAAAGCCTCTTCTTCCCGCCAGGCAAACTTCAGTCCGCGCAAGGTGTTCAACGCTGCCATGTATGGCCTAGCCAGACCAAACCGGCCCTTGTGCGGATTAGGTTCCTGAGCCTCGTGTTCCTCCATGGGAGGTCCTTCGCGTTGAATCAATGGGTGAGATTCTAGAGTGGATTGAAAAGCTTGTCCTTTGAGTTAGTCAGCTTGGTTTTTTGATTGTTCGATGAGCTTTTTGATAGCTCGAACTTCAGCTGGCTCATCGCTTCTAAGGGTGGTGAAGATTGCGATGATGAAGATCATGAGCATGACTACAATGGATGCGCACATGACGATCAGGCGTCTCGAATTTTTCGACCGACTCAATGGTCCTTGAGCAGACTTAAGCATCCGTGAGGCCATATGCCGATGGCTCGCCCGGGATGCGTTGACCTGAACCGCGTGTTCAAGACTCTTCGCGCTGGGATAAGCAAGAACCTCTCGTTGCGTCTTAATGAGGTGGTTGAGATAGGTTTCAACCGCGTCGCTTCGAACGTAGCAGAGCGACTTGTCGTCGTCGGAAAGCAGCCTGGCGAGCGCTGTATCAAAAAATGCATCGATATGATGCGTATCTTCCTCGGGGATAATCGCCAGTTCGACGAGACGACGAATTGCAAACCCATTGTCATCTTGAAACAAGGCCTGTGCCCCGTCGGACATGCAGGCTGCAAAAATGAATCGGCCCTCAAACATGGTGATGCGAAGATGCTGAAACCAATTTGCGTCTGAGACTGAGTATGTTGTACTCAAATCAATACCGTTTTCCGGTTCGGAGCTCACAAAACGGTAACGGTCCTGCTCCGCTGCAATAGCGCAGGCCAGACCGTCACCGAGGTGAACGAAACAAAGCCTGTCAGGTCCGACTAAACAGGCAATCAAGGTCGTTTGGAGTGCATCAAAGTCTGTTGCAGGGTATTGAGCTTCGAGGTCTCGCCTTGCCGCAATCAGGTGCTGAACAAGAAGATCAATACTTGCCGGCTTGTCACCAGCGCGAAGCAAGTCGGGGGCAATTGCTAAAAACCGCGGCAAAAGGAAATTTACGATTGATGCTGCAGCGGCGGCCGAGTGCTTTGCTTTCTCAGCCCCGTCGGCACAAATCAACACGGCGTGGTCATCCTTGATCGCCGCGCAAACCGCGTCCTGACAAGCAATCTTGCGCTTGCGGTGGTACATCCCCTGCACAGCACCGAAATCAAGAGCATCAAACATGGTCACTTGATGGCTCAAAGCGCTGGTGGCCGAAATTTGTCCATGAATCCATGATGCCCGATTGTTTCTGTTTGAGCGCACTGTTGGCGGTTAACCGCAACACATGCCGTGCGCGTGTTACCGTCAACAAAAGGGTTGTCTCGAGCGAAGCCGTAGCATGTTGGTGGGTGGTACAAGGTTCGA
>DENJ01000049.1 GCA_002359635.1 Burkholderiales bacterium UBA2647
CCAGCCCACTTTCTGCGCCATGTCTCGATGCCCACGCTGCGCGAGTTCACAGACGCGCATCCGATTGCCCCCCGCCTGACCATTGACTGGGATAGCCCGCCCGAGACCTTGCCTGCCATGGTCAATGCGGCCATCGAAGCGCTGCATGCGTCGATGGGTGCAGACGGCATGTCCGACGAGGAAATGTCCGCGCTTGGGCAAGACTTGCACCTTTGGCATGACGACCTGCGACGCGTGCATCTGCTGTCCAACGATCTGGCCAGCAATGAATTTCATACGGCGTGCGCTGCGGATCAGGAGGCGCTGGATGCTTTTGCCAGTCGGGACCCGCGCGAACAGGCGCTGTGGGTGTTTCACGCCCGTGATCACTTGTTCCGTGACGTCGAGTTGCATCTGGCCTTCCAGGCGAAGGCCAACGGCAAGTATTGGAAGAAGCACCGCATCGAGGCTGGCCTGGACCTGACCAACGAGCGGGAGAAGTTGGAGGCGTTCAGCCATGAGGTGGCCAAGCTCTTCGAAAAATCTGGCGCGGGCAAAAGCACCCACATTGAGCAGAGCGTCCATGCTGCTGATGGTAGTGTGCAGCTGACCATCTATGTGGAAGGTCCGATCACGGCGCTGGCGCACTTCACCGAAAACAAGTTCAACCGGCAGACAACACGCATCGCCCTGGAAACGGCAGTTGTCTACCAGCCGGCTACCGGCGTTATCGAGAGCGTGGTCAAGGGCGGTTCCAAGAACCACCAGACCGTGCTGCAGTTGTTCGGCAAGCATGTGGTTGGCCGTGAGATCCAGCCTGAGGAAATCGAGAAGACCCGCTTCAAGCTCAATGAACTGCGCGAAGGCCTGGAGACCTTCGATGATCTGTCGTCCCTTGGGGTCGAGAAAATCCGTCTGCGCCGCGCACAGTTCCGGCCACGCGGCAGCACGGGCGTTGCCATTCGTATTGAGGCATCGGCAGAGCAGGATCAGGATGACGCGATCGAACTGGCCCGCAAGACGCTCAAGATCCAGCATTCATTCGAGACCGAGTACAACCTCGACGGGGCATCGGTCATCGTGTACCTGGCACCGGTGGATGGCCAGAAGCCCAAGCGTTTCAGCTTCGACCTGTACTCGACCGGGTCGTCCACCATCAAGAACCTGTCCGAAAAAAATCAGCCCATCGCCAATGCCGTGTTGCAGTCGCTCAATGTGATCGAAGCTGAGGAGGCCGCAGTTTGAGCGGCAAGCTGGTCAATGCCACGGAAGTGCTTTGCCGCCTGCTGGAGCAATCGAAACCAACGATCAACGGCGCGGCATTGCTCGGTGGAGAATTCGGCGAGGGTGGCCACGAGCTTGTTCGTGAACGCCTACTGGTGCTCGGGCCTGCACTCTCCTACCTCACTTGCCCTGACTGCGGGATCGAGATGGCCCGCGTCGTCCGTTTCGTGGGTGTCGACCAGGTCCTGCTGTATTGCGATGAGTGCGGTGAAGTCGACGCCGATCGCGCGCTGCTCCAGACCTACACTGTCAGCCTGTCACGCTTTATCGATCGCATGGTCAGCAGCTTGGAATTGACGCCGTCCAATCGCAAGGCCATCGACAACGACATCTCGTGGCGCCTGGGTGTGCATGAGCACAAGCGTGGCAAAGCGCAGACATGGTATTTCGCGCGGCACTTGAATGACCACACCGTGGCGCGTCACCTGCTGGATCAGATCCGTTCCGACAATGCCGCCCAATCCGCCAAGATCATCACCAGCACCGATGTGCCTTTGCCAGATGGCTCTCCGCTGGTGGGATACGACATCAAGAATCTGGCCGCCATTGCGCGCATGTCGCAGAACGTGTTCCTCTTCTTCGATGACAGGGCCGAGGCCACGGTTGCTCAGCCCGAGGAAGAACCGGCACCAGTCACATCGTTGCGCCATGTCCGTCACAAAGGGTGGGCCTATGTGGATGGCGAGAAGTACGAACTGGAAGGAATGCAGCAGAAGATTCTGTTGGCCTTGATGGATGCTCACGCACATCGCCTGGAAGGCAAGGTGATCGCCGATCGATGCGGCTCCGATGCATTTCCGTTTCAGCCGGCCAAGTATTTCGGCCGGAACAACGAGGTCTACAAAGCCTTCGTCAGGTACGTGCCCGGCGACAAGGTCTACGAGTTGATCATTCACCCTGAAGACGCGGACCTATTCTGACCCGCTAAATCTTTCCCATCCCATCCCCAGAACCCGGTTCCTGTCCGCAGGAAGCCGGGTTTTTTGCATTTTGTTCGCACGAATTCGGTTTGCAGAACCTGTCTGCCGAATCTGCCGAACGGGTTCCAGAACCTGCCTTGAAAAACTGCAAGCACTGGTTAGCGCGGTTCCCAAGCCGCACGAAACAGAGCCTTTTCACCTTCAAGGAGATTCAATTGCAACCCTCAGAACCCGTCCGTCATCTCAACCAGCGGCAGCTTGCCGAACGTTGGGATTTGAGCGAGGCCACCCTGGAGCGCTGGCGCTCCGAGGGCATCGGCCCCGTCTTCCTCAAACTGCAAGGCCAGGTCCGCTATCGGATCGAAGACATCGAAGCCTTCGAAGTCGACAGCCTGCGCCGGAGCACATCCACGCGTGAAGTGATCGGAGGTGCGGCATGAGCACCGATCTGACCTTCACGCCCGAACAGGTGCTGGCCACCCCGGCAGGCACGTTGGCGCAGCAACCGGCTGAACTGCTCTTCAGCATCAAGAACGCCGCCGCTGATTTGTTGGCCGCTGGCAAAGTCCTAAGCGATCACATCGACCAGGCCATCGACTTCAAGTGGGGCGAGCGTGCCCGCAACCTGCGCCACGACGCTGGCAAAGATACCGGAGTCGTGCATTTCGATGACGGCGATGTGCGCGTCACTGCAGATCTGCCCAAGAAAGTTGAGTGGGACCAGACCCGGCTGGCCGACATGACACGTCGCATTGCCGAGAGCGGTGATGACCCCAGGCAGTACGTCGAGATCACCTATCGCGTGAGCGAGACCAAGTTCAACGCTTGGCCTGAAACCCTCAAGTCTGCCTTCGAGGCTGCCCGCACGGTCAAGACCGGCAAGCCCTCGTACCGCCTCGCCCTCATGAAGGAGTAATTGCCATGTTCTTCAAAAAGAAAACCACTGTCCAGAAGCTGCGTGAGCGTCCCGAATGGTACGTGCGCGAGCTTCCTGAAGAAATCTTTGTTCCGGCGCTTGATGGCCATCGCCCGGATGACATGACCGTCGCGCTCGAGGACGCCACGCTGGACGATCTGGCCTTTGCCATCGTCGGCATCGAAGCCCAGGTTGCCAAGGCACGTCGTGGCTTGAGCGGGCTGCGTGAACTGTATGAGCAGGCGCGCAAGCGTGGCGCTGCTGGGACCAACACCGTGGCCGAGGTGTTTTTCGGTGATGAGTTCGAGGAGGTGTCGAAATGAGCCTTCCCATCATCACTGCAGACCAACGCCTGGCTGAGCGCCGTGGCGTCAAGGGTGTCCTCGTTGGCAAGTCCGGTATTGGCAAGACCTCCCAGCTCTGGACGCTGCCACCGGCATCCACGTTGTTCTTCGATTTGGAGGCCGGCGATCTGGCCGTCGAAGGCTATGCCGGCGACACCATCCGTCCCCGCACCTGGCAGGAATGCCGCGACTTCGCCGTGTTCATCGGCGGCCCTAATCCGGCGCTCCGTGAGGACCAACCTTACAGCGAAGCCCACTACCAAGCGGTATGCCAGCGCTTCGGTGATCCAGCCGTTCTGGACAAGTACGAAACAGTCTTCGTTGACTCGATCACCGTGGCCGGCCGTCTGTGCCTGCAATGGTGCAAGGGGCAACCGCAGGCCTATTCCGAAAAGACCGGCAAGCCCGACAGCCGTGGCGCCTACGGCCTGATGGGCCAGGAAATGATCGGCTGGCTGACCCATCTGCAACACACGCGCCGCAAGAACGTGTGGTTCGTCGGGATCCTCAACGAGGCCCTGGACGATTTCAACCGTCGGGTTTTCACGCTGCAGATCGATGGCTCCAAGACTGGTCTGGAGTTACCCGGCATCGTTGATGAGGTGGTCACGTTGGCCGAGGTCAAGGCTGACGACGGCAGCAGCTATCGCGCATTCGTGTGCCACACGCTCAATCAGTGGGGCTACCCGGCCAAGGACCGCTCTGGTCGCCTGGACCCAGTGGAGGAGCCCAACCTCGGGCGCCTCATGCAGAAGATCGCCGGCCCCGCACGTCCCGCCAGCGAGCGCCTGGACTTTGCCCGTCCGCAGGCCAGTGTCGCAGAGCCCGCTTCCAGCGCAACCCCATCCGCCACCACGGCATCCGTTTCCTCTCAGGAGTCCTGATCATGACCTTTTTCGATTTCAACTCTGCCGCCGAGCAGTCCAGCTACGACCTCATCCCCAAAGGCACGGTGGTGCGCGTGCGCATGACCATCAAGCCTGGCGGCTATGACGATCCGTCCCAGGGCTGGACCGGCGGCTACGCGACCCGCAGCATGACCACCGGCTCGGTGTATCTGAACTGCGAGTTCGTGGTGCTCGATGGCCCGTTCGCCCGTCGCAAGATGTGGTCGCTCATTGGCCTGTACAGCGCCAAGGGGGCCGAGTGGACCAATATGGGCCGGACCTTCATCAAGGCCATCCTGAACTCCGCACGCGGCATCAATCCGAACGACAGCAGCCCAGCAGCGCAGAACGCCCGACGCATCAGTGGCTTCGCCGACCTGGAGGGCATCGAGTTCGTTGGCAAGGTGGACTGGGACAAGGACCAGAACGGCCAGGACAAGTGCGTCATCAAGTCGGCTGTCACGCCGGAGCACAAGGACTACGCCGCTCACATGAATGGTGCGCCAGCGGGGGCAGCCAGTGCGCCGGCCAGCAGTGGTGGAGCCAATGCCTATGCACAGGCCACCGGTCGCGCGCCGGTGCCGGGTCGTCCCAGCTGGGCGCAGTAAGGGGGAATTGCCATGATTCTTCGCCCCCGCCAAGCCCTGCTTGTGCAGAGGACCCTCGCGGCCCTCGGCGAGCATGGCAATACTCTGGCCGTTGCGCCCACCGGTTCGGGCAAGACCATCATGCTGTCGGCCGTGGCCGGCAGCCTGTTGGCTGAACCCGATGCCAAGGCTTGCATCCTGGCCCATCGCACCGAATTAACAGGCCAGAACCGCAGCAAGTTCGAGCGCGTTAACCCGGGCCTCAAAACGTCGGTGTTCGACGCCAACGAGAAATCCTGGGATGGCAACGCCACCTTCGCTATGGTGCAGACCCTCTCGCGAAAGACGAATCTGGACCAGCTGCCCACCCTGGACCTGCTGGTCATCGATGAGGCGCACCATGCTGCTTCTCCCAGCTACCGGGAGGTGATTGACCAGGTGCTGGTCAAGAACCCGAAGGCGGCCATCTGTGGTCTGACTGCCACCCCGAACCGGGGTGACGGCAAGGGCCTGCGCGAAGTGTTCAGCAACGTGGCTGACCAGATCACGCTGGGCGAGATGATCGCCAGCGGCCACCTGGTGCCGCCACGGAC
>DENJ01000089.1:0-10902 GCA_002359635.1 Burkholderiales bacterium UBA2647
ACATGTGCACCGTTGATACCTTCGGGTACAAGTACAGCACTGACGGTATCAGACCACCATTTGGGGTCGTTGGCGCAAAGCGAAAGTTTCCAACCTTGAAGAACCGCCTCTCGGACACTTTGGGCCAATCGATGATGCCGCGCAAATATTTCCTCTAAGCCCTCTTCAAAAATAATGTTGAGCGATTCGCGTAAGCCGTAGAGCAATGGCAGCGGCGGTGTGTAGGGGAAGTACCCGGCTGGATTGCTCCGGATCATATCGTCGAGGTCAAAATAGCAACGCTTCATATTGGCCGTCGCGCGCGAAGCCATGGCCTTCTCGCTCATGGCCAAAAGTCCAAGCCCCGCCGGCAACATCAAACCCTTTTGAGAACCGCTGACAACCACGTCCACTTGCCACGCGTCCATTTGGAAATCAATACTTCCCAGAGAACTTACCGTGTCGACGAGCAGTAGGGCCGGATGTTTGGCAGCATCGATTGCCATGCGCACCGCATGAATATCGCTTGTAACACCCGTCGCTGTTTCGTTGTGACAAACGAATACGGCCTTAATGGCGTGCCCGCTATCCTGCTCAAGGATGCGATGAAGTTGCTCAGAAGGCACACCTTCGCCCCAAGGGACATCCACAATCTCTGGCTCCAAGCCCAGTCGAACCATCATATCTGCCCAGAGGTGACTGAACTGCCCAAATCGAAACGTCAATACCTTATCCCCGTAGGAGAGTGTGTTGGTAATTGCAGCTTCCCAGGCCCCGGTTCCGGTTGAGGGAAACATGAAGACTTTCCCCGATTCGGTCTTGAAGACCTTTTTAAGATCCTCGAATAAGCTCTTGGTCAGATCCGGAAATCGGGACGACCGATGATCTTCCATGGCAACCATCATCGCTCGCTGCACGCGGTCAGGCACATTGGTGGGGCCGGGAACAAAGAGAAAATTTCGCCCTGGTATTCGATTCATCGGAATCCTCGATCATTAGTTTCAGGGAGTGTTGCCTTGCGCATAAGAACCACGCTAGCACAGAGCCGACACCTTTGTCATTATTTTCTTAAAGCCTAAGCGACTCGCAACGCCAAATCTGATCGACATATTCGGAAATGGTCCGATCGGAAGAAAAAGGCCCCATCGCTGCGATGTTTACGAGACTGCTTTGACGCCACGCTTTCGGATTTGCGAAATGGCTGTCCACCCTCGCTTGAGCATCCAGATAGGATGCAAAGTCTGCAAGAACCATATAGTGGTCACCCCATTTCAACAATGCATCAACAAGGGGTTTATAACGATCGGTATCGTTTCGACAAAACGTACCATCTTGCAAGGCATTCAAGACAAGCTTGAGCCGAGGGTTAGCTTCAAGTTCATGTAACGGCCTATAGCCAGCCGATCGTCGTGCTTCGACTTGCGGGGCGTTGAGTCCGAAGACAAACATGTGACGATGTCCAACGCGATCCAGAATTTCGATGTTTGCACCATCAAAGGTTCCGATCGTTAGCGCGCCATTGAGGGCAAGCTTCATATTTCCTGTACCGGATGCTTCAGTCCCTGCCGTTGAGATTTGTTGAGATAAATTCGCTGCGGGGATCAATTGCTCAGCAAGGCTGACGCTGTAGTTTGGCAGGAACAAGACTTGTAGGTATGGGCTAACAGCCCTATCGTTAGCGATTGTCTCGCCTACATCATGGATCAATCGGATGATTAGCTTTGCCATGGCGTAAGCTGAAGCGGCTTTGCCCGAAAAAAAGACCGTACGCGGCGCGAATTGTCTGAGGTCTATCGTTCCTGATTGGTCGCGAAGCCTGAGATAGCGATCAATGATCTGTAGAACGTTTAAAAGCTGCCGTTTATATTCGTGAATGCGCTTAATTTGCACATCCCATAGACCATCTAAATTCAACGCTATGTTCGCTTGAAGCTTATACCAACGCGAAAAGCTCAGTTTTCGATGTTGCTTGATCGCATGTAAGTTTTCCAGGGTTGCGTCATCGTCGAGCGCCTGATTGAGCGATTCAAGTTGCATCAAGTCACGACGCCAGCCCGTTCCGATCTTTCGATCAATAAACTGTGACAATTCCGGATTTGCCTGAGCTAGCCACCGTCGTTGGGTAATCCCATTGGTCTTATTGTTAAATCGATCAGGCCACCGCTTATGGAAGTCCTTAAAAATAGAACTTGCCATTAAAGCACTATGCAACTGGGACACGCCGTTAATCGAATAGGAGGCAACAACGGCGAGGTGTGCCATCCGAACACTTCGCTCCCCGTCCTCTCGAATAAGCGACATGCGCCGGATCGACTCGGCGTCAAAACCTAGCGTCAGAAGTTCCTGGATAAAGGCTGCATTGATTTCAAAGATGATCTCAAGATGCCTCGGTAGCACTTGGTCCATAAGATGAACAGGCCAGGTCTCCAATGCTTCATGCATCAAGGTGTGATTGGTATAAGAAAAAATCTTTGTACACTGCTCCCAGGCTTCATCCCAGGACATTTCGTGTTCATCAAGAAGGAGCCTCATCAGTTCTGGAATCGCCAAAACCGGATGGGTGTCATTCAAGTGAATCGCGACCTTTTCAGATAAAGAACCGAGGTCCTGATGTGAGCTTAGGTAACGCCGCAACAGATCCTGAACACTTGCGCTAACAAAAAAATACTCCTGTTGCAATCGTAGCCTTCGCCCCGAATCGGTTGAATCATCCGGATACAACACGCGAGAAACATTTTCCGAATGATTTTTTGCCTCCACCGCCTCCATGTAACTACCACGATTGAAGGCAACCAAGTCAATCTCTTCGTCTGCTCTTGCCGACCAAAGCCTTAAGGTATTCGTTGCCTGAGTGTCATAGCCAGGTACCACGCTGTCGTAGGCCATCGCATGAACCTGTGCACTCTCAACCCATACACGTCGACCGCCTTCGCTAAGGACTCGCCCCCCAAATTGAACCCGATAGGTAACCTCGGAGCGAGGAAACTCCCAGGGGTTGCCGTGTTGCAGCCAATAGTCGGGAATTTCAAGTTGGCGACCCGCGTTGATTGTTTGCTTGAACATTCCATAGTCGTAACGAATGCCGTAGCCAAAACCTGGAACATTTAAGGTAGCCATCGAATCAAGAAAACATGCTGCAAGTCGACCCAATCCGCCATTACCCAGCGCAGCATCAGGTTCTAGTTCTATAACCTGATCCATATCAACACCAAAGTCAACCAGGGCTTGACGGACACGGTCACGCAAACCTAAGGCGAGCATCGCATTGGAAAAACTTCGACCCATGAGAAATTCCATGGAGAGGTAATAAACCCTCTTGCTGTCCTGCGCATATTGCGCTCTTGTCGTTTTCATCCACCGCTCGACCAAATGATCCCGTACCGCAAGCGCAGCCGCTTGGAACCAATCCTCAGGTCTCGCCGCTTGCGGATCTTTGCCGATCGAAAAAACCAGCTTATTGGCGATCAGGCGCTTGATCGAAGCAAGATCACGTCCAGGAGACTGAATCGGAAAGGTTTCAGCAACAGGTGAAAGCATCTCGTTCATTTGCGGATTCAAGGCGGGCTTCCTCACAGGGGTGTAGACATCGACCACATAACTGTTTAGGGATGACGAGCATCGCGGAAAAGCATTTGATCGTAAAGCGCAGCATAGTTTCCTGCCGCCACATCCCAGCCTAATGCAAGACTCATGCCACGTGATTGGAGTCTTTTCCAAATCGGCTTCATCTTCCAGCATTGCAACATCTCTTGCCAACATGCCACAAAACTCTCAATGCAATGCTGATCGAACCCAAATCCATTGGCAGGGTTGACCGTTCCGATGAGGGCCGTTTCGTTGGCAAAACGCCAGGGACGGACAGTATCCGCAAGGCCACCGACCAGATGAACCAAGGGCAGACATCCATAGCGCATGCCATACATTTGGGTAAGACCGCAAGGCTCAAAGCGTGAAGGCACGAGGATCAAGTCACTGCCCGCAATCATTTGATGCGCCAAGCGCTCATCAAAATCAGATCGAAAGCTTACTTTGCCAGGATACTGACCCTGCAGTACTTCGAACTGCCGCTCCATTGCCGCGTCGCCGTTTCCCAAAACCACAAGCTGTGCACCGTCTCGAATCATGGTTGGCGCTGCCTGCACAATTAAGCTCAAGCCTTTTTGCTCGGCAAGCCTGCTGATCACCGCGCATCTTGGACCTCGCGCATCGTTGTCGAGACCGAGTATTGATGTAAGCGCGAGAACGTTCTCTTCTTTATCAATTAATGAGATCGAACTGTAGCGCTTGGCGATCATCGGATCATGGGCAGGGTCCCAAATCTGCGTGTCAATGCCGTTGAGAATACCGCTCAAGCGAGCCGCATGCAGCCTGAGAAAACCGTGCATACCATGCCCCTGCGCCGGATCCTGGATCTCGCGTGCATAGCGCGGACTGACGGTGTTGACCCGATCTGCATAGGCAATACCTGCCTTAAGCATTGAAATCTGACCAAAAAACTCCACCCCATCGAGGTGCCAGCAGGCCTCTGGAATAGCTAACTCGTGTAAGTGTTTTGGGGCAAAAAGGCCTTGATAGGCAAGATTATGGATGGTCAATAAGCAGGGTATCGGGTTTACGTGAAGAGCATGGTGAAATTTTAAATAGAGCGGTGTCAGTCCGGCATGCCAGTCATGCGCATGAACAAGTGAAACCTGCCACGTTGGGTCTGAGCCATCAGCAAGGGCCTTAGCGCCCCAACTGAGTGCGGCAAAACGTCGATGGTTATCGCCGAAAGCTTGGCGGTCTTTGGTTTCATACGGGGAACCGTCGCGCTCGTAAAGATGAGGAGCCACAATGAGGTAAGCCCATCCAAAATCACTTGAGGCGAATCGGACGCACTTAATCTGCAAGTCATCGCCCCAAGGCGTCTGAATAGCCGTCACAGCGCGACATTCCGTGACCGCTCGCGTGAACGCGGGTAATCCAGGCAGCAAGGGACGTAACTCGACACCATAACGTGACAAAGCGCCGGGAAGCGCTCCTGTTACGTCAGCCAGTCCGCCTGTTTTGAGCCAGGGGAAAAGCTCAGCGCTGACCTGTAAAACCTGGATTGAGCGGCCGCTTCGCACGCCAACCTCATCACTCAATGAAGTTTCCTCAGCATATCAGCCGTAATCAAGACAACGCCCTGATCGGTTCGCTCAAACCTCGCAGCATCAAGTGCCGGATTCTCTCCAACAACAAGTCCTTCCGGAATCTCACAGCCCCGATCCACCACAACGCGGCTTAGCCGGCAGCGCCGTTGCACGGTCACTTCAGGCAGCAAGACGCAAGCGTTCAAGGTACAAAACGACCTGACTCTCACATTGGAAAACAGTACAGAATTACTAACGATCGAACCTGAAACGATACAACCTCCCGATACCATCGTATTTATCGTTTGGCCGTGACGACCTTCAGCATCCTGAACAAACTTGGCCGGCGGCAATTGGCGCTGATGCGTCCAGATAGGCCAGTTTGTATCGTAGATATCAAGCTCGGGCGTGACGGAAGCGAGATCAAGATTAGCTTCCCAGAATGCATCAATCGTGCCCACATCGCGCCAGTAGTTGGAAGCTGCGCCGGCCGTTGAGACGCAGGACAAGGAAAAGGGATGTGCAACCGCACAGCCTTGTTCCACTGCTCTGGGAATCACATCTTTCCCAAAATCATGCGATGAATCCGGGTTGGCCAAATCCTCATCAAGCAGGTGAAAGAGATAGTCCGCATTGAAAATATAAATGCCCATACTCGCCATCGCATGATTCGGCTTGCCAGGAATCGCCGGCGGATCGCTCGGTTTTTCAACAAAGGCGGTAATTCGTCTGGAGTTATTGATCGCCATCACGCCGAAGGCAACCGCCTCCTGGCGAGGCACTTCGATACACGCCACCGTGCACTCTCCGCCGCGCTCTACATGGTCCTTGAGCATCAAGGCATAGTCCATTTTGTAGACATGGTCCCCGGCAAGAATCACAACATATTCCGGACGACTTGAACGAATAATATCGATGTTTTGATACACGGCATCCGCGGTACCACGGTACCAATGCTCCTCGCCCGCACGCTGTTGCGCAGGCAACAAATCAACCATTTCATTGAGTTCCGCCCGTAAAAAACTCCAGCCACGCTGTAAATGGCGCAGCAAGGAATGGGATTTGTACTGCGTGACCACACCGATGCGCCGAATGCCGGAATTGACGCAATTGGACAAAGCAAAGTCAATGATCCGAAATTTTCCCCCAAAGTAAACCGCTGGTTTGGCTCGATTGTCGGTTAACTGCTTAAGCCGCGAGCCGCGCCCGCCTGCCAAGACAAGGGCAATCGCGCGACGCACGAGAATATGAGGCTGAAGATTTTTTGCGGTACCCGCAAGGCTTTGATCATCAGTCGTTGCAGCACTCTGGGCATAAGTGGCCATGTTCCTTGTCTCCTGGATTTGTAAGTGCTTGTTTTCAAAGGATCGAAGCTAGCTTATGAGATAAGGCTTGGCGTAAGCCAAACAACCGACCAAGCCGCTAGGCTGATGTTCGCTGAAACAATCCTGTGCGTCTTTCCGGCCCCGACTTCCCAGCTGTTTGGATCACTCGACTCAATCAGTACATGCCAACGCATGTGAGCATCGCCAGGCAGGGTGAACTGGATTGATTGACCCTGGGCATTGATCAGCACGAGGAGCGACTGCCTCATGCAAAGCCAGAGGCTAAAACTTCGCACGCTGTCGTCATGCCAATGATCAGAGGAAACAACAGACCCGTCTGCCCGATACCACCCCGCTTCAACCTGTTGCATGACCACTTGCTCGTCTTGAGAATGTCTCGAAGCAAACGAGCCCTGCGGCGGCTTCCACCAGCTTTGACTCGCAAGCAAGCTGGCAAACTGATTCCTTAAGCTCATTAAACGGCGGACCAGGCAAAGCGTTTGATCATCGCGTTCTTGCCAACGTAGCCAAGCGAGTTCGTTATCTTGGCAATAAGCATTGTTATTGCCGGCCTGGCTACGACCCCATTCGTCACCGCTATGAATCATGAGCGAGCCGAGGGAAGCATAGAGACAACAGAGCATGGCCGACCGCTTGCGTCGGCGCAAAGCATCAATCTCAAGATCATCACCCAGACCTTCGAATCCATGATTGAAGGCATGCTCAAAAGGGTGCCCGTCCCGATTGCCCTCGGCATTAAGGAGATTGTGTCGCGTTGAATAACAGAGTAGATCCCAGAGACTGAATCCATCATGACTTGCGAGGTAATTGATACTCGCTGCAGGAGAGCCTTTGTTTGCTTGAAAAACGGCAGATGATCCGGCAAGACAATCAGCAAGTTCAGCAATCGGTACCGATGATGTGATCCAGAACTTTCTTAAACCGTCCCTAAAACGATCATTCCACTCCAACACGCCTGGTCCGAAATCACCAAGCCTATAGCCTTGCGGCCCCAAATCCCAGGGCTCAGCAATCAGAAGGCAGTGCATCAAGATCGGATCGGACTGTATTGCAGCCCACAGCCCCTTGCTCGGGGCGCAAGGCAGATCTCCGGAATCTGAACGCAACAGACTGCTTGCCAGGTCGAAGCGAAATCCGTCAATTCCAAATTCAATCACCCATTGCCGAAGACTTTGGATCAGCCATTGCCAACTACGTTGATCTGCGAAATTCAGGGTATTGCCGCAACCGCTCCAATTTTCTAGGGTGCCCTGATTGTCACGACGGTAGTAAAACTGATCATCGAGTAGACGAAAGTGATACCCGGGTCCTTCGTCATCGAGTTCAGCGCTATGGTTGTAAACCACATCAAGAATGACCTCAAAGCCTTCTCGATGCAACATGTCGATGGTGTGACGAAGACTTAGCCGACCTTGCTCCCAGGCGTTAATCGGCTCAAGCCTGCGAACCGCTGCGAGATAAGGCGCATGGGGTGCATTCCAGGCTAGTACGTTATAACCCCAATAATTGCTAAGACCAAGCTGCTTTAATCGTGGCTCATCATCATGTAAGCTGATGGGCATCAGACATAATGTGGTCACACCAAGCGAACGCAAATAATCGATTGACGACGCCTCAGCAAGCGCCTCAATCGACCCGCGTAAGGTTGGATTGACAGCCGGGTTAAGCTTACTGAAGCCTTTCGGGTGAAGCTCATAAATCAGTCTCGGCGCCATTTCTGATCGGATAAAGGTCCGAGCGGGCGGCAAATCCAAAACAGTCTGAGCAAGATAACGGTGAAGATGATGCGTCATGACCCACCTTGCCAGAGGATCAAGAATAAGCCTTGAGCTAAATGCACCGAGGCTTCCTCTGTTGCAATCAGTACAAAATCCATAAAATGTTCCAGGCTCCCAATCGAGCCCCTTGATCGCCCAGACGCCCTCGGTTTCATGCATGGGTAAGCGTGACAGGATCGCGCCGCTTGTGGGATCGACTCGACAAAGCATGAGCGTTTTTGCAGCCGGCGCAAGCACGGCGACATCAAGCCCGGTAGGCTTATGCCAGGCCCCGAGCATCATGGCCTGCGGGCACAAGGTAAAGAACCGACAGTGGTGGCAAATCGACTTCGATACTCTGGCTCTGTCCCTGCCAAGCGATCGCTTGGTGCCTGAAATAAGCGCCACCTGCAAAGCCGGGACGGCGTTCCTGGATACCGAAACCGCTGCCGCCGAAGTCCAATTCATCACTGTTTAAAAGGATTTTCCAATCGACATGCAAAGGGGTTCCAATTCGGTAGCGAATCCTAGGCGTCGGTGTCAAATTGCAAATCACGAGCATGGGGTCGCCGTGCATCTGGGGCATCCGGGATTGTTCGCCACTCGCGTTGATTCTCAAAAAAGCGAGCACGGAACTTGCATGATCATCATGACTGATCCAACGAAAACCTTTGGGGTCATGGTCGCTCTGGTGAAGGCTTGGGCAATCGCGATACAGGCGATTCAGCGATCTAACGAATTTTTGCAAACCTAGGTGGCTGTCTTGGGCCAAAAGATGCCAGGGCAGCGATTCGTCGTGATGCCATTCCTTGGGGCTTCCCCATTCGCTGCCCATAAAGAGTAGCTTTTTACCTGGATAGGACCACATAAGCGCATAAAGGCAGCGCAGATTCGCAAAACGTTGCCATAGGTCACCCGGCATTTTGACCAGAAGCGACGCTTTGCCATGCACCACCTCGTCATGTGACAGTGCGAGCACGAAACGCTCGGAATACGCATACATGATGCCAAAGGTTAGATCGTGCTGATGATGAGCACGAAATAAGCAATCTCTGGAAAAGTAACGCAGCACATCATGCATCCATCCCATGTTCCACTTCCAGTCAAAGCCAAGACCTTCATCGTGATCGACATCATGATGCTGGGTGGTTACACTTGGAAACGCGGTTGACTCTTCTGCGATTCGAATCGCCCGCGGAGCATGCTGATGTAGTCGCCTGTTAAGCTGTTTTAAAAAATCGATCGATTCAAGATTCTCCCGCCCTCCCCAACGATTGGGAATCCAGGCCCCTTCAGCACGGCTGTAGTCGCGGTACAGCATGGATGCCACTGCGTCCACGCGAAGCCCATCAACACCGTACTGCTCAATCCAGAATAAAGCATTACCGAGCAGGTAATTGGCAACTTCACGCCTTCCCAAATTGAAAATCAAGGTTCGCCAATCGGGATGGAATCCTTCACGGGGATCAAGATGCTCATATAGCGCCGTTCCATCGAATTGCACAAGACCATAGGTATCGTTCGGGAAATGGGAAGGTGTCCAATCAAGAATGACACCAAGCCCCCGATCATGGGCTGCCTCAACAAACTTGGCGAACTGTGCAGGCGATCCATAGCGCGCTGTTGGGGCATAAATGCCCAGCGACTGATATCCCCAGGAGGGATCGTAAGGATGTTCCATCACGGGTAGTAACTCAATATGGGTAAATCCCATATCCGCCACGTAGTTCACCAACTCGATCGCCAATTCCTCATAGCTAAGCCAGCGCCACAGTGACTTTTTGCGCCATGAACCCAGATGGACTTCGTAAATACTGACGGCCCCGTCATGCGGGCCTTTGGCCGACAAAAAGGGAACGCTAGCGCTCGCCGGCTTGCCAAGCCGTTGCAACCCCTCGATGATGCTCGCTTGACCAGGACGCAGCTCAGTACAAAAAGCATAAGGGTCAGCTTTGATGACATCTTGCCCTTGCTGCTGTCGTACACGGAACTGATAACGCTGGCCTCGACAGGCACCCGGGACAAACCCAAACCAGACGCCACTCGCCTCATCTTTCGCTAAAGCATCAGCATTTGAGTCCCATTCATTAAAATCACCGATCACCCAAATGGCCAGTGCATTAGGTGCCCACACAGCAAAGCGCGTGCCCTGACGATTGTCTATGTTGCAAGGATGCGCGCCCAAGATCTCGTAAGGGCGAAGATGACTACCCTCAGAAAATAGCCATAAATCGTATGACGAAATCAGCCGATTGCGGTCTGCGTCGATCACAGACTAAACCCGATAACGCCGCAACCCCAGGCTGCAAGTCTCACGCTGCCGGCGGCGCATTTAAGCCCACTAAGGGGCGATTCGATCACCCGAGCCTGATTGAGTTCGTCCTCTGAAAGGCAAAGCTCGGATGCATGCAGACGTTTGACTTCAGGTGATAAATTGAAAATACAAAGCAATGTTTGCGTATCACTTTGTCGAAAAAATGCGAAACAGTCTCGATGTTCAGGACACAATCGCATAGCGCCAATCTGCAGTGCGGGCATGCGCTTTCGCCAAGCAAGTAGTGATCGGTAAAAATTCAATAAGGACTTAGGGTTTGCAAGCTGACGATTCACAGCCAGCACCCGATGACTGGGGCACCAAGGCAGCCAGGGCTTTTGCACTGCACTTCCAAACCCAAGATCGGCGCTTTCACTTTCCCAAGGCATCGG
>DENJ01000089.1:10949-14084 GCA_002359635.1 Burkholderiales bacterium UBA2647
AGCCTCGGGCAGTCCGAGTTCATCGCCTTGATAAATGCAAGGTGTGCCGCGCAAACATAGTTGTAGCGTCGCAATCAACTGAAGTTTAGCCAATCGCTGCCCCGCGGGAAGTTGATCACATCCCCAGCGGCTGGCTACCCGCATCACATCATGATTGCCGAGCGCCCAGCTTGGCCAACCATCGCCCACGATCGACTCAAATCGGCACATCGTCTGATGAAAAAAAGAGGCGTCATGCACCGGACCAAGCAGATCAAAGCTGTAGGCCATATGCAGTTTGTCGTTGCCCGCCGTGTATTGGGCAATCCGCGCCAAGCCATCGTCATCGCCGATCTCACCCACCATGGCGCGATCTGGGTATTGATCCAGCAAACTTCTTAAGGCGCGCAGAAACTGAAGGTTTTCAGGCCGACTCTTATCAAAACAATGCATCTGAAACATATAAGGGTTGAAATCCCCTACGCTCATGTCCGCAACATTTCCATGACGATCTCTAGGAGGATTATCGCGAAGCTGTTGATCATGGAAATAAAAGTTAGCGGTATCTAATCGATAACCATCAACGCCCAGGTCGAGCCAGAAGCGAACCGTTTGCAGCATAGCCTCGCGCACCGGTTCGTGATGGAAATTCAAGTCGGGTTGGGAACTTAAAAAATGATGGAAATAGTATTGACCTCGGCGGGTGTCCCACTGCCAGGCGCTACCACCAAAGACCGACAGCCAATTATTTGGCGGCGAGCCATCGGCTTTTGCATCGGCCCAAACATACCACTCGGACTTTGGATTGCTACGGCTTTGCCGGCTCTCGACAAACCAGGGGTGCTGATCCGAGCTGTGCGAAAGAACCTGATCAATCATGACCTTCAAGCCGAGCTGATGAGCGGTCTTGATGAGTCGTTTTGCATCTTGCAAGCTACCGAATAGCGGATCAACGTCGCAGTAGTCACTCACGTCGTAACCAAAGTCCTTCATCGGACTTTTAAAAAAGGGCGACAGCCACACCGCGTCGACGCCCAGATCGGCAAGGTACTCAAGCCGGCGGGTAATTCCTCTTAAATCACCAATGCCATCAGCGTTACTGTCAGCAAACGAGCGTGGGTAAATCTGATAGATCACGCCGCCGCGCCACCAAGGGATCGCGGGCGCTTGTGCCACGTTGTTTGCCAAGGCTTTTCCTTCACCTGGCCCAAGGCCTTTTTTCAAGATTCGCATTACCATTCAAGGGCTAGCGCAGCCCCCTCCAAGGTGGGTAAAGCCGCTGAGTCGATAAGCCAAGTTGGAATTCCTTCCAGATAGGCTTGAAAACGTCCTTTGTGAATGAATCGCTGTCTGAAGCTCGATTGGATCAATAGCTCGCGCATCCGGGGCGCAATACCTCCGCCAATATAAACACCGCCATGTGCGCCGAGCGTTAAAGCGAGATTACCGGCTACAGAACCGAGCCAACCACAAAACAATTCAAGTACGCGACGCGCAGCGCTGTCTGGTTGCCGCAAACCCAAGTCCATGATTTCGGCTGCGCTTAGCAAATCGAGACCTTGCTGACCCTCAGCATGATTCAACGCATGGTACAGTTCAACGAGCCCTGAGCCCGAAAGCACCCTTTCAGCGGAGACATGATCATGGCGACGCCTAAGAAACTGAATGATTGAACGCTCGAGCTCATTCTCAGCCGCCAAGGTTACGTGACCACCCTCGCCCATCACCGGCACCCAGCGCTTGGGCTGCCCTGGCACAGGTAGCAAACCCGAAACGCCCAAACCAGTACCGGCCCCTAGCAATCCTATAGGCCCAGGGCTTGCCAATTCCCGCGGACCGATGCTGCGTAACTGATCCGTAGAGAGCGTCGGAATGGCTAGGGCCAGCGCAGTGAAGTCGTTAAGGACCAGCAAGTGCTGCAAGTCAAGTTCGGTGCGAAGCGTTTCAATCGAAAACGTCCAAGGAAGGTTTGTCATCGTTACAACATCGCCCCTCACCGGGCTGGCTAGACCAAGTGCAACAGCATGCGGGCGTGGTAGGCCCGTTTGTGCCAGATAATGCCCAATCGCATGGACCGGCCCATCGAATGCTTCGCTTGCCAGGACCCGAAAATGACCCAGTGCTTCACCAGCCTGCGCAAGCCAAGCAAAGCGGATGTTGGTGCCTCCTATGTCGCCGATCAACCGCGGCCATCCGGGTCGGTCCGAGGAACAAGCCGCTCTAGCGCGATACATCGACAACCCCCGTCTTTGAGTCGTTACATGATCCACATCAGCACAACACCCGCTGTGAGCAACCGCTGTGGATCGCTTCAATGTACTTCACGATAATCCTCCGAGCAACTGCAGAAACACGAACCATCGGCAGCTCAGGCTTGTGCTGCAATGCGGCCTGACCTCTAGGGTATGCTTTTTGCTTGCAATCCCCACGGGGCGCTTGCAAAGCGTATTTTTGGCCCATCTTGCACCTGAGGGGTGCAAGCCACCTGAGAGGTTGGTCGAGAACATGCGAGTTCGCAAAAAATCCGGTATGGCGCACAAACCGGCTCCGAGCTTTACCCAAGACATCCGTTTTCTTGGGAAGATGCTGGGACAGGTCATTAGACACCACGAAGGCGAAGACACCTTCCAGCTGATTGAAGGTATCAGGAAGCTGTCAGTTGCAAATCGTCAAGGCCGCGATTTACGATCAGGCCGAACGCTAAAAGCACTCCTAAAAAGATTAAGTGCGGATCAAACCGTGGTTGTAATCCGAGCGTTTAGCTATTTCACACACCTAACCAACATTGCTGAGGATCATCAGCAATTGCGCTCGCGCCTGCAATTGACAGGTTCTGGAAAGTCGGTGGTAGGTAGCTTGGATGCAAGTTTCAGCCGCTTGGCAAAGGCCGGTATCGGCATAGATCAGATTGAGCACACGCTTGCTAAGGCAATGATTTCACCCGTGCTCACAGCACATCCCACCGAGGTTCAGCGGCAAAGCATCATGCAAACTGAACGTCGCATTTCAGCGCTACTCTGGCAGCGGCATCTTGCTTCATCTGAATCTGAAATCGATGAAAACGGGCGGGAATTACTGGCTTGCATGACACAGCTGTGGCAGACGCGCATGCTAAGAAGTTCCCGATTAACCGTCGCCGACGAGATTGAGAACGCA
>DENJ01000089.1:14095-16622 GCA_002359635.1 Burkholderiales bacterium UBA2647
TATAGAACGTTATTTACCCGCCGCTCCCGTTCCTCCTTTTTTTGTGATGGGCCACTGGGTAGGTGGTGACCGGGATGGTAATCCAAACGTTAACGCAAAAACGCTAATGCACGCACTTCAAAGACAGTCTGAAGTTGCGCTGAGACACTACCTTGCCGAAGTTCACCTCTTAGGATCTTCGCTCTCCATGGCTGAATCGCTTGCTCCTTCAAGCGAAGCTCTAAAAACCCTTGCAAATGCGTCGGGTGACCGTAACCCGCATCGTGAAGATGAACATTATCGCCGAGCACTCATCGGTGTTTATGCGCGACTTGCAGCCACGTTGAAAACACTCACCGGCGAAGATGCTTCAGAGCATAACGTAGGCAAAGCTCTAGCCTATAACGATTCCCAGTCTTTTTTGAACGATCTAACAATCATCAAGGACTCTCTCATTCGTCAACGATCTGAGGCAATCGCTTGGGGTCGTTTAAACCATTTATGCAAGGCGGTAGAGGTCTTTGGATTTCATCTTGCAACGCTTGATCTGCGCCAAAGTTCAGATAAACATGAGGTCGCAGTAGCCGAACTATTGAGCGTTGCACGCATTTGCGATGATTACGCTGCACGCTCCGACGATGAAAAATCTGCGGTGTTGATCAACCAGCTTAAGGACCCTCGCCTGTTACGTCTGCCTCACCATGAATACGGAGAAACAACCCAGGCTGAACTAGCCGTTTTCGATTCAGCTCGAGCCGCACGTCGCAGATATGGTGTTGCTTCGATTCGTCACAGCATCATTTCACATACGGAGTCAGTGAGCGATTTACTCGAAGTGTTTGTCCTACAAAAGGAGGCTGGACTTTTTCATGGACTACTTGGCGAAGCCAATGCAAGCGCGGAGCTCATCGTTTCGCCCTTGTTTGAAACAATTGCAGACCTTCGGGCAAGTACAGCAGTGATGCAAAGGTTTTATAGCATTGACGGCATTGTTGATCTCGTTCGCGCGAGCGGCGGTCAGCAGGACATCATGCTTGGTTACAGCGACAGTAATAAGGACGGGAGTTATTTCACCGCCAATTGGGAGCTCTACATGGCCGAAGTCGCATTAGCCAAGTGGTTTGAACCCTTTCGGGAATCATACGGTCTCGTTTTGAGACTGTTCCACGGTCGAGGTGGCACGGTGGGACGTGGCGGAGGCCCAAGTTACCAAGCAATCCTTGCCCAGCCGCCTGACACCGTAAACGCACAGCTACGCCTCACCGAGCAGGGCGAGGTGATCGCCTCCAAATACGCAAATCCGGACGTTGGGCGCTATCACCTTGAGGCTCTCGTAAGCGCGACGATCGAGGCAAGCCTGATCCCGAACCGAAGAAAAGTAACGAAGCGCTTTCTAGACGCCGCGGCTTTTCTTGCAGAGGCAAGCTTCGCTGCCTACCGAAAACTCGTATATGGCACAAAGGGCTTTGCCGAGTACTTTTTTCAGGCGACTCCTCTGCGGGAAATCGCTGAACTGAATATCGGGTCACGGCCGCCGATGCGCCCACAAGCTGGTCCGAAGGCTTGGTCGATTGAAGCACTTCGAGCTATTCCATGGGGCTTCAGCTGGGGACAATGCCGTGTGAGCCTCCCTGCATGGGCAGGGTTTGGTACCGCTGTGAAAGACTTTCTTGCGCAAGGACCTGCTGATCAGCAGTTAAGAACACTCCAGGCAATGCATCGAGAATGGCCATTTTTTCAAACGCTCATTTCAAACATGGATATGGTCTTAGCCAAAAGCGACCAAATACTGGCGAGTACATATGCTGAACTTGTCGAAGACCGGGCGTTAGCGCGGCGCATTGAGCGTCTAATCCGTCAGGAATGGGACCTAGCCCATCAAGCGCTAAATATGATTCTTCGAACAGATGAACGACTGAGTGCTGAGCCTGAACTTAAACAATCCATTGAATATCGCTTTCCCTACCTCGACCCACTGAGTTACCTTCAGGTCGAGCTACTTCGGCGTTATCGCGCTGAAGACAAAAAGGATGACAAAGAAGCTTTGCGCATTCAGACTGCCATTCAAATTTCCATCAATGGCATTGCCGCCGGATTGCGAAACTCCGGGTAGCAATCGCGCCAAAATGACCGTCGCGTTTGTACCCGTTTAAGGATGCAAGGGGCAGGGAATTGTGAGCCTCCAAGGGCACGCAAACGCAGCCTTGCCTGCTAGAAACGCTTTTTGAGCTCACGGCTTTTTATGACGTCGTTGCGGTTTGCTGTCTGAATAAGCCAAGTTGCGCGGAGATTCTCAAGCACGGTTTTCGCAGGTTCAAGCGATCCCTTGATACATGCCCCTTGCCCCGATTTAAAGCGGGACATTACGATCTCGGTGCAGGTTGGTCCTTGCGCCCGATCAGGTCTTCATCACCAGTTGAGCCTAGTGCGCGACCCAGCCGCCCTCGACTGCGATATGTGAGCCAGTGATCGATGCAGCGGCATCCGAACACAGAAAGATCGTTGTTGCTGCGATTTGTTCGACGGTCACGAATTGCTTCGTGGGTTG
>DENJ01000071.1:0-17541 GCA_002359635.1 Burkholderiales bacterium UBA2647
AGTTTGGCAAAGAACTGGATCACAGCCGCATCATCGTCCAAACCGTGACCGGCTGCGCTTGCCGCCAGATACATTTGGTGCGCGGTTGCCGAAAGCGGCAAGGGAAAGGGTAATTTGCGTGCGCTATCAAGCACGATACCAAGGTCTTTGACAAAAATATTGACTGCTGAAAGCGGCGTGTAATCGCCTTGCAAAATATGCGGAACACGATTTTCAAACATCCATGAGTTACCGGCGCTGTTGCTGATCACCTCATAAAGTGCCTGCGGGTCGGCGCCGCTTCGGATGCCGAGTGCCATCGCTTCGGCCGCGGCAGCGATATGAACACCTGCCAGCAATTGATTGACCATTTTGACCGTCGAGCCAAGCCCTGCCGCGTCGCCTAACTGGTAGCACTTGGCTGACACCGCATCAAGCAGGGGCTTGACCTTGTCAAAGCCTTCCTTTGGCCCTGAGCCCATCACCGTCATGGAACCTTGAGCGGCCTTGGCCGGCCCGCCTGAGACAGGGGTATCGAGCATGATCACACCGTAGTCAGCAATGCGACACGCCAAGGCACGCGCTTGCTCAGGCGCCACGGTCGCACAGGCCAAAATCACCGAACCAGGCCTCATGCGAGGCTGTGCAGGATCTGGGCCCAAGAGGCCCGCTGTCTCAAAAAGCACCGCTTCGGTCTGTGCAGCGTTCACGACCATGATCATCACCGCATCGCAGCGGGCTAGATCAGCGGCCTGCGCAACACCACGCCCCCCAAGTTTTTGAAAAGCCGCAAGCGTGGCGTGGCGCAGATCGCAACCCCATACCTCAAAGCCTGCACGCAAGAGGCTCGAAGCGACCCCATAGCCCATTGCCCCAAGACCGATCACGCCAAAGGACTGATTCGGACCATGCCCGGCGCTTAAGCAGGCATCAGATGGTGCATCTGTGGTTATGCTTGCGGCCTGCAACCCGGTTTGCGCGGCCTCGTGCTGATCCGCGCGAACATCTTGTTTCGGAGTGTTCATGGTGTCGTCGTTAAACCCTAAGCATCCCATCGGTAGCGCCGCAATGCAACCCGAGGCCTCTCAAGGCAGATTGGCGCCACTTGAAGCCATGAAGCCACTGCAAGGCTTTAAGGTGGTTGAACTGCATGCGATCGGACCCGTACCTTTCGCAGGCTACATCTTGGGCCAACTCGGTGCCCAAGTCATTCGCGTAAGCCCGCCTGCCGATCCCCAACTGGGCGTTGGCGTGTCTGAGCGCTTTGATTTGCTCAACAGCAACAAGTCAGCCCAAGCGCTTGACCTGAAAACAAGCGACGGTCTGGCTACGCTCGAGGTCTTGCTTCGCGACGCGGACCTTTTGCTCGAGGGTTTTCGCCCGGGGGTTCTCGAACGTTTGGGCTTGGACCCCAAATCGCTTCTTGCCCGACACCCGAGGCTTGTCATCGGCAGGCTATCTGGCTGGGGCGAGCGTGGCGTCTGGGCCAATCGTGCAGGGCACGATATCAATTATCTGGCGGTGGCCGGGATTCTTCATGCCATCGGGCCCGCGCAAACTCCGGTGGTCCCGCTGAATTTGATTGGCGATTTCGGCGGGGGCACGATGCATCTGCTGCTTGGCGTATTGTGCGCCCTGCTCAAGCGAAGCCAAAGCGGCCAGGGCATGGTGGTGAGCACAAGCATTCTGGCTGCGTCGGTGGGTCTGACCCCGATGTTTTATGGGCTGATTGCAGCGGGCATCTGGCATTTGCAGCGCGAAAACAATTTGCTCGATGGTGCGGCACCGTTTTATCGTGTGTATCGTTGTCAAGACGATAAATATGTTGCTGTGGGTGCGATCGAAGCCAAGTTTTACCGCGAACTCTTAAGGCTTACCGGACTCGAGGGCCAGCTTGACCCAAGCAAACAGCACGACAGACGAAGCTGGCCTGCGACGATCGATGCCTTCTGTGCTGTTTTCGCGCGAAAAACCCGCGACGAATGGGCATCCCTTGCTGAGCAGTCAGACGCCTGTGTTGCGCCTGTGCTCGATTTCATCGAGGCAAGTCAATATGCCCATAACCTCGATAACGCGCTCTACGAACATGATGCAGCGCATGCCTTTGTGCGTCCGGGTCAGGTCTTAGGATTTGATCGCTTGTGATCGCAGCGGCAAAAGCGATAGCGCCTGTAGCATCATCAGCACGGCCATGGCGATTTGAAACGACTGCACGGTGTTTGCACCGAGCTTGCCCGCTGCATCGATCAGCGCCCCAAAGCCCCACTGTAGGAAAAAAACGCCCCCGAAAAGCAGCAGATTTGAGCCGGTATAGGCTCGCCCGCTCAGGCGAGCCGGAAAACTCAAAGCAAGCTCGGTTTGTAGCAGCGTGAAAACCGTTGAAATCGCGGCAAGCCCCAGCCAGAAAACCCAAGCCCATGTTTGTTGCCCGTAAATGATCGCGGCCTCGGTCAATAAGGTAAGCGCCGCTGCAAGCCGCATCACCTTGGGTCCGTCCCAACCCCTGGCAGCAATCTTGGGCGCTGCCCAGCCCAGCCATAAAAATCCAAGCAGCAAGGCAGCGTTGAAAAGCATTAGGGCTTGTGCTGCATCGCCCGCGTTGAGCTTGAGCACCTGTGTCATCCAAGGACCAGCCCATAAAGTTTGCAAGGCGAGAAACCCCCCCTGAAAAAGCACAAGTGAGGGCATCGCACCACGTAAAAAGCGGCTTGCAAAGATCTGGCGATAGCCCGGATCCCGTGCTCCATCCGGCCTTGCAGCCGCAGCCTGCTTCGATGCCGCCTCTTCTTCATCCCGCGGCAGGGCAAGCCAAAGATAAACAGAACAGGCGAGCAAAAGGCCTGCAGCGAGTACGAAACAGATGCGCCAGCCAAAAGCTTGCGCGAGCATTGATACAGGAACGGTGCTCACAAGCGCCCCGCTTGTGCCGCACACCAGGATCCAAGCCGCAAGGCGCTGCTGCCAATGCGCCGCAAACCAGAAGCGAAATGCCTTAAGTGCAGCCATCAAACAAGCGGCCATCCCGATGCCGATCAGCGCGCGTCCAAGCCAAAGATGGATAACCTTGTCGCCAAGAGCAAAACAAGCACAGCCCAGCGCAGCGACCAACAGCAAGCTCGCCTCGACCCGGCGTGAACCATAACGGTCAAGCCAGATGCCAAGCGGCAATTGCATTGCCGAAAAGGCGACAAAATAAGCACTCGACATCGCACCTAAGTCACCAGCCGATAAGGAAAACTCGGCAACCAGATCCGGGGCCAGGACGGCATTAATCGCCCGCAAGCCATAAGACATGAAAAAAGCCAGCGCAAAAGCCGAGAAAATCAGCAAACCCCTCGCAAAGCTTGTTGCGCTCATCACGATGCCTGCGTGCAGCGCTTCATGGCTTAAGCGTCAGGCTTTCCAAAAAAGTCATGGCCTGTTCCTCATCGGCCGCCTGACCAAGCGCAACCGCCTGTACCACATGCCCCTTGCGTTCGAAAAACCAAGCCCACATCAACATCGGCCGGCCCTGCGTTTCGCCTTGGGCTTTCAGCCGCGTGACCGCGACATCAGGCGCTAGGGCCCCTGATTCGCGCTTGAGGACTTTGCCTTGGATGTTACGCAACATCGCTTGCTCCATCCGTTCAAGGGCTTGCGCTGCGACCAGTCCGGTGGCTGGATCAATTTGCCCGACCGTGACCGTAAACATGCGCTCATCCACACGCGCCCCTGTCATATGCATGTTGATGCTGTACTCGCCAAGCTGCAGTTTTCTGCTCATCTCGGCAGGCTTCTCAGGCATCAGCACACTCATCCCCGGCGGGTTGATGGCCACTTCGCGCCAGTTAAAACTCGGCGTGCAAGCTGTGAAACAAAAAAAGACCGCAAAGGCTAATGCCAACCATCGCTGCAAGATCCACAACGGTCGAGGACGTTGACCTGAGAGAGCTTTCAAGCCGTTTCGCGATAAAGGATATGATGTCATGCGCAACTCAATTTGCCTGATTCTGACGCATGCCAACACGAAGCGAAATCCAATGCCCTTTATTTTCGAATCACGCGCCACAGGTCCCATGCTGATGATGCAGGCCCCAGCCAAAGCCTTGCTCGACACACTCGGCCGAAGCCTTGCCGATGGAAACCCGCCCGATGAAGGGGTTTTCACCATTGAGCAACTACCCGAGGTCGTTGAAAAGCTTGAGGCCCTCATTGAACGGTCTAAACAGCAAGCGTCGCAAACCAACGATGCGGCAGGCGCTAGCGGCAAAGATCCCCAAGAACAGCAGGGCGAAACGATCGGCATGCATCAGCGCGCCTGGCCGCTGCTTGATCAATGTCGTCGATCACTGACAGCCGAAAAACCTGTGACTTGGCGAAAGACTTAAGCCTCAAGGACATCAAGCGGGCTTGGCTTGCAGTCCCCGAGTAAATGACCAGGTGCGTCGTCAGCTCGCCCTGCGCAACGAAGACAAAGCACGTTGTACCGATTCAAGCGAACGACCCGAACGCTTTGCGAAGTCTTCGAGCTGATCATCACCGACAACACCCAGGGTGAAATACGTCGCTTGAGGATGGGCAATATAAAAACCACTTACGCTGGCTGCGGGCCACATCGCCCAAGACTCCGTAAGCCGCATGCCGATGCCTTCAGCCTGCAAATGCTCAAACATCGCCTGCTTGACCTCATGATCTGGACAGGCGGGATAGCCCGGTGCGGGCCGAATGCCTTGATAAGCCTCCTGGATGAGCGCCGTGACATCGAATGACTCATCGGCTGCATAGGCCCAGAGGTCTTTGCGTACACGTTCATGCATCGCTTCGGCAAGCGCTTCGGCAAAACGGTCAGCAAGCGCTTTGAGCATGATCGCGCCGTAATCGTCATGGGCCTGCTGCATTTGAGCGGCACGCTCGTCGGCGCCATCGCCAGCAGTAACAGCAAACATCCCGATGTAGTCACAGCGTCCAGTGCCTGCCGGGGCCACATAATCTGCAAGAGACTTGTTGGCAACGCCTGTTTTTTTCACGGTTTGCTGCCGCAGGTTATGCCAGTGCATGAGCGGCTTGGTACAAGCTGTATCGCTATAAATAACGATATCATCGCCCAGACTTTGCGCCGGCCAAAAACCAACCGATGCATGAGCCTTGATCCAACGTCCCGCCAAGATGCGCTTGAGCATCTGCTGGGCGTCATCAAAGAGTTGTTGCGCCGTGTCCCCGACCACCGGATCTTGCAAAATCGCCGGAAAAGCCCCATGCAAATCCCAGGTCTGAAAAAAGGGCTGCCAATCGATATAGGGCACGAGACTAGCCAGATCCAGATTATGAAAATGGCGAAAGCCGATAAATTTTGGCACCTGAGCTTGATGATTCGACCAATCGATGATGGGCGCATTACTTCGCGCCTTCTCAAGGCTGATCAGCGCAGGACCACGGCCCTTAGCATGTTGTTCGCGAAGCTTGTCGTAATCCTTTTTCAGTTGCTCAATAAAACCTGAGCGCTGTTCTTTCGATAACAACTGCTGTGCCACAGGCACGCAGCGCGAAGCGTCCAAGACATGCACCACCGGATGACTGTAGTGCGGCGCGATCTTGACCGCGGTATGGATACGCGAGGTCGTCGCGCCCCCGATCAACAAGGGAATCTCACGGGTTCTAAAGTAAGGGTCGCGCTCCATTTCAGCGGCCACATGCGCCATTTCCTCGAGCGACGGCGTGATCAAACCCGATAAACCAATCGCATCAACATCATGGGTTTTTGCTTGCGCAAGGATTTCGCTGGCAGGAACCATCACGCCTAGATTCACGACATCGAAATTATTACATTGCAAGACGACCGCAACAATATTTTTACCGATATCATGCACATCACCTTTGACGGTGGCAATCAAAATTTTGCCTCGGCTTTGGCTTTGTCCGGAGGCGGCTTTTTCAGCTTCGATATAGGGGATCAAATGAGCAACGGCCTGCTTCATCACGCGGGCTGATTTCACCACCTGCGGTAAAAACATCTTACCCGCACCGAATAAATCGCCCACCACATTCATACCCTGCATCAAAGGGCCTTCAATGACTTCGATCGGCTTGCCACCACCTGCAAGAATCTGCTGCCAGGCTTCCTCGGTGTCGTCGATGATCCATTGGGTCAGGCCATGAACCAAGGCATGCGAGATGCGCTGCTCGACAGGGGATTCGCGCCAGGTCAACTGCTCTTCGCGTCGAGCGCCGTCGCCCTTTAGCGATGCGGCCTTCTCGATCAATCGTTCGGTTGCCGTTTGCGCCTGATCGCCCTTTGCCTTTGCCTCAATATGGGGCGTCCGATACAGCAATACATCTTCAACCAACGCGCGGAGCTCTGGGTCAAGGTCGTCATAAACGCCGATCATCCCGGCATTGACAATACCCATCGATAGGCCAGCGCGGATTGCGTGATACAAAAATACCGTGTGGATCGCTTCGCGTGCTAAATCGTTGCCACGAAAACTGAAGGACACATTGGACACACCGCCGGAAATCTTGGCTCCCGGTAAATGCTTCTTAATCCAGGCACAAGCCTCGATGAAATCAAGTCCATAACGGTCGTGCTCTTCGATCCCGGTTGCAACTGCGAAAATATTTGGATCAAAAACAATATCCTCGGGATCGAATTGCAGTCGATCCACCAGCAATCGGTAGGCACGCTCGCAAATCGAGACCTTTCTCGCAAAGCTGTCGGCTTGGCCATGCTCATCGAAAGCCATCACAATGACCGCGGCACCATACCGCTGGCAAAGACGGGCCTGATACAAAAAACTATGTTCGCCTTCTTTTAACGATATGGAATTAACAATAGACTTGCCTTGAACACAACGCAACCCCGCTTCGATCACTGACCACTTGGAACTGTCGATCATGATCGGCACGCGGGCAATATCGGGTTCGGACGCCAGCATGTTCAAGAAGCGAACCATGGCGGCCTGTGAGTCGAGCATGGCCTCATCCATGTTGATATCGATAATTTGTGCGCCGTGCTCAACTTGCTGCCTTGCCACCGTCAATGCATCGTCAAAGCGCTCCTCCAAAATCAATCGGGCAAACTGCTTGGACCCGGTCACATTGGTTCGCTCGCCGACATTCACGAATAAACTATCGTTCTTGATATTTAAAGCTTCTAAACCTGATAAACGCATCGCGGGCTGCAACTCAGGGATGCGTCGCGGCTTAATGTTTTTCACCGCATCGACAATCGCTGCGATATGTTCGGGTGTTGTCCCGCAACAGCCTCCGGCAATATTCACGTAACCGCTTTGCGCGAATTCTTTGAGCAACCGCGCGGTAATCTCGGGGGTTTCGTCGAACCCCGTTTCCGACATCGGGTTGGGAAGGCCGGCGTTGGGATAAACGCAAAGCAGGGTATCGGCCTTTTGCGAGAGCTCTTGCACATAAGGTCTCATCAATGCAGCACCGAGCGCACAGTTAAGGCCTATTGTCATCGGTTTGGCATGACGCACCGAGTTCCAGAAGGCCTCCACGGTTTGCCCGGACAAAATCCGACCCGAGGCATCCGTCACGGTTCCTGAAATCATCACCGGCCAGCGCTTACCACGGGCTTCGAAGGTTTCCTCGATGGCGAAAATCGCCGCCTTTGCATTGAGCGTGTCAAAAATGGTTTCGACCAGAATCAAGTGCACGCCACCGTCGAGCAGGCCACGCAGTTGCTCGCTGTAGGTTTGTCGCAGGGTTTCAAAGTCGACATTACGTGCGCCGGGATCATTCACATCGGGCGAGATCGACGCGGTACGCGGCTGTGGTCCGAGGGCACCTGCCACATATCGCGGCCATTGGGGATCAGCCTCGGTAAAAGCATCGCTTGCGGCTCGCGCAAGCTTGGCCGAGGCCAGGTTCATGTCATAGGCAAAGCTCGACAAGCCATAGTCTGACTGAGCCACTGAACTTGCGCCGAAGGTATTGGTTTCAATCAAATCGGCACCGGCGAGCAAATACTGATGGTGAATGTCATAAATAAGAGCTGGCTGCGTGAGGCTTAGGAGTTCGTTATTACCTTTAACATCGTGGTCGAAGTGATCGGGTCGTTGCAGTCCTTTGACTTCTGCCAGTAAGGCGTCGTCAGGCTTTGCGCCAGGCGCATCGGCAACAACACTTTGGCAGGCGAAGCCTTGCTCCCCGCGAAAATGGGCTTCGCTCAAGCGATAGCGTTGGATCATCGTGCCCATGGCACCATCGAGCACCAAAATACGCTTGGCCATGCTTGCTCGAAGATCTTGTTCTAAAGGACTCACAGCAATTCTCGTTGCGAAAGTTCAGCGCTTGTTAGGGCAGGCTTGCAGCAGGTGGTTCGCGGCGGGTGGCGCGCGCGTTTTGCCGCGATCAAGCCAGCGGTTAAATGAGATGGTGGTTAAAAGCCTTTCAGTATAGAACGCGCATGGTCTTTTAGCGAGGTCAAAGCCTGAGAAGGCGTAGGATCATGGCCGAAAAACCCTTAGGCAAAAGGATGCGACATGCTTGAATTTCAAATTGATCCGCAAAGCTTGGAACAGTGGGTCGAGCAATTGTGGCGCTGTGCGGGTAGCGAGGATCGCGAGGCTCGAGATACCGCCCACCATCTGGTGCTCGCCAATCTGAGTGGTCATGACTCGCATGGCGTGGGCATGAATGACCGCTATGTCGCTTCATTCTTGAATCAGGAATTGCGTCTTAATCAGCGTCTTTCGCTTGCACATGATGCAGGGGCTTTGTTTATCGCCGATGGGCAGCGCGGCATGGGCCAATCGATGGCGAGGCAAGCGATGGATTTAGGCATTGACCGAGCTCGCCTACATGGGCACTGCATTTTCGGGCTTCGTAACAGTCATCATATCGGCCGCATCGGCCACTGGGCGGAAATGGCTGCCGCCCAAGGGTTGGTCGCGGTTCACTTTACCAACGCCATCGGCTCGCCCACCATGGTTGCGCCCTTCGGTGGGGCACAGGCACGATTCTTAACCAACCCCTTCACAGCAGCGATTCCTCGCCCCGGCCAGAATCCGATTATTGTTGACTTTGCAAGCAGTGCGATTGCACACGGCAAGGTCCGCGTGGCCTACAACAAAGGCATGCCGGTACCTGAGGACTGTTTGATCGATGCCAAGGGGCAGCCAAGCGATGACCCCGCGGTGATGTTTGAAGCAAACGAGGAGGGGGGCTTGGGCGCATTGCTGACTTTTGGGGGCCATAAAGGTTACGGGCTTGCCCTGGTCTGTGAACTGCTCGGCGCTGCGCTGATCGGCGGAGAGAGCATTCATCCGCTTCACTTTCCAAAACAATATGGCATTTGGAATAATATGCTGGTGATGCTGATCGATCCCGGCAGACTCGGACAAGCCAACTATTTTGCCGAGGAACTCAACCGTTTTGTGCAGTGGCTGACTTCGGCAGCGCTAAGTGCGGATTCCCGTATGTCGCCCGCGCAGAGCTCTGAGGCTGCAGCGGTTGCAGCTAAGCTTTATCCCGAACGGGTCTTGTTGCCAGGCGAACCCGAAGTCGCCATGCGAGAGGCCAGAGCAGCGTCCATACCAATCGATGCCACCACGCTTAGCCAGCTCGACCGTTGCGCCAGTCGGATCGAGGAAGCACTCGGGACATCGCCGGGGCCTTTATCGGACTTTAGCGCGATGTCGCGCAGCAAATCTTAGTGCGCTTGCGCAATCCCTTCGATGGGCACAAGGCGAACAGGCGGTTTTAAGTAGCGAAGTCCCCGCGCGAGCTTGCCAGGGCTGATTTGCGGCGTACTCACCAACAGCACAGCCAGGTCTGCAGACATGGTTCGCGCCACGGTGCCGCAGGCGCTCACCTCAATGTCATCTGCAGACAGGCTATCGCCAGATCGCGTCGCGCCCAAGGCTTTGAGCGCACGATACATGCCCGCAAGCACGAGCCCAAGTTGTCCTTGCTGCGCGCAACACACACAGGACGGTGCAAGTTGTCGAAGCATTCCCGCCCGCGCCCAAGGTTGATCGCGCAAAAAGTCAAGCGCCTCCAGATCAAGGGCCAGGGTCTCAAGAAAAACATCCTTTAAGGGCGGACTGTCCTGGGCCAAGGGATGGTTGAGCAACAAGCCACAAGGCCTAAGAAGCCATTGCGCCGCCCAAGCTTTCGCGACCATTTGTCGGAACGTCGATGGATCGAGCCCTTCTTCAAGCGCCAGCATCAGCAGATCCAAGATCGATACCCCGTTGTTCGCGAACGACGTATTAAAGCTCGCGCCGCGGGTTTCGGCCGAGTTCCACCCCAAGTTGCTTGAGCTTCCGATAAAGATGGGTTCTTTCAAGCCCCGTACGCTCAGCAACCCTTGTCATCGAACCCCCTTCGCGAGCGAGGTGATGTTCGAAATAGAGGCGCTCAAACGCATCTCTTGCATCGCGAAGCGGCTGATCGAAGGACAGCTGCGCAAGCCGGGCGCTAGGCGAGCTATTGTCGCGATCCGTCGCCGGGGACAAGCCCCAGGGAGAGGCAAGACTGCCCGCCCTCGCCTGGGACGAGGGCTCCGGATAGGCGGTGCCTGCCGGATCCGAAAACTGGTTTGTGACCGAAGCATCAGCTGATGCTTGCCGGATGAAAGCTTCTGAGGTCATTGGATCTCGAGCGGCTTGCAAAGCATGGTTTTCGTGCGCTGGCGCAAGCGGCGAATCGGCAGTGCCAAGCGACTTCATCGGCGGTGACCCCGACCCGGTGCCATCAAGGGCTGTTGCCGCCTGCGGGTAACGCTGCGCACTTGCTGGGAGGGCGCTTTTGCCTTGTAGGCCGTTTTGCACCGCAGAGAGTAGTTTTTGCAAAGCGATCGGCTTTTCCAAAAACCCGATCGCCCCCAGGCGGGTTGCCTGCGAGGCCATCTCCACCGTGGCATGCCCCGACATCATAATCACAGGCATATCGAGCAGGCCCGCTTCCGACCATTCCCTTAGCAAGGCAATACCGTCGGTATCAGGCATCCAGATGTCGAGCAGCACAAGATCCGGCCGCTGTTTCTGACGCGCTGCTCGAGCCTGAGACGCGTTTTCCGCTTGCAATACTTCGTGACCCTCATCGCCAAGAATCTCGCTCAGAAGTTCCCGGATCCCAATCTCATCATCGACGACCAAAATAGCTGCCATATCACCTCATTTCAACACCCGATACTAGCTTACCCATGATGTCTCGAGATCCCATCGGCCTCAGGACGCCACCCCAGGATTTGCCACCATCGGAAATACCACACTGACCTGCGCGCCCCCAAGGCCTGAAACATCGGAGGACCAATTACTGACTTCCACCTGCGCGCCATGCTCTTCGACGATTTTGCGCACAATTGCAAGGCCAAGTCCACTGCCGGTGCGTTTGGTGGTGACATAAGGCTCAAAAATGCGAGCAAGCATCGTCTCCGTAAAGCCGGCACCGTGGTCTCGTACCCTGAGCCTCAAGCCATTGCGTCCATCGGCAAGCTTAAGCGCCTTGGTTGAAATCACGATCGGCTTTAGCGGTTCAGACCCTGCAAGCTGCCGCTCTTGCTGAGACTCGAGCGCATTTTTCGTGAGGTTATGTAAAACCTGACGTAGTTGCAGGCGGTCAGCTCGGATCAGGCCGCCTTGGGGGTCGAGTTCGAGCTGGACATCGCGTCCGTAAAGTGAGGCGACTTCGCCTACCACGTCGTTTAAGCTTTGCGCCTCCATTTGGGTCGAGGCAAGCCTCGAGTAATCCCGAAGCTGGTCAACCAGGGATTTCAGCGCATCGACCTGACTCACAATGGTTTGCGTGGTTTTCTCAACCAGTTCGGCCTGAGGCCCTGTCAAGGCAGGCCTCAGTTTCCGCTGCAAGCGTTCGGCAGACAACTGAATCGGCGTCAGCGGATTCTTGATCTCGTGAGCGAGGCGCTGGGCCACCTCCGCCCAGGCGAGCGCACGTTCACCCGATAAGACCTGGGTGATGTCATCGAGCACGACCACATAACCCGCACGCTCGCCACCGAGTTTGGCGCCTCGGGCAAGGACGACTTGAGCATCCTCGCGAAGCGTCCACTGCCTTTGCCAGCTCAAGGCTTCGTCTTCGGGTTGATCGGCAAAGGCCTGATGAATCGCCTGACCCAGCTCAGGTTGTCCGGGCAGTTGAAGCAAGGGCCATCCGGTACAGGCTGCCAGCGATTGTCCCCATAGCTTTTCCGCTTGTGCATTGGCTGACTCAAGGCGCATTGCGGCATCAAAAACAAAAACCGCCGCATCGATATGCGATAAAACGCTTTGCAGACGCAAGTTAACGGTTTGCAAAGCGAGCTGGTTCTGACCGATTGTTTGCTGCGCATCGTGTAAGCCTCTGGACATTCGGTTAAACGACTGCATCAAAACGCCAAGCTCATCGCGGGCAGCGTAGTCCTTCACCTCGATGAACTGCCCGCTTGCCAGCACCCTGGTTGCATTGGCCAACTCAGCCAAGGGGCCTACCAGCCAACCCGCGAGCAAAAAAGCCGCGGCAACCGCTGCAAAAATCGTTAGCAAAAACACCATCACCAGGGTGATGCGAAACAGGCGCTTGAGGGTCGCCCGGGAAATCGATAGCTCCTGATAATCACGCCAGCCTTGCTGCGTCACTTCGGCTAATTCAGCAAGGCTTGAAGGCACCGGGGCGATCGCTGAAAGCCAACCAGGCTCAAGGCCGCCAAGCCCAGGCTCCCAGGGCACAAGCACCCGCAGGCGGTAACCCCCATCCGAGCCTTCAATCGCACTCCATTGTCCTTGTGATTTGGCTTGCCTAAGCAAGGCGGCAGAGGTCGTCGTAGGCGCCAGACTCAGCATGGTTTCACTGGCTGAGGCAATCAGTTTTCCGGACGCATTCAGCAACTGCAGCTCAGTGGCACCAAGACGAACACGCAGCCGCTCAAGCTGTGCTGCCAGACTTGGGCTGCCGTTGGGATCAAGTTGTTGGGTTGATTGTTTTGCGTCTTGCAACAGCCCTTGCAGCCTTGAGTCCAGACTGACCCGAGCCAGGCTCAGCCCTGAATCAAGCGCCCGCTCAACCGGCACATCGAACCAGGACTCCACTGATCGCTCTATAAATTGAACCGATACATAAAACATCAAGGCCGCTGGCGCAACCGCAAGCACGACAAAAACGACCGCCATTCTTGCCATCAGGCGCGAGCCGAAGAGCCCTCGCCTTAAGCGATTGATAAGCCGTCTGAGCAGTTCAACAAGTAAGACCAGCAGCACAACACCGAGACCGACCGCGCTCCAGAGGAGCACCGGGTAGTAGTCCGTAAAGAATTGGGTGTTGCGGGTCGCTGCTGAGAGTGCCAGCAAGAGCACGCCGGCGAGTCCCATCGCCAGCACCAGGACCGCGCGCAGCACGCGGGTCAGGGTGCGCTTTTCTTCGTCCCGATCTCGAAGAGAAAGCGTTTCCATGCGCCCTCGATCGACCAGTCCCGCTGGCTGATGCCAGGAATCTGTAAAGGCCTCGGCAGTTGACTCGCGTCAAGCCGCATTCTGAGCCTGAGCTCGTAACTCTGACCTGCCTGCAAGCGGATATTTTCGGTCAAGGGCCAAGACCGTACCCTTCCCATGGCTTGCAAAGCTTCGCGCAGACTTGCAAAAGCCTGATAAAGGCCCGCCGTTTGTGCCGCTTGGGCCGTGGGGGTTGACGCGCCCGAACCGAATCCAAGCGGCGCAAGCCAGCTCGAGGGGTTTGTCAGACTCAGACCCGGGCCGCTTGGTGCCAGCGAGCTTGCGCTTAAGCTTTGCAGGCGATATTGACGGGTAATCGCGTGATAGTGCAGCCGGTAAATTCGGGCTTTGCTGATTAAGCGCTCATCGGTCCAGTACCAGCGTGGTTTCAAAAGCTCAGCTTCCAAAACGAAGTACAAAGGCACGCCCCGATTAACCGCATCCGTGAGGGTGGGATTCAAAAGCACGCTCAGATCAGCGCTCAACCAGTAATCGTCCCGACCCGGCGCCTGGCGCAAGACGGCCTGTGTGACCTCAATGCCCTGGTCCACCGATACGGGGTCTGAAGCGGGCGTCAAAACCACTTGGATCCCCGTGGTAGCAGCGCCGTTAAGCGCCCCGCTCGGTTGACTCCCCGATCCACTTGGCGGACCAACAGACTGTGCACCAGGCTGTCCCGTGGCCGACGAACCGGAAGAGGGCCCTGTAGCGCCGCTTGTTGGGCTTCCAGCAGATTCTTGGCCAGGCTGATTGTCCTGGCCGGCTGCGTAAGCCATGTTGTGGCCACCCGCAAGCGTCAACAGCAAAGCTGCTCGAAGCAAGGCGCTCGCAAAGATGTTTTTGCGGGCCTGCTTTCGAGGGTAGCAGCGGGAAACGCACTTTAGGGGTCTGCGCCGGATCAGCTTGAGCTTCATAGCCCGATTATCAACGCATGAGCACAAGCCTTGATTCAATCGGGGTCAGCTTAAGGACGTCGCTTGCGTAATCGCGCGAAATAAAAGCCGTCATGCTGAAGCGATTCGTCGCAGGAAGGCAACAGTGGCGATAGTCCCTTCAGCGGCTCAAGCTGAGCATCCTGGTGTTGCGCAAGAAAGTCTCGAACCGGGAGTTCTCCCTCTTGTGGAAAGATCGAACAGGTCACAAAGAGCAACAAGCCGCCTCGTTTCAGTAGGGGCCATAGCCTGCAAAGCATGGCGAATTGTTGCGCCTGATGCTGGCTTAAAGCATCTTCTTGCCGCCGCCAGCGAATCTCCGGGTGCCGTCCGATAATCCCTGAGGCTGAACAGGGAGCGTCGAGCAAAATCCGATCAAAAAACCCTGCAGGCGCAGGTAGTTCCTCCTTGCCCAAGAGATCGACACAGGCAAGCTTGGCTTGGCACTGCAAGCGATTCAGGTTCTCCGCAAGCCTTTCGAGGCGTTTCGCTGAAACATCCCAGGCGTGCATATCGCACTCGGCAAGCTCAAGCATATGCCCGGTTTTGCCGCCGGGTGCCGCGCAGGCATCCAAGACAGACATCCCGTCAGACAGATCGATGAGCCATGCAGCTTGCTGGGCCGCAAGGTCCTGAACTGTAAAAAGGCCCTCCAAAAAGCCTGGCAAATGCTTGGGGTCGGTCGCGGGGTGAAGATGAAGCGCATCACGGGTGTAAAGCTTAAGCGCGGGTGCTTGCTCAGCTTGCACTTGCCGCGCTAGAAAATCACCGCCAACCTTCCCTGGCGCCGGCGCAAAGCACTTTGCTGGGTAGCCCCGCTCGGCCAATGAAACGGCTAAGTCTTCTTGGCTGACCCTGCGCCGATTCACGCGAAGGCTTACCGGCGCAGGCTGGGCCGCCGCCTTGAGTACCCGTTGCCAATCATCAGGATAGGCTTTGCGCAGAACACCCAGCCACCAACCGGGCACGTTCCAAATCGCCTCTTCACTGGCCAGAGCCCGCGCCATCAAGGACTCACGCTCACGCCCGAATCGCCGCAGTAAAGCGTTGGTGTAATGGGCGCTTTTGGGGGCGATCCGCTTGGCGCATTCCACCGCTTGGTCCACAATCATGGCCGTCTTCACGGGTTGCTCGATCATCCAGGAGAGGCTCAAACGCAGCAGGCAATCGCCCAGGCTGAGCGTCTCCGTCGCCGACTCACGCTCGCTCATCAGCGCTTGTAACTGGCGCAATAATCCCCACCGACGAAGCGCCCCTGCGGCCATCTCCCGCAAGACCCGCGATGAGTCGGCATCCTGCGGGCCTATGCCTTGCATGACCTGCAAGCGGGCGCGATGCAATTGTTCCGGTAAGCCGGCTGTCGCCTGGACCTGTCGGTCAAGGCTTGCATGCAAGGCCAGCGAGACCGCCTGAAATTCCCAACTCAGTCCCCAGCGCTTAACCGAGCTCTTGGTCGCCATGGGTTTCATGTTTTGCAAAAAAATCGCCGATCTTCACGCCTGTTTGCTGCGCCCAAGGCATCGCAGCCACCCTTAATCCGCCCGGCTGCTGAACTTCGATCAGTTCAAGAAAGTCTTCGCCACAGGCAATGATCGGTCCGTCTGCGCCGAGCCCCACCACCAGGCCGAACCTTGGGCCCGGGCCCGGGCTTACACCCGGATGAACCCTGCCCCGCCAGCACTTAATCATTTGGCCTGCCTTCGATCGCGCCAAGGGATTATCGACAAGCGCTTGCTCGCCCGCGCCTTGCGGAAAAAACCAACAAAAGCAACCCGGCACAGGGTCAAAAGCGCGCATTCTTCGCTCAAGCAGCGCAGCCGGCTGGCTGAAATCGAGCAGACCTTCTGATTTATGAAGCTTGCTCGCATAAGTCGCTCCATCTGCCGACTGGGTTTTTAGCGCTTGCGCCAGTGCGAGCGGTTCAAAGCGCAAGCGCTCCAAACGATCTAATGCGCCTACCATCAAGCCTGCGCCATGCATCGCCAGCCGATGCTGCAAGCTTTGAGCGCTGTCATGCGGACCGATGGACAGTACAAACTCCGATAGCACCGGGCCTGTGTCGAGGCCTTTTTCCATTTTCATGACGGCCACGCCGGTCTCGCGATCGCCCGCCTCAATCGCCCTGGCAATCGGTGCCGCCCCTCGCCAACGCGGCAAGCATGAAGCATGAAGATTCCAGCAGCCTGCGGGAAACAGATCAAGCACCGCTTGTGCCAGCAACAAACCATAAGCCACCACGACCATTGCGTCGGCGTCAAGCGCACGAAGTTGCTCAATCGCCGCCTCAGATTTGAAGTTTTCGACCTGGATCAGCCTCAGATTGCGAGCCAGTGCCGCCTGTTTGACGGCAGACGGGCGAAGCTTTTGGCCGCGCCCTGAGGGGCGGTCAGGCTGGGTGTAGACCGCGACAATCTCATGCCGGCTCGCATGTATGGCCTCAAGTGTGGCAACCGCAAAGTCCGGTGTTCCGGCGTAAACCAGTCGCATCAGGCGATCAGTGGATCAAAGCGCAAGCGGGGTCGCTTCGCCGCTGGGATCTTGGGCGCGCTCCTTTTCCTGCTTGAGCATTTTGGCGCGAATCCGGCTTTGCTTAAGCCTTGACAAGTGTTGAACAAAGACTTTGCCCTGCAAATGATCCATTTCGTGCTGAATGCAAACCGCGAGCAAACCGTCGGCGCGCAAAACAAAGCGTTCGCCTTCCAGATTCAAGGCCTGTACCTCAATAGCAGCCGGTCGACTCACATCATCGTAAATGCCGGGCACCGAAAGACAGCCCTCTTCGTAGTCGCTCATCTGCTCAGCATGACTGAGCAAGACCGGATTGACAAAAACCATTAACTGATCCCTGGTCTCGCTGATATCCACCACGATCAGTTGTTCGTGAACGTCCACCTGGGTCGCGGCAAGACCGATCCCGGGTGCCTCATACATGGTTTCAGCCATATCGGCCGCAAGTTGCCGGATACGATCGTCAATCTTCGCAATCGGCTTTGCCTTGCGATGCAAGCGAGGATCGGGATATCGAAGTATTTGCAAGCGTGCCATGCCGATATTGTAGTGCGGCATGACACGGACAGGCCACGATCATGGTTTCATCTGCAAGGCGACCGCAAAACTCGCCTACTGCCTTGAAAGGCTCTGTCCCGGACGCTATTTCAAGGCAGCTAAACATGAACATCGAAACCCAGGCCATGACGGTCCATCCC
>DENJ01000071.1:17548-26586 GCA_002359635.1 Burkholderiales bacterium UBA2647
GGCTCGACCCCGAGGAACAAATTGCCAGGCTCAGTCTGCTGCAATGGGAAAGTCGCGGCCCTTGGGCGCTGGGGTGGATCTTGCAACACTTTCCCAGTGCGCTGGCTTTTTGGCGTGAGGGACGCCAGGCAAGCATGGCATTAGCTGGCTGGTGTCAGACCCAGCAAAGCAAGCGGGGAAAGCCACTTAGCCAGGAAGCCATCGCACTTCAAATTGACGCCTTAACCCCGCATCACTGGCGGGCGAGCCCCTTTCTTTTAAGCTGGCTGCAAAGCAGCAATCACCATGTCTTGTGGAGTCTGCAGGACGATCGCTACCCCGAGTCACTCCAGCAAGGCTCAGGCGCATGCCGAGCGCTTTTTGTCGAAGGCGATCCGGTCCACCTGCGCCGTCACGGGCTTGCGATTGTGGGCGGCCGAGCCTGCAGTGACCGGGCGGCAGAACTAGCCCGTAGCTTTGCCGAAACGCTGGCAGGCGCCGGTTTGAGCATTATCAGCGGCATGGCCGAAGGTATCGACGCAGCCGCCCATCTTGGCGCATTGCAAGCCAAAGGGGTCACCATTGCCGTGATGGGTACGGGCGTCGATCGCTGCTACCCCCGGGTGCATCAGCATCTGCGGGAAAAGATTGCCGAACAAGGCGCCGTCATCACAGCCCTGCTACCGGGGCAGCGCATCGAAAAGTTTCGCTTTTTGCAGCGTAATCGCTTGATTGCCGGGCTCGCTGTCGCGGTCCTGGTCGTACAGGCACGCTTGCAAAGCGGTGCGCTCAGCACCGCCCAAGCAGCAGCCGACCTGGGGAAAAACGTTTTTGCCGTCCCGGGTTCGATCGATGATCCGCGCAGCAAGGGTTGTCATCAACTGATTCGCCAGGGCGCAAGTCTCACCGAGCGTATGGAGGATATTTATAGCGAACTGCCCTGGCTGCTTGCGGCCCCACGAAAAGCGATTGTTTCTCCTCAGGTTTTTTCGCCCGAGAAACAGGTTGATGGTGCCAACAGGAGCGGGACGCCGCAAATCGATTTGCTTCGCCAGCGCATCGGCCATGACGCCTTCGATGTTCACCACCTCGCACATCTGATGCAAAGCAGCTACGAAACCGCGCTGTTGCAAAGTCTTCGCTGGGAGCTCGAGGGGCTTATTCATCGCGAGCCGAATGGCCGTTATGTGCTCCGGATGTTATGAAAGCGCGAAGCATCGATGGCGCTGAAAATATCCATTAAGCAAGATTTTTTTCGCGCGCCGGGCTTGCTCAGAGCCTTTGATGACGCGTATGATCCGCCCCCTTAGCCCTATTGCCATGTCCAAAACGCTCATCATTGCTGAAAAACCCTCGGTCGCAAGCGATATCGCCAAAGCCTTGGGCGGCTTCACCCGCCAGGGCGAGTACTTTGAGAGCGAAGACTACCTGCTGTCCTCAGCTGTCGGACATCTTGTTGAAATTGCTGCCCCGGAGGCTTTTGAAGTCAAGCGTGGCAAATGGAGTTTCGCGCACCTGCCGGTATTGCCAGATCATTTCGATGTAAGGCCTATCGCGAAAAATGAAGCGCGTTTAAAAATGCTCACGCGTTTGATCAAGCGCAAAGACGTCTCAGCGCTGATTAATGCCTGTGATGCCGGCCGCGAAGGCGAGTTGATTTTTCAGTTGATCGTGCAACATGCCAAAGGCAGACAGCCGATCAAACGCTTGTGGCTTCAGTCGATGACGCCGGCGGCGATCCGCGCGGCCTTTGGTCATCTTCGTGAGCAATCGCAAATGCAAGCCCTCGCTGATGCCGCCCGTTGCCGCTCAGAGGCAGACTGGCTCGTGGGGATCAATGGCACGCGGGCAATGACCGCTTTTAACTCGCGTGACGGGGGCTTTTTCCTCACAACCGTAGGCCGTGTGCAAACACCCACGCTTGCGATCGTGGTCGAGCGCGAGGAGCAAATCAAGCGCTTTGTTCCAAAAGCTTATTTCGAACTCAGCGCCAATTTTGCTGTGCAAGCAGGCAACTACACGGCACGCTGGTTTGACCCGCGTTTTAAACGCAACCCCGGAGACAACGAAGCCAAGGCCGAGCGAATCTGGGACGCGCAACAAGCGCATACGCTTGAGCAAACCCTCGGGCAATGGCTTGAAAGCGGTACCAAAGCCCTTGCAAACGACGAATCCAAACCCTCAAGCCAGGCGGCAGCGGCGCTTTTTGACCTGACCAGTTTGCAGCGGGAAGCCAACAGCCGCTTCGGGTTTTCGGCCAAAACAACCCTCTCACTGGCCCAGGCGCTCTATGAAAAACATAAGCTCTTAACCTACCCAAGAACCGACTCTAAGCATCTTCCTGAAGACTATTTGCAAACCGTTCAAGACACGATGGCCGCTTTAAGCAAAGCTGAAGGCCTGGGCGGTTTTGCGCAAACCATCTTGCAGCATGCTTGGGTGAAACCCAATAAGCGGGTGTTTGATAACAGCAAAGTAAGCGACCACTTTGCAATTATCCCAACCCCTTTAACGCCCAAGCTTTCTGGCCTTAGCGAGGCCGAAGCGAAAGTCTATGACATGGTGGCGCGCCGATTTTTGGCGGTGTTTTTCCCCCCCGCCCAGTTCTTGGTCACCACACGTTTGACTCAGATCGCAGATTTGCACTTCAAAACCGAAGGCAAGGTGCTGATCGAACCAGGCTGGCTCGTGGTGATGGGGCGCGATCGTGTGGATCCTGAAGCGGCCTTACCCGAACTCAGTCCGAAGGGGGCTTCGCAGGAGCCTGCAAACATGTTGGACTTTGCTTGTCAGGCCTTGCACACCCGCCCGCCTGCCCGTTTTACGGAGGCCAGCCTGCTCTCTGCCATGGAAAGCGCCGGCAAACGGGTTGATGAGGAGGACTGGCGCGAAGCGATGGCGGAAAAAGGTCTTGGCACACCGGCAACTCGCGCTGCGATCATCGAAGGATTGCTTTCGGAAAACTATCTTTATCGCGAGGGGCGTGAACTGATTCCGACCACCAAGGCCTCGCAACTGATGACGCTTTTGCGGGGACTCGGTGTTGAAGAACTGACCTTACCCGAGTTGACCGGCGGTTGGGAACACAAGTTATCCCTGATGGAACGCGGCGAGCTTGAGCGGGCTCAGTTCATGCGCGAAATCAGCCAAATGGCCAAGCAAATTGTTGATCGCGCGAAGAACTACGCCGCCGATACGGTGCCTGGAGATTTTGTCGATCTCAAGGCGCCCTGCCCGGCCTGTGGTGCGCTGGTGAGGGAAAATTATCGCCGCTACGCCTGTGTGGCCTGTGATTTTTCCATCTCAAAAACACCGGGAGCCCGCACTTTGTCGGTGGAAGAAGCCGAGACGTTGATGGCCCGTCGCGAAATTGGTCCGCTTCAAGGCTTTCGTAGCAAACAAGGGCGTCCTTTCTCAGCACTTTTACGCCTAGCGCCGGACCACCGATTGGCTTTTGATTTCGGACAAGGTCTTCAGGGCGACGATGGAAGCGTTGAAGCACCTGATCTTAGTCAGTTGCCTCATATTGGAAGCTGTCCGAAATGCAAAGGCCGCGTGCTTGAACAGCCGCTCGCTTATGCCTGCGAACACAGCTTGACACAGCCCAAGCCTTGCGATTTCCGCTCGGGCAAGGTGATTCTGCAGCAAATGGTAAGCACTGAGCAGATGCAAAAACTGTTGCGCGAGGGTAAAACCGACTTGCTTCAGGATTTCGTTTCGAGCAAAACGCGGCGTAAATTCAAGGCTTATCTGACCCTCGATCCTCAGGGTAAGGTGGGCTTTGAATTTGCTGCACGCGCGGCAAAGACCAGCGCTGCCAAGCCTCAAGCTCGCGCGGCGAAAGCGCGCTCAAAGCCAGCGTCTTGAGCCTGTAGTAAATCATTTGTCCATAAATTCCGGCAAGCACGGAAACCTCAGGGTCGAGCTGGGCATCCGTACCGCGCGAAGGGCTCGAAGCCCGGGCTCGGTTTATGGCTTGCTCAAGTTGTTGTAAAGAAATCATAAGCTTGAGACCGGTTTCACTGTTTTTACTTGAAATCTTCGCCGTATTGCACAATCATGACGCATGTCGATTGACTTGCTCAGCCAAGGTCACCAAGCTTGGCCCGCCTCGAATCCCTCATCAGCCACCGAGCTGCTTGCGGCATGGCATTTGCCGCAAAACCATCTGCGCCTCGACCATGATGATGTTAAGCCGGCTCGAGGGCAGCAACATGTGCCTGAGTCCGATTGGATGGCTTGGCTGGACAAGGTCCGATGGGTGTTTGCCTACGGCTCGCTCATTTGGAACCCTGAAATACCGGTACGTCGTGGCCTGCTTGCGCGTGTGGACGGTTATCACCGACGATTTTGCATCAGTTCGACCCGTTTTCGAGGTACACCCGAGCAACCTGGGGTCGTTCTTGGTTTGGACCGGGGAGGCTCTTGCCGAGGCATGGCCTGGGAGCTCAGTCCGGGTCATGAAGCGCTTGCCTTGGAAAGGCTCTGGGCTCGGGAAATGCACCACGGTGCCTATCGCCCCAGACTCCTCAAACTTCGGCTTCGTCACGGTCTGACGGTCAACGCCCTGGGCTTTGTTGCAAAACGGGAACATTCGAGCTATCTGCGTTTGAGCCATAGCGACTTGCTCAGACGACTGGCTTACTCCAAGGGCGATCGCGGCTCAAACATGGACTATCTCGCCCACACGGTGAGCGCACTTCACAAGTTTGGGATCGCTGATCAAGGCCTGAGGTCCCTGCTCGAACAAGTGCAGGGCGCGAAAAACTGAACGCGCGGCTATTGCGCCGCATAATTGGCCCATGCGTAGTCGTATCGATCTGGCCGATCTCCAACTCTTTGTACATATCGCCGAGGCCTTAAGCCTCACCCGTGCAGCCGAGCAAAGCGGTATGTCGCTTGCCTCGGCAAGCAACCGGGTTCGCCAGCTCGAAGAACAGCTTGGCACCAAATTGCTCTATCGGCGCACCCATGGGGTTGCACTAACGGCGGCGGGCGACGCGCTCTTGCTGCATGCGCGACGGGTCTTGCGTCAGCTTGACCATTTGCACATGGATTTGCGCGACTTCGCCGTGGGCTTACGCGGGCATGTTCGGCTCTTTGCCAATACCACCTCGATTTCTGGTGATTTACCCGAAGCTTTGGGCCTGTTTCTGACCCAGAATCCGACGGTAACCATCGATCTCAAAGAACACCTCAGTGCCGACGTGGTGCTCGCTTTAAAACAAGCGCGCGCTGACCTGGGGATTGTGGCCGGTGAGATAGATACCGAGGGTTTAGCAGTCCATGAATTTGGACACGATGATCTCGTGCTCGCTGTGCCCAAAACCCATCGACTGACTGCACGCAGGCAGGTCCACTTTGCAGATACGCTTGAGGAATACCATGTCACCCTCAGTCAAAGCAGTGCGCTTGCAGGTTTTATATCGGCGCAGGCTCAGCAACTTGGCGCAGATTTACAATTTCGATTACAAATGGCCAGTTTTGATTCGATTTTGCGAATGATCGAGGCGGGCGTCGGCGTGGGGGTTGTGCCAAGGTCGGCTGCCGCACGCTATGGACGCAGGGGTTTGTTTGCGGTTGTCGACCTTCAAGACCATTGGGCGATTCGCGAGCTGAAAATCGTTGCCAAGGAAGTCTCCAGTTTGCCGCGTTCAGCGAGATCACTGCTCGATTTTTTAGTCCAATGGCCGCAAGCCCACCGGCGCCGCGCAAGATACCGAAGGCTATGAGTTGAGGGTTTTTGCAAAATCGATAAACCACTGAACGCTTTGCGGGTTGGCCATCGAATCCTTATTTAGCGAAGCGGCAGGATCTTGACCCAGCAAGATTTTTTTGACCGGCACTTCGAGCTTTTTACCCGACATGGTTCGTGGCACGTCGCTGATCGCATAAACCGCATTCGGCACATGACGCGCAGACAACTGTTCACGGATGGCGCTTAACAAGCGTTTGCTTAAGGCATCGTCGAGTGTATGTGCGCCGCGTAACACGACAAACAAAAGCATCATGCTTGGCCGGCCGAGGTATTCTAGGTCGATCACCAGCGCGTCGGCAAGCTCCTCAAAAGTCTCCACGACCCGGTAAAGCTCGCTCGTTCCCATGCGAATGCCGTGGCGGTTAATGGTGGCGTCTGAACGCCCATAAATGACGGCAGTGCCTCGATCGGTAATCTCAAGCCAATCGCCGTGACGCCAAACACCAGGGTATTGGGTGAAATAGCTCTCGAAATAGCGCTTATTTTCCGGGTCGTTCCAAAAATATAGAGGCATCGAGGGTAGTGGCTTCGTACAAACCAATTCGCCCACCTGATTGACCAGCGCCTTGCCATCGTCATCAAAAGCCTCCGTCGCTGAGCCCAAACAACGGCATTGCATCTCACCTTCGTATATCGGCAGCATCACCGAGGCACCGATAAAAGCAGCGCCGGGATCGGTGCCGCCCGAAATGCTTGCCAGCAACACATCCTTACTCACCGCGTCATAAACCCAGCGATAGCCTGCTGCAGTCAATGGCGAGCCTGTTGAACCGAGGGTTTTCAGCGCCGATAAATCAAAAGCTTGTACGGGCTGGTAATTTTCCTTGATACACATCCCGATATAAGCAGGACTGATACCGACAAGACTCGCCCGATGTCGGCTCACAAAAGACCACAAGGTGTCGAAATCGGGATAGCTCGGGTGTCCATCGAGTTGCAAGACCGTTGCCCCGGCCAAGAGTGCGCTCACAAGCGAATTCCACATGATCCAGCCGGTTGAGGTCTGCCAAAAAAACCGATCGCCGCGCTTTATGTCGAGCCCGAGCGCTAAGCTCTTGAGGCCCTCCAAAATAGTCCCGCCGTGGCCGTGCACAATCGGTTTTGGCATGCCCGTGGTACCGGACGAATACACAATCCATAACGGCGCATCAAAGGGTAACGGTATAAAGCTTGGCTTTAACGTTTGCGCTTGCGAGTCGGCAAGAAAACCCTGCAAGTTTACAAAGCCTACACCCAGCGGCTTGCATCGCGCTTCGATATGATCTTGTTTTTGTAATGTTGGCAACAAGATCAGCAAACGAACACTGGGCAACTGCGACAGTATGTCAACCACAATATCGCTTCGGTCGAAGGCTTTACCTGCATAGTGATAGCCATCCACCGCCACCAGCACACGCGGCTCAATTTGCCGAAAACGGTCAAGAACACTGGTCGCACCCATATCGGGAGAGGCCGACGACCAGATCGCGCCTAAGGAAGCCGATGCCATCAAGGCCATTAAGGCCTCTGGCACATTAGGCATGAAGGCAGCGATACGGTCACCGCGTTCAACACCGTGTTCGCGCAACAGCTGCTGGAGATGGGCAACCTCCGACGAAAGCGCTTCCCAGGTCCATTGCCGCTCGCGCTCGGTTTCGCTTTGCGCGATCAGGGCAGTCTGCTGGGCAAAATCTGCGTTTTCGGCCCAATGCAGGCACTGTTGCGCATAATTGAGCGCTGCGCCGCTAAACCACTGCGCGCCCGGCATGCTGGCTTTGGGAAGCACTTGGTCATAGCCAGGTCCCGGAGCATGACTGATCACAGCAAAATGTTCCCAGATACTGGCCCAAAATCCTTCGATATCATCCACTGACCATTGCCAAAGGCTTTGATAATCTTGAAATTTAAGCCCGCGACATTGCTCTAAATACAACAAATATTTTGTGGTCGGCGATTGGGCAAGGCGCTCAGCACTCGCTTGCCAGAGGATTGGCGGAATGGTTTTCGTCATGCTTGCTCAGTCCTGGGAAACTTGAAATAAGGTTGGCTTCAAAGCGTTGCAATCGGTGTGGCCGGCGAGCCAACCGCACCTGGTAGACGCAGTGGTGGTGCCGTCAGTAAAAACTTCGAGCGTCCCTGGCTTTTCAAGGCCTGCGCCAGCTCATGCAAGTACCAGATTTCGCCAAGTGGCACACCGAGCTTGAAGAGGCAATGTTGATGCAAGGGCAAGGTGGCGCAAGGCCCGGGCGGCTTGCTCCCGTCATAATGCTCCACCGCATAGTTATCGGCAATCAAGGCACTTAGCTTGCTATCGCTGATCCATTGCAATAATCGCTCGTCGCGCCCGTCAAGCGCAGCACACAGATGATGGGCAAGTTCACCGTCGGGTTTGCCCGCCCACTGGACGATACGATCGGTAAATCCAGTGTAAATGCAAAGCATATCGCCCGCTTCCACCTCGACGTTTTGCGCCGCCATCAGGTTTTGCAATAAGTCGTAGCCCACGACGGTTCGCCCGTCGCCGAGTTGATCACGCAAGTTGATGAGCACCCCTCGACCCTGCATCCCGTGCTTGGCGAAATGATCGACGCTGAGTGCCTGAGCGGCGGATTCCCAAGGCGATGCTTGTGCGCTATCGGTGTTGTCGCGCTTCGTTAATGAGAAGGATTTGTCGGGTCGAAAACCGTTATAAAAAACCGGCTCTGCAATACCGTCACCATTTGCATCAAAAAGGCTACCCACATGCGAAAAACTATCCCACTGCGTGGAGTACTGAAGCCAAAGCAGTACCTTGTCGTCATTGACCACATCGGTTGCGTCCTCGACGTCGCGGCGCACTTCATAAATCCAATTCGGTGCCCCCTGGCGAATCGTTGGCGAGATTTGAGGCGGAAACCGTCTTGGATTGAGAATATTGCCGCCGGGGAGATTCAGCGGCAGCGAAAGACAAAAGGTCTGTCCTGTTTTCACCTCCGCTACCCCTTGCAGCACTTTTTGAGCGGTGATGAGATTCACGCGCCCGAGTTGATCGTCTTCACCGAAATCACCCCAGGTTGATCCCTGAGGACGTTGTTGATAGCGCGCTGAGCTCATCGATGTTTCTCCCTTAGCGATAGCTTAAGATCCGATTGGGGTTGAGCAATCCGCCAAGCCCTAGCTCAGGCTCTCGCGCTTTATTGCAACAACGAGGTGATTTCATGGCAAGCACGCAAGCTTTGCAAGTTCATTCGGCCCGTTTATGGGACAGCCTGATGGCATTGGCTCAAATCGGCGCCACCGCAAAGGGCGGTGTGCGTCGTTTAGCGCTCAGCGATTTAGACCG
>DENJ01000029.1 GCA_002359635.1 Burkholderiales bacterium UBA2647
CGCGCAAGCGGCTCGCAAGCCTCTGCCTCTGCGATGAAGGCGGTCAGCCAGCAAATGATCCGTTTGCGCACCCGGGCGCTTCTTGATCAGGCGCAGGCCCGGGGCTGGATGAAAACCGTGCCTGAAGGTAGCGCTTTGGAGCGTGCCATCATGCAGGCTGTCTTGCAACGCCTTGCTTAAGCTTAAATCCCATCGGGACCAGGTTCGAGGGAACGGCACCGATACATCCCCATGCCCTTGAAGGAAATCACAAGCTCGCTCTGTTGATTAAACCCCTGTTGGACGAAGTGAATCAAGCCGCGATCAGGTTTTGACTGCGAACGCCGCTTGCCCACAACCTCCACACGGGCATGCAAGCGATCTCCGGGCTTCACCGGTTTGTGCCAGCGCAGCTCATCGACCCCGGGCGATCCCATCGATGCCAGCGGCGAAATGTAGTGATCGACCAGCAAGCGCATCAGAACCCCGGCGCTCATCCAACCACTTGCCACCAGACCGCCAAAGGATGATTGTTTGGCAGCTTCCGGATCGATATGAAAAAGCTGAGGGTCATAGCGTTTGGCAAAGGTAATAATCTCCTCCGAGGTGATTTCATAATCACCAAACTTGGCGACTTCGCCCACGCGATAGTCTTCAAAATAACGCGTCATTGGGCTGGGCGCCGGTTCATGGGACATTGGCACTAAACTCCGCATGGCTATCGAAGGCTCGATCGGGTGACGTAAAGCTTGTTGCGACTTCGATCAAGTTAATATGACGTTCATGGATTCAAAAACTTAACGAGAAGCAACCGTGGCAATCGCACCCCGCAATGAATTTGAAGCCAAAGCTTGGCTTGATGGTATACGGACGATTGAAAACTGGCCAAAGCCAGGGGTTATGTTCAAAGACATCACGCCGCTCTTCCAAAACCCGTCCCATTTCAAAAGCATGATTGATGCGCTCAAGCAGCGCTACGAGCCCATGAAACCTGATGTCATTGCAGGCATCGATGCGCGCGGCTTTATGCTGGGAGCAGCGCTTGCACAGGCCATGGGGCTCGGGTTCGTGCCGATCCGTAAAGCCGGCAAATTGCCCTTTAAGACCATCAAAGAAGACTACGCACTCGAGTATGGCCAGGCCAGTATTGAAATTCATATCGACGCATTGAGAGCAGGTGATAAGGTTTTGCTGGTCGACGATTTAATGGCAACCGGAGGCACGATGCTGGCTGCAGTACGCTTAATCAAACGCTTAGAGGCTGAGGTTCTTGAAGCATGCGCGATCATCGATTTGCGCGACCTCGGTGGCTCGGCGCTCCTACGCGACCAAGCGGTGAGCGTGTTTAGTCTTCTGGCGATTGATTCGGGCGATGACACGCATTGATAAGTGGCTGTGGGCGGCCCGCTTTTATAAGACCCGCTCGCTTGCCCAGGAAGCGATTGAAAAGGGCCGGGTTAAAGTCGATCGCGAGCATGTAAAGCCTGCGCGAACGCTAAAACCCGGAGACAGCGTGCAGCTCAGTCAAGGCGATAGCTTGCGTGAGATAAAAGTCATCGCGCTATCCGAACAACGGGGGCCAGCTCCGGAAGCGCAAAAGCTTTACCGCGAAACCGAGGCCTCGATGGAAGCGCTTGCGCTTGCGAAAGAACGCCGCAAGCTTTTCCCCGAGCCCGCGCATGCGATCGAACAAGGGCGACCCACGAAGCAGCAACGCCGAGCGCTTGACCGGTTGCACGGCTCAAGCGACTAAATCCTCGCAGAAGCTTTCACAAAAATTTAGTCACTACGCTCAAGCTAGCAAGCAGGGGGTTTAGGCTTGCGTTGCCATCTCACGTAAATGGCCATGGGCGAGAAAAAGCGTCAGCGCCGAACTGGCTGCAAAAAGGATCCAAAATCCTATAAATCCAAAGGTGTATGCTGCCATTGAGTCATCGGCAAGGTATTCGTGGACCAAACTCACATCCCGGGGATCAACCAGCGAAAACAAGATGCCATTGGCCACAATCGCTATTAAAAACGACGGCCATAAAATTTGCATCACACAGCGACAACCCAAACCCGGTGCCTCGCGAATCACAACTTGTTCCTCTGCATCCTGCATCGCCTCTCTCCTAATCGCCAAGCCATCTCCTGGCTCTTCTCCTGAGGCCGACGCCGCTTTTTAGGGGCGTATCACCACCTCATCGCTTGAAGCCGACCAGACGGCTTTCATACGCCAGGCACCGCCTGCGTCTTCAACCATCAGCTGCCAATGGCCTTCTTTGGGCCATGTGAAATCAGCGATACGGTAAACCCCAAGTCCTTGGGGCATCGCAATGCCCATACGATCTCGTCCAGATAAGGTGGGATGGATCCATTGCACCCGGATTGGGTTTGTGCTCTGAGCGGCTTGTCCCATCGACCGAAGTTGCAGGCGAAGATCGCTGCCGACTTGCTGCATACTCAGTTCAAGTCCTAAAGCCTTAGCCTGGGCTTCTTTGGCAAGCGAATGGTTAATGGCCTTGCCCTCGCGCCAATACTCACCAACAACCAGCGCATGGTTTGAACTGATCGCCAAATACGCAGTAATCACACCGCCTACAACCGCTAGCCCCGGCATCAGCATCAACAACCATGGCCAGCCTTGTCGATACCAAGGCTTGGGATCGGGGCCGATCGTGATGACTTTTGCTGTCATGGTGTTCGCCTTGGCCCATAGAAAGTTGTGTTTTCCATCACCGTTGCCGAACCGTCCATCGCTTCAATTTCCAAGACGATCTTTGTTGACCCTGCAGGAACGGTCTCACCCGGCGCTTGAATGGCAATCGCGATGAGACGTGTACTTGCGGCATCAACCCGGATCTCCGACGGGCTTACCTGCAAACCAGGTAAGCCACTCGCTTTCAAGTGGTAGCTTACGCCTTGCTCTGCTGCGTTAATCATTTGAAGACGATAATTATTTTCAATCACACCGCCGCCAAGCTCTCGAGCAAGCGAGCCGCGATCGCGCAAGATGTCGGCTTTAAAGGGCGTACGCAAATGCAATGCAGTAAAGAGCGCGCTCACAATCACTAAAAGCATACTTGCATAAATCAAGATTCGAGGCCTAAACATCCTTGAAAAAATATCTTTTTCAGCGACTTTTCCGGCAATAGCGTTCTCAGTCGAATAACGAATCAAACCCCTTGGTAGACTGAGCTTATCCATAACCTCATTGCAGCCATCAATGCAAGCCGCACAACCAATGCATTCGTATTGCATACCTTTTCGGATATCAATGCCTGTTGGGCAAACATGAACACAAACCCCACAATCAATGCAATCCCCGCGTTTACTTGCAGCCTGGCTCGCGATTGCCTGCTCTGGCTTTTTCCTTGCACCGCGCGGCTCACCCCTTACCGGGTCATAAGTGACCACTAAGGTGTCCTTATCAAACATTACGCTCTGAAAGCGGGCGTAAGGGCACATGTACTTGCAAACCTGCTCACGCATAAAGCCTGCATTGCCCCAAGTCGCAAAGGCATAAAAGAAAACCCAAAATGCCGACCAACCAGCGATCTCAAAGCTCAAGAGCTCGTGCAAGAGCGCTCTGATCGGAACAAAGTAGCCCACGAAGGTAATCCCAGTCCAAAGGGCTAGTGCAAGCCACAAGAGATGTTTACTCGCCTTGATCCTTAGTTTTTTCAAGGACCAAGGCGATTGATCAAGTCGTATTCTTGCCGATCGGTCGCCTTCGATTTTTTGTTCTATCCACAAAAACATCTCGGTATAAACCGTTTGCGGACATGCGTAACCGCACCATAGTCTTCCCGCAATAGCGGTAAAGAAGAACAGGCTATAGGCCGATATCACCAAAAGCCCGGTGAGGTAAATAAAGTCCTGTGGATAGAGAACAAGCGAAAAAATATAGAACTTACGTGAGGCAAGGTCAAAGAGAACCGCAGGCCGATCCCCCCAGGGGAGCCAAGCAAGTCCGTAGTAAAGCAATTGCGTTAACCACACAAGCGCCCAGCGCCAGCGTGCAAACTGCCCATGGACTGTCTTGGGATAGAGCTTCTTGTGAGCCTGATAAAGGTTCACCACGACCGGCTGGGGCGATGCCATGACTTACAGACTTCTTTATTTGGCTTGTGTTTCGTTGGATAAGCCCCAGACATAGGCTGCAAGCACCTTGGCCTTGGCTCGGGCAAGTTCATGATCACCACCGAGCAGCGAGCCAAAAGAGGGCATATTGTTTTGCTTCCCCTCATTGATCGTGTGTTGTATGGTTCTTAATCCACCGCCGTAAAGCCAGACATCGTCGGTCAGATTCGGTGCGCCAATTTGCTTATTGCCTTTGCCATCGTTGCCATGGCATGCAGCGCACACCCCAAACTTAGGCTTGCCCATTTGTGCCTTTAAGCTGTCGTGCGCAGCGCCCGAAAGCGAAAGCACATAATTGGCCAGATTTTCCACATCAGCTGCTGTACCAACCGCTGCAGCCATCGGTGGCATGACAGCCTGTCGGCCATTCAAAATCGTTGTAACGATATAGTCGGCATCACCTACACCGAGCCAATCTTTATCGGTCAGATTGGGAAACCCTATGGAACCTTTGGCGTTTGAGCCGTGGCATTGCACACAATAGGTTAAATACATACGCTCGCCCATGCCCTTGGCTTTGGCATCCGCAGCAACCTGCTCAATCGTCATGCTGGCATATTGCGCGAACAAGGGTTTGGTTGACTCATCATAACGCTTCATTTCGTCTTGATACTGCGCCGTTTGTGTCCAGCCAAGACGGCCTGCATGCGTACTCAAACCAGGAAAAAAATATAAATAGGTGATACCGAAAATTATCGTTATGATAAATAGACCCACCCACCAACGCGGCAAAGGATTATTGAGCTCTTCGATCTCATCCCAGGCGTGGCCTGTTGTTCCAACACCCTTTTCGTTGCCAGGCAAACGCTGCTTGGCGGTGGCCGCAATCAAGAAGATACAAAAAGCAATGGAAGCGACGGTTGCACCTGCCACGTACCATCCCCAGCCTTGACTAAAAAAATCAGTCACCACGTGTTGTGTTGTGCCCATCTTATTTCCTCGCTAACCTCTGTTGCGCCGCAGCGCTCCCTCGAACCCCTGCCGCCTCATGCATACCTGCCTCTTCGCTTAAAAGCTGCTCATCATCAAGAAAAGGGATGGCAGCGTCTGCGTCAAAACGGTGACGTAAGGCGGGCGCATAAGCCCATAAGACCACACCGACAAAGGCAGCAAATGAGCTCAGGGTGACGAGCACGCGCATATCGTTTAACCAGTCCATCGCTGTGCCCCCTAACGCTTAATCGCCGTGCCTAAGCCTTGCAAATAAGCAATCAAGGCATCCATCTCGGTTTTGTCTTTGACCAGTTCAGGCGCTTTGGCGATCTCTTCATCGCTATAAGGCGTGCCGAGTTTGCGCAAGGCACGCATATGGCTTTGCATGGTTTCACCGCTCACCACAGCCTTGGCGAGCCAAGGGTAGCCCGGCATGTTGGACTCGGGTACCAAGTCGCGCGGATTCATCAAATGGATCCGATGCCACTCGTCGTTATACCGACCACCGACGCGGGCTAAGTCTGGCCCGGTGCGTTTGCTGCCCCACTGAAAGGGTCGGTCGTAAACGAACTCGCCCGCTACCGAATAGTGTCCATAGCGCTCAGTCTCGGCACGGAAGGGGCGAATCATTTGCGAGTGGCAACCATAACAGCCTTCGCGCACATAAACATCACGGCCGGCAAGCTGTAAAGCGTCATAGGGCTTGAGCCCGGCCACAGGCTCGGTGGTTGAACGCTGGAAAAACAAGGGAACAATTTCAACAAGACCACCAACGCTGATGGTGAGGATCACCAACACAATCAATAAGGTTACATTTTTTTCAATCAGACCATGATCGAGCTTCATGATGTTTTCCTCTTGGTCGATTAAGCGTGTGCAGCAAGGGCTGGAATCGGCGCTTTGACCGACTTACCTTGGGCGATGGTCATGAAGCAATTCATGAGCATCAGCACCATGCCGCTTAAATAAAGCACGCCTCCAAGGAAGCGGACCACATAGTAGGGATAGGTTGCTTTAATCGACTCGATAAAAGCATAGGTCAAGGTGCCGTCGGGGTTGGTGGCACGCCACATCAATCCCTGCATCACCCCAGCGATCCACATGGCAGCGATGTAAAGCACAATCCCTATGGTTGCAATCCAAAAGTGCAACTCCACCCACTGAGGCTTGGCCATCGCAGCGCGGCCAAAAAGCCTTGGTAGTAAATAATAGATCGATCCAATGCTAATAAAACCAACCCAACCAAGCGCACCCGAGTGCACATGGCCTACAGTCCAGTCGGTGTAGTGTGACAAGGCGTTGACGGTCTTAATCGACATCATCGGGCCTTCAAAAGTCGACATGCCATAAAAGGAAAGCGACACCACGAGAAACTTGAGGACTGCATCGTTACGCAATTTGTACCATGCGCCCGATAGGGTCATGATGCCATTGATCATTCCCCCCCAGGAGGGCGCAAGCAGGATCAGTGAAAACACCATGCCGAGTGATTGCGTCCAATCGGGCAAAGCGGTGTAGTGCAAGTGGTGCGGGCCCGCCCACATATACGTGAAAATGAGCGCCCAAAAATGCACGATCGAGAGCCGGTACGAGTAAACCGGACGCTCCGCCTGCTTAGGTACGAAGTAGTACATCATCCCCAAAAAGCCTGCGGTAAGGAAAAAGCCCACAGCGTTATGGCCATACCACCACTGGATCATCGCGTCTTGGGCCCCCGCGTAGGCTGAATAGCTCTTGGTGAGCGAGGCGGGCATGGCCATACTATTCACAATATGCAAGACTGCAACCGTAATGATGAAGGCGCCGAAAAACCAGTTGGCCACGTAAATATGCTCGATCTTGCGTTTGGCCAAGGTGCCGAAGAAGACAATGGCGTAGCAAACCCAAACAACTGCGATCAGCAGATCAATCGGCCACTCGAGCTCGGCGTATTCCTTGCTCTGGGTAATACCAAGCGGAAGCGTGATCGCCGCCAAAACGATCACCAGTTGCCAGCCCCAAAAGGTAAACGCAGCAAGCGGGCCGCCGAAAAGCCGCGCATGGGTGGTTCGTTGAACGACGTAATACGAAGTCGCAAATAGCGCGCTGCCACCAAATGCAAAAATCACCGCATTGGTGTGTAGGGGACGAAGACGGCTGTAGGTGAACCAGGGGATGTCGAAGTTTAGAGCCGGCCAGGCCAGTTGCGCCGCGATCACCACACCGACCAGCATGCCCACAACGCCCCAGACCACGGTCATCACGGCAAACTGCCGCACCACCGTATAGTTATAAGTTTCCGCCTTATCGCTGCTTGCGAAAGCCTCCATCGTGCTCATCGAATCCCCCTATTTCCACAAATGCTTTAGGGGATTTTACGCCGTTTGTGAGCCGACGGAAGGCTTAGGCGGCAATTTTCAACCGTTTATCGGTTATTTGATTTGTTTTGCTCCGTTTGCTTCGCGATCTTTGTAACTTGAGTCGGGATTTGTTGCGACGCAACAACGTCCTTTTGGCCTGCTTGCACCCCCGTGTTGTCATCGTCAAGCAAGAGCTGACGCCCATGCGACTCTAAATCCTTGAATTGCCCGCTGTTATCCATACGGAAGTAAAGCCAAACCGCCACCCCGAGCAAAGCAAGGCTTAGCGGGATCAAGAGAAAGATCGCTTCCACGGCACCGGCCTTAAGCTATTGCTCACAACCACCAGGGAACTGAGCGACATACCAAGCGCAGCACCCCAAGCGGGAATCCAACCCAAGGCTGCAAGGGGAATCGCAATCAGGTTGTAAGCTGTCGCCCAGGCGATGTTTTGGCGCATCAGGGCTTGCGCATGGCGAGCGGCAGCCATCAAAAAGACCACCGACGCCAAGCGATCGGACAAAATCAAGGCACCTGCATGCAATCTTGCAAGATCACTTGCCTGGCCAATAGCAGCCGACATATCGGCTGCGGCGAGCACCGCGGCATCATTTAAGCCATCTCCCACCATAAAAACCCTGCGTCCTTCAGCCTGCATGGCTTGAACGATAGCCCACTTGTCCTGGGGCAATTGAGCGCCAAGAAAGCGACCCTCCGGGCACAGGCTGAGAAGCCCAAGTTGCTTGACCAAAGCGTCCACGGCGGTTTGCCGGTCGCCCGAAAGCACATGCAAGCGCAAACCCATGGCCTTGATCGCCTGCAAACTAGGAAGCGCATCGTCACGCAAAGCGTCGCGAAGCTGCCAGTGGGCAATCGGGACTTGATCGATGGCAAGCCATACCTCTTGCAAAACATCCTCTTGCTCGTTTGCAGCATCGTTTACAGCATCTTGAGCGCCCTGCGCTCGCACAAAGGCCTGCGAGCCGAGCTTGAGGACCGAGCCATCGGGAAGACTTGCTTGCATGCCCTGACCAAGAAAGCCTTGAACGACGCCTGGCGAATCGTCTTTTGAGGGGCAGATCCCTTGGCCGGCAGCGTGACGCGCCAAAGCCATCGCCAGGGGATGAGGCGATGCAAGCAGCAAAGGCAGCGCAAGTGCAAGCGCCGAGTGCTCTGAAAAGGCGGGATCGAGGATGCTCAGCCGGAAGACCTGCGGCCTGCCCACGCTCAGGGTGCCGGTTTTGTCAAGCACCAGATCGCTTGCCTGAGCCAGCCGCTCAAGCCCGTCACCGGCTTGCAAAACAACCCCCGAATTCGCCAGTTGATACTGAACCGAAGCAAGCACGGCGGGCACTGCGAGCGATAGCGCACAGGGGCAGGAGACTACCAGCACAGCAACCGCGATCTCAAAGGCCCGCGCAGGATTCACTGAGAGCCATGCGGCGAATACCATGAGGACAAAGATCAACAAGCCACCGACAAAGTAGCGCGCAGCGCGATCGGCCATTGCCGCCATGACCGGCCTTGTGCTGCCCGCCCGAGCAATCAGTCTTTGCAAATCGGCCCGTGTTGAAGCACTTGCAGGCCGCACAACTTTTAAGCGGACTGCCTGAGCCTCGGCAATCACAGCGCCCGACGGCAGGACTTCACCGGAAGCAAAGCGCTTCGGCATTGATTCACCGCTAAGCAAGGAGCAATCAGCATGTACGTCGCCCTCTAAACACATCGCGTCGGCGGGCAGGCTAGCCCCGGGCTCGATGGCGATCAAATCCCCCACCTGCAAATCCTCTGCCAACACTTTTTCGGTTCCATCCGGGCCGATGCGTTGAATCGCCTGCGGTATGCCGGCGGCGAGCCGGTCAAGCCAGCGCTGAGAGCGCCTTCTTGCATTTGCTTCAAGGCTTCGCGCGCTCAGCAACAAAAACAAGAACATCGTAACCGTATCAAAGTAGACCTCGCCTTGTCCCTGCCATGTATGGATTGCACTTGCCAAGTAGGCGGCCAGAAGGCCAATAGCCACAGGCACGTCCATGCCCAGGTGTTTTTGGCTGACATCGCGAACCGCAGCTTGCAGGATGGGCCAGCCGCTGTAAAGCAGCGCTGGAAGGGTCACGACCATGCTGGCCCAGCGCAAGAGTGCGGCATCGCCTGGCTCGACATCACCAGGGTGAGCCCAATAAAGCGGGGTTTGCAACATCATCACCTGCATCATTGCAAGTCCGGCAACAAACAAGCGCCGTCGTTGACGACGCTCGATCAGCTGTAGCCGCTCCTCGCGCGCTGTAGGATCAAAAGGCAGCGCCCGGTAGCCCAGTGCGCGCAATCGCGCCAGAATTTTCGCCAGGCTGCTCAGTTGTGCGTCCCACTGCACCAGAGCCTGCTGCTGGGCATAATTCACCTGCACCCGACGGACACCATCGGCAGCCGACAAACCCCGCTCAAGCAGCCAAACGCAGGCGCCGCATCGCATACCGTCGATCATCAGAAAGGACTGCAGCTGCACACCATGCTCGGGATCATCGACTTGCTGAATAAAGCCGCGCCGCTGGGCCAGCCGCTCAAAGTCTCGCTCCACATCGAGGGTTTCATCGACAGGACCAGGCTTACTTGGCGTCTCAACNNAAGCCGAACCCGTCTTGGAGCCCTGGTGCTTCCCGATGGCTGTAGTAGCGCTCCAGGCCTGCCTGCACGATGGTGTTGGCCACACCGGCACAGCCTGCACAACACATTTTTCTTGGCTGGCCAAGAATCAGTACCTCCTGCGCCTTCGGCGGGCAAGCTTCCCCGCAATGAAAGCAGGCGGTCATGGGCTCACCCAACTGATGCAAACATCAACCACCGACAATAAGTGAGCGCGCGGATCAAGGCGCATCAAGCCAGCAAGCGCGTAGGCACACAGGATGAGCGCTGCCGCCCGCCGCAACCAAAGTCTTTTCAGCAATCGACCAAAACCCTGAGCACCGAGACCCAAGGCAACAAGATTGGGTAAGGTACCCAGACCAAAACTTGCCAGGAGCAATGCCCCATCAAGGGCCTGCTGGCTGGCAAGCGCTGCAAGCAGCATGCCGTATACCATGCCGCATGGCAGCCAGCCCCAAAGCAAGCCAGCGGCCAGACTCGCCTTCATCGACCTTGGCGACAAGTAGCGAGCCGCCTTGCCCGACAGCTTGGACCAAAGCCACTGGCCGGCAGGCTCAAGCCAACGCAGGCTTTGCGCCCAACCCCAAAGATAAAGCGCAAAGGCGAGCATCAACAGATTTATCAGCACAAAGCCGATTTGCTCTATGGGCAGGATGTGCTTGAGCAACAGGGTCGATGAACCTAATGCGCCCATCAGGCCGCCGGCAATGGTGTAACTGCCCACGCGTCCAAGCGAATAGGCGATTTGGCGAGCCAAAACAACAGCAACAACCGCAAAGCGCGATCTCTTGCCGCGCTTAAAGCTCACATCATCGATGGGATCATGGTCGCTTATAGCAGGCCCGTGGCTTTTTGTGATCGGAATGATCGGCCGATTCAAAAACACCACAATGCCACCGCACATACCAGCGCAGTGAAAACCGCCCAGCAAGCCGAGCAAGAAAACCGACAAAAAGCTCAGATCCGGCATGAATGATGATCAGGCAAAGCAGGCGATCGCATCAGCTAAGGCTAACATTGCAAGCGTTCAAGCCCTCGTTGCGCCAAATATTCATCAAGCAGCCCCGATGACGCCATTTCCGATGACCAAAAAGACGCTGCGTCCCACGCTATGGATCGAGCATCGGGAGGTTTTTACCTGGGACCAAACCAAGCTTCCCTTCGAACGGGAAGCGATCCGCCTTTCAAGCAGTCAAGATTGCGCCCATGCAATTGCCAGTATGCAAGTACGCGGGGCCCCTTTAATCGGCGCGGTCGCTGCCCTTGGCATGGCCATGGCGATCAGTGAAGCGCTTGCCAAGAACCCACAAGGCTATCGTGAAGCGGGTTGGCTCAATGCGCTTGCCAATGCCCTCCTTGCAACCCGTCCCACCGCTGTCAACCTCGCTTGGGCACTGGGCCAGGTGAGCGCTGCTGTGGAGACCCTTGCCAGCGCGCAAGCGAAGCAAGGCGGTCAGCCAGCCGCTTCCCCAGC
>DENJ01000048.1:0-34756 GCA_002359635.1 Burkholderiales bacterium UBA2647
ACCTCTAGTCGAGCAGGCTCGCAGGATCCACGAGATTCTCAAGCCTTTCGCCCTTGGCGAAGCGCTCGATATTTGCTAAGAATAAATCGTTCCATCGAGCCATGGTGCCGCTACCAGCAAAAGAAGTGTGTGAGGTCAAGGAAACTTTGGGGTGCGACCAGTACCGATCTGTTGGCGGAAGCGGCTCGGTGTCAAAAACATCCAAGACAGCATGTCCAAGTTTTTCCTGGTCAAGTGCCTCAAGGAGCGCCTGATGGTCAATCACAGCGCCGCGGGCAACATTGATCAAAAGCGCATCAGGCTTGGTGCGGGTATAGAACTGACGATTAGCCAGCTGCCTTGTACGCTCATTTAGTGCACAGGCCAAAACAATGATATCCGCCTGCGGAAGCAGTTCGAGCAGTTCGCTTGTGCTTGCGCAATGATCGACATGTTCTGCGGTTTGAGGCCTGCGGCGCACCACCAGTGTTTTGGCCCCGAAGGCCTTGGCGCGCCTTGCAATCGCCTGCCCGATCGGTCCAAAGCCGATGATTAACCAGGTGCTCTGAGATAGTTCACGAAACGGCGTGTTCCTCCAAAGGCGATCGGCTTGCTGTTGGCGCTGCAACGCGATCGGATGGAACCTATAGAAAACCTGGGCGAAAACATACTCTGCAATCGCCACACCTTGGGCGCTGCTGTTACAAATCATCGTCCCAAGGGCAGCGATTTTCTTGTAGAAAGGATGGTCAAGTCCCGCGTTAAAGGTTTGGAGGACCTTGATTGACGCGGTTTGTAGGGCCATTTCAAAGGCCTCTGGAAGAAACTTTTCGATGCTGACAAGAGGACTCAGCCAGAGATAGTCAACCCTTACATCTTGCGGATTCAAGCGCTTGCCGTCGACAAGATACATGCCCTCTTTGGTGTAGGGAATCCATTGAATCTTGAGTTGATCGGCGTCAACGCGTCCTTTGATGTGATCCAAAGCATTTTCATAGATGGCAACTGTTTTTTTCATGAGGCAGGATTCCTGAATGATTTTTTTGAAAGTCAGGGATGGTTGGCGTGACAGGACTGCAATAAAAAATCGATTAATAATCGATTGCGAAGACTTCGCATGCGCTCAGGTGGTGCCAGGGCTGTGATCAAGTTACCGAACCGCGTTTGTTGAATCCAACCCGGTAAAACCGCGCGGAGTTGTCCTTCATGAATGGCTTGGGCACAAAGATAATCAGGCAGCTGGGCAATGCCAAGCCCTTGTAGGCAGGCTTCAAGCACCGCCTCGGGGTTATCGACATGGTAACGACTTTTTACCGGTATGCGCTTTTGCTCTTGCCCGGCTGACATCAGCCACCATTGGTCGGCAGGCTCTCGCCAATAGAACAGACTGCTGTGTTGATGCAGATCATCAGGTGACTTCGGTTCATCATGAACGGCAAGGTAGCTAGGCGATGCGGTCAGTTGCCAATTGATCCTGGCGATCGGCGAACTGACCAAATCCTGTCGCGGCAACGATGCGCTCCATCGCAAGGCAAGATCGAATCGCTCAAAGGCCACATCGACGATGCGATCAGCGAGTGCGAGCTCGATTTCAATACCAGGATGCATGCGTAAGAATTCGGGCAAGAGCCTGCATAAGACCCTTTGCCCCCAAGAGACCGGGGCCGTAATGCGGATGCGGCCCTTGATCTCTGAGCGACTGGCAAGAATCAATGCTTCAGCAGCGCTTAACTCGGCAAGGGCACGCTTGGCATGTTCAAGATAGAGTTCGCCTGCAGAAGTTAGAGCGATCCGTCTTGTGCTTCGACTAAACAAGGTCACACCGAGGTGACCTTCAAGCTGCGCGATCCGCTTGCTCACCACGCTTTTGGCCACATTTAAAGCGAGCGCAGTTCGCCCGACGCTCAGTGTTTCGGCCACTTTCACAAAACTTAACAGTATCTCGGTACTAATCACGATTGTTTCCAATGAGCGAACAATTCATTTGCATTTAAGCGGTTTGTTGATTTTCGGTAAACCGATAAGCTTGAAAAAACAAAACAGAAAACTTTCAACAGGCATCGACATCACGAGGAGACGATATGAAAATTTACGCAGACCCCATCACGGTGAATTGCCGCAAAGTACTTGCAGGCCTTGATCTGATTGGCGCCCCCTTTGAACTGGAGCATGTGGACTACTTCAAAGGGGAGCAAAAAAGCGCAGCTTATCTGGCGATCAACCCTAATGCTTCGATCCCCGCGATGGTGGATGGCGATTTGGTGCTTTGGGAATCCAATGCGATCCTGCAATACGCGGCCGACAAAGTGGGTAACCATGAGGCCTACCCGACCGACTTGAAGACTCGCGCCGATATCAACCGATGGCTCTTGTGGGAGTCGTCAAGCTGGTTTCCAAGTACCTATGTTTATCTCGTTGAAAACTGCGTGAAGCCATTGCTTGGCGGTGCAGCGGATCCAGCGGTGCTTGAGGCACAACGCCCCCAGTTCCACAAACTTGCAGGTATTCTCGATGCGCGCCTGGAGCAGTCTCGATGGATTGCCGGAGAACACCCCAGCATTGCTGATATTGCCTTGGCTTCGCCAATTCATTTGCATGCTTGGCAGCAATTGCCCTTGGAGGAGCATCCTCATCTGCTGCGATGGATGACTGAAGATGTGGCGTCGCTGCCGTGCTGGAAGGCAACCATGGTCTACGAAGGCTTTACCGTCACGAAGCCGGCCTGAGGACTCTAAAGCGCTGAGACTGGCGCTGCCAACAGGCGGGCCAGTCCCCTTTATGAATGAAGTTTGAACGAGGATGGCATTGAAGACACTGAATAGGGCCGTCCAGGCCACGATGAATTACACCGTCGATAACGGCAGACCAGCGGCCTACTACTTCTACGAACCCGATCCCGGTGATGAGCTAAACCCCGCCGGAACCGATCCTAGGCCGGTTCAAATCTGGGATGCCTGGCCTGCACGTCGGGCTTTGTCTGTCGATCGGGAGGGTTTTGAGCTTCAAGACTTTCAGTCAGCGTTTCAGGATTTTGCTGACGACGGGTCCATCAAGAGCGGTTTTTATCCGGAGGTTGTCGATTTTGTGAAGCAGCACACCGGCGCAAAGCGGGTGGAGGTCTTTGATCACACGATTCGGCGTCGCCAACCCCCCGAACAGATGGTCTTTTCCAAGCCCTCCACTGAATTCAAGCAGCAGACAAGCGTTCAACGACCTGCCGTGTTGTTGGTTCACAGCGATTACACCGTACAGAGTGGCCCGCAACGTGTCAGGGATATCGTGCCCGATGATGCTGACGAATTGCTCGGTCGACGCGTGGCGTTTTTTAATGTTTGGAAGCCCCTATGCCGCACCGTGCATGAGCTGCCACTTGCGATGATCGATGCACAGACACACCAGCGCGATGATTTGATCCGCATGGCTTTGAAGTATCGCGATCGTACCGGCGAGATTTATGTCATGCGCTACTCGCCTGCACACCGGTGGATGTATTTCCCGCAAATGGAAAAGCATCACGCATTGCTTTTGAAGACCTTCGATTCGGAGCTAGACGGTCGTTGTCGTTTCATGGGGCACTCTGCCTTTGAAGACCCTGATACGCCGGCCGATGCCCCCAAGCGTGAAAGTATTGAAGTGAGGACGATGGCCTTCTTCTAGCGGGCAGGCTTTATCGCGAGTCTCATCCGCTTGGTTGAAGCATGGCTTGAAACATCTTCTCAAGACCTGCTAATCTCCGCTCGATGAAAAAGCTTGATTGCTTGGTCAAGGAACCCCGGTGAAGCGCTTGCGATGCCTCGTTGCCCTCTGGTTTGCGCTGTTCACGGTGCTCTCAATGGCTTCACCGTTGCTCAATCCGACTTCCTTGGACAGCGTATGTTCACCTGAACACGGCAGTCGCCTGCTTGTGGTCAACGATCAGGGTGAAGGCACGGATGCGAAGCTTTCATCCGGCGATTGCCCCTTGTGTTCCGGGTTTTTTACACCCGATCTTCCGATTCAGCCGCGATTTGATCCACCCTCGCCGCTTGCTCACGCGCTTGAGCCGCAGCGAGAGGCCTTTCTAATCGCGCTTGCGCAGCCCCCGCTACCCTCCAGAGGTCCACCAACACTGGTTTGAATGTTTTCCTGATTGTTATGATATTCGTATCAATATGGATGCGAACCGAAAACCCTCAAACTTTGTTGTATTGGATCGAAAATGTTCAAAAAATCTCCTATTGCAGCCGCTGTGCTTGCGATGGTCCCATGCCTTGCCCATGCTCAATCAACGCAGGCCCAAACAAATCAAGGCGAGGCGGCTCAAACGTCACGCGATCAAGCGGCCACTGTTACGGTGACCGCAACCCGTCAAGCGGTGCCGCTGAGCGAAACGCCCTGGTCAGTGGGCGTGATTGGACAATCATCAATATCTGTCACGAAACCCACCCATCCCAGTGAATTACTCAGTCAGATCCCCGGGGTTGCGGTGAGCGTGACCAACGGCGAGGGTCATCAGACGGCGATTCGTCAGGGCTTCACCACCAGCCCGGTCTATTTGTTTCTTGAAGACGGCATCCCCATTCGTGCGACCGGGAACTTTAACCATAACGCACTTTACGAAGTCAACATACCGTCCGCCGCATCGGTTGAAGTGCTGCGGGGTCCTGCCTCTGCGCTTTATGGTTCGGATGCCATCGGCGGTGTGGTGAATGTGATCACAAGGACGCCCTCCACCCGCGCAGGCGCTAACGCTTCGCTGGAGTTTGGTCAGTGGGGTTATCGCCGTTTGTTGGCGGGCGCCGATGCCGGTGAAGGTGCAGCGGGTACGCTCAGGCTTGATGTGAACCTCACGTCAACCGATGGCTGGCGCGAGAACACGGGCTACGACCGACGAAGCCTCAATCTGCGCTGGGATAGCCAGTTGTCGTCAGCCACCCGGGTTAAGACGATTGTTGGCATGACTTCGATCGATCAAGAAACTGGCGCTAACAGTGCGCTGCCGCGGGATCTCTATCTGAATGACCCCACAGTTAACCTGCGTTCGCCCGCTTATCGAAAGGTTGATGCCTTGCGGATCTCTTCGGCTTTTGAGCACGACCTGGGTGCTGGACAACAGCTTTCGGTCACGCCTTATTTACGTCAGAACAAAATGGATCTTAATGGCTCTTATAACTTCACGGGTGATGCGCGAATCGAAGATACCGAGGTTTTTTCCACGGGATTCTTGGCAAAGTATCAGCGCGACTTTAAGGACGCTTACCGATCACGTTTTATCCTTGGCCTTGATGTCGACCATAGTCCAAGTAAGCGCCTTGAAACCAAGATTTCACTGACCTCGCAGATCGATCCAAGGGCTGCAGCGTCGACCGACGCCAACTTCAGAGGGCTTTACACCCAGTACACCGGCTATAGCCTGGGTGCTGCAATGTATGACTACAAAGTCAATTACCAAAACATCTCTCCCTACCTGCATGGGGAGTTTTCTCCGTTTGCTGCCATGCGGATCAGTGCCGGTTTGCGCCGGGATCAATCAAGCTACACCATGAACAATCAGGCGAGTGCTGGATTTTTTACGGTTGCAGGTCGCGAGTACTACCTGCCGTCCAGTGCGCAGGCGGATTTTTCACGATGGGTGCCCAAGCTTGGCTTGGTTTACCAGTTGAGTACGCAGTCACAATGGTATGCCAGTTATAACCAGGGATTTCGAACGCCATCAGAGAGTCAGCTTTTTCGCGGAGGCCGGTCTGCTTCAGGGGGTAGCCTCGGCGCCCGTCAAGCCGAGGCGCTCGCCTTGTTTAATGCGTCAAGTCAGCTTAAGGCTATCAAGGCTGAGCAATTCGAGTGGGGTTTTCGCGGCACCCGCCAGCAATTTCAGTACGAGGCGGTGGTCTATCAGTTGACCAAGTCTGACGATTTGCTGAGCCAGCGTGATGCCACAGGCTATTCGGTTCAGACGAACAATGGCACAACCCAGCATCGCGGTCTCGAAATCTTGGTCGGTACGCCGCTCTCACCTTCCTGGCGCCTCGATCTTGCAGCAAGCTATGCCTCGCATCGTTATTCGGAATGGAGCAGTGGAGGCATTGATTATGCTGGCAAAAACATCGAATCCGCCCCCCGGACGCTTGCCAACCTCAGACTTTCGGGCAAACCAACCGCTCGCTTGAATGCCCAATTGGAATGGGTCCATGTTGGATCCTACTTCCTAGATCAAGCCAATCAGTTTGGAAAGTATCCTGGGCACGGGCTTTGGAATCTGCGCATGAGTATGGCGCTTGGTACGGATGTCTCGCTCTTTTTGAGGGCGATGAATCTGACGGACAAGCGCTATGCCGACAGCGCATCGCAAAGCAACCCAGCGGGTGGCCTTTATGCGCCCGGCCTCCCGAGGACTGTTTATGGAGGCATTGAAGCACGGTGGTAGTCCGCGAACCCTAAGGGCCTTTTTGCGCGGCGATCACGGCGAGCGCTCGTTATCGATCTACAACTTGAGAGAAGAAACATGATAAGAACCCTGACGATATGGCTCTTACATTGCTTCGTCTTTGGCCTTGGGCTGCTGACGGTGCAAGCTCATACTCATCCGCCCGAGAAGGCTGCCGAGCTCGCCGTCTCGGCAGCGTTTGATACGCAGGGATCGCTATGGGTCGTCGGTTCACATAGGCCTGGTGAGCTTTATCTTCAACGGGTTCTTGAGCAGGGTAAGCCATTGAATGAGCCCAAGCGCATCATCAAGCTATCGGGCGACAGGGTTTCAGCATCCGGGGAGAATCGCCCTAAAATCAAGTTCGGTCCAAAGGGTCAGCTGCTCATCAGCTATACCAAACCACTTTCTAGACCTTATACCGGTGAAATTCGAATGATCCGCTCAGTCGACGGCGGTATGAGTTTTTCGCAGCCTTTTACGGTGCATCAGGATCGACAGGAGATCACCCATCGTTTTGAATCGATCATTTTTGATCATCAGGGTGTGTTGCATACCTTTTGGATTGATAAGCGCGATCAGGAATTGATTCGTCGATCAAAAAATCTGAATCATCGTGATCTTGCAAAGCACTACCGGGGGGCTGCAATCTATCGAAATGAATCGATGGATGCGGGTTTAAGCTTTGGCCCGGACATCAAAGTCGCAGACCACAGCTGTGAATGTTGCAGGATTGCCTTAACGCTCGATAACAAGGGTAAGCCTGTTGCAATGTGGCGCCATGTTTTTGAGCCCAATTTCCGCGACCATGCCCTGTGGCGCTTTGCTGCGCCTGAAAGCATGCAAAGGGCAAGCCAGGACCAGTGGCAGTTGGATGCTTGCCCGCACCATGGTCCCTCAATTGCGCCGGCAAGCGACGGTGGTTTTCATGCGCTGTGGTACGGAGAACGCGATGGTCGTGCTACCGTCCGCTACGGCAGATTGAATGCCGAAGGTTCAGCACTTGGCACGCCGATTGAGCTGCCCGATGCGAATGCCGAACATGCCGACATTTTTCGGCAAGCGTCGATGCTCTTTGTGACCTGGCAGTTCTTCGATGGCAAGCGCAGTGTCTGGAAGGCCTGGGTGTCCGATGATGAGGGCAAGCAATTCAATACGCGTGTGCTTGGTGTGCATGCCGGAAAACATGACTATCCGCTGATCGTCGGATCGCCGAGCGACGGTGTCTGGGGTATCTGGAATACAGACCAGGGACTTCGACTGCTTCGGCTTGATCCATGAAACCTTATCGACCCTACATAGGCATGTTGCTGAGCTTCATGCTTTGCTCAGGGCTGCATGCGGCCTCGCCAGCCACAAGCGTGCCATTCGGGCCCGAAAGTTTTCAAACGTTTGTCGATCAAAAGCAATCGAGCATCTTGGTTTTTTCAGCACGCTATTGCGCGCATTGTCCGGCAGTGGTTCGCTCGCTTGCTAAGCAACGAGGCCAATTGCCAAACCCCCCTCAACTGCTTGTTGTCATGATCGACGAGTTACCGACTGCGACTGAAAAGAAATCAAGCTACAGCGACGTTGACCGCTTGATGGTTTTTCAGGGCAATGAGATGGCAATCCGGTTTTCGGTCAATCCGAGTTGGCGCGGTCTCACGCCCTTTGTCACCTTGATAAACAAGGCCGGTGAGGTGACCTACTTTAATGGTGAACCGCCGGCTCGAGCGTTAAGGGCCTGGCTGGATCGGGAAGCGCGCTAATCAGCCACCATGAATAGCGCTGCGATGGGGCTACTGCGGATACAAAACCTCGCCTGCAAAGCGGCAGCCAACTCGAATGCCAGGGTAGCGTTGTCGCATTGCTGCGCAATGGCGCTTTGCTTGTGCTTTGGTATAGAACATCGCATCAAAGCCGCTCACAAGCTGTTCGTTAAAGGTCAAGTCATAGCCGAGGCCGTGAACATTGGGTATGGTGCCCAGATAAGTGTGCATAGCCGGAAGCACACAGGCATGCGATTGGTCTTGCAGCGCCTTGATTTCCTGTGCGTGGGCGAAGATGCGAGGGTTAAGCAAGAGGCTGATGCGCTCAGCCTCGGTCAGTATTCCTGGGTTGACCGTGACATCCGTCCCGCGACTTCGGTGTTTCGGGTTGTATGACATGAGGGATTCACTTTCGCTCATGTTTTCGCCTGCGCAGTTCACATGGGTAAGGCCAAAAGCGTGTCCAAGTTCATGAACCAGCGTACCGTAAATACCCTGGCGTAAGCGCCTGTACTCAATGACAACCAAGCCACCACCGCCATTCACGCCGCCATTAAAGTTGCGTCCACCCGCACCCCATTGCGGTCGATAAAGCTGCATATTCGGATTAACAAGTATAAAAACGAAAACGCTAGATTCAAGATAACGATTGCTTCCTCTCGCCTCAAAGATTTCCTTAAGCATGGCGTGTTCAAAGTCTGGGGCGCTATCGCGTGCTTGATCCTGGGGCTTGTCATTTGCGTTTCGTTGATGTTGTTCTGCGATGTTTCTGATTGCCGATTCCTCGTATTGTCCCTGATGGATCAGGGCATCAGCGAGTTCAAAAGACGAAACATCAGGCCCGAGCAAGCGCTTGAAGTGATCTCGAGCATGTTCAAGGTAATGTTTGATCAACAGACGATCCTGATCATTGGGCAGACCGCTATTTTTTTGATCTTTGAATACATAGAAAACAGGTCTGATGACAATCTGTGGCCCTTCAATGGCAGGACTTGTGACCTTTCCGTATTCACAAACTTTAGGCAAATGTCGCAGTGGATCGATAAAGTGACGATTCGAACATTCGATACGATCGGTCGCTACCGCATGGCTCCAAGCGTTATCTTTGCCATATCGAACGACGCGAGTACCCTCAAAACGGCACAGGCCACCCTGGATGGCGCAGGGTGTCCACTGACTGCTTTCCAGGTCAGAGAATTGAAAGCCCTTGGCCGCACCTGTGGCAAGCAGGAGCAGTAAACCGAACAGCCTGATGCATTGGCCTGGGCTTACCAAGGAATTGATTCGCCGCGAAAATCGATGAATTGCGCACCTGCTTGAGCCTGCAGTTTTTCAAGGGCGAGCAAACTGTTTTGTACTGATTCGTCTGCAGACAAAACCGTTGGCATGGATTGTACAAAGTCCATCGACAAGCGGGAGCGGACCGTGCCGGGTTGAAGCGCGATGACTTGCGCCTGCGGGTTTGTGCGCTGCCATTCAAGGGCTGTACATTGAAGCATCATGTTCAGCGCTGCTTTTGAAGCGCGATAGCCATACCAACCACCCTTTTGATTATCGCTGATGCTACCGACACGTGCAGATAGTTTGATGTAGAGCATGGGTCCGCGTTGCTTCAGCAAAGGCATCAATGCGCGGATCAGCAAGATAGGACCGATCGCGTTCACATCCATCGCAAGCCTGAGCTGTGCTGGCTCGAGAGCTCGAAGTGATTTTTCAGGGCCTCGTCCCAAAAAACTGAGTGCACCGCTTGCATCCACCACGAGGCTTAAAGCATCGGGCGGCTTCAGACTTTGGGCGATATCGGCAAAGGCATCTGGGCTGCCGAGCTCAAAGCCTGGATGGCTCTTACGGGATAACTCAGTCAAGCTCTGGCATCGAGGATCGAGCTGAAGATGTTTGCTAAAAGCGCTCCCCAAGGCTCCGGTAGCCCCGATGACAAGCGCATGAAAATCGTTTGGAATCAGCATTGGATTCCCCTACGGTGAAGATTGCTTGCGGCAAGCCGGTTGCAAAGCACCTATCATAGACAAATCATGAAAGTCTTTTTTGACGGCTCCTGTCCGCTTTGTGTTCGCGAAGTGGCTTTTTACCGGCGCAACGCACCGCAAGATATTGTTTGGCACGATTTATCGCTTGCTGCGCTTGAGATCCCAAAAGGGTCTATGGCTTATCAACCCGATCGCAAACGCTTGCTAGAACGATTCCATATTTATAGCGACGATGGTCAATGGTTTCATGGTGCGCCAGCCTTTGTTCGGCTCTGGAGCAGGCTTGCGCCGCTATGGCGAACGTTGGCCTTAATCGGACGACTTCCCGGCGGCTTGTGGATGATGGACGCGGTATATGCTTTGTTTTTGCGAATTCGGCCCCTCATGCAAAGCTGGGCGCCCCATTTCTTGCGGCCTCACTGGCTGCCCGCAACGATGATTGCAGCCATTCGCTCAGATCATGCTGGTGAAACCGGCGCAGTATGGATTTATCGCAGCATGCGATGGTTTACTCGAGATCGGGATTTGCAAGCCATGTTGGAAGCGCACAGGCAACAGGAGCAGATCCATCTTGATGCCATGAATCGTATGTTGCCCTGGCGCTTCCGCAGTCTGCTCTTACCGCTTTGGGTCATTGCAGGTATTGTGACTGGCAGTGTTCCTGCACTGCTTGGCCGGCGATGGACACTGGCTACGATTGCAGCCGTCGAGCGCTTCGTGGATGTTCATTACCTGGAGCAAATTGAGTTCTTGCGAGCCGATGCGGTCAAGTCAGCAGTCGACGCCACTCACCATAGCGCATGTCTGAGCACGAGCCGATGTGGCTTGCAGGCGGCTGAGGTTTCGCATGTTTTTGGCCATTATCCTGATCTCTTGGCCATGCTTGAAGCTTTTCGGCAAGATGAGCTTGATCACCGCAACGAGGCGCTCGAGGGTTTGGGCAACGAGGCGCCAGGCAGCATGTTGCAAGTATGGTGTTCAATGGTTGGTCAAGGTTCGGCGATTGCGGTACGTCTCGCTAAGTTGATTTGATCACGACGGGTTGCTTTGCCATACAGCACACGGACCACGCAATTGTCTGAATACGATAGGCGAAGCGTTTTTCGATCTTACAAACGACGAAGCTTTCTTCGAGGTGCGGGATCGCTCATCTCGGCTTGGGCCCTCGGGTCATGCAGCAGCGCCAATTATGGCGACGATCAATATCGCTTGCAGCTGGCCACGGCGGGCAAAGACGTGATGTGGATGCCCTCGAGCCGCGCGATTTCGATGGCCATGCTTCATGCTGCGAAAACGCTTGCCACCGATCTGGTGTATGACCTTGGGTCGGGTGACGGCATCATCCCTATTCTCGCAGCCCAGCACTTCGGGGCGAGGGCCGTGGGTATCGAATATAACGGTGAGCTTGTTGAACTATCCAGGCGCAATGCGATTCGGGCTGGCGTTGCCGATCGGATAAGCTTCAGGCAGGCGGACCTGTTTCAGGTCGATTTTTCAGAGGCTACTGTGGTGACTTTGTATTTGGGTGAAGCGCTCAATGCGAAGTTGTTACCCCGACTGGAAAAGTTAAGGCCTGGGACAAGAGTGGTATCCAACCGCTTTGATCTTGGCTCTTGGCGTCCCGATCAGATGATTACCGAGGTTCCCAATGAGCTTGCGATGTTGTGGGTTGTGCCGGCGGGCTTGCAAGGGCGCTGGCGCGTTCCTGCCGTGCTTGATCTAGAGAGCGATACGGTCAGTATCGTGCAGTCCCATCAGATGATCAGCGTTCAAATTAATCGCCGCGGCATCAACTATGTACTGGGTGAGGGCCGAATCCTTGGCAATGAGGTAGACCTTGAACTGCAGCGAGCCGATCAGCAGGCGCCCACGCGGCTAAAAGGAAGGCTCACGCAGGGTGGCAAAACCATTCGTTTTGCGATGAGGCAGCGTGATCCTTCGAATAAAACTCAGGACATTTCATTTGAGCGACTTTGAGGGCCGCGAATTCTAGAACCATGCAAAGCCATGGCAGCTTCTAGGCTCAGTCTAATTGCTGAGTTCGCGTAACTGCAGCACATTGCCTTCCGGATCACAGACATCGAGTGCCCTATAACCCGCCCCCTGCCAAACCTCACCACAGACGCGTCCCCCGCAAAACTCGGTGGTCCACCGGGCATCAAGTAAGCGAGTAACCTTGAACCATGGCTTAATGGCTTGCTCCTCACGTGGTACCGGTGGGGACTGGATGCGGATGTCTTTGGCATATTCGGCAGGTATGGCGTGGATAACAAGCTGTCCATCGTCCCAGGACAAGACCTGATGCTTGGCGTCAGCATGAATGATCTTCGCCAGCAAAAGCCTGGCATAAAAACGAGAGACGGTGTGAAGTTCTAAAGCGTAGATCACTAATCCGGTAGGCGGTATCGTCGACATGGGGCGAGTTTGAATGGGTTGTTTGTTCCATCTTATTGCAAAAGCGCTCAGCGATGCTCCAAGGACTATCAACTTCTAAACGTAATTGTGCAAGAGTGAGACCTGATGATCCACGAATTCAGCAAAGGGGTTCGCTCATGAAAAGCACAAGCATCGTCAGTCTTGAAACGCTCTCATGCGGTGCAGGTTGGCGCAATTACTATTTTGTGAAGCTTCTCACCGATGAGGGCGTTGTGGGGTGGAGCGAATTCGATGAGGGATTTGGCTCCCCGGGCGTTGGCGCAGTAATTGAGCAGCTGAGCCCTCGTGTTCTTGGCCAGTCGGTCATGCAGCATGAGCGAATCCGAGAGGATCTCTTTGCGGCCACCCGTCCGGGTGCCGGTGGTGTTGTTGGTCAGGCCCTCGGAGCCATCGAAAATGCATTGCTCGATGCCAAGGCGAAGACGCTGAGCCTGCCTTGTTATGAACTCCTCGGAGGCAAGATTCGCGATCGATTACCGGTTTATTGGTCGCATTTTGTGACTTGGCGAGCAGGACGAATACCCCACTATCAACCCGAGATCAAAGATCAATCAGGCGTTCGCGCCATAGCCCAAGAGGCTGTCGAGCGAGGGTTTTCTGCGGTGAAGACCAACATCTGGCGCTACGAGCAGGGTGGCATCGTAGGATGGGCGCCTGGGTTTGGTAATCCTTTTGCGCCACCACTGAATGTTGAGAAGAAAATCTTGAACGGTTTGCGTGAGCACTTAGCGACGATCAGGGATGCGGCGGGACCTGATCTGGAGATCTTGCTTGATTTGAATTTCAATGCAAAAACCGAAGGCTATTTGAAGATTTTGCGCGCGATCGCTGACCAGGATCTCTTTTGGGTGGAAATCGATAGCCGCGATCCCGACGCACTTGCATTGATTCGCGCGCGCAGTCCCCATCCGATCGCATCCTGTGAAACCCTGATCGGCGTTCAGCAGTTTTTGCCCTTTTTTCGGCGCCAGGCGATCGATGTGGCCATTATTGATACACCCTGGAACGGTGTTTGGCAGTCGATGAAAATTGCGGCTGTTGCCGACGCGCATGAGGTCAATGTTGCCTGCCATAACTTTTATGGCCATTTATGTACCATGATGAACGCGCATTTTTGTGCAGCGGTGCCGAACCTGCGCATCATGGAAGTGGACATTGATCGTATCGCCTTGGATAGCACCTTGTTTACTCATCAGCCAGCGTACAAAGATGGTCATTTGCTCATGCCCGAACGTCCCGGTTGGGGAACCGAACCAATTGAAGAAGTCATCCGTGAACATCCGCCGATCAAGGGCCATGGGCTGATGGGGCGAAGTCGAACTCAAACCTAGATGAAAGTTTTGAGCAAGTGGAACCGGTTGACGTACTGATTGTTGGAGCGGGTGCTTCCGGCGCTGCGGTGGCCTGGAGTCTTGCCGAAACCCGCATGCGAATCCTGTGCCTTGAGCAGGGTGACTGGGTGCGGCCTGGCGATTTTCCAAGTAACGGCCGCAACTGGGAAGAGCGCCAGTACGGGGATTTCAGCATCAGTCCAAACCGGAGATGCTTGGCGACTGACTACCCGATTCAAGAGGATGACTCGCCGATAAAAGTAGCAAACTATAACGCTGTGGGCGGTGGAACGATTCTTTATGCAGCACACTTCCCAAGGATGCATCCCTCCGATTTTCGTGTCAAAACCCTTGATGGCGTAGCTGATGATTGGCCGATTTCATATAAGACGCTAGAACCTTATTACGAACTCAACGATAGGATGATGGGTGTCGCTAGTTTAAGCGGTGACCCTGCGTATCCACCCAAAGCGTCGGTTCTACCCCCCTTATCAATGGGCAAAACGGGGCGACTCTTTGCTAAGGCGATGAATCGGTTAGGTTGGCATTGGTGGCCTTCTGATGCAGCAATCGCGACGGAAAACTATGATGGCAGAGCAGCCTGCATTCACTTAGGTCATTGTATTGCGGGCTGTTCTCAGGGCGCAAAAGCCAGCACCGACATTACCTATTGGCCCCATGCTTTGAGAAAGCGCGTTTCGCTACGAACCCGTTGCCGCGTGCGAGAGATTTGCTCCAATAAAGAAGGGATGGCCACGGGCGTTGTTTATTATGACGAATCGGGTAAGGAACAGTTTCAAGCTGCGGAAATCGTCATCATGGCCTGTAACGGCATTGGCACACCGCGTTTGCTCTTGAATTCGATCTCTAACAGATTTCCACAGGGGCTTGCGAACTCAAGCGGTCTGATCGGCAAGCGATTGATGTTTCATCCCTATGCGCTTGCCAGAGCATACTTCGCTGAGCCCTTAGATGGCTATCGAGGCTCTCATATCGTCGCCTGGAGCCAAGAGTTCTACGAAACAGACCGTTCTCGTGGTTTTGTTCGCGGCTTTACCTGGCAATTTGGTAGAGGCCAAGGCCCGGTTCAGACTGCTATGTCCGGCATGGGCTGGGGCAGGATACCCTGGGGTAGCGGTCACCATGAGGCTTTCAGGCGCATTTTTGACCGTTCTGCGGGCATGCTTGCGATCTGCGAGGATTTGCCTGAGTTGCATAACAGGGTCGAACTTGATCCCCACTTAAAGGACACTCACGGCATACCGGCACCAAGGATTCATTATCGCTTGAGCGAAAACAGTAAACGGATGCTTGACTTCGCGCAAAGCAAGGCAACAGAAATCTTGAAGCTTGCAGGCGCTCAAGATATTGTGACCGAGTCGCCACTCAGCTACGCTGGTTGGCATTTGATGGGTACCGCTCGCATGGGAGAGGACCCGCGAGGATCGGTCGTTAATCCCTGGGGTCGTGCACATGATGTTAAAAATCTATTCATTGTCGATGCTAGTGTTTTTGTAACATCTGGTGGGGTGAATCCGACGGCCACAATACAGGCTATAGCGCTCTACATCGCTGATCAGATCAAGCAGCGGCTCGCTAATCTTTTTGATGATTAAGCGAAGCGATTCTTTCGACTCTTATGCGCTGGTCTGACATGTCAGTCCGACCCGATCCTTCTTCGCAACTTACAAACGAAGAGCAAGCACTGCTGAGAGAAATTGCGGGATTGATGATTCCTGCCAGTGAAACCTTCTCTATACCAGGCGCAGACGACCCGTTGATCCACGCAGACATCCTCGCTTCAATAGGGCGCGACCTTGGTGCGGTGCGTGACGCGCTCACATTGATTCAGGACTTGAACCCAAAGAATGCAGCTTCAGTGCACGGCTTACTACAGTCTGCAAGACCGGATCTTTGCGCCAGTTTGATCAGCGTCATCACGCGTTGCTACTACCGCGATGACCGCGTCATGACGTCGATTGGTATGGCGCCGCGTTCACCATACCCGCAAGGCTTTACGATTGAACCCAGCGATTTCGATTTGCTTGAGGCGGTCAAAGCGGGAGGAAGACGTTATCGGTTGCTGCCAGAAGATGAAGAGAAATCCAAACCAGGGTAGGCCTCACGCGCAAGTTTTTCACAATGATCGCGATACTTATCGAGGCCCGCAACATAGGGCATAAATACTCTTGGTTTGCCCGGAATATTGGCACCCGTGTACCAGGAATTTGTCAGTGGATAAAGCGTGCCATTGGCAACGTCGTTGACATGCTGCACCCATGTTGATTCGGCCTGCGCGCTTGCTTCAACCTTCACAACTTCCCTGGATTGTGCGTGCTCGAGCAAGTTATGAATCCAGTTCACATGTTGCTCAATGGCAGCAATCATGTTGGATTTTACCGATGGGCTCCCTGGCCCCGTAATCATGAATAGATTGGGAAATCCTGCGACAAAGATGCCTAGGTAGGTTGTCGGGCCTGCCGCCCAGTGTTCTCTCAAGCTCGGTCCGCCTTCAACGCGGATATCGATATCGAGCAGGGCGCCCGTCATGGCATCAAATCCCGTCGCAAATACGATCGCATCGAGAGGATACTCTTGGGTCCTGGTTCGGATGCCAGCCTGAGTGATTTCTTGAATCGGGTCGGACTTGACGTCCACTAAATCGACGTTGTCGCGATTGAATGTTTCGTAGTAACCTGAATCAAGGCATAAGCGCTTGGTGCCGATATAGTGATCTTTGGGTGCGAGGCGTTCTGCAACCGTAGGGTCTTTTACGATTTCGCGGATTTTTCGACGTACGAACTCGCTTGCGATTTCATTAGCCTCTTTATCGACAAGTAAATCTTTATAAGCGTATAAAAATGCAATATTTCCCCCAGTTCCCCAACGGGCGGTATAGGCTTTTTCGCGCTCTTCAGGGGTCACTTCTCTAGAGAACTGCGTGGGTGGAGGATGCCCTGCGATGCCGAATGGTGTTCTGTCGGCTTCAGCGCGATGCGCGGCGTAGCGCGCTTTAAACTGCTTCACGAATGTCGGATCAAGTGGGGCGTTACCCGATGGTAGGCTGAAGTTTGCGGTGCGTTGAAAGACGGTGAGTGCCCTCGCTTGCGTGGCTAAAACAGGTATGATTTGTATAGCAGAAGATCCGGTGCCGACAACGCCGACCTTCAAGCCCTTGAAGTCTACCTTCTCCTTAGGCCATTGTCCCGTGTGGTACCAGCGGCCAGCAAAATCCGATAGTCCCTTAAAATCTGGAACTTTAGGGAGCGAAAGGTTACCGGTTGCCATCACGCAAAAGCGTGCATGGATCCGTTCCTGCGAGTTTGTTGTAATACACCACTGATTGCTACGGGCTGCATAAATTGCAGAAACAACACGCGTGTTGAACTGGATGTCCCGGCGCAAATCGAAACGGTCGGCGACATGATTCGCATAACGAAGAATGTCCGGTTGTGCTGAGAAGCGCTCCGGCCATTCCCAGTCCTGTTGTAAAGGTTCTGAAAACGAGTACGAATACTCAAGGCTTTCGACATCGCATCTTGCACCTGGATACCTGTTCCAGTACCAGGTTCCGCCGACCCCACTTCCCGCCTCAAGGACTTTGATCCGATAACCGAGCTTGCGCAGTTTATGGAGCGCATACAAACCGCCAAAACCTGCGCCAACAATAACGATGTCGAAGCTTGCGTCTGACTGCGCCTTGGTCTGCTCTGCCATTGCTGACGTCTCCCTAGTAGGTCTCACCCATTAAACAGCCACCGGTGCCTCTTCTCCGGAAAGCTAGACGCGATGCAACACCCGCTTTATCGTGATGTTGCCAAAGGGTTCATCGGCCTGCATCGTACATCGGTTATTCCACATGATCACGTCGTGATCAAGCCAGATGTGTCGATAAACGTATTTGGCTTGGGTCGAATGTGAAATCAAGTCGTCAAGCAGTCTTCTGCGATCGCCCGCAGCCAATCCGTCAAGACGAACCATGGTGTGCGGGGAAAGGAAAAGACTCGCTCGACCTGTAACGGGATGGCGCTGCACAAGAGGGTGTTTCACGGGAGGACCTTGATTTCCTGCTTCTTGGATGAACGATGACTCACTGAGGGGTGGACGTCGAACGATCCGACGCAGCGACCGAAGGCGACATGCTCCTGGTCGCTGCCTTGCGGTCTCTGGAAGAACTTGCTATCCCTGGGAGCGAATTCAGGGTACCCTCTCCGCTCTTGGTTAAAAGCTTTGGTTTAAACAAACCTCAAGCTTTAGGCGCAAAGCGCCGAAGACCCCGCGAAAATCTTGCTGGAGTGTTGTAATGGCCGAAGAAGAAGTCAAAGTCGAGCGGCCGAAGTCACTCGCTGAGCAGATTAAAGAGGGCGCTAAGTCAGCGGGCAAGGCGCCAATGAGTTTTGAGGATCTCGACGGGGCCTCAAAGGCAGCGGTCGTTTTGCTTTCGGTGGGTGCAGAGGTGGCGGCAGATGTTTTGCGCCAAGTGACGCCTATTGAGGTGCAGCGTATCTCAAGCAAGATGGCAATTGTTCGTGCCTTGAATCGAGATATGTTGCTACAGGTCCTGCGAGACTTCAAAGAGGCAACAATCAGTAACGCGCAAGTGGCCTTCGATACAGATTCCTTCATGCAGAATATGTTGCAGAAGGCGCTTGGTTCAGAGGGGGCATCCGATTTGCTTGGCAAGCTTGAAGCTGCCATCGATATGTCGGGTCTCGATGCTTTGAAGCGCCTCGATTCGGATGTGGCATTTGAAATGCTTAAAAACGAGCACCCACAGGTGCTTGCAACCATTCTTACGTTTTATGAACCACCTCAGGCTTCAGCGCTACTCAAGCTTTTTCCTGCGGAAACCCGTAATGAAGTTGTTTTGCGGGTCGCTTTATTGGAAAAAGTACAACCCGCAGCCTTGAAGGAACTTAACGAAACCATGATGAATATTGGAGCGCAAGACACCAAGCGTTCCAACGTGGGTGGTGTGATTCCGACCGCAGAGATCCTTAACCTCTTATCGGGTGGCATGGATATGGAGGCGATCGGCAAGATTCGCGAATTCGATGGTGAACTTGCCGATGCGATCGTTGAGAAGATGTTCACCTTTGAAGACCTGATTGAACTCGATGACAAAGCGATCCAGACGCTCATGCTCGAGATAACCCAAGACATACTGGTGGTTGCGCTTAAAGCTGCCTCGCCAAAACTTCGAGATAAAATCTTCAAGAACATGGCTAAACGGGCAGCCGACACGGTACGCGAAGATCTCGCAGCACGAGGTCCGATCAAGGTTGCAGATGTGGAAGCCGCTCAGAAACAGATTCTCATCACGGGGCGAATGCTCCACACAGAAGGCCGCATCATCATGGAGCGCAAGAAAGAGGGCGGCGATGCCGGCTTTCTATAAACAGACATGACAGTGATGCGAAGCCGTGCGGTCGAGGGCCTTGTAGTCGGTGACCGATTTGTGATTTCACGTTCTTTCAGCGCCGATGAAATCGAAAGCTTCGGACGGCTTTCAAGAGACTTCAATCCGGTTCATGATGATCAAATTTACATCGAATTAAAAGGCTTCGCTGCCCCTATCGCCCATGGTTTACTCACCGCCAGCCTTTTAACCGAGATTGGCGGCCAGATTGGATGGTTGGCAAGTAGCATGTCATTTCGCTTCAAACGTCCGGTTTATGCCAACGAACGCTTGCAGTGCGAGTGGGTCATTATGGAGATTGACGATCGTGGCCGGGCACGTGCCGAGGTAACCATCAAGAATCCAAAAGGTCAAACCGTTCTGGAAGCAGAAACGACAGGTATTGTGCCCAACGAGCAAGAGCGGGCGCGGTTAAGATCCCTCATGCTCACTTGAAAGCCTGCGCAAGCAATAGGAATTTCTCAGCAGGCCGATAAGCCCACTGTGGCATCCTCAAGCTTATCCGCTTGAAAGGACGCCTTTGCAAAATTTACTTGATCCAGCCATTCTCTTTTTCATATTTGGTGTTTTCGCTGGCGCGATCCGCTCGAATCTGGAAATCCCGGAGGCAATTGCTAAGTTCTTGTCGCTCTACCTCTTGATGGCACTTGGCCTTAAAGGGGGCTTTGCGCTTGCGCAGTCTGGGCTCACCCTTGATGTTGCTTTAGCACTTCTTTCAGCGATTGCCATGGCTTTTGTCGTGCCGCTGCTCGCATACACGATCCTTCATCGCTTCATTGATGGATTTAACGCCGCTGCGATGGCAGCTTCTTACGGTTCGGTGAGTGCTGTCACTTTTCTTACAGCGATGCAGTATTTGGAGCAGCAAGATCTTATGTTCGGCGGTCATATGGCAGTCGCCATGGTTCTGATGGAGTCGCCGGCGATTCTCATCGCGATCATCATTGCAAACCGCTTGCGCCATAACAAGGCTTTGGCGTCTCAAAGCGACACTTCCCGGGCGATGCTAAAGCAGACAGCCATGACAGGCATCATCCATGAATCCTTAACCAATGGCGCACACCTGCTCTTACTTGGGGCAATGGTGGTTGGCCTGTTGAGTGGGGACAAAGGAATGGCTGTGATGCAACCTTTTTCAAGCGATCTATTCAAAGGCATGCTCTCATTTTTCCTGCTCGACATGGGGTTGATCGTTGCGCGAAGCTTTCGCGATGCCTTGAATGCATCACCTTTTTTGCTTGCTTATGCGGTTATTGCGCCTTTTGTGCACGCCGCGCTTGCGCTCGGACTTGGGCAATTGCTGGCGCTTGCACTGCCAGACAAGGTTTTGTTAATGGTTTTGTCCGCGAGCGCTTCTTATATTGTGGTGCCTGCCGTGTTGCGCCATGCCATTCCTGAAGCAAAGCCTGTGTACTATCTGGGACTTAGTCTTGGCATTACCTTTCCCCTCAATATATTGCTCGGTATCCCACTCTATACGTTTATCGCAAAAACTTTAGAAGCATTGCTTTAGACAAACAGCTTCTTTATAGTCCGGTTTCGCTGAGATTGCCCTAGAGAAAAACGATGGATGAAAAGTATTTGCGCACGTTGGTCTCAACGTGCTCGCGTCGCTCGGCTCTGCTTAAAGGCACTGGCCTGCTCCTTGCTGGGCTCGGTGGCAGCAGGGGGGCCGTGGCTCAGTCGTCTGAACCCTTAAAGATCAAGGGTCAGGTTAAAGTCGATGGAAAGCGGGCTGAATCAAGTCAGCAGGTTAAGGTGGGTCAGGAAGTTGCGGTCTCACCAGGTGGCAGTGCAGCGTTTGCGGTTGGTAACGACGCCTTCATCGTCAAAGGCCAAGATCGCGGCGCGCGTTTGCAGATTGAAGGTAAAGCCGGGGCGGTCGATCAATTGCGGCTTGTAAGTGGCGGCTTGGTTGCAACCTTCGGCAAAGGGCCTGAGCGAAAAATTGTCACCACCAGCGCAAGCATCGGGATTCGTGGCACCGGCTGTTATGTAGAGTCACAAATGCACCGTAGCTACATTTGCTACTGCTATGGGCGTTTTGCCTTCACATCGCGCGATGACCATGCCGTTCAGGAAGACTTTGAGGCAAGCTACCACGATGCGGGGCGCTTTATGTTGCGATGGCCGCGTCCCAGGATTATTGCGGCAGGCGGGCTTGGGCATGACGATGATGATTTGATTTTGGCTGAGTCGCTGGTTGGTCGTAAACCGCCATTTATAAAAGCTTGAATTTTATTCGGCTCCTTGGACGCTACCTCGGGGCAGCGCGGCCATTTTCAGTTCTCGTTCTTGGTACGGTTTATGTTGTTGTAGCCTGCCACGTGTTGCAAGTCTTTCCTAATGGCTTGCTCCAAGTTCTTGAGGGCTACGCCTACAACCAGCGGGTGCGGCTGCTGCCTGCCAAACCAGTGGTCGACCCGATTGTGATCGTTGATATTGACGAGGCAAGTCTTGCTCAACTTGGCAGATGGCCTTGGACAAGGTTTCGCCTTGCCGCTTTGATTGATCAACTATTTGATCAATATCAAGTTCATACGCTTGGCCTGGACTTATTGCTTTCCGAATCAGAATCGGGGCCTGCTGATGAAGCACTGGCCGCTGCAATCGAAGGTCGAAGGGTGGTCGTAGGTTACCACTTTAATGGGCCCTCGAACGCTCTGGCGAGTCAGGCTGTCATGCCCGACCAAATGTTGACCGCGAGATCGTCGGTGATAGGGGCAATGCCAAAAACAGTGCCTGGCGTTTTGCCGGAGTCAGACTTTTCGCCGGAGGCTTTAAAGAATCGTTATAGCGTTTCCATGGTCGCAAAGTCCTCATCCGGCATCCTCAAGCAATTCCTCGAAGCGGCAGCCGATGCAGGCCACATCAATCCGCAGCTTGACGATGATGGGGTAACAAGACGGGTGCCGGCGCTGATTGCCTTTGAACATGGCCTCTATACCAGCTTGTCAATTGCAGTGATCAGAACTGCAATCGGGGGTGCAGGGATGCAAGCTGACCAAATCAACCAACGCGTCCCAGGTGCAGCCATCGAGTGGCTTGAATTGGTCAATCCGAAGCAGTCGGTCTGGATTCCGGTCGATCGTGAACTCATGATGCAAATCCCGTTTAAGGGAGGACCAGGGAGTTTCACCTATGTGTCTGCCGTTGATGTGCTTAACGGGCGGGCTGATCCGGCCCTGCTTAAGGACAAGATCGTGCTCTTGGGCACCTCTGCATCGGGTCTTTTTGATTTGCGAAACACGCCGGTTTCTAGCGTCTTTCCGGGCGTGGAAATCCATGCCAATGCTGTGTCTGCCATCCTGAATCAGCAATTGCTGCAAAAGCCCGCCTGGAATGATGCCTGGCAATTGGTGGTGCTCGCAGTGGTCATGTTCTTGGCGCTGATTGTGATGGGTTATGCAACACCGGTCCTAGCGCTTGCTGGCATGGTGATGATCCTGACCGCTCTGGTCGGGTTGAATCTTTACTGGTGGAAAGAAAAGCTTTGGGTTGTGCCACTTGCACCAACACTTTTCGGGATTATCGCCGGCGTGGGTGCCGCATTGTTGGAGCGCTGGGTGAGTGCCTTGAGGCAGTCGAAAAGGGTTGAGGGCACATTTGCCCGATACGTACCGAAGGAAGTTGCGCGTCGACTGGCCAAGGATCCTGAGCGTGATCTGATGAAGGCAAGAGAGCATCATCTGGCCATCATGTTCACCGATATCGCTGGCTTTACCGGTCTGGCGAGAAAGCTGCCACCGGAGCAGATTGCGCAATTGTTACGCGAGGTTCTTACGCCGCTAAGCGCAACAATTCACGAGCACCAAGGAACGATTGATAAATACATCGGTGATGCGGTCATGGCATTTTGGGGTGCTCCGCTTGAGGTTCAAGAGCCGGAGCAGCGCGCGCTTGATGCAGCCATGATGATGGTAACCAGACTTTCTCTCCTGCAAGATAGCTTAAAGGCGCGATCGCTTCCCCGTATTGCTATTGGTATTGGGATTCATAGCGGTATAGCTTATGTCGGTGATATGGGCTCAAGCTTTAGGAGCACTTACACTGCGATCGGTGATCATGTGAACCTCGCTGCCCGCGTCGAAGGACTGACAAGATTTTATGGGGTTTCGATTCTTGTAACAGAAACCGTGATGAAATCTTGCGAGGCCAATTATTTGTTTCGATTCGTCGACCGTTTGATTGTGAAGGGCTACGATAGTGCGGTATCGATTTATGAACCGCTGGCACTGCTGGCATCCCTCAGCGACGCGCAAAACGACCTTTATCGCTCATGGATGAAGGAATGGGAAGATGCCCATGCTCTTTATCGTAACGCGGACTGGGAGGAGGCAAGGCTGGCGATGCTTCGCTTGATTGCTCATCCGCATCTCGGTGCGGGTGCAAAGGCCTTCTTGAGGCGGATCGATCGTCTCGAGAAAGATCCTCCGCTTAGACGCTGGGACGGGGTGTGGACCATGGATGAAAAGTAAGGCAGGCAAAGCCCTGCACAGAACCTGATACCCGGAGAGGACTGGACATGGCAAGCTCGCCAGCTGGACAAGAACAGCGCATTGAGGCGCGAATTTGGCAGGAATTGCAGCGTGCGACACGCGATCGACACCATGAATGGCGAACACCGGTGCTCGCGTCCCTCGGACCCGAGCAACAGGTCGACGCAAGAACGGTCGTGCTCAGGAGGGTAGATATAGCGGGCAAAGTTTTTGAAATTTATACTGATCTGCGAAGCGCAAAAGTAGCCGCGTTTCGAAAACATCCCCGGGGCTTGCTCCATTGCTGGAGTAAGCGTTTGCGTTGGCAGCTACGGATTGCCGTCGAGGTCAGCGTTCATGACGCTGGTCCCTATGTGGAGGAACTCTGGGATCAAATCAAGGCGACTGCAGCGGCAAAAGATTACCTGAGTCCGCGGGCGCCAGGAACGCTTCTCAGCGCTGGGCCGGGCTCAAGTACCGAAGTGGCACAACCCCACTGCTTTTGCCTGCTTAAAGCGAGCTTTATTGAGATGGACTGGCTCGCCTTGGGTCGTGAAGGGCATGAACGCGCCCGCCTATCGGTTGACGGCTGGCAGTGGTTAGTGCCCTAAGGCAAACCCCCATGCGGGTTTAGATAAAAATTGCCTATGATTATTTGGCAGCTGCGGTCCTTGCGTTGATGCCTCTTCTGATCAGCCCCTGATAGGACTTACCAGGGTAGGGAGCTGTGTCCTGTAGTTTGTCGAAGCCCGGTATGCTTTCCATGTGTTTGAGCATACGTGATCTGAGGTCTTTGTCAGGCAAGGGTCCTCGCAATGCGCCGATATTCTGCGACTGATGGGCGGGATTGCTCGTGGCAGGAATGACGCAGGTAATTGCCGGGTGCGAGATGACCCATTTCAAAAAGTATTGCGCCCAGTTTTCGCAACCAATCTCTTTGGCAAAATCCGGCAGCGGCCTGCCTTGAACAAGGCTGAATAATCTTGCCTTTTCGAATGGCATATTCACGAGCACGGCAGTGCCCTTATCGACTGCCGCTGGCAGAATTCTTTCCTCAGCAAGCCGCATCTGAATCGAATAGTGAACCTGTACAAAATCCAGATCACTGCGTTCGACGTGGCCAGCAAGTGCGGGAAAGTAAGGTACCTCATGATGGGTTACCCCGACGTAACGGATCTTGCCTTCCTTTTTCCAGTTCTTCAGTACGGGAACGATCTGGTCAACATTCACGAGGCTATGAACTTGCATCAAGTCAATCTTTTCCCGCCAGAGTCTTTGTTGACTTTGCTCAAAACTCCGTTTCGCATGGCTGTCGTCAGACAAGAATTCACCCGTCGACCAAATTTTGTTACAGATAAACATCTTTTCTGTAATACCCATCGCACTTGCAAAATCGCCGACGCTAATCTCCCCGGATCCGTAAAGCGGAGACGTGTCGAAGACCCGCCCACCACCCTCCCAAAATCGTTTAATGATGTCTTGAATATGGCTTCTGGGCGCACCGGGCAACAGGTCAAAAGTCAGGTAAGTCCCCAGACCAATCGCCGGCAGGACTTCACCGGTTCTCGGGATCTTGCGTGTGATCATGTCCTGTGCGGTCTGCGCGTTCACCGGTTCCGCTTGCATCAATAGACCTGGTGCGGTTGTCAAGGCAAGACCAAGGCCGAGGGTTTTGACAAATTCGCGCCGATTGCTTTGTTGTTGGAAAGTCATCATGGTCTCAATTCGATAGGCAGGATCGACGATACAGGGGATGGGGGCGAGTTTGACCGCTCTCAGACCGGAACTTGAATCCTCGCCTAGCTTTCAATATTCATCTCTCGAATAATCGGTCGAAACTGATTCATTTGTCGTTTGAAAATTTCGTCTTGTGCTGCAGCGCTGGAGCCAACAGGCTCAGCACCCATTTCTTGCAACTTACGCGACACCTCAGGATGTTTTACGGCCGCTGCGGCCTCGCGCTGCAGTCGCTCAACAATCTCCCTGGGCGTTTTTGCCGGGACGAACAAGCCATTCCAGCCCTCGAGTTCCAGGTTCGGAAAGCCAAGCTCTCGAACGGTCGGCACACTTGCTAGGGAAGCAACCCTTGTCGACGCCGTTGTCGCAAGGGCCTTAAGCGTACCTGCCTTGATTTCTGCCATGGAGGTTGACAATTGATCGCCACCCACTTGAATCCGTCCGGCAAGGAGTTCGAGCTTCAAGGGTGCTGCGCCTCGAAATGGAACATGTTGCATAGCTACCTGGGCTTCCTTCTTAAATGCCTCGCCCTGGACATGCATGGCCGACCCGGGTCCCGTTGATCCGTAGTTGTATTCGAGCTTTTGGGACCGCAGCAATTGCGCAAGTTCGCGCAGATCACGGGCAGGAACACTAGGGTGCGCAGTCCACATAAAAGGTACAAAAACTGAGATCGATACGCCAATAAGATCGGTATCCACATTGAATGGCGATCGGCCCGCCAATGTTTGTGCCACGGAGGTCATCGGAAATGTCAGGTTATGCATCAGCATGGTGTAGCCGTCCGGGGCTGCTTTAGCCACGGTATCTGCTCCGATCGCTCCGCCTGCGCCAGCTTTGTTCTCAACGGTTACGGCTTGTCCCATCGACTGACTCATTCGCTGGGCAACCATTCGCGCAACCAGATCGGTTGTTCCGCCCACTGGAAAAGGCACAATGATTTTGATCGGCTTAGCTGGAAATGTCTGACTCTTCAAGGCTGTAGAGCCCATCAAGCCCATGCCTGCCGCTACAAGCGAGGCATTGAATGCTCTGCGATGCTTCGTCATCCCATGCTCCTTCTTGAATATGGAAAAACTAACACTGGTCGATCTTTGTGACACGGCTTTGACGATCGGATCGTTCCAATTTGCTGCGAAAAGTCTTGGCGAGTTAAGGTTTATTGAGCAACTTGCGCATCTGGGCGAGTAGGCGAGCGGTTTGTTCAAAGAATCCCTCGCTACCTTGACTTGTGCTGACATGGATGACAACTGCTTTTTCGCTGTTGCTTTGCGCGAGCGTTGAGCACGGATCAGAGGCCCCCGATGCAATCAGCGCTTCAATCCGATTCAAAATTGCGGCAAGTTGACTTCGCTTTTCCGGCGACAAAAGAAACATCATGAATCGCAGATAGCTTCGCAACTCATCGCGCGCTTTCGTGAGTTTAACCAGAGCATCTTGCCGTTTTTGCGAGGGACTGCTTAAGCCTTTGAGGGTATCAAGACTGGCCTGAACCGAGGCGATGTCCAATGATCTGCTTGTCTTGTGCGTAGCTGCGCGCTGGCTCACATCAGTGTTTTGGATCATTATTTCCTCGCCTCTATCCGCATAAGCTTTTTACGGTTATGGAAGTGGCAGGAAATAGTAAAGTTATAAATAAAAGATCAAAATAATGTCAGGGCAGACCTCGCGATTTCAAGATCTGAGCATGGGATTCCCCCATCCCTCAGCGACGCCGGGCGATCAGCATGATTGATTAAACGGCATCGTGCTGTTTTTTGAGGAGGCGGGGCTCTTATCGCTTGACTGCTGATGCTTTCGGCTCAGCAAGCAGATTCTCTGCAGGATAGGCTCGAAGAAACCCAGCTTGCTTGCTCGGGGTTGCAACAAGCCAATCGCGATAAAGCGCCTCGGGGAGAATGACAACCATACGCTTTTCATCCTCCGCTTTGTGAAATTGATTCATCAGTGAATGATCGTCGGCGTTGATGGTGATCATGGTGAAGCTGTGGTGCTCGGTACCCTGCGGAGCCCTCCAGCAAGACCATAGACCTGCGATCCCCATGGGCTTGCTGTCTGCGCGACAGATGCTTGTGGTGACCGCCTTCCCGGATCGCCAGTCAGGCTCGAATATCGCCTCCGCAGGAATAATGCAGTGCTGGGTTTTCTTCCAGGCGTCTCGAAAGCTGGGCTTGCTTGCAATGGTTTCTGAGCGAGCGTTATAAGTCTTGCGTGCAATCTTGTCGTCTTTGGCCCAGTGTGGGATCAGTCCAAAGCTGCCTGCTATGACCTCACTGCTTGGTACGGCTTCATCACCGACATCGGCATAGCGGTGTGCTCGGATAAAAGGGGCAAGATAACCAGGCCATACGTCCCAGCGTGTACCGTCAGGAAGGTCAGCAATGCCAAAGTAGCGCTTTAAACGCTCTCGGTCCCTGACCGCCTGATAATGGCTACACACTGGTGGAGACCTTAAGCGATGAGGGCATCGGCAAGCTGGTCAAAGCGATCAAAGACGTGGTCGTAGTCTCTGTTGGGCAGCGGGTCCGGTGGACCTGCGGGCCCCCATTCCTCAGCCCTTCTGACAAATGCCGTCTTAAAACCTGCGTCCTGAGCGGCGTTCAAATCGAAATTATGGCAAGCGACCATCAGAATTTCTTTGGGGTCAAGGCCCATCCAAGCGGCTGCTGTTTGATAGGCCTCAGGATGCGGTTTGTAAACACCAATCATCTGGCAGGAGATTACGGCATCCCAAGTGATAGCGTTGAGGCGTGATACATCGATGATGAGCGAGGTCGGCAGCATGGTAAATGACACAACCGGGGTATGCTGACGGATTCTTGCAAGCGCAGCAGGAAAGTCGGGCCATGCTCGAAGCCTGTGCCAGCCTCGCCATAGATGCTCCATCGCGTCGTTGCTGAGTGCCGGCAGCCTAAAAGCGTCGATGGTCTGCGCAAGTGTGCGCCAATGGACATCGTCCATATGAAAATCAGGGCGCATTTGACCGACAATACCCTTCATGGTGTAGCGCCGCCATGTGTTCACAAATTCATGGCGATCAAAGTCGATCGATTGCCATGGTCCGATCGCCTTGAGGTCTTGAAAAAGGCTGCCGTGCCAATCCAGCACGGTGCCACCGGTGTCAAAGGCAAGTGTTCTATAAACCATCGTAAAGCCTCATCAAGGTTTCCTCTGGCCAAGGTTTCATGTGGCAAGTGACCAGAGTGATCGCGAGTATCATCGCTTCAATGATAGACGCGGCAACCGTTATTGATTGTTGTTGCAATGCGACGACCTTTGGTCGTCGCTTGGTCTAGCCTTATGTGTTTTTATGACTGACCCGTGCCCTACCACATTGCTACGGGATTAATAATCATTTGGACCGTTCCCTTGACGCGGGCCTGCCCTAGGACAAACATGAATTCCTTAACGCCCTCTTTGGCAAGCCTTCCGGTATTCATGGTCTCTAGAATGTAGATACCGTTTTCCTTAAGAAAAGTGACATGACCATAGAAGACCCGATCTCCGGGAACTGGCGGCACGGCTTCAAGTCCCCAAGTATCAGCACCAACAGCCATCGGATTCATTTTGGCTAGATGCGCCGCTGCCGCATTGGTTAAACCCGGTTGTGTTGAGACCCAGGTTTTCGGATCGCTTTTTAGTCTGGCATCCGTATAGCCGGTGTGAAAGAGCACCACATCACCTTGTTGGATTTTGATACCTTGTGCTTTCATGGCTGCATCAATGTCGGCGGGCGTAATCGCCTGACCAGGCGCCATCGCGTCGACCTTAAAGTGCCTCGCCATATCGATCAATACACCCCGCGCAACCATGGGGGGCACTTTATCGGTTCCAAGCTTGGTTAATCCGGATAAGGTTACAAAATCGAAGGCATGATTACAGTTGTAGTACAAGTTCTTCTCGCCCAGATGGCCTAAACCGTCGAGCTGCGGACCCACGCCAAACCAGAGTTGGGCTAAGTCATCGTTATAAACCNNTTTTGTCGCCGCGAGCACCGATTGCGGTGTGATGTAGTTCGCCGCACCGATCTCATCGTTGGCTCCCCACTTTGAGGGTTTGCATTCTTGGGCCAATAAAGGACCTGATACTGTCAGCGCAACAACAGCGCTTGTGAGCCATTTGTAGATCATTGTCGCCTCCTTGTGTTGTATGGTGCTCGAATGATGGCATGCGATCTGGGTGCATTTCAAAGTTTCAATCTTGATTTGCCCGGAGCATCATCGTGCGATACAGTGAATCGTTCCACTTAGATCATGCTTTAGGGTCTGGACGTGAAAGCTATACACAAATTTTGCAGAGCGTCAAGTCGAGCTCAAAGACAAAGTTTTCAGAGGGTTCCGCTCGAGAATTTTTTTAAGTTGTTGAATTTAAATGGATTTATTTTGACTAAAATTTGGGCAAAGGCCCGTTCCTTGGTTCGTTTCAAGCACTTAAGTGCGTTTAGCCAAAGCTATCAACAAAGTTATCCACAAAGCATGTGCATGAGTTGTAACAAGCCCGTACGGAAGCAAATTCTTTTCCACCCGCCATGGTTTCCGACCAACCCGACGAGTGGGCCGGGGCGGACCTTTTGTCGAACGATAAGAACCGGTGACGCACCATTGTTCTTGTCGCGTCGATCCTGCAAGCAAGGAAGACTGTCTAGGAGGACATATGACGCATGCGGTTGATCTGGATGAAAAACCAGCTTCGATTGAACAACGGGTCGACGCGATTCAATCGCTGATGCAAGACCATGGTATGGAACCGGCGCCATTTATCGCTGAATTCAAGCAAGGCCTTGAATCGCATTGGGTGCCAGATAACGGTGCACGGGTTGTTGCCAAGGCATGGACGGATTCGGCATTTAAGGCGCGTTTGCTCGCCAACGGAAAGGCGACTGTGGCCGAACTCGGGCTTTCGATGCCGCCGCATCACAGGCATTTGGTGGTGCTCGAAAACACGCCGACGATCCACAATGTGATCTGCTGCACTTTGTGCTCGTGTACCGCGTTTACGATCATCGGGCTCCCCCCGGACTGGTATAAGGACCTTGAATACCGCGCCAGAATTGTTCGGCAGTCAAGAACAGTACTAAGGGAAATGGGTTTGGACTTGCCGGAAGCGGTAGAAGTGCGCGTATGGGATACAACCGCTGACACGCGGTATATGGTGTTACCCATGCAGCCCGCCTATAGCCAAGGGTGGTCAGAGGACGCGCTTGCTGCGATTGTGAGCAAAGACGCCATGATTGGCGTTGCGAGACTATAGGAGCGGCTTTCCATGGATGGCATGCACGATATGGGTGGCAGGCAGGGGTTTGGCCAGGTGCGTTATGAGCCAAATGCGCCGGTCTTTCATGAGGACTGGGAAAAGCGCGTTAACGCGCTTTATTCTCTTGCCGTAAAGCGCGGGATTTTCAACATGGATGAATACCGCCATGCGATTGAGCGCATGGAGCCTCGGCACTACCTCGCTGCAAGCTACTATGAGCGTTCGCTCACCGGTCTTGCAACGCTTTGCGTGGAGAAAGGCGTATTCTCAAAAGAAGAACTTGAAGCGCGCGCTCAAGGATTGTTTCCGCTGGCCTTAGCACTTGGCCACGGACGCTCAAATGCCAGGGATCGAGAGTCATTCAAACTTGGTGACAAGGTAAGCGTTCGAACCGAGCATGTCTCGGGGCATGTGCGCGCGCCTGGCTACGTGCGGGGAAAGTGCGGTGTTGTTGTTGGTATCTCGCCCGCTTATCCTTTTCCTGATGCGCATGCTCACGGTGTTACCGCCGACGACGAGCCCACTTATGATGTCCGTTTTCGGGCACAGGATCTCTGGCCCGATGCCGCCGAAGCTGCCATGATCCACGTCGGTATTTTTGAAAGTTATCTTGTCATCGCGGCGTGAGCGCTGACTCAGAGGCGTTGAAGCCGGTTGCTCTTGCGGGTACGTTCGAAAAAGTCGGCGGGCTTGTTTCGTACCCATCGGAGAAAAACAGCAAGCTCAGGGTGCTCCCGGAGTCGACTCACCTCGCAATAGTGGCGAGCAAGCTCGTTTTCATTCAACAAAGCATGAACTTGTCGGTGGCAGATTCGATGCAGCCAAACCGTCTTCACGCCACCCTGCGACTTTGGGACGAGATGATGGGCATCGCGCTGTGTATCCGGGATGACGCGCTCGCAAAGCGGGCATATGAGCGGTTCTTTCTGCCTTGCGTCCGCGCGGTCTGAGGTCAACGCGGCTTGAAGTCGCTTAATCCGCCCTTTCATCGATCAGCGCTCATTTCGCTCAGGGAACCAATTACTTTGCTGAGCGTATCAACCCCGATGCTTAGCGGACCGCATCAAGATCGAACATGACAACGCTCGGCTCAGCCCCGTGAAACCAAACCGTGGCTTGTCGGCGTTCGGTGAAACGCCAGACAAGGCACTCGCTCTTGCTATTGGCAAGTTTGCAGGGCTCGGTACTCACACGATTTGGTTTGCCAAGCAATCGTTCCACATCCATGCCTGTCATGCCTGTGGCGACTGCAAGTTGCTTTTGCGGTGCTTCCCCGGTTTTCACCCCGGGCCTGTCGCGTTGGAACATCGAACAAGCAGAAAGCGCCAACACGATGACAAAACCCAGCACGACTTTCATCAAGCGCTATCGCCTCTCGCGCATGGGGCGCAAATGCAAGCCTTTCCCATCAGACTTTCAGGCAGGTTTGCAAAGAGTTCGGGGGCAAAGCTTGCGGTCATGCACCAGCAATGCTCCGGTTCGGCCAAGCCCTGAGACTTTGCTGCCTCCATGCCGCATGCATTATCTTGGCCACAAATCGGGCAGCGCTTGGGGTCGAGGTTTTTGACGGGTGACCGATTCATGGCTGGCATTAGGCCTGATGCCTCACCGATCCATGTTCAACCCTCTCGGTGACCAAGCCCTGCATGGCAAGGCCGGATTTTGCGTGTGCAAGCGTCTGCCTTGCTAAATCTAGGGAGGATGTTGAGATGATCAATTTGCGGCCCTGAAGCACGACATACTGCGGTCTGCCCAACCCATCAAACTGAAGCTTCTCTAAGCTAGCCTGTTTCAACATTGATGCACTCAGCTATCAAGCGTGCAAGAACCAATTTCCGCGCTCAGCGTTGATCATGCGCCGAGACAAGGGTTTTGGCAACAGCACAGGCATCGAATTTGTAAGCCAAATGATGGGTAGCTTGCCCGGCCAGCGAGAGGGTGAATGGGTTAGAGGCTTGATGTGCGTTTTCACATGCCTGACGCTATGATCGCCGCACTAGCCAGGCTCTTAGGTAGGAAGCATGTTCACTTTCTCATTCAAGGTGCAACGCGTGATTGGACGTTATCTGCTTTGCATGTTGAGCGTTCTCGGTTTAAACAGCTGCGGTGATTCCCCGGTCCAGTGGCCGACCTCAAAGCTAGAGACCCCGCAAGCTTTATCAGCGTCGATGGGTCCTGCATCAGAGCCCGGTTCATCGTTGGAAGCCCGTGCACGTGTGATCGTGAAGTTTCGTGTCCGACCTGAAGCTAGGGATGACGCACCGAGCCGGGCAGCCTGGGCCTCGAGGCGACTCGGTGCCAAGATTAACCACGGGCGTGCACTTGGTGCCATGACGCAGTCCATGCATGCCCATGGCATCGCTGCTGAGCGGCTCATCCGTGGCTTGCAGGCGCTACCAGAAATCGAGTGGGCGGTTGAGGATCGCCGCCATCGCATTCGCGCCATGCCAAATGACCCTTTGTTTTTGGCGGGTAGGACCGCTACAACAGGCGCAAATACAACTACAAATGCAAATGCAGTGGGGCAGTGGTTTCTTGGAACCCCAAACGCGATAACGCCCGTTGCGATCGATGCTTTGCGCGCCTGGGATCGCGAAAAAGGTAAACCCGACATCGTCGTTGCGGTGCTTGATTCAGGCGTTGTGCTAGACCATCCTGATCTGGCCGGAAAGCTAAAGCCTGGCTACGATTTTGTTTCAGATTTTGATTCAGCCGCCGACGGTACGCGTCGAGATGCCGATCCCAATGATCCGGGCGATGCGACCGCAGCGGGTGAATGCGACCCTTGGGAACCCGCCCAGAAGAGCAGTTGGCACGGTACCCAAGTCGCGGGCCTGATTGGTGCAGCCACCGATAACGGTATTGGTGTTGCATCGGCAGGTCGCAACGTCAGCATCTTGCCGGTGCGGGTTTTGGGCAAATGCGGCGGTTACGATTCGGACATTATTGCGGGCATGATGTGGGCTGGCGGGCTAAGTAGTGATGTCGGCATTGGGCGCGCCCGCGCCTATCCCAATCTGTACCCGGCGCGGGTGATTAACCTCAGTTTGGGAACGCAGGGTAACTGCTCAAGAGCTTATTTGGATGTCATTGGGCAGTTGAGCCAGAACGGTGTCACCGTCGTTGCCGCTGCCGGGAACGACACTGGTTTTGGCGTGGCAACACCGGCTAATTGTCCGGGGGTGATTGCCGTTGCAGGGTTGCGTCACATTGGCACCAAGGTCGGTTATTCAAATATCGGGCCTGAAGTTAGCTTGGCTGCGCCTGCAGGTAACTGCGTGAACCTTACCGGACCCTGTCTGTATCCGCTCGTGACAACCACGAATGCCGGTCGAAATACGCCAACAACCAATACCTACTCTGACGGGGAAAACGCATCGGTTGGAACAAGCTTTGCGGCACCTTTGGTCGCTGCAACAGCAGCACTGATGATTGCTGCAAATCAAGACCTATCGCCTGCTGACATCAAGTCGATATTGAAACGGACCGCAAGGCCTTTTCCACGCACCGGGGCGGAGTTGGGCGTCAGTGCTTGCAAAGAACCTTCATCGACCGAGCAACTCGAGTGCTACTGCACAACGAGCACTTGCGGCGCTGGCTTTCTCAATACTTTCGAGGCGGTGAGCCTTGCAGCTGATTTGGCTGCAACGCAAACAAGTTATAGAACAAATATAGATATTTACAATGCAGAAACGAATCGATTACAAATGGCCAAAGTCGATGTCGGCGAGCTAAGTTATTTCAATGTGTCTGTCAGCGTTGATCAGGTCATCGCCTTGGGTGAGCAATCGGCTGTTGTGGATCGCGCAACACGATACGATGCCGTAAGCGGTTTACTGCAAATTGCAGAAGTCATGGTTGGAAGAACCCGGTACCGAAATGTGACGGTAACCGTCAAAGAAGTGCTTCAGGTTGGTGTGCCCTAGCGCTTATAGTAAGGGATTCGATTGGTAGGCCGTGCTGGATTCGAACCAGCGACCA
>DENJ01000048.1:34768-105834 GCA_002359635.1 Burkholderiales bacterium UBA2647
CTGAGCTAACGACCCACGAAGCCCTCCATTATACAAAGAACTTAATTTGTGGGTCAAACATCGGATCTTTCGCTTTGATTGTTATGCAATGCCTTGATGCCCGCTTGCTAAAGACGACTCATTTGCCATTTCATCGCAAGCCAGGCGCCGGCTGCAATTGCGGGAAGGCTGATGGCGGCACTGAGCGCAAGCAGTGACGCAGCGCTTAAGCCCTGCCCCACGGTACATCCAAAGGCGGTCACCCCGCCAACACCCATCAGCAATGCACCAAGCAAATGCATCGCTGTGTCTTCAAGACCGGTGAAGCCTTCAAGCCTGAATCGCCTGCTGATCAGGGCATCGATAAAGGCCCCAATAATCATGCCAAAAACAGAAACGATGCCGATGCTAAGGGTTTTGCTCCGGTCACTGAAGAGGATCAGATAATCGATGGTGTAGGCCATCGGGGCCACGAAACTGAAAGACTCAGGTCCTCTAGAGTTGGTGGCCAGAAATCCTTCCTTCAAGGTGTTGGGATCCTCTTCAAGATAGCCAAGCGATGCTGACACAAACCACATGGCAGCAATGAGCCCGCCGATCATCAATCCGCTCAGCATCTGAGCGCCGCCTTTGACAGACGATCTGCCCAGGAGCGCCATCAGTCCCAGCAGCAAACCAGAGACCCCGCAAGCACTCAGCATGCGCTGCCAGGGCATGGCATCCATGCCGAAGATAAGTCTTGGCAAATCTTGTGCAGAAGAAAGTTCTATAACCTGAGATTCAATCCATGTGACTCTTGGCATGGCAAGCAGACCCCTCATGGTGACATAGGCCGCGAGGCCCATCACCAGAACAACCACCAGCGCTTTCAGCGAGCCATGCCCCAAGCGAATCAGTGTCTTGCTCCCACAGCCTGAGGCGAGCACCATGCCAAAACCAAACAATAAACCGCCGAAAAGATGACTGAGCCAGGTTAGCTTGGATGTGAGATAAAACGACGTTTCAACATGAATAATCTCACTCGCCCAAATGATCTGGGTGAGCAGGATTGCGCCCACCAAGGCTGCAAGCCACTGTCGCAAACGACCGAAATCGGACATGTTGAACCAATCGCTCAGCGCGCCCATGGTACAAAAATGAGAGCGACTCATGAGCACACCCAATAAGCCGCTGATGAGACCCGCGGCGCCAAGCACCTGAGCGCTTGATGCCTCGCTCACTTGAGTTTGCTGAGGCGTTCTTTTGCAACAACCGCAGCATTGCTTTCGGGGTGTCGCTCGACCAGGCTTTGAAGTGTTTTTCGCGCAGCGGGTCGCTCACCGGCATCGGCCTGGGCAAGACCTAAGTTAAGTTGCGCGTCTGCTGCCCGGGGGTGCTCGGCATAGCTTTTCAAGAACGCCGTAAAGCTTGTGATCGCGGGCTTGAATTCGCGCTGGGCATAGTTGGCGCTGCCAAGCCAAAACACCAGACTTGGCATATAGGCTGAGTCCGGGTAGCGCTCCATCATGCCACGCAATTGGCTTGCTGCCTGGTTAAAAGCTCCCGAACGAAAAGACTCAATGGCGGCGTCGAATTGTCGCTTCTCAGCGGGGTCGACCCGAATTTCCACACCATCGACATTGACCCGGATCGGTTCAAAAGCTGTCAGTCGATGATCGACCTCACCCACTTTGGATTTGACTTCAGCAATTCGTTTGTCAACGATCTGGTCGAGATCGCGATGGCGCTTTTGGGTAAGGCTAAGCTCATTGACGAGTTCTTCAATCTGTCCCCGCGCTCGGGCGAGTTCTTGGCGAAGCCGCTCCATGTCAGATTGAACGCCGAGTTGGCCTTGTCCGTCTGCTTTTTTTTGTAGCGCTTGTTGCGTGTCTCTGAGTTCGGCGCTCAAGCCCTGAATCTGTTTACCGAGTTCCTGGGTCTGGTTACGCAGCTCTTCAAAGCGGATCCGCAGGTCAAGTATCGCCTTGCGGGCTTCATCATCGGAAAAAATAGCGGCCTGGGCACGCGTCTGGTAAGCGCTGGCACCCAAGACGAGCGCAACGCTGAACCCGATCGCAATCAGCCGCCCTAAACCTGAACCGTAGGCTTGGCTGCGGTGCTCAGCATGAAGCGCCGAGCTTGAGCCGGAAGCGCGAAGGCTTCGTGTCATTGCTGATAGACCAGTTCAGCACGACGATTTTGCGCATAAGCCGCTTCATCAGTGCCCTGGTTCATCGGTTTTTCCTCGCCCAAGCTCACCGCTTCGAGTTGCGAGTCGGCCACACCCAAGGTAACGAGTGCTTTGCGAACCGCTTCGGCTCGCTTTTGGCCCAAGGCTAAGTTGTACTCACGCGTACCGCGCTCATCGGTATGGCCCTGAAGCGCAACCCTCAGTTGCTTGTTGGTTTGCAAAAAGTTTGCATGCGCCTGAATGAGTCCGCGAAATTCCTCACGAATCTCAAAGCTATCGAAATCAAAATAAACAATTTTGCGAAACACCGGGCTTGAGGGATCGCTTAGCGCTGCCGGCAAGCCGGTGGTTGCGCTGCTTGTCGCCTGCACTGGCGCTATGGCTGATCGCGCTGCAGGCTCTGGAGCGGCTTGGGCGCTCGGGCTGGCATCCCCTGCGGCTGCCCGGTTATCGATCGGCGCAGCCTTTTGCTCGTCGAGAGGAACCGATGAGCAAGCACCTAGCGTCAAAGAAACGGCAGCGAGCAAAGCGAGGTGGCGGGCAAACTGTTTCATGCGGTGCACTCCAAAGAATAAATTGATTAAGTCTTTTTATTGAAATCAATTACTTTAAGGGCATGGGGCCCCAGGCAGGTTCGCGCATTTCACCCGCGAGACTTGCCAGTTGCTGTCGCACCTTGCCATCCACCGAGGCCGCGAACAAAGCATCACGCCCGCCTCGGCGGCTTGCATACATCACCCACTTGCCGTTCGGTGAAAACGACGGCGCCTCTTCGCGTCCGCTGTCTGATACAAGGGTATCGTTGCCACTTGCGAGATCTCTTACGGCGACCAGATAACGCCCTTCACGGCGGGTAATGTAGGCGAGCAGTTTGCCGTCGGGGCTGAGCCTCGCTGATGTCGAGTAGGGCGAACCAAAGGTGACACGCCTGGCCTCGCCGCCCTGGCTTGAGACTTGATAAATCTGTGGGCTTCCGGCACGGTCAGAGGTGAAATAAACCGCGCGTCCATCGGGCGAAAAAACCGGCTCGGTGTCGATCGAGTTCGACGAGGTGAGGCGCCGGGGTGAACCCCCTCGGGCTGATACCAGGTAAATCTGCGACATACCGTCCAGAGTGAGCGATACCGCAAGTTGCTGGCCGTCAGGCGCCCAAGCTGGCGCACTGTTACTGCCGCGAAAATTAGCGACCGCGATGCGTTCGCCGTTGGCGAGATTGTGCACGTAAACCACCGGTTTTTTGCTTTCGAAAGACACGTAGGCAAGCTTGGTACCGTCGGGCGACCAGCGTGGCGATATGATCGGCTCGGCAGAACTCAGCGCCAACTGGGGATTTTCCGCGTCCCAGTCTGCAATTTGCAGGACATAACGCGTCGCCTGCTTGCTGACGTAGGCAATTCTTGTCGAGAAGATGCCTTGTTCGCCGGTCAGTGCCTCATAGACCTCATCGGCAATACGATGCCCGGCCACCCTCAAGTCATCCGGATGTACAACCATCGAGCGCTGAAAAACCGCCCGTTGCTTGACCAGATCGCTGAGGCGGTAGCGCACATCGAAACGCCCGTCCGCCAGACGCGACACAGAGCCCGATACCAGCATGTCGATGCCTTTGCCCCGCAGTTCGGCTGGCACCGGACCGGTATCGGCCAATACCACGCCGCTATCAATCATGTTGAAGAGGCCGCTTCGACCTAGGTCGCTATGGACAACACCAGCAACATCAACCCTTGCGCGTTGGTCGGCTGCAAAACTCGCTACCGACACCGGAAGCAGTGATTGCGCAACGCCCGAAACATCAACCCGTTGTTGGGCTTGAAGCGATTCGCTAAAGACAGTTAAGCAGCTGAAACCGAAGCTTGCGCGGCTGAACTTGGCGATCAGCGAACGCCTCGTGCTACTGAAGCGGGCTTGCAGGGCGGAGGCATGATCTTTCATAGGATGCGCACTAACATGGCGGATGAAGTTTACATCATGCTGCACCTTAGACTGCTCCGCTAGGCTGTTGCCCGACCTCACATCATGCCCTCTTTGGAGCCGTCTCTGGGCTGATGCGAAATCAACATCGAACCAGGGCAACTGCCCGAAGGTGGTTTCGGAAAAGGCGTTGTTCGGTTGATTGCACGCTCGGCAGCCTCGTCCCAACTCTTGTTGCCGCTGCTTGATTTAAGTCGCACTTGGAGCACCTCGCAAGCTGCTGACAGACTGACGGTGAATTCTGCGCGCGGGTTGCCCGTGAAGCTTTGGCCAAAAACCGTGTTGGCGCGAATCGCTGCCCTCAGTTTTGCCGCATAGCCTGCATCGATGCTATTGCCCTGTCCCCCGGCGCCCGCTGAAAGGCCTTGAGCGCTGTTGCCATCCCTTGAACCGCCGGGGTTGCTTTGTCTTGCGCTGTCCTGCCTCGAGCGGGTGTCGGGGGTGGTTTGCTGCATGCGCGCAATCTGATCGGCACGCAGTCGCTCGGCAAGTTTTTCCTCCTCGGCTTCGCGAAGCTTTTGTTCGGCCTGTTTTTTCTTTTCAATGTCGGCAAGTTTCTTTTTGCGTTCATCGTCTTGCTTTTGCTTTTCCTCGGCGAGCTTGCGTTGTTCTGACTCTTTTTTGGCTTTTTCAGCCTCGCGTTTTGCTTTTTCTTCGGCTAGTTTTTTGGTTTCCTGGCGTTTCTTTTCTTCAGCCAAGCGTTTGGCTTCCTCCTGACGACGTTCCTGCTCTTTCTTTTTTTGCAAAGCGATATCGGCGGCGGTCGGTTCAACCACTTTGGGTGCTTTGGGTGCCAGCTTGGCTGCGGGTGGCTCCGGTTCGGGCTTGATGGGTTTGGGCACAGACGTGGGCTCAGGTTTTGGCTCGGGCTTGAGTTCGGACTTTGGCGCCTCGACCCTGGCGTTTGCGACACTTGGGGCGTCACTTGCCTGCCAGAGTTCGGCCTGGACAGGGGGCGGTTCCTTGTTTTTCCACGAAAGACCAATCAGCAGCAAGGCGGCAAGCGCGGCATGCATGAGCACCGCAAGCGTGATTGATAGCCGTCGCTGCTTTTGTTCGTTCATGCCGAGGCGATGAAACGAAGCTCAGTCGATATAGTCATTAGCATAGCGCTTCAAGAACTTTGTCATCAGTTGGAAGCTTTCACCATCAAGGCCACGCGCTGAATACCCCCGCGGCGAAGCAAATCCATGGCCTCAACCACTTTCTCGTAAGCGATTGACTTATCTGCGCTGATCACAACTGGCAAATTCTGATCTGCCTGCATGCGTTTGACCGCCTCAAGCAATTCGGTCTTCCCGACCCGCTCCTTGGTCTGTTCGCCATCACGGGTGTTGCGGCTGCGAAGGCTCATCGCACCGTTGCGTTGGATAAGCAGTTCAATAAACCCCTCGGTTTTCGCATTGCTCTGGCCAGCCGATGGCAGGTCGATCGCCCCTGGCGGCAGCAGTGGGGCAGTGACCATGAAGATCACAAGCAGCACCAGCATCACATCGATATAGGGGACCACATTGATCTCTGCCACCATGCGACGGGATCGTCGCGATGAGCCCGAGCGGGTTGAGGCACCGGCACCCATGTTCAGCGCGCCTGCCTTTGCAGGATGTTGAGAAACTCTTCCGTAAACGTATCAAAACGATTGGCAAGACGATCGATCTCGGTCGCATAACGGTTATAAGCAACCACAGCTGGAATTGCAGCAAATAGGCCGATGGCAGTCGCAACCAGTGCCTCGGCAATACCAGGGGCGACCGCAGCGAGTGTGGCTTGTTGCACATTGGCCAGGCCGCGAAAAGAGTTCATGATCCCCCAAACCGTACCAAACAAACCGATATAAGGACTGACCGAACCGGCTGAGGCTAGAAAAGGAAGCCCGCCTTCAAGGCTATCCATTTCACGTTGACTTGCAGCACGCATCGCCCGACGTGACCCATCAAGCATTGCGGCTACGTCACCAGGCTTTTGCTGTCGTACCTTGAGAAATTCACCCATGCCTGCCTCGAAAATCCTGGCAAGCGCCCCGCGTTGATGTTTGCCGTCTTCTTGGAGTTCACGGTAGAGCGCACCCAGATCGCCATCGGTCCAAAAAGCATCCTCAAAGGCGCGGGTGAGTCCTTTTTCTTCCCTGATGCTAAAGCCTTTGCGAAAAATGCCGGTCCATGAGGCCACGGAAATGGCGAGCAACACCAGCATCACAATTTGAACCAAGACGCTGGCATTTAAGACCAGCGACAAAATCGACATATCGGCGTGCGCGCTCATGGCTTGGAAGCATCCTGATCGAATAACGAAGGGTTGGCAATTGGGTTGACAATGTTGGTCTGAACAGCTTGGGGGCGATCAAGTCCGAGGTGCTGCCAGGCTAATTCGGTGGCAACGCGGCCGCGCGGTGTCCGCTGCAAATAGCCTTGCTGAATCAAAAAAGGTTCGATCACATCCTCGATGGTTTCGCGTTCCTCACCAATCGCCGCAGCCAGATTATCCAGGCCCACCGGGCCGCCCGCAAACTTTCGAGTGATGGCCTCAAGAAGACTGCGATCCATGAGGTCAAGCCCTTGCTGGTCCACATCAAGCATCGCAAGGGCCTGGTCTGCAACCTTTTCGGTAATGCTGCCGCCATGTCTCACCTGGGCATAATCCCGCACCCTGCGCAGCAGGCGATTGGCAATTCTCGGGGTGCCACGTGAACGCGCGGCGATCTCCCGTGCGCCTGCCTCGTCGGTCTGCGCCTTGAGCAGGCCAGCAGATCTCATCACAATGCTTGTTAGATCAGTAACATTATAAAATTCAAGTCTTGAAACGATACCGAAACGATCACGAAGCGGATTGGTCAGCATGCCTGCTCGGGTGGTTGCACCCACGAGTGTGAAGGGTTGCAGATCGAGTTTGATCGAACGTGCAGCCGGACCTTCGCCAATCATGATGTCGATTTGATAATCCTCAAGCGCCGGATAAAGAATTTCTTCAATGACCGGCGAGAGACGGTGGATTTCGTCAATGAACAGCACATCATGACGCTCAAGATTCGTTAAAAGGGCTGCAAGGTCACCTGCACGCTCCAGAACCGGCCCGGAGGTCTGGCGCAAACTTACCCCCATCTCTTGCGCAAGAATATGCGCAAGCGTCGTTTTTCCTAATCCGGGAGGCCCAAAAAGTAGCACGTGATCAAGCGGTTCATGGCGTTGCCGGGCCGCTTGAATAAAAATTCCGAGTTGCTCCCGGATACGCGCTTGCCCGACATAATCCTGGAGGGTTTTTGGGCGCAGTGCGCGTTCAATGGCCTCTTCCTGAGGCGTTTGGGGCTGCGGGGCAATCAGTCTTGCTGCGCCGCCGAGCTCGTCATGCTTGATGCTCATCGCACAGCACCTCTGGAAAGCTGCTTGAGCGCCTGACGGATGCCGTCGGAAACACTGCTGCCTGGCGAAATCGCCTGTGTTGCGATCGCTGACTCTTTTTCGGAATACCCGAGCGCGATCAGGGCGCGTTGCACTTCGAGTAAATCGTCCGTGGGTGCTTTGCTTTGACCGGATTGTCGACTGCCAGCAAACTTTCCTCTTAACTCGAGCAACAGCCGCTCGGCGGTCTTTTTGCCGATACCCGGAACCCGAGTGAGCATGGCACTTTCCTGCGCGGCAACCGCCTGCGCTAAATCGTCAACCGACAATCCTGACAGGATGCTCAGCGCTGTTCGCGGGCCAACGCCGGAAATCCGGATCAAGAGACGAAAGGCCTCACGTTCAGCAGCGCTGATAAACCCGTAGAGCAGTTGGGCGTCCTCGCGCACGATGAACTCGGTAAGAAGGCTTACTTTTTCACCGAGGGCGGGTAACTCGTAAAAACTGCTCATCGGCACATCGATGTGATAACCCACCCCCTGCACATCGACCAAAACAGCGGGCGGGGATTTTTCGATCAGAATGCCTTGGATTCGTCCGATCATAGCTGCCTATTATCAATGTTATCGATCGATGTTTATCGGTCGGTTTCAGCGTTTTTTTTGCGTAAGAAGTCGGCCACGCCCATAGCCCAGCGCCTGCAAAGCGCCAAGCTTGCGCGACTGCAAATGGTAGAGCGCGCAGGCAAGCGCATCGGCCGCATCGGCGGTCGGACTACCCTCGAGCAGCAAGAGGCGTTGGACCATGAATTGCACCTGAGCCTTAGCGGCACGACCATGGCCGGCGATCGATTGCTTGATCTGCAGGGCTGCGTATTCATGAACGGGCAGTTTGTGCAGGGCAAGGGCCGCGATCGCTGCGCCGCGTGCCTGCCCCAGCAAGAGGGTGGAGCGCGGGTTGACATTCACAAAGACTTCTTCGACCGCTGCTTCATCGGGCTGATAGGCCCTGATGAGCTCGTCAATACCCTCAACAATCCGCCCAAGCCGCTCAGCGGTCGATCCCTCACCGGTGTGGATCGTGCCGCTCGCAACCCAGCGTTGCTGGCCTGATTCCAGGCTCACGAGGCCGAATCCGGTGCGGCGCAAGCCCGGATCAATACCAAGCACCCGCAAAGGCTCAGTGCCTGAAATGCCGAACCCCGGTAAAGACCATGGCGATCTCGCGTTCATCAGCCGCTTGGATGACCTCTTGATCGCGCAAGGATCCTCCCGGCTGAATCACCGCGGTCGCACCTGCATCAATGACCACATCGAGGCCGTCGCGGAAGGGGAAAAAAGCATCGCTTGCCACCACCGAACCCGCAAGGCTGAGCTTTGCAGCCTCGGATTTGATCGAGGCGATTCGGGCTGAATCGAGCCTGCTCATTTGTCCAGCACCGATGCCAAGGCTTTGGCGGTTTTTACAAAAGACAATAGCGTTGGATTTCACATACTTGGCAACCCGCCAGGCGAACAACAAGTCCTCAAGCTGCTCGTCACTGGGCGCGCGCTTACTCACGATTTGTAAGTGCTGCAACTGTAGATCGTGGCGATCAGCCGTCTGGATGAGCAAGCCTGAGCCGATCCGCTTCATGTCCAAGTCCTGCAGGCCCTGGTGCCGCTGCGCTGTGTTTGAAGCGCGTTTGCTGCAATCTGAAACAAGTTTGCTGCAATCGATCATCAAAACGCGGATATTGGCCTTGGCTGCGAGGACTTTGAGCGCTTGGGCACTGTAGCCTGGAGCGATCAGGACCTCTAAGAACTGCTGTGAGACGGCAAGTGCTGTGCTTTCGTCGAGCTCACGGTTAAAGGCGATGATCCCACCAAAAGCACTCGTTGGATCACAAGCAAAAGCTTTCGCGTAAGCCTCACAGCAAGTGCTTGCTGAGGCAACACCACAAGGGTTGGCATGCTTGACAATGACACAACTGGGGACAGCAAAGCCACGTACACATTCCCAGGCGGCATCCGCATCGGCCAAATTATTGAATGAGAGATCTTTGCCTTGGATCTGTTGGGCGGTGACCAAGGATCCGGGGGCGGGTGAGGGGTCACGATAAAGTGCAGCCATTTGGTGTGGATTTTCACCGTAGCGCAGGTCTTGAAGTTTGGTCAGAGGTTGCATCCAAAGCGCAGGAAAGCTTGACCCGTCGATTCGCGATGCAGCCTGGGACGCCCGGTAAGATGAAAGATAGTTGCTGATCACGGCATCGTAATGACTCACGCGCTCAAAGGCGCTCACCGCAAGCTCAAAGCGCTTGGTATCGTCGAGTCCCGGAAAACCATGTTCGGTGTGGGCAAGGGTGAGGCCCGCCAAAACCTGCAGGTATTGATCGGGGTCTGTGAGCACGGCGACGCTTTGCCAATTTTTGGCCGCAGATCGGAGCATGGCAGGGCCGCCGATGTCAATTTGCTCAATCGCCTCCTCAAGCCCGCAATCCTGTCTCGCAATCGTTTGCTCAAAGGGGTAGAGGTTAACGACCAGTAAATCAATGCTTTCGATGTCATGGGCTTTGAGGCTTGCCGTGTGCTCCGGGTTGTTCTTCCTGGCCAGTAATCCCGCGTGTACCTTGGGGTGAAGGGTCTTGACCCTGCCGTCTAGCATCTCAGGAAACGCAGTCAGCGTACTGACCTCAATCACCGGCAAACCAAGCTCGCGCAGCAAAGCGGCAGTGCCGCCGGTGCTGATCAGCTGGACACCGAGTTCCACCAAGCCTTTTGCGAGTTCAGGCAGCCCGCGTTTGTCTGAAACCGAAAGGAGTGCACGTTGAATGGGGAGCATAGGGGAGGAGACCTGTAAGGCGAACTAGGGAGCCAAAGGTTTATGGAGTAAGCCATGTTGCTGCAATTTTTTTCGCAAGGTGTTGCGGTTGATGCCCAGCATTTGCGCTGCGCGAAGCTGGTTGCCGCCTGCCTCAAGCATGACCCGCACCAGCATCGGCTTTTCTACGGTGAGGATCACCATGTCATAGATGCCAGCCGGTCTTGCGCCCTCGAGGTCGGCAAAGTAGCGTTCTAAACTTTGCTCAACTGCAAGCGCCATCGGATTGCTCTTGGCTTGGTTCATGACCGTCTCGATTTTTCCTGCATTGGATAAGTTGCCATGCTACCGGCATTCAGGCGGCAATCGGCAAGGCTTGCCTTAATTGCTGTCCCGAGGACGCTGCCTGCTGCATCAGTTGGTGCATGCAGCGATTTAAGAACTGCCATTGCTCAGCTGATGACCCGATGCGGTAAAAGCGCTGCAAGGCCTCCTCGGCCCAGGCTTGTGCCGGGAGACCGTCGACTTGTTGCAAAGCGCTCAACCGAGCCCACTGCGGCAGATACCAGGCCACATGTTTTCGAATACTTCGCAGTCCGCTTGCCTCCCCGTAGAAGCTGAGATGGTCCTCAAAATGCGCTTGCATGGCCACGCTCAGATCATCGAGACTGGGTTCGGCCAACAAGCGCTCACCAGCCAGTTCAGCCGCGATTTGCGCAAACAACCACGGCCTGCCCAGTGCAGCCCTGCCAACCATCAGGCCATCGCAGCCTGTTTGTGCCAGCACCTCGCGCGCTTTGGCGGCCGAGTCGATATCGCCATTGGCGATGACGGGAATCGACAGCGATGCCTTCACCTGGCCGATGTCTTCGTACGCTGCCGCACCGGAAAAGCCTTGCTCTCGGGTGCGTCCGTGCACGACGATCATGGATACGCCGATTGAAGCCATGGCCAGCGCAAGACTTCTCACGTTGCGGCTTGCGGTGTTGATGCCGGTTCGCATCTTGACGGTGACCGGGACTGGTTCGCGTCGATGCGCGAGGGCCTCCACAACGGCTTCGACGATTTCCAGGGCGAGCGATTCCTGTCCCATCAGCGCAGAGCCTGCAGCAAGCGCGCAGACTTTTTTGGCGGGGCAACCCATATTGATATCGATGATTTGGGCGCCCCGATCAGCGTTGTAGCGGGCTGCCTCGGCCATTATCAGTGGGTTGGCGCCGGCGAGTTGTACGGCAATTGGTGCGGGTTCACCCTCATGATTCAATCGCTGCGAGGTTTTGACGCTTTTCCATAACGCTGGGTTTGACGCTGCCATCTCGGAGACTGCATAGGCTGCACCAAAACGCCGGCACAGTTGCCTGTAAGGACGGTCAGTGACGCCCGCCATCGGCGCAACCAGCACAGGTTTCTCGATCCGGTAAGGGCCAATGCTGAGGGGCTTTAATGCCATGGTGGAAGGCCGTTTTGGAGCTGAGGCGATGTCATCATAGCAATCCCCAAGCTCATTCAATGCCATAAAGGCCAGGGCTCGCGCGGACCGAAGGCAAAAGTTTGCATGATGAATCGCTTGAACGGGTTGTGCGCTGCGAACTTCATTGCATGCGGGGCCCATGCTTGAAACCAGCATCGGGTGCTTTGTTTGGCAAGTTGATCGGTGATTTGCATCAATAGCCAGCGATCCCGCTGCCTGTGTTGCTCGAAAACGCGCAACGCGGTCATCAGGGCGCTGCTTGGCATCGATCTGGCCTGGCGATTGTTGTGCTGCAAGGTGACAAGACATCGGGCAAGTTCGGCGGCGTCTCGCAAACCAAGATTCAGGCCCTGGCCTGCGACAGGATGGAGACTTTGCGCAGCATTCGCGATCCATATATCCACCCGGTGTGATTCGGGGCTGATACGCAGCATCTGAGCCCTTGCGCGGCGCTTGAGTCTGATGCACTGCATGCTTTTGTCGAACGCGGTGATCTCAATGCCTTTTGGTAAGGCCATATTCAGTGTGCGCAGCACGGCGGTCTGGCCTGCCTGCGAATCGTTTTGTTGAAGGGCTCTGAATCGGTTTTCACACAAAACTTGTTCGGCACACCAAACCAGTTGCATTGCCCGGCTTTGCTGATCGGGCAGTAAAGCCAAGGGTCCCTCGGGCAGAAATCGCTCCAAAGCCCAACCCTGAGGGGCGCCCCTCACCTCAACCCGGCCAACAATCGCCGACTGATGGGGATCTGCTTCAAGCACCTCGTTGCCCGGGTCACCGTCAGCCCAGACTTTGATGCGCCAGACAGGCGAAGCATCGGATGGGTTTTGAACAACTCGCTCGAAAATAGGCTTGTCTTGCCGATGGCGATGTCGATCGGGCGCAGGCATTTGTAGGGCTTCTTTGAGAGGACCCATGCTCTCCTTCAAATGCTCAACCAGATTCGACCAGGTCACCACCCGACCGAGACGTTCAAGCCCGAGTTCGTCGTGGCGCATCACCAGTCCCTGGCCGATGCGGTCTGCGGTGAGCGTACCAATTTGTACTTCAACGCAGGCGATATCGGCGCCGCTAGGTAGCGAACCCGTGCAACGCTTGATCAACTGCAGTGAGCCGGCCGACAGGGCAAGGCTTCGCTGCGCGAGCGCGCCAAGCCTTGCAGCGTTTCCGCTTGGGTCCGGGATGCTTTCGCGCTCGGCTCCGCTTGGGCCCTCGGNNTCGGCTCCGCTTAGGCCATCGGCCTCGCTTTCGCCCTGCCAGGCTATATCGCCCAGCCAGCCTTCGCGTTGCAGCATCCGGCGCAAAGCGAGCGCGCTAGGACCTTGGCCCTGGATGTCGAGGCTAAGCATCACCAGTTGCGCCTTGCAAAGCCGGCGCCGAAGGCTTTGCCTCGGTGCGTCTCAACCAGCTTTCGGCTTGGGCAAGTCGTTCAGGGGTGCCGACATCGAACCAGCAGCCTTGATGGTGAATCCCTAACCAGCGGCCTTGCACTTGAGCAGACTTCAAGATCGGGCCAAGTTTGGCGCTTTCACCCGGGCGGATTCCGGCGAATAGCTCAGGCCGGTAAATGCCGATGCCACTGAAGGTGAGTCGCTGCCCCTGAAGATCAAAATCCCCCTCCGGATGATGGCTGGGGTTGTCAACAAGCAGGCAACATGCGAGCAGGGGATCCTTGACAGCCGCCTTCGCTTCGAGCAGCTGACCCAATTTCAGGGCGTCCTTGAAGGGGAAATCGCAGACGATATCGGCATTTAAGACCAGAAAGGGTTCATTTCCCAGCATCGGCAAAGCCAAGGCGATACCGCCCGCTGTTTCCAGGGCCTGCGCCTCAGCAGACCATCGCACCTGCAAACCCCAAGCCGCACCATCGCCGATCGATGCAACCAGTTGTTCACCAAGCCAGGCATGATTAATCACCAGGTCGCGAAAGCCAGCGGCCGAAAGGGCGCGCAAGTGGCGATGAATCAGGGCTTCGCCCGCCACTTTGAGTAGCGCTTTGGGCATGCGATCGCTAAGCGGTCGCATGCGCTCACCGCGCCCTGCTGCAAGAATCATGGCTTTCACGTTGCGCCAACAATCACGGTTTTGGGTGCGCGAGGCATCCTCATGATTCGAGCCACTCGATCACCAGATCTGCAAGTGCTCCAAGTTCCTGGTAGCGCATCAGAACCGGCAACACATAGGACAAAACCACCGGCAAATCGGCCAGGTAGCGGTCTTTACCGTCGCGGTAGTAAAGCCTTGCAAAAATGCCAAGAATCTTCAAATGCCGCTGCAAACCCATCCACTCAAACTGACGCCAGAACTCCGGGAAGTCGGCAGCGACCGGCAGCCCCATTTTTTTCGCGGCCTCCCACCAGCGAATCAAGCCATCGAGCTGCACCTCTTCATCCCAGGCGATGTAGGCGTCACGCCAAAGCGAGACCAGGTCATAGGTGATTGGGCCAAGCACCGCGTCCTGAAAATCCAGCACACCGGGATTACGATCGCCTGCCAGTAACATCAAATTCCGGCTGTGAAAGTCGCGGTGCACATACACCTGCGCTTGGGCAAGGCATTGCGCGACGATGCAGTCAAAAGCCTCATCAATCACCTGCCTTTGTGCATCCGACAGCGTCTTGCGCTTGTGTTTGTCGATATACCAATGTGGCCAAAGTTCCATTTCATCGCGCAAACGCCGGGCATCATAAGGCGCAAGCACATCGCCTCGGCTTGCCAGCTGGATCGACTGCAAGGCCTTGCCAGCCTCACGATAAAGCGCGCTTGCCGTCGGGATACGCTGTTCGGCAGGCGTATGGTCTCTGAGCACATCCAGATAGGTGTGCGAGCCAAAGTCCTCAAGGAGCAGGAATCCCTGCGCAAGATTCTCTTCGTAAATGTTGGGCGTTGTCATGCCGGCAGAGCCAAAAAGTCTGGCCACGCTCACAAAAGGCCTCACGTCTTCCTGGGGCGCAGGCGCATCCATGACCACAAAGGTTTGCCTCTGATCGTCGCATTGCACCCGGAAATAGCGGCGAAAACTCGCGTCAGCCGATGCGACTTCGAGGCTTTCCGGCTTGAGTGCGTAGTCGGCTGCAATGGTCAGCAGCCATTGCTTCAGTGAGTCTTGACGCGGATCCATGTCAACAACGATTTGTCCTTGAACGGCTTCGATGAGCAAACCAATCGGTTTTTCAGAGCAGGCGATATCATAGACCGATGCGCGCTCCGCTTCGCTTGTTCATTTGCCTGCCTGGTCTTTACGCGATGCTGGGTTGGGCGCATGCTTCAAGCGAAGGTATCAGGCTTCGAATCGAAGCCGAACCTTCAGTTTTACTTGCAAAAATGCCTGGAAAGCGTCCGGTTTACGGCTGGGCCCTAGCCATCGAAGGATCCGTCGACGAGCGATTAAGCCTAAGGGGTGAGGCGCGCCTTCGACAGGCTGGCACTTCCTTGTCCGCTGATCAAATCGACTATGAGCACCAGAGCGACGACTTGCAGGCCAAGGGCCGTGTACGCATGGCAAAAGCGGGCACGATTGTTGAGGGCCCTGCCTTGCATTTAAAGCTCGATAGCCAAATCGGTTTCATGGACGAGGCGACGATTGCCATGCCAGCGGTTGGCGGCTTCGGATCAGCAAAACGGCTCGAGTTCGACGGACCGGGAAAAGTAAATTTGCTGCAGGCGATGTTCACAACCTGCCGCCCGGACGAAGCAGGATGGGTGCTTGAGGCCGACAAACTCAGGCTTGACCAGGACGGTGAGCAAGGCCAGGCCGAACGCGCCCGTGTGGTCTTTCAAGGTGCGGCGTCGCCGGTGATTCCAAGGCTCAGTTTTCCCTTAACTGACAGCCGTCGCAGTGGCTGGTTACCCCCTACGGTTGGGGTAACCTCGCGCACGGGGGCTGATGTAACCCTGCCCTATTACCTTAACCTTGCGATTAATCGAGACCTGACGTTATACCCGCGCCTGTCCTTGTTGCGCGGTGCCTCCCTGGGAGCCTGGGGGCGTTATCTGGAGCCCAAGGCCAGCGGTGAACTGCGGCTTGAGCTCAATCCCCAAGACTTGAAAACCGGCGATGCCCGTTATTACTGGTCAAGCCTGCACCGCTTCCAAGACCTGGCAGGTTGGAGCGGACAATGGGATGTGCGATCGGTGTCCGACGATCAATACCTTGTTGATTACAGCCGCAATATTATCGGCAGTTCGTTACGAAGTATTCCCCGCGCCGCGACGGCAACGCGAAGCCTCGGTGACGGTGCCTTAACCCTATCTGTTACAACGTATCAAAATGTTCTCGATGCAAGAACTTCCCCGCCTTACGAAGCGATCCCGCGTCTAGAGTGGCGCTGGTATCGTTTTGCAGACCCGGAAGCTGCTGACTGGGCAGGGCAAAGCTTTGATCGTGGCGGTTTGCTCGAAGTGGCGCGATTTCGAAGGCCTTTGATTGACTCTGTGGAAGGGTGGCGAACCGTCATCAATCCCAGTGTTCAAGCGCCCTGGAGGCAGGCATGGGGCTACGTCAAGCCAAGCTTGTCCTTGCATGCCACCGATTATCGATTTGTGCCTTCTGAGGCGCTCAATCGAAGCGGCTTGAGCCAGGGCCTCCTCGATCAAGCAGCCGCCCAGCGGGTGCTGCCGCAATTTTCAATCGATAGCGGGCTTTTTCTTGAGCGACGAATCAATCGGATTGATGGTCTGGAGCAGACACTTGAGCCAAGGATCTTTTACCTCTATGTGCCCTATCGCGAACAAAAACAACTGCCGATCTATGACACCGCTGTGGCCGATATCAGCTATGCTCAATTATTTGCCGAGAATCGCTTTGTTGGCCACGACCGGATCGCTGACGCTAACCAGCTGACTTTTGCGCTGAGTTCTCGGTTGTTGCGCAGTGAAAGCGGACGTGAGCTGTTTCGTGCAGCCACTGCCCTGCGTCATCACTTGAGTGCGCCGCGCTTGCAGATCGCGGGTCAGCCGCAGCTGACAGATCCGCAAACTGACCTGCTTATGGTCGCAAGTGGCAAGCCGCACAACGCCTGGAATTTGGACGGCGGCGTGCAGGTCGGTCTCACAAGCGGCAATTTGGCGCGTGCTTATCTCGGGACGCGCTATCAGCCCGACGAATTGCGACTTGCCAATGTGCAGCTGCGTTTTATTGAAAATCAGGTCGGCCAAATCGACGCGTCCTGGCGCTGGCCGATCGGAGGTTCCTGGTCCTTGCTCGGCCGAAGCAACTATTCGTTCCAGCGGAAAGTACTCAATCCAGTGAGCTTGCAAACCGTCGACGCCAGGCCCGGCGTGATTGAGGGATTGTTCGGTGCTGAACGTAAAGCTGATTGCTGGGCTTTCCGTACGGTGTTACAACGTTATGTGACAGGTCCCGATCTGTTTAACACCGCCATCTTTGTACAGCTCGAACTCAATGGCTTGGGTGGTATCGGAAATAACCCCTTTGATATATTGCGCCGGGGTATTCCCGGCTATACCAGGGCGCGCGAGCGTATCCCTGATTCTCCATTTTTTGCTTACGAATGAGATCGTGATGAACAATAGAAAAGTTCGGGCTGCAGCATGGTTGTTTGCGGGCTTGATACCGCTTTGGATCAACGCTTCAGCTTGGGGACAGGCGCTTGGCTTGAACCGGATTGCCGTGATTGTGAATGATGAAGCCATTACCGATTTGGAGGTTAAGCAGCGCATGACGCAGGCGCTCAGTATGCTCGCTGAGCGCGGTATCGCCGCGCCAGGTACCGATGTGGTGAGGCGACAGGTGATGGAACAAATGATTGTCGAGCGAGCAGGGCAGCAGCTCGCTAAAGACATGAACATGCGCATCGATGATGTCGCGGTTGACCGAGCGATTGACCAGATTGCCCGGAACAATCAGCTCGAGCGCGACGAGCTGCTGAGGCGTGCTGCTGCGCAGGGACGCGATCTAGCCAGTTTCCGTGAGGGTTTACGCAGCGAGATGCTCATGCAGCGCTTGCGCGAGCGTGAGGTTGATGCGCGGGTTCAAGTCAGCGAGGCCGATGTGGATGCTGTGCTTTCGTCGCTCGGTGCCTCAGCAAACACCGAGTATCAATTGGCACAAATCCTGATCAGGGTTCCGGAAACAGCAAGCTCAGAGCAAGTCGAGAGGGCGCGTGCGAGAATGATTGCCTTCAGACAGCAACTTGCAACAGGCGCAAATTTCGCCCAGCTTGCGGCAGCGAACTCCGAGGCGGCCGAGGCAAGCGCCGGTGGTGACTTGGGATGGCGCGCCGCAGAGAGACTTCCAACCCTTTTTGTTCGAGAAATCGAGAAACTCAAACCGGGTCAGCTCAGTCAGGTGATCCGAAGCGCTGCCGGATTTCATTTGCTTCGCTTAAACGATTTGCGGCAAGTTTCCTCAGCAGCCGGTCCGCCGGTTGCCCAGTGGCGTGCACGGCATATTCTGTTTCGGGTTAGCGAAACCTTGCCCGAAGCTGAAGCCCTGCGAAGGGCGCAGGATGTGGCCGCACGCTTAAAGGCTGGCGAAGACTTTGCCGAGCTGGCGAAGAAGAACTCGGCCGACGGCAGCGCCGCAAAAGGGGGTGATCTCGGCTGGTTGCTGCCGGGCGATACCGTCCCCGAATTTGAACGCGCCTTAAGTCGTCTCGATCTGAAGGAGATCAGTAACCCGGTGCGCTCGCCCTTTGGAATTCACATCATCGAAGTTCTGGAAAAAAGAACTGATGTGCCGCCTATCGAGCGCCAACGCGCGCAGATCAAGCAAGCCTTAAGGGAGAGAAAGGCTGAGGAGGCCTACGACACCTGGCTGCAGGAGCTCCGCGATCGTGCCTATGTGGAATATCGCGGCGAAACCAATTGATGGGGCTCGAGCTCTCAACGCCTCGGGCAAGAAAACGTTTTGGTCAGCATTTTTTGCATGATCACTCGGTGCTTGGCGCCATCCATGATGCCATCGGTCTGCAATCAAGCAGCCATTGCGTGGAAATCGGTCCGGGCAGAGGAGCACTTACCGAGGGTTTGATTGCATCAAGGCCTGCATCGCTCACGCTGATTGAAATCGATCGCGATCTTGCGGCCCGACTGCGAGGGCGTATTGACGCTTCACAATTAGGCTTTTGCAGCCTCATCGAAGGCGATGTTTTGAACTTCGATTTTATAGAACTTGCTACAAGGCTCGGGCATCGGCTTCATGTTGTGGGAAATCTTCCCTACAATATTTCGACGCCTTTGTTGTTCCACCTTATGGCACAACGAAAGGTGTTGCTCGATCAAGTTTTTATGCTTCAAAAAGAAGTGGTCGACCGGATTGTCGCCCCGGCGGGCAGCTCAGACTACGGGCGACTCAGTGTGATGATGCAGTCTAGTTACCAGGCTTGGCATCTGCTCGATGTGCCCGCCGAGGCTTTTAGTCCCGCACCCAGGGTGCTATCGGCGGTGTTTCGTTTGATAGCGCTTGGTCCCTGTGAGTGGCCGCAACCGGGTGTGGATTTTCCCCAGGAAAGACTCGAAACACTGCTTCGTGTTGGCTTCGAGCAGCGCCGGAAAATGTTGCGGGCCCACCTCTTGCGCTGGCTGCAGCAACAAGGCGTGATGCCCGATGAGGCCAAAGCGCTCGGCTTTCAGCCCGAGGCAAGAGCGCAAGAAATTCCGGTGTCAGCCTGGTGCGCGATGGCGATGCGACTCGCTTAAGACCAGCCTTCGTAATTCAGGTCATGCTTTTCGTTCGATCAACTCAACTTTGTAACCATCAGGGTCTTCGATAAAGGCGATGACTGTCGTGCCGCCTTTAACCGGCCCGGCTTCCCGGGTGATCCTGCCACCGGCAGCGCGAATCTTTTCACACTGGGCGTGCGCATCCTCGGTAAGCAGGGCAATGTGCCCATAGGCTGTTCCCAAGTCGTAATGATCAACACCATAGTTATAAGTGAGTTCGATTTCGGCTTGACCCTCTTGATTGCCTTGTCCATAGCCGACAAACGCAAGCGAGTACTTTTGATCGGGTCGATCGGTGGTGCGCAATAAATTCATTCCCATCACACGGGTGTAGAAATCAATCGAGCGCTGTAAATCGCCCACACGTAACATGGTGTGCAAGAGTTGCATCCTAGGTCTCCTTAGCAAGGGTGGTGCCCGGGTCGTGATCATGCCTTAAAACACGTCGTCGCTCACGATAATCGGGCAGCACCGATTCCACGATCGCCCAGAATCGCGCGCTGTGGTTGAGCTCTTTCAAATGGGCCAGTTCGTGAACCACAACATAGTCGATGAGTTTGGGGTCATGGTGAACCAAACGCCAATTCAGGCGGATCACGGCCTTTGAATTACAACTACCCCAGCGCGCCTTGGCCGAACTCAGCTGCCAGCGCGCAGGACCAAAACCAAGTTCACTCGAAAATCGCTTTATTCTGATGTCAAAGTCCTTGCGGGCTTCTTGCTTTAACCAGGCAATCAGGTGCTCGCGCGTGGCGGCCTCGCTGGCAAGCAAGACCAAGGAGTGATCCTTTTCCTGTAACAATCTAAAGCCTGATGATGGGTTCAGGCGAATGAGCACTTTTTGTCCCCAAAGCGGGATGCTTTTTTCGTCCCAATAGGCATCATATCGATCCTGTCGCGGCGCTGAGGGGCTTTCGATACGAGCCATATGCTTGAAGATCCACCCCGCTTTGTCGCGAAGCGCCTCTTCAATCGCAGCAAGACTCACCCAGGAGGGTGCGCTTACCTGAAGCCCATGTTCGGTGATCCTAAAACCGATTGTTTGTCTTGGTCGCCGAATCAGTGTGTAAGCAATGCTTTGATCGCGATAAATAAACACACGATCCTGAACCGAGGACTCAAGCGCTGGCGCTGGAACTTTGCGACCGAATAAATCGCCAAGCCAGCGCGAGATCCTTGAGCGCTTCAAGGCTTCCTCCGGGCCGGTAAGGTCATGTCGTTTGGGGGATAGCGCTCTGGATTTAAGACTCGCATCTCTGCTTCAATCCATTGGCGGACTTCTTCGGTGATGGCTTCGGGTGTCTTGCCCTGGGTCGTAATCGGATCGCCGATCGAGACGGTAATCAGACCGGGGCGTTTGATCCAACCCCCTTTGGGCCAGCACTCGCCGCTATTGACTGCGATCGGTACCACCGGTACCCCGGTTCTCAAGGCCAGTCTTGCGCCTCCGGTTTTATAGCGACCTTCGGTCCCCGGCTGTGTACGCGTACCCTCAGGAAACATCACAATCCAGCGGCGCTGCGCCAGCTTTTCAGCGCCCTGGCCCACCACCTGCTCAAAGGCATCGGCGCCTTTCGATCGATCAATATGGATCATTCGCAAGAGCCCCAGACCCCATCCAAAAAATGGAACCCATAACAGTTCACGTTTGAAGACAAACACCGCTTCGCGCGGCATATACGAAATCAGAAAAAAGGTCTCCCAGGTTGACTGATGCTTGGGCATGATGATTGCGGGACCATCGGGCAATTTCTCCCAGCCTTTAGAAGTCCAGCGCATACCGCAACACCATCGTCCGGCCCAAAGCATCGCTTTGGGCCAGCCCACGGTGAGGCGGTATCGCCAATGCAGGGGAAGCGGTGACCAGAGCAAGGTGAGAAAAGCAAAGGGGATGACCGTGATGAGCATCACCAGGCCAAAGAGCAGACTGCCAACAGCCGCTTTCATCGACTTAACCCTGAGCTGCAATGAAAACAGGCTGCCATCTTACGCAGGCTGAATCGCTTGGCGACGATTACAGCAGCGTTTCCGCAAATGCCATCAGATCGTCATAGACCTGGGTGCCGTCGGGAATCAAGCTGCCCTGTTCGAGGGTTTGCATGCCATTGCCTGTGCGTACCAGCACGGGTTGCATTCGCGCGGCACTTGCGGCCTGTAGATCACGCAGGCTGTCGCCAACAAAGGCCTGACCGGTGAAGTCTGCGCCGAAACGATCCGCCGCCTCGAGCAAGAGGCCCGGCTTCGGTTTCCTGCAAGCGCAATCATCCATGGCGCGATGCGGGCAAAAAAACACGGCTTCGATCCGACCGCCCTGACGTTGCACCATATCGTGCATTCGGGCGTGTATGCGGTTAAGCGTTGCCAGATCGAAAAGGCCCCTGGCAAGGCCCGCCTGATTCGTGGCCACGGCAATACGCCAACCCGCTTGGGTAAGAAGCGCAATCGCCTCTAGACTGCGAGGAATCGGCGTCCATTCCTCGGGTGTTTTGACATAAGCTTCAGAGTCAACATTGATCACACCATCGCGATCAAGCATCAGAAAACGCGCCGGCATCATGCTCTCGCTTCACTGAGCGCCGACAAGTCGGCAAGCTGATTCATCATGCCATGCAGCACGGCGAGCAAAGCGATCCGGTTGCGGCGCAGCTTCGGGTCTTCAGCCATGACCATGATCGATTCAAAAAATTGATCGACTTCAGGTCTTGCTTCGGCAAGCAGCGTGAAGACAGCAGCATCCTCATGGTTGGCCATCGCAGCTTCGATTTGCGGCTTGAGCTGACAAACCCGCGCCCAAAGCGCAAGCTCAGCGGGCTCCTGAAGGCAAGCCTCATCGACGGGGCCTTCTTGTTCATCGCCTTGTTTGCGCAACAAATTGCCGATACGGCGATTGGCAGCAGCCAGTGAGCTCGCTGCCTCCTGCTTGCTAAAGGCTTGTAAAGCTTCAAGCCGTTCGTGGAGGCGATACAACCGGGGTTGTGGTCGGGCGAGCAGGGCCTGCACGAGGTCCTGAGCCCAGCCTTGTTCACGCAGGTAAACAGCGAGCCGATCGTTGAAAAATCGCATCAGGTCAGCGCTGGCACTGGCATGGGTTTGGCGCTCAGCCAGGCCGCGCAAGCCACAGTCGATCAGTTCGGGCAGACTCAAATCGAGTTTTCGTTCAAGAAGCATCCGCAATACCCCAAGGGCCTGGCGTCGCAGTGCAAAAGGGTCCTTATCACCGGTGGGCAATTGACCGATTGCAAAAAGCCCGCACAGTGTTTCCAGTTTATCGGCAAGCGCGAGCACGGTGCCCAGGGGGGTTTTTGCCAGCGCGTCACCGGCGAATCGGGGCAGGTACTGCTCGGCAATCGCATCGGCCAGTGCGGCATCTTCGCCGTCAATGAGGGCGTAATAGCGCCCCATGATGCCTTGCAATGCTGGAAATTCACCCACCATAGCAGTGAGTAAATCGGTCTTTGCAAGCAGGGCTGCGCGTGTGGCAAGCGTGGCATCAAGCGCGCCTTGGCTTGCAATCCAGGCCGCGATCGAGGCAACGCGCTGAGCGCGCTCGGCCTGACTGCCCAGTTTGGCGTGATAGATCACCTGCTCGAGTTGCGGTAACCGCGCCTCAAGCGTTTGTTTTTGATCCTGTTGAAAGAAAAAGCCTGCATCGGCAAGCCTCGGTCTAACCACGCGCTCGTTGCCATCGATGATGAGCGAAGGATCATCCACGGTCATGTTAGACACGATTAAAAAGCGTGGCAGCAGTTTTTCCTGGGCGTCGAATAGAGGAAAGTACTTCTGGTTTGTGCGCATGGTGAGCATCAGACACTCCTGCGGCACTTTCAGAAAGTCATCGTCAAACTTGCCGCAGTAAACCGCGCCTCGCTCCACCAGTGCGCTGACTTCTTCAAGCAGTGAGGCACTAACCTGGTCCTCTCCCAGGTGGGCATCAAGTGCTTTTGCTTGCGCCATCAGCGCTTCATGGATCGCCGCCTTGCGCTCATCCATGTCGACGATGACCGCGCCCTCATGCCTCAGGATTGATTCATAGTGGTCTGCATGATCGATGTACAGGCGCGCTGCACCCTGAAAACGATGGCCCTCGCTGAATCGGTCCGCTTCAAGCCCGAGCAGCTTAACCGGCAGCAGGCGTTCACCGTGTAAGACCGTTAAGGCATGGGCCGGTCGCACAAAACTTACGGTACGCTGCCCGTCAGCGAGTTGATATTGCATCAGTTTGGGGATGGGCAAATCCGAAATCGCCTTGACAATCACTGATTCTAGGCCTTCATCAAGTGATGCGCCTGGCTCGGTATGCCTGAAAGCGAAGACAGTCTGTTTGCCATCGTTTACCCGCTCCAAGGCATCGATGCTTGCACCTTGGCGCGCGGCCCATTTGATCAAGGCCTGCGTCGGTTTGCCGTCTGCATCGAGTCCGATCTGTATCGACGGTCCTTTGGCCGATCGCTCCCGTGCCAAACCCTTGGATCGAACCTCGCGAACCAGCAAACCGAGCCTGCGCGGCGTTGCAAATCGCTTGTATTGCCCTGTCTCCACGCGATCAATCCACTGATGCGTAAGCAGCCCTTCAAGGATCGAGGCGCTGAATCGCTCTGAGAAAAGCCTTAACGATTTCGGTGGCAATTCCTCGGTGAGCAGTTCGATCAAAAGGCTAGCTGTTTGCGGGTGCGGGATCGATTGCACCGATGAATCAGGCTTGATTTGCCGCTCACTCATGGTTTTCTGCCTGCACTGGGCGCATGGGAAACCCAAGCGCTTCGCGGGCATCGTAGTAGGTTTGAGCGACCTTGCGGGCTAGGGTGCGAACGCGTCCGATATAGGCTGCGCGTTCCGTGACTGAGATTGCGCCGCGTGCATCCAGCAAATTGAAACTGTGCGAGCACTTCATCACCATCTCGTAGGCGGGTAGGGCAAGTCGATGCGCAATGAGCTTTTGCGCCTCGGCCTCGTAGGCGTCAAACTGGCTGAGCAGCAGGCTGGTGTTGGCAAGTTCAAAGTTATACCGTGACTGTTCGACCTCATTTTGGTGAAACACATCGCGATAGCTTAAACCCTCGGTCCAGCGAAGATCGTAGACCGACTCAACGCCTTGCAAGTACATGGCAAGACGCTCCAGGCCATAGGTGATTTCGCCGGTGATCGGCTGGCATCGAAGGGAGCCGACCTCTTGAAAGTAGGTGAACTGGGTCACTTCCATGCCATTGAGCCAGACCTCCCAGCCCAGACCCCAGGCGCCAAGGGTTGGCGATTCCCAGTCGTCTTCCACAAAGCGGATATCGTTTTTTTGCATGTCGATGCCAAGCGCGCGCAGCGATCCCAAATAGCGCGCCAAAATATCGGTGGGCGAGGGTTTCAGTACCACTTGATACTGGTAATAGTGCTGCAACCGGTTCGGATTTTCCCCGTAACGGCCATCCTTGGGGCGGCGCGAGGGCTGCACATAGGCAGCCTTCCAGGGTTCCGGACCAATAGCGCGCAAAAACGTCGCGGTGTGAAAAGTGCCTGCGCCAACTTCCATGTCGTAGGGTTGCAGCAGCGCGCAGCCTTGTTCGTTCCAATAGGCTTGAAGCCTGAGGATAATGTCTTGAAAGCTTGGGTTCATGGTTCGATTTTAATCCCTCCGCCCGATGATGCTTCAAACCGGGCAAGGCATAAGGCCAAGACAAGCATAGCGCCGAGCAGCATCAGGGTGCCGCCCAGTCCGTAGCGCGCAAAAGGGGTCATGCCATGCGTTGGTTGCACGCTTGAGATCAACACTTCCTCGCTCAGATGGGGCAGCTTGGCCAGCACCTGCCCGTCTGCTGCGATTGCTGCGGTGGCGCCAGTATTGGTGGCGCGCAGCATCGGACGCTGCAATTCCAGACTTCGCATGCGGCTGATTTGCAAATGTTGGTGCAAAGCATGCGAGTCACCGAACCAGGCGAGGTTACTGGCATTAACCAGGATATGGGCGCCTTGCTGGACCTGCATTGCGATGGTTTCGGGGAAAAGGTCCTCGTAACAAATATTAAAACCAACAAGGCGACCGGCCACGGGATGAACGGGGGGCGGGCCTTTGCCAGGGTCAAAGTCGCCCAGCGGTATGTGCATTTGATCGACAAACCAGCGAAATCCAGGTGGCACAAACTCGCCAAAGGGCACCAGATGTCGTTTGTCATAGCGGCCAAGCCATTGCCCCTGTGCTTGCATTAAAACCAGGCTGTTGCTTCGTACCGGCAGGGTTTCGCCGAATTCAATGTCCCTGCCAAGTGGCATGCCCAGGGCGAGCACACCGCCTTGTTGTTGCAGCGCGCTGAGTAGTTTTTCGCGGCTTTCAGTAGGGCTGTGTGCCCAAGGACTGATCCAGGCGGTCTCGGGGCTCACGCTTAAATCGACTTGCGCCTGTAAAAGCATCTTGACCAATCGGTCCTGCTGCTCGAGAAGGCGGGCGACATCAAACTTTTGCAGCTGCGACACATTGGTCTGCATCAAGAGGCTTCTGAGCGGTTGGCCGATCGCTTTCACCCAGTTGTGTTGCAAGAGCATGCTGATCAGTACCAGCGCGGCAAGGGCGATGAGCAACGGGCGCTTGCCGCGTCGCAAAGCGGCAAGCCAAAGCGACACGCAAATCGCCAATGCACTGATGCCATAAACGCCGACCCAGGCTGCCCAGTGGCTCAACACACCGTCGACGTGCGCATAGCCCACCGAAAGCCAGGGAAATCCAGTGAAAAGGCTTGCACGCAAGAGCTCAAAAATGCCCCAGAGCCCCCCGAAGCACAATCCTGCGCCCAGGTCGGAACCTACCCAGCCCCGCAGGACAGCTCGCCGATAGATGACATAGGCTGCAGTACCAAAGAGCGCAAGATAAGCACAAAATCCAAGCAGCGCAGCTGCTGAAAGCGCCTGTGGCATGCCGCCGTAGCGCGTCATTGAAAGATGCAGCCAAGACAGCCCGATGACCAGGGTGAGGCCATGGAAGTAGAAAAACAAAAGCCCGCTGCGTTTGGCATGCCGCTCAATCACCAGGAGCGCAGCCGCAAAACTCAAGACCTGCAGGAGTTCGTGGTGAATCGGCCCGAAGCTTAGCGCTTGAACGCTCGCCGCGAGCGAGAGGGCGACGAGGACCAAGGGCAGCTTCGTGGTCACGCCTTTGCGTCCATCGCCTTATAAGGATCAGGCATACGCAGACGCGCCATCAGCTGAATTTCCTTGGCCTCCATGAGGCTTGCCATGGCAGGCTGTTCATGGTCCATCCCACGGGCATGCAAAACCCCGTGAATCAGCAAATGTGCCAAATGCTGCGCCATCGGTAGACCTGCGCGCACGCATTCGGCCTCAATCACCGGCAGGCAGAGAATAATGTCAGCCTCCCAAGGCGCAGCCTGCCTGTAGGCGAAAGTCAACACATTGGTCGCTTTATCGGTCTTGCGCCACTGCGCATTGAGTTGCCGGCCCTCTTCGGTAGCGACCAAACGCAAATTCAAACGGGCAGGTTCGCCCTCAAGCGCGAGCTTGACCCACCGCCTGAGGCGTGGCGTTGGCACCGGCCACCGAGCCACACCATGGCCTCGTTGCAGGGTGATTTCAGTGTTCAAGCCTGGCTTGGCGTTCATAGGCATCGACGATGCGGCCGACCAGGGGATGGCGAACAACATCGGAGCTGTCAAACTCGGTGAACGCAATCCCCTTGACCTGATCGAGAATTCGTCGCGCATTGATCAAACCACTCACGCTGCCCTTGGGCAAATCGATCTGCGTTGGATCACCGGTCACCACGGCTCGCGAACCAAAACCCAGCCTGGTCAAGAACATTTTCATTTGCTCTGCGGTCGTGTTCTGCGCCTCATCGAGAATGATGAAGGCGTGGTTCAGTGTGCGTCCGCGCATGTAGGCCAGTGGCGCGATTTCGATGCTTTGGCGTTCCATCGCTCGATTCACCCGCTCAAAACCCATCAGGTCATAAAGCGCATCGTAAAGCGGTCTCAAGTAAGGGTCGACTTTCTGCGCGAGATCGCCGGGCAAAAATCCGAGCCGTTCGCCCGCCTCGACGGCAGGGCGGGTGAGGATGATTCGCTTGACTTGTTCGCGCTCCAGGGCGTCGACGGCGCAAGCGACAGCCAGATAGGTCTTGCCGGTTCCCGCCGGGCCAATGCCAAAACTCAGGTCATGGCTGAGGATATGTTGCACATAGAGGCGCTGATTTGGGGTGCGCGGCTGCAAGTCGCTGCGTTTGGTCTGCAATCGGATCTCGGCCTGGGCAGCCACAGCTTCGGTACTGACGATTCCCGGCTGTTGGCTTGTAGGCGCACCAGCAAAGGATTTGCCGCCAGGAGCCGGGTCGGTATGGCCTGCCGAGGATTCAGGCCCTGAGAGGGCGTTGGGTTGAGCAACTGCGAAGGGGAGGTCTTGCTCACGCAAGCTGATCAGGCCCAGGGCGATGTCATCATCTTCGAGCGCACGGCTTGCCCGGGCATAGAAAAACTGTAGCGCTACAATCGCTGTATCAGCGTCCTGGCTGAATCCCTTCACCAAAAACACCGCTTGCTGGCGACGGATACTGACATCGAGCGTTGATTCGATATGCCTCAGGTTTGCATCAAGCGCGCCGCAGAGGTTGGCAAGACGACGATTATCAACAGGCTCTGGTTTCCAGCGTCTTGCCGCGGATTTGCGCTGTGTCATGCCATGGCTCTGGCTTCCAAGACTTCGCCCCGCAAGGAGTGAGGGAAGGCTTCGGTGATACGCATGGCGATCATCGAACCAATCAGTTGTCGATCACCCGGAAAATTCACGATACGGTGATTCGCGGTCCGCCCGCAGAGTTCCTCAGGATGACGTTTGGAAGGCCCTTCGACAAGCACTGTTTGCAGGCTGCCAACCATGGCTTGCGAATGCGCCTGACCTTGGGCGTTGAGTAAATCCTGCAAACGAGCAAGCCAGGCGAGCTTGGTTGCCTTGCTGATCGGATCCTCGAGATCGGCTGCCGGCGTGCCAGGGCGTGGGCTGTAAACAAAAGAAAAGGACTGGTCAATTTGCAAATCGCGCACCAGATTCATCGTGGCTTGAAAATCCTCCTCGGTCTCGCCGGGAAAGCCGACAATAAAGTCTGAACTCACAGAGATTTGGGGGCAGGCTTTGCGTAGGCGTCGAATGATTGATTTAAATTCCAGTGCGGTATAGCCCCGCTTCATCGCAGCCAGCACACGATCGGAGCCTGCTTGCACTGGCAAATGGACATGCGCTGCCAATTGGGGGATTCTGGTGTGTGCTTCGATAAGCCTTTGTGTGAACTCTCTGGGGTGAGAGGTGGTATACCGAATACGCAAGATCCCGGGAATCTGCGCCACCATCGCCAGCAAAAGGCTGAAATCGGCTGTTTCGCCTGGCTCAATCAGGTCGACCGGAACGGCGCCTGCCCAGGCGTTGACGTTTTGTCCCAGCAGGGTTACTTCGCGAACGCCTTGGCTTGCTAATTCGGCGACCTCGGTCAATACATCCTCCATCGGACGCGATACCTCTTCCCCGCGGGTGTAGGGCACCACGCAAAAGCTGCAATATTTGCTGCACCCTTCCATGATGGATACAAAAGCGGTAACACCTTCAACACGTGCCGGCGGCAGGTGGTCGAATTTCTCGATTTCCGGGAAACGGATATCGACCTGAGCCTTACCGCTTGATCGGCGCTGCGCGATCAACTGTGGCAGGCGATGAAGGGTTTGCGGTCCGAACACCACATCAACATAGGGCGCGCGCTTAACGATAGCCTCGCCCTCCTGGCTTGCCACACAGCCGCCGACGCCAATAATCAATTCAGGGCGTTGTTGTTTCATCGCTCGAACCCGTCCTAAGTCCGAAAACACCTTTTCCTGGGCCTTTTCACGGACCGAGCAGGTGTTGAATAAGACGATGTCGGCCTCTTGAGGCGTCTGGACCAGCTCGGTAGCTTCATGCGCGGCAAGTACATCGGCCATTTTGGCGGAGTCGTACGCGTTCATCTGGCAACCGAAGGTCTTGATAAATAACTTTTTTCCCATGCACGAACTGTATCAAGTATGGCGGTCGATAAAGGCGAGAATCGTATCAATCATCGCATGCGCATCTTGCCGACCAAGGTCGATCAGTGCGTTGGTGTAGCCTCGTTCAAACAGCAAATAACTCAGTAAGACAGCGCCAGGTGCCTCGGTGGCGCCGACCCGACCGAAAAGCTTGCGCAGCATCCAAGGCAAATGGAACCTGAAGTTTAGGGCAATCGGCTCCAAGGCCTGGCTCGGATTAATCTGCAGCAACTCAACCTCGCGCAGACCGCTTTGTGCTTTGGTTTGTGGATCAAGCAGCCCGATCACCTCGTTGGTTCGAGCCAGCTGCTCAGCGTCCGATGAGAGACTGTCCAGAAAAATGCCGGCAAGCGCATGGCCGCCAATTTGCGCAAGCGAAGGCTGTGTGCTTAGCCTTTGCTCATACGGGGCTGCATCCTCGCTCGTTGAACGGGTACCGATCGCAAGCACCGCTTTCGCACCGAGGTGAATCGCCGGGCTGATCGGCGCAACCTGTAGCATCGCGCCATCACCGAACCACTGCATCTGACCTTCGATAGGAAGCGCCACCGGTGGGAACAACACCGGAATAGCGCTTGATGCGAGCAAATGTTCAATCGTGATCAAGGTCCGGATTGCTTTGCGCCTGGCGCGATGCCAGGGTTGAAGCGTCCGGTGGGCGCTATAAAAAGTGAGGTGCTCGCCGCTGCTGTAGCTCGAAGCGGTGACGGCAATCGCATGTAAACGCCGTTGTTCGAGCTGCTTGTCGATCTGACTCAAGTCGAGTTCACGACTCAAAAGCCTTCGCAAGGGTGAGGTGTCCAAAAGCGCCTTTGGCGTATGTCCGCTGAGCCAGCCAAGCGTGAGTGCGCTCAGCCACTTGCTGGTTGATGCGGCAAGGCCCAGGCTGTCGGCGACGAACACCTGTTGGGCCCGAAAACTGCTCCAAATACGCTCCAGTTGCAGAACGGCAGGCAGAAAACCATCGGGATGGCTTGCGAGCGTTGCAACATTCAATGCCCCGGCAGAGGTGCCACACAGGATCTTGAAAGGATGCGCTTGGTCCGCCCTAAGCCTCTGGCCTTGATCAAAGCCTCGTGCTTGGTCGACCTGCTGGCGCTGTTGTTGGTCAAACATCGGGTTTTGTGCCGCTAAAGCCAGCGCCTGGTTTTCCGCCCGCCTGCGCAAAGCGTGCGCAATGGCGACCAGTACCCCCACCTGATAGGCCGCGCGAGCACCGCCACCGGTCAGCAATAGTGCAATCATCGGTCTAGAACCAAGAAAGTCAGGGTGTTGCTTGGTCTCATGCGGGCCGTCGGATGTGGCGCGCCATCTCGCTATGATGCATGGTGTTGTCTGATCGATTAACGTTTTTCGGGATCTTGAATCATGGGTACAGTACCTCAATCCAAACGGTTTGAAGCTGGCGGTTATTTTTACTTGCCTGCGGTTTTTCAATACTCGGGCGGCGTTGCGGCGGCTCCGGGCTTTGCCATGGTTCGCCAGCGATTCTCAAAGCCGCTACCGCTTGACCAAGCCTTTGCAGCCCTTGAACAGCACCTCGCTGCAGTCGGGCGTCCCTTAACCGCCTTTGCGCATTGTGAGTTGCGTTCGCCAGCCCCATTCAGCGAACAAGGTTTTGTGGACTTCAACCGGGCCTATGTGCAGCGGCTGCAGTCATGGGGCTTGTTCGACGGCGGGGATAGTCAGGACAACCCGGTTGCCCGAACCAACGTCTGTCCGATGTATGACCCGCCGGCTGCGCCGGCCATGTACGCCTTTTCCTACACGGTCCCAGCGACTGACAAGCACTCGGGGGGCTTTATGGTTGCAGGCAGCGGCGAGGCCAGCGAAAAAGCAGGTGAGCCCTATCACGCCAGAATCGTTGCCCTGCACGACAACTCGCCAGAGGGTTTGGCGCGCAAAGTTGACAACGTTATCGAAACCATGCGCTTAAGGCTGGCAGGGCTGGGCTTTGACTGGTCCGATGCCAATGTCGCTCAAATTTATACCGTCCAGAACATCGGTCATCTTGTGGGGCCGCTGATGGCAGCACGGGGTATTGCGCCCGCTGGCCTTTGCTGGCACTACGCAAGACCCCCCGTTCAAGGCCTCGATTATGAGATGGACGTTCATGGCGCCGCATCCGACAGCTTGATTCGCGTGGCTGATTAACAACCCCGGGCAGCCTGCTAGCGCCAATCCGCTGTGTCTGAGGCAAACAGTCGGGGCTTTACCGCATCAGAAACCCTTCATAGCCTTTTGCTTTGATCGCATCGCATTGTTTTCGGTAGTGCGCCATGCCGCCGGCGTAGGGCATGAAAACGCGCGGTTTGCCTGGGATGTTTGCCCCGAGATACCAAGAGTGCTTCGCTTTGGGCAGCAGGGTCGCCGCAGCGGCACGATTCACCTCCTGCATCCATTGCTCGCTCGCTTGTGCCTGCGCTTCAATATGCTGCAGGCCCTGGGCGCGCATATGGGCGATACAGTCGCTGATCCACTCGACGTGTTGCTCGATGGCAACCGGCATGTTCACCAACACGCCAGGGCTTCCAGGTCCGGTGACCATGAAAAAGTTTGGAAAACCAGGTACTTGCAGACCCAGGTAGTTCAGAGGCCCTGCCTGCCAGGCGTCTTCGAGTTTCTGTCCGTGTCGCCCTTGAAGCTTGAGGTTCAAGACGGGCCTGGTCATCGCGTCGAAACCGGTGGCAAAAACGATAGCGTCGAGCTCGTAGCGGGCATCTTTGGTTTGTACGCCGGTTTCAACAATCGAGGTGATCGGGTTTTCCCGAATATTGACCAGATCAACATGATCCCTGTTATAGGTTTCAAAATAATCGGTATCGATCGGCGGGCGCTTGGCTGCGAACGGGTGATCGATGTCGCTGAGCATGCTTGCCTTGCTCGGGTCCTTCACGATGGCTCGTATTTTTTGTTTGATGAATTCGGCTGCAGTCTGGTTGGCGGACTCACTGCTTAGCAGATCCTTAAAGCTCGCTCGAAAACGCAGCCCACCTTTTTCCCAAGCGCGCTCGTAAACCTCGCGGCGTTCTTCATCTGACAAGGAAAGTGCGAGGGTTTCACTGATATAAAAAGGATGTCCGTTTGGGGTTGCATGCATGATGGCTCGAATCTCTTCCGGGTGCTCCTTGCAATAAGCTTTGAAGGCATCGTCGAGTGGGCCGTTGTGAGCGGGAATGCTGTAGTTGGCGGTACGCTGGAAGACAGTCAGCGCCTTGGCCTGTTGTGCAATCACCGGAATCGCCTGAATGCCTGTCGATCCAGTACCTATAACACCAACCCGAAGCCCTGTGAAATCAACGCCTTCGTGCGGCCACTGGCCGGTGTGGTACCAGTGTCCCTTGAACCGCTCAAGCCCTGGTATGTTCGGGATGTTGGCTGAGGAAAGATTACCCACGGCAGAGATTAAAAACTGGGCCCTGTATCGATCACCGTTGTCAGCGCAGACTTCCCATCGATTGGCCTGCTCATCGTAGTGAGCCGATAATACTTTGGTATTGAAGCGAAAACTGCGCTTAAGATCATAACGATCTGCTACAAAATTCAGATAACGCAAAATCTCCGCATAGCCTGGGTAGCGTTCGCTCCAGGTCCAGGATTTCAGTAATTCATCGGAAAAATAATAGGAATAGGAGTGGCTTTCCGAGTCGCATCGCGCGCCCGGGTAGCGGTTCCAGTACCAGGTCCCTCCAACGCCTTCGGCCATCTCAAGCCCGAGTACCGACAAGCCGAGGCGGTCGCGAAGGCAATGCATTTGATACATCCCCGAGAAACCGGCACCAATAATGATGGCATCGAGTTGATCTTGTGCTTGTTCGTTTGCGCTCACGCTATGCTCCAGGTTTGTTTCGGGCGCCGTCCAATAAGGTCTTTGGCGCTAATGATGCAAGATACCGGAGCCTAGTGCCCGCTTCGGCTTGCCGCAAGTGACAAAGCAATTGAATCTGAAACACATGCCGATGGAGCGCCCATGACGCTTGAAAATGAAAAAAAAGCCCAAGCAGGCATTGCCTCATCAAACGGGCCTCAAAGCAGCGATCTTATGACTGCGGTGCAAAGAAGCCATCAAGCCCTGCCTCGGGTCGGATGGATCGGGACGGGCATCATGGGTCAAAGCATGGCGGGGCACTTGCTCAAGGCCGGCTATCCGCTTCGTGTTTACAACCGCAGCAAGGCAAAAGCGCAAACCCTGATCGATACCGGCGCTATCTGGCACGACGACCTGGCTTCGCTGGCCGAGCAATCGGAGATTCTCTGCACCATGCTTGGCTATCCGAGCGATGTCGAGTCGATCTACTGGGGTGGCCTGGGCTTGGATAAACCCGAAGCGAATAGTCTGTTCGGGTCCATGCGCCAAGGTGGTCTACTCATCGACTTCACGACATCAAGTCCTGCCCTGGCCAAAAGAATCGCCCTTCAAGCCGATAAGCTTGGCCTGAGCAGCCTGGATGCGCCGGTCTCAGGCGGTGACATTGGTGCGCGACAGGCCAAGCTCTCGATCATGGTAGGCGGCGATCCGGCTGCCTTCGATCGGGCTCGCGACCTCTTTGCCTGTATGGGCCAGCAAATCGTCTTGCAGGGGCCTGCTGGTTTCGGTCAGCATACGAAAATGTGTAACCAAATCGTGATCGCCTCAACCCTCATGGGTGTTTGTGAGGCAATTGCTTATATGAACCGAAGCGGACTCGACCCCAGTCTGGTCATGCAGTCGATCGGTAGTGGTGGCGCGGCAAGTTTTCAGCTCAACACCGTGGGGGCAAAAATCTTGCGCGGCGACTTTGAGCCAGGCTTTTTCATGGAGCACTTTGTTAAAGACATGGGCATTGCGATCGAGGAAGCGGAAAAGATGTCGCTCAGCTTGCCCGGTCTTTCCCAGGCAAAAGCTTTGTACGACCGCTTAATCGACCAAGGCTATGGACGGCGCGGAACGCAGGCCCTGATGCGGGCTTACGACTGAGTTCCTGCCGTGTTGGTCGCAGCGGGCCGCAGCAGGTTCAGACGAGGCTTGCTAGGCCGGCTCAAAAACGCCTTTGCCGCTGGTCTGTTGATCAAAGAGCGCATAGGCTTCGGGCGCCTGATCAAGCGTCCAACGATGGGTAAAAAGCTGATCGAGATCAACGCCTCGGTCGGCGACATACTCAGCACAGGCAGCCTGGCCGACGGTAGAAAAGGTCCATGAGCCGATCAGCGTGACCTGGCGTCGCAACAAATCGGGACTCACATCAAGCGTCACGCTATCCCCTTCGCCGACAAAACAGGCCTTGCCCCAGGTGCGAACGCAGCGAACTGCCTGGACCCGTGCCTTGGGCGAGGAGGAGGCATCCACCGAGGCATGAGCACCTCGTCCATGAGTGTGGTCACGAATAGCACTCACCACATCGTCGACTTCCGCCGGGTTGATCAAGATATCGGCGCCGAAAGCTTTTGCGCGTTCAAGTCGCTCCTGGCTGGTATCGAGCGCAATCACCCGTGCGCCCATTTCGGCTGCGAGCAAGGTGACTGAAAGACCGACAGGGCCTTGTCCAAAGACGGCAATGGTTTGATCACCCGTCAGTTGAAGTCGTTGCAAGGCGCCCCAAGCGGTTCCCGTGCCGCAAGAGATGGCGGCACCCGCCTTAAAGCTTAGGGCATCGGGCAGGGGCACGAGGGTGCGTGCTGGGCACTTCATGTAGCGGGCATGCGCACCATGACCCGTGGCGCCGTAGACTTCGGCAACACCATCCACGCAAAGCTGCATCCAGCCGGTTGAGCAATGATCACAAACGCCACAGCCGCGATAGTGATGCTGCATCACCCGCATCCCTTCCCTTGCCATGGCAGGGGATACACCGGCGCCAACGGCGGCCACAACACCACAAGGCTCGTGGCCGCCAATCAGCGGGAAGGGGACATTACCCAGACCCAGCGAGGCCGCACCGCCCGCAGCCCGGTAAAACTTAAGATCCGAGCCGCACATGCCCGATGCTTTGATCTCGAGCACGACTTCGCCCGGACCCGGTGTGGGGTCGGGGAAATCCATCAACTCAATCTTGCGGTTGCCGCAAAACACAACACCTTTCATCGATAGCCTCCGTCGGCCATCACCACTTGCCCCATGAGGTAAGGCATGGTGAGCAAATGCACGGCACAACGTGCCATCTCCTCGGGCTCGGCCCATCGCTTCATCCAAATCTTGGCTGATTCTTTCTCGCGGACATCGGGCGGCAATGTGGCATTCAAGTCGGTGTTGATCCAGCCTGGTGCGAGCGCATTGACGCAAATCTGCGATTCGGACAAGTGCTCAGCTGCAGTGCGCACCAGCATATTGGCAGCTGCCTTTGATGAGTCATAGTGGGCCGAGACCGGATCCTGGCTATTGATGCCATTGGTGGAGGTGACGAGCAGAATCTTGCCTCTGAAGTCACCGCGCACCGGGTTTTGCTTCATCGCCAGCGCAGCATGCTTGGTCACAAGAAATGCACCGGTGGTGTTGGTGTTGAGAACCGTATCCCATTCGGTCTGGGTTTGATCAAAAAAGTCGGTGTTGGGCGAAACGCCCGCACTATGGATCACATAGTCAACCCGAATCCCTGCCTTGGTGATTTGCTCAAAAAAGGACGCAACAGATGCTTCGGTCCCAACCTCACAGGCAAAGGCAGCGACTTTGACTGATTTTCCCCCCGAGGCCGAACGGATGCGATCAAGCGCCTTTTCGGTTTTGTCTGGACGGCGACTTGCCGACACCACGACATCGCCCCCGCACTTAGCAATAAGTTCGGCACAGGTTAAACCGATGCCGCTTGCCCCGCCTGTAATGACAGTCGTGGTACCGCTGAAATCAAAAACTGCCTGCCCCATGGTGACCCTCCTCGATGCGATGGGTTGATTGTTATTGTCAGATCGTTCTTAAATGGCCAATCGATTTAAACCATCGAGGGCTGCGGTTTTATAGCACTCAGCCAGCGTCGGGAAGTTAAACACAGCGTCGGCAAAATAATCGATCGATCCATTATGGGCCATCAATGTTTGGCCAATGTGAATGAGTTCACTTGCGCCTTCACCCATGATGTGCACACCAAGCAATTTCTTGGTGTCGGGGCTGAAAATAATCTTCAGCATGCCTGTGCGATCGCCGATGATCTGGCCGCGAGAGATCTCGCGATAATTGGCCTTGCCGATTTCATAAGGGATGCCTGCGGCCGTGAGTTCGTCTTCGTTTTTGCCGATCGTTGATATTTCAGGAACGGTATAAATGCCGTAAGGAAATAGTCCGATACCACCTTCATGGTCCACGCGCAAACCAAAGGCGTGACGGCTTGCGGCCCGCCCTTGTTCGTAGGATGTTGAAGCGAGCGAGGGAAAACCGATGACATCGCCCACAGCATAAATATGCTCGACGTTGCTTTGGAAGTGCTCGTTGACTGGAATGCGTTCGCGATCGTCTTTTTGCACGCCAGCTTTTTCAATGTCGAGTCTGCCTGTTGCCCCGACCCGGCCGATGGAATAAAGCGTGGCCTCGGCATGCAGCACCTTGCCGCTCTTTAAGCGAACCTCGACGGGCTTGGATACGCCTTCGAGCATATGGATCTCGGCGACTTCCTCACCCAGGCGCATGGTCACGTTACTTTGCTGTACGACATAGGTCAGCGCTGCTGAAATCTCGTGGTCGAGGAAGGGGAGCAGGGTGGGGCGCTTGTCCACAATCGTGACTCGCACACCGAGTGCTGCAAACATCGTGGCGTATTCCACGCCGATCACACCGGCTCCAACCACGATCAGCGAGCGCGGCAAGAACTCCAAAGCGAGCACATCGTCGCTTGTGAAAATTCGCTGTCCGTCGAAGGGGATGTGACTATCGCGTGCAGCCTCGGTCCCGCAGGCGATCACGACTTTCTCGGCAGTAATCTGCCTGCGGCCATGGCCGGTTGCCGATTGCAATTCGATGGTGTGCGGATCAACAAAACGCGCGGTTGATTCGATGAGTTCGACACGATTTCGTGTCATTTGGTTACGGATCACATCGATTTCAGAACGCACGACTTGTTGCACGCGATACAGCAAATCATCGATGCTGATGTCTTGCTTCACGCGATATGAAGCGCCATAAATGCCGCGTTCGCGAAATCCCGATAAGTGCATGACCGCTTCACGGAAGGTCTTCGAAGGAATGGTACCGGTATTCACACAAACGCCGCCAACCGCTCTAGCACGCTCAATCACCGCAGCGCGCTTGCCGATTTTGGCCGCCTGAATCGCAGCGCGCTGACCCGATGGACCCGAGCCGATCACCACCAAGTCGTAGTCGTAGTCTGATTTTTTTACTGCTTTGGTGGTCTTGTTGGCCGCTTTGACGGCTGATTCTGCCTTCGAGTCCATGACTGTGTTCTCCCAAGAGTTGTATTGTGGCGTTCGAGCGGGCTAGGCTCCCGTTGCATAGGCGCTTGTGCAAGCGCCGCCGATATTAATCACAGCGCTTGTGCTTTGTAAACATCGATTGCAGGCCGGTTCGGTCAATATCAAGCTCGTCGGTCAGGCGCCAGCCGAAATACCCTTTGAAGGCATGAAGGAGAGCGACATTGGCGCGCCCTGGTCCTAATGTCCCGCCCAGGGCTTGATGGCCGCCTTTAACGCCTTGTAGCCTTCGAGATAACGAGGACGATGGCCGCTATAAATCTGATCAAAAATCGCAAGCTGATCGTCGAGCCACGAAGCCAGAGCCTTGTTGCCAGGGTTGGCAGCCTTATAAGCCTCATTGATCAACACGAAGTGGATCCTGGGGTCGTAGGGCTGCTTCTCGCCGCCAACGGTCTCGTCGCCATCGAGCAAGCGCAACAACATGGCATCTGCCGAACCGAGGGTTTGCTCATAGATCGGTGCGCCATGAATACGGTACATCACACTCGTCATGTCTTTACCGTTGGTCATATTGAATCCCATTTGGGTCCAAAGTTGCTTCATATCGACCTTGGCGCCAACCGCATCGAGCACCATTTGTCCCCAATCGCGCAAGACATCGGGAGCATCGGCCATGAGATCAGTCAGACGATCACCATCTAAGTCGGTGGCATACACAATACAGGGACGGTGCCTGATCATGTCGTGCATCAGGAGCCCGAAATTCGTGTCCGAAATATGCTCATAGACTTCGCCACCCCAGTGCTCCATGCCGTTTTTGAAGTCGCTTGGTAATAAGGCAACAATCGCATCCACATTGGCGCGATGCTCTTCATAAGCGTCGACCGTGTATTGACGTTTGAGCTTGAATTGGGTGCCCTGTAGGAGCCAACGGAAAATGCCCGCGTTGACGGCGTCTTCTTGGGCCTGGGTCGGTTTGGTCGCAACCCGACCAATCTGACCGCTCTCATGGACCATTTGCAAGAAAAGGCGTGCCGCATAGGCCATACGCACACCCGGTGTATTCATTTCCGAATGAATCACACCCGTGGCGGGGTCAACCTTGAATTTCTTCTTATCCTGCGAATAGGGCAGTCCCGGCATGAAACGAATGCTGGTAATGCCGCCGTAGGGTCGAACATTACAGTAAACGCCAGCGGCAGTGCGCAAGGGTGCGTTGGCCGATTTGCCGTTTACAACAACCTTTTTGCCGCCTTCATTGACCATGAAGTCGCCCGCGGTCGACCATTTCAGTGCGGTGTAGTCCAGTTTGCCAAACCAGTCGAGTGATACAAGTTTTGTATCGTGGCGAAACTGCGCCATCATCGGCACGCCTAAAAAGGGCAGGCCCAACACATCAAGCGCCATGATGGTGCCATTGAGTGCAAACATATCGGTGAAGGCATGAGCGACAGGCTTGACGTCTTCTGTCCAATGACCGCCTTCCCAAATGATGGCATCAGGATGCCCGGTGGGACGAATCGAAGAGCGCTTGTAAATACTGTCTAAGAGCTTGAACAAATCGCCGTGTTGCTCTTCCTGGGCGATTTTCAAGAGGTCAAGTGTTTGGGTTTGCGACATGAGCTTGGGCCTTAATTTGAAGTAACTGTTGCTGGCAAAGCGAAGCCGTTCTGGATAGCTCCCGTTCTCTATTATCGCATTTCAGATGGCTGCTGTTCGCGCCTCGAGCCAGGCCTTGGCCTCGCCTTCCAATCGTGGGCTAAGTCGTTCGCGTACGAGGTGATGGTAGTCATTGAGCCATTGCCGCTCGTCCTCGCGCAAGAGCTTTGGCTCAATACAACGCGTGTCAATCGGGCAAAGGCTCAGTGTTTCAAAACACAAAAATTCGCCAAAGTTTTCTTCAATCGCTGGCTTGAAGGGCAGATTGGCAACAAGATTTTCGATGCGGATGCCCCATTGGCCAGGACGATAAATACCCGGTTCAATCGACGTAATCATGCCGGGTTCCATCGCCATATGCGGCGTGGGAATCGCCTTGCTAATGCTTTGCGGTCCTTCGTGGACATTTAAAAAATAACCAACCCCGTGGCCGGTACCGTGGCCGAAGTCCATGGCCTGCTCCCAAAGTGGTGCGCGTGCGATGGCATCGAGCATCGGCGAGAGCGTCCCGCGCGGAAAGCGGCACCGGGATAAGGCCATGGTGCCCTTAAGCACGAGGGTGTAATCGCGACGCATGGCAGCGCTCAACCTGCCTATGTTCCAAACACGGGTGATGTCGGTGGTGCCCCCCACATACTGGGCGCCGCTATCGATGAGCAAGAGGCCATCTCCCTCAATGAGTGCATGATGGGTTTGGGTGGCTCGGTAGTGAGGCATCGCGCCATTGGCATTAAAGCCTGCAATTGTTGGAAACGAGAGTCCAACAAAGCCATTGCCACGGCTTCGTTCGTCGCTAAGGCGCTCATCAACCGTAAGTTCGCTGATGACTTCCCGGCCTAATGCTTGTTCAAACCAGGCATAAAAGCGACACATGGCAGCCCCGTCTTCGATCATCGCCTCTCGAACAAAGCCAAGTTCCTCCTCGGTTTTGCGGCTTTTATGGAGGGTACTCGGATTGATCGACTCGATCACCGCGCTCGAAGCCGGGATCGACTCTCGAAGTGCAAGCGTGATGCGTGCTGGGTCGAGTAATACCCTTTGGTTTAGAGCAAGTGCCTTAAGGTCTGCCGCGGCGTCCTGATAATCGCGACATTCAACACCATCATCTCTGAGACGTGCCTGTAACTCGCCCGGTACCTTGCCCTTAGCAACGAACAAAAAGGCAGCGTCAGCCTTGATCAATAAGTGGGCCAAGAAAACCGGGTTGTAATCGACATCGCTACCACGCAAGTTCAAGATCCAGGCAATATCATCGACTGTTGAGACCATGTGAAGCGACGCCTGATGCTTATGCATGGCATCGCGCACCATGGCAAGTTTCTCGCGCCTCGTTCGGCTCGCATGGGGCGGCAAATGCTCATAAACCCCCTGGCTCGGAAGCTCGGCACGCTCAGGCCAGCATGGGGCAAGCAAGTCCAGGTCAGTTCTGAAACGAAAATCGAGTTCGACCAGGCGTTCGCGTAGAAGCTTGGCTGAAGCTAATGCGAGCACGTCGCCGTCAACCGCCAGACAGGCTTTGGCAGGCAGGTGCTTGAGCATCCAGTCACAAAGCACAGCGGGCGTTGCCGACTGAACCTTTTCCAAATCAACGCCGCTGCCTGCCAACTCCTGCTCAGCCTGTACCCAATAGCGACTATCAGCAAATAGTGCCGCCTTTTGCTGACCAATCAGAAGCGTACCCATCGAGCCAGTAAATCCCGAGAACCATTGCCTGCCCTGCCAGCGGGCAGGAAGATACTCGGACAAATGGGGATCGGCCGACGGGATCAATAAGGCGTCGACCTCGTGGGTCAGCATGTGTTTACGAAGCGCTTGAATGCGATCTGCTACGGTGTTGGGCTTGGCTTGCATCAACATGTTTCATCCAATTCAGAAAGGGAATTAAGCAAATGAGTGCGCTAAAAAAAAGTGAAAACCCTGAAAACAACCCAAGGGTTAAGGCAGTCTTTGATGATATCCGCGCCACACGAAAGACCAACTTTATCAACCATCTTTGGCACTATCTTGCCTTTAATCCCGAGTTGCTCGAGCAGACCTGGCGCGAGGTCAAGGCTGTGATGATTGCTGATTCTGCGCTCGACCCACTGGTGAAGGAAATGATTTATATCGCGGTTTCTGCGACCAACGCCTGCGCCTACTGCGTGCATTCGCATACCGCTGCTGCGCGTGCAAAAGGCATGACTGATGATCAACATGCGGACTTATTGCGGGTGATGGCGCTTGCTGCAAAAACGAATCAAATCGCCAACGCGCTTCAAATGCCGATTGATACAGCCTTTGATGCAGATCAGCGCGGGTCTTAGTGGCGCTCGACGGTGGTGGTTCGCCGAAGATCGCGCCGATCTTGCAAATCGTAACGGCGACCGCGGTGTAGGGTCGAACGGTTGTCCCACATGACATAGTCGCCGGCCTGCCATGAATGACGATAAACAAAGGCTGCTTGGGTGACGTGTTCGAGCAACTCGGCGACCAGTAAACGCCCCTCGGGCACCGACATACCATCGATCGATTCAATATGAACGCTAGGATGAACGATCTTGCGCCCGTCGAAGGGATGTTGGTATACCAAGGGTCGTCGTACGGGCGGGAACTTGGCGAGTTGATCAGCCGTGTATTGATCATCACCGAGCAGTCGTCGCGAATGAAAGGCACTGTGAACCGCTACAAGAGTTTCAGCGATTTGGCGCAAGTCATCTGGAAGCTGCTCGTAGGCGCTTCGTAAGTCACACCATTCTGTGTCACCGCCATGCTCAGGCACGACAACCGCACTGAGCATGGAGTAGGCAACTGGAATGTTCTGAAAACTGCTATCGCTGTGCCAAAGTTGGTTGGCGAGCCTCGACAATAAACGTGCATCATTTTTTGCGCTGACCTCGCCATCAAGCGCTACATTACCGATATCGATCAAGGCCTCATGAGAAAACCTGCTTGGCGCGCCGGTTGCTTTTCGCAATCCACCATCAAGTGGACCGAAAGCCTTAGCCAGACGAATTTGCTCTGCTTCGCTCAGGCCCTGCTTGCGAAAAACCAAGACCCCGAAGCGCTGCAATGCTTCCTCCACGGACTTGATTGTTGCGGCGCATAGATCTTGTTTGAGGTCAATACCTGAGACCTCGGCGGCAAAGTTATTCCCGATCGTATGAAATTTCATAGGTATTGGGTATGGTACGTCGTCATGGGCATGCCCTACATCAATTCGGTGTGACCTTGGCAGCCTTAACCACCACAGCCCATTTAGCGACTTCGTCTTTCAAAAAGCGATCGGCCGCTTCGGGGCTGTTGCCGATGATGTCTGAGCCGCTGTCAATGAGCCGTTTACGGACATCAGGCAATTGAAGCGCTTTTTGAATCTCGCTGTTGAGTCGCTGTACGATGTCGTTTGGCGTGCCAAGCGGTGCAACAACACCAAACCATGCAACCGTTTCAAATTGCTTAACGCCTGCTTCCTGAATTGTGGGTACATCGGGCAACAGGGGATGGCGCTTTGCGCTTGAGACCGCAATCGGACGAACCTTGCCCGACTTTACATGGGGCATCAGGGCGACAATATTGTCGAACATCAGTTGAATACGCCCACCCATTAAGTCAATGTGAGCCGGGCCAGATCCTTTATACGGTACATGAACCATATCGATCCCGGTTTCAATCTTAAGTTTCTCACCAGTGAGATGGTGCGAGGTTCCAACACCAGCCGATCCGAAACTGATTTTTCCGGGATTTGCCTTGGCGTAGCTCACGAGTTCGGTGATCGACTTGGGCGCGAAATCAAGATTTGCTGCAAGCAAGAGCGGCGAATGGGTCAGTACGGTCACCGACGCGAAGTCTTTGGCCGTATCGTACTTAAGGGACGGGTAGACCGAGGCGCTGACGGGAAGCGCTGCGGTCGATACAAGCAAGGTGTAGCCATCGGCTGGCGATTTGGCAACAGCCTCTGCCGCAATCGTGCCACCTGCACCAGCGCGATTTTCAACGATAAAGCTTTGTCCTGTTGATTGGCTGAGCTTTTCGGCGATAAGGCGGCCGATGATGTCTGAGGCTGTCCCCGGTGCAAAGGCAACGACCATTTTGACGGGCTTTGTCGGATAGCTTGGCTGCGCCCGAGCGGTACCCCAACTCAACCCAAGGCAAGCCAGTGAGGCAAAGAGTACCGATCGGATGATTTTCCTTCGTCGTTGTAAATATAAGAACATAAGACGGGTGCTCCGGTGATAGGGAAAGCGCTGCTTTAAAAACTCGGATGGCCGCTCATTCAATCATGAGTCAGGCCAGCGTCCGTTTGATCCAGCTTACATTCGAAGATAAGTCGAGTTGTCCGACATGGGCAAGGACTTTGTTTGGTTTATCCTGAAGGCCTGTTTCAGGAATGCTCTTATCAACGTGCGTCAATCTACCTCCTTATCTTTCTGGTTTATCACCCTAAGTGCGGCCATCATTCTGGCGATTACTCAAGGGGCCCGCCAGACGACCGGCATGTACGTGTCGCCGATGAACACAGACACGGGTCTCGGTATTGCCAACATCGCGTTTGCCATGGCGGTGGGGCAGTTCGTATGGGGGGTGGTTCAACCGATCGCCGGGGCGCTCGCTGGGCGATTGGGATATGCCCCGATGCTTACCGTGGGCGTACTCTTGATGATTTTGGGTTCGGTCATCACGCCGATGATGACGACCACACTTGGTTTGGTCATCGCGCTTGGCGTGATTCAGGCTGCAGGAGCCGGCATCGGCAGCTTTTCCTTGCTGATGGGAGCCGTTGCCAATCGCATACCGGCAGACAAGCGCCCCTTTGCCTCAGGGGTGGTTAATGCGGGTTCGTCGCTCGGACAATTCATTTTTGCCCCGATTACAGCAGGCTTGATCGCTTGGGTGGGTTGGGTGAAGAGTCTTTGGTCCGTGGCTGCAATCGCCTTGATCGCACTGCCCTTGGTGTGGATCTTGCGAGCACCAAGCCAGGGAGGATCGACTGCGGTTGTTGAGGGCCCAAGCCTTAATGAGCAGTTGAAGATCGCTGTCCGTGATAAAAGTTATTGGTTATTACATGCCGGCTTTTTTACTTGCGGCTTTCATATCGCTTTTTTAGTCACCCATTTACCAACCGAAATTCAGCTTTGTGATCTGTCGCCCAAGGTGTCAGGCGATGCGTTGGCGATCATCGGTTTATTCAATATTGCAGGCAGTCTACTCATCGGATGGATGGCAACGCGTTGGCGGATGCGTGCCTTGCTGGCTGGACTTTATGCCTGTCGGGCGATCGCCATCGGGCTTTATCTGCTGGCCCCCAAAACCCCTGAAACGCTTTATTTGTTTTCTGCAGTGATTGGCTTGACCTGGCTGGCAACCGTGCCACCCACAGCTGGTTTGGTCTCAAAGCTCTTCGGTGTGAAGCACCTCGCAACCCTCTTCGGGCTCACGCTTTTATCGCATCAAATCGGTGGATTCTTGGGCGCCTGGCTTGGCGGGATCGCGATTGACGCGACAGGAACTTATCATTGGATGTGGTATGCCGACATGGCACTGGCTCTGCTTGCCGCAGCTGCAAGCCTTCCGGTGCGTGAGGCGGCCCCTAAGCTTACAGCCGCCCCTGCATAGACGACGGCTTGGTGCCGGCGTGCTCAGACGACCTTGCTGATCAGGGTCCCAACACCTTCGACGCTGCCCTTCATCAGGTCACCGCGTTTCACAGGGCCAACACCTGCAGGCGTGCCGCTATAGATGAGATCGCCTGGCATCAGACAAAACAGGGTTGACAAATAGGCGATGGTTTCTGGAATGTTCCAAATCAGGTCTTGAAGATCGCCACGTTGCCTTAATTCACCGTTGACTTCGAGCACCACAGCGCCCTTGCTCGGGTGTCCGATGCTTGAGGCCGGGACAATCGCGGAGCAGGGCGCGGAAAAATCAAAGGCCTTACCTGTATCCCAGGGCCGCCCCATTTTCTTGGCTTCACCCTGCAAATCGCGTCTTGTCATATCGAGCCCCACCGCATAGCCATAAACATGAGTTAGGGCATCGGCTTCAGCAATCTGACGCCCACCACGGCCCAGTGCGACAACCATTTCCAATTCGTGATGAACATCCTCACTCAGGCTCGGATAGGGAAACTCACCGTCACCCGCTACGATCGCCGTTGCTGGTTTCATAAAAAAGAACGGTGGCTCGCGGTTAGGATCATGGCCCATTTCCCGGGCGTGCTCCGCATAGTTGCGCCCCACGCAAAAAATCCGGTTCACCGGGAATCGCTGCGTGCTGCCTTCTACCGGGAGGGATACCTGTTTTGGCGCTTCGATTACATAGTCCATCTCTTTCCTTTGACGCTTAAATGATTGTTGTGGCGGAAGGCATCGCGCGAAGCCTCGGGCCTAAACGCTTATAAATACCGAGTGCATTATCCGCGTAAATAGCCTGTCTGCCCGGTGCGTCGACTTCGGTCGACGCCTCGATGTAGCGCTTGGTATCGTCATAAAAATGTCCGCTTCGCGGATCGATGCCGCGCACCGCGCCAACGGTTTCAGAGGCAAACAACAGGTTTTTCGTCGGGATCACCTTCAGCAACAGGTCGATGCCCGCTTGGTGATAAACACAGGTGTCGAAAAAGACGTTGTTGAGCACTTTTTGTTCAAGCTCGGGCAGTCCCATATCCTGAGCAATCCCACGGTAGCGCCCCCAGTGAAAAGGTACGGCACCCCCGCCGTGAGGGATGATGAACTTGAGCTCCGGGAAGTCCTCAAAAATCGACGATGTCATAAACTGAACAAAGGCGGTTGTATCGCCATTGATGTAGTGGCTTGCGACCGCATGAAAATGCGGGTTACAAGCGCCACTCACATGGATCATTGCAGGAATATCCCAGCGCAGCAATTGCTCATAGAGCGGATACCACCAATCCTTGTCCCAAAGTGGTGGGTCTGACCAGTTGCCGCCGCTAGGGTCGGGATTCAGATTCGCAGCAACAAAACCATATTCACCGATACAACGTTCTAAGGTGCGGAATACGGTTGAGCCTGGCTTCACCCCCGATGCTTGGGGCAGCTGACAGGCACCCACAAAGTGTTGCGGATAGCGCTGGCATACGCGATGGACCAAAGCATTGGCGTAGTCCGCCCAGACTTGATTGACTTGTTCATCGCCGCGATGGTGGTCCATGCCCAAAGCCTTTGGCGAAAAAATCGTTAAGTCGATACCGCGTTCGCGCATGATACGCAGTTGATTGTTCTCAATACCATCGCGTATTTCCTCATCGCTCACATCGGGTGGACTCGGTTGCGGGCTACCATCGCTTATGGCTCTGATCTGGGCCTCACGAAAGGCCCAGACTTGAGCCGGGGTGGTTGTGAAATGACCGTGAATATCAATGATCACGGCCATCCCCGCCGAGCATGCGTTGCCGGATAAGGCTTGCTTCAAGTTTGGGAAGCGCTTCAGCACCTTCAGGAACACTGACTTCGACAGCGTTTAACAACATCGAAACCATGCTGTAGACACCACTTACTGATACAAGATCGATCAGTGCCGTTTCGCCAAAATGCTCCAGGGCTTGATGCCAGAGCGCATCGGGAATGCGCTGCTCGATGCTTAAGCGGGCACAGACTTCAAAAACCAGGCTTTCCTCGCGATCCAGGTCTTGAGGACGGTAGGCCTCCCAAAGTGGTCTGATGATCCGGTCATCGAGTCCCTCACGGCGTCCGATACGCTCGTGCGCCCACCACTCGAAAGGCGCGTTGCCGACCCGGGCTTGAATCAAAATCGCGAATTCGGTCATCCGTTTGGAGATGCTGGCGTGAAAACGCAAGTAGTCAAGCAATTCGAGGCAGGGCTTGGCCATCTTGGGACTGCGGAGCAGGGCGTTGTAGGGACCTGCAAGCCCGGCAGAGGATATTTTGAGAATATAGTCAGCCAGTGGCTTTGCATCTTCGGGTAAGGTGTCGTAAGGCCTGTAGGCAAGGCGGTCGCGTGTCAGGGGCGTTGGCGTGGTCATCGATTCCTCGGCTTGTGCATGGTGATGCGAACTTTAATGGAGCTGCGACGGTGACAGGTCGATTTGATGCGGTGATATGGGATTTTGGCGGCGTACTGACTTCAAGCCCTTTTGAGGCTTTTGCAGATTATGAAATTCGCCATGGTATCGAGCCGGGTTTCATCCGCCGCGTGAACAGCCACAATCCCGACCACAACGCTTGGGCAAAGCTTGAGCGCGATGAGCTAAGCGCAGAGGGTTTTGATGTCGCTTTTGCCCTCGAAAGTGAGGCGCTCGGCCACCGTCTTGCAGGCTCGGAAATATTGCCCCTTATTGCAGGAACGATCAGACCAGCCATGGTTGAAGCCTTGCGCAGGATTGCCGGGCGTATGAAAACCGGATGCATAACGAATAATTTCAGAGCGATATCAACGCTGCAACAGCAGGGGTCGACACCAGTGTTTTCAAGCCTTTACAAGCGCGAAATCATGAGTTTGTTTGATCACGTCATTGAGAGTGCGCTGGTGGGATTAAGAAAACCTGATCCTGCGATTTATCACATGATGACCAAAGCACTTGATGTACATCCAGAACGATGTATTTATTTAGATGATCTGGGCGTGAACTTAAAGCCGGCCAGGGCGATGGGTATGCAAACGATCAAGGTTGCTGATCCGGGCACTGCGATCGATGAACTCAGTCACCTGCTTCAAATGGACTTGTTGGCCCACCCCTGAGTTTGTGTGGTCTGGGCAAGCCTTGCGGCCACCCGGGGCCAGACTTCGGGATTGACAAGTCGAGGCGGTTTCGCGCCCGCTAAAAACCCAATGACCTGCTCGGCACCCCAGCGTGCAGCCCTGTATCGGGCTTGCCGCGTGACGCCAGCGGTATGAAAACTTGAAATCACCTTGGGGTGCTGAACCAAAGGGTGATCGGACGGTGGCGGCTCTTGATCCCAGACATCAAGCCCAGCGCCTGCAAGCTTACCGTCGACGAGCGCCTGATAAAGCGCGGCCTCATCGTGGATGCCACCTCTTGCGGTACTGATAAACCAGGCGCCTGTCTTCATTGCTTTAAAGCGGGCAGCGTTGAACATCCCCAAGCTGCTTGCATCGCGCGGGCAGTGCAGGCTGACGATATCCGATTGCGCAAGCAAGGCCTCGAGCGAAACGGCTTCAGCGCCTCGCTCACGAATACGCAGCGGATCAAGCAAGGGGTCATAGGCGATCACCCGCATCTCAAAGGCTTGGGCCAGTTTGGCCACTTCACGACCGACCATACCGATGCCGACAAGACCGAGTGTTTTGCCGCCCAGCTCTAAGCCCATCAAGTCTTCGCGCGAGAAGGAGCGATCCGCGCTACGCAGCATCCGATCGCCTTCGCCAATCCGGTGACTGAGTCCAAGCATCAGCCCAAGCGCATGCTCTGCGACCGAGCGGGCATTGCAACCACTTTGGTTGACCACGGCGATGCCTGCCCTGTTACAGGCTTCCACATCAACCGTATCAAAACCTGCGCCGCTGCTCGAAACACAAAGCAATTGCGGGCACTGGGCAAGCAGGGACTCGCCTGCCCACCAGCGCTTGGCTAATTCATCTTTGGCAGCGGTGATCATGTAGACCTGTGCGCTCGAGAGCGATTGAAGCGCTGCCTTGTCATCGCCCTCGCGCTTTAATGTGATGAGATCAATATCAGCTTCCTGAGCAAAACGCTCCTCCATGACCGGGTCATACCAGACATCAAATCGAGCAACTTGTTTCTTCTTCATGGCAGCTACCTTATGATGGTCTTCGGTTATCCGAAGCTTTTTGTTTGCATTGGCGCTTCTGTTGCTGATGCAGATCGTCGCCCGAGGGCGAGGTAAGCATATGCTCAGGATACGGTGTGTGCAATCATCGCGCTGTCAAGCGCAGTGTCCATGGGCGATAATCGCCTGAGGATGTCGATCAAGGACGGCTATGTGGCAAGAAACCCTGCTGTTGCTTAAGTCAAGCGCTGAGGCATTGTGTACCGAGCTTGAAGCGCTCGATGAGGAAGCCTGGTGGCTGCCGACCGACTTTTTCGGGTGGACCGCCTGGGACGAAATCGCGCATTTATGTTACTTCGATGAAGCGGCGCTGTTAGCGATCCAAAACGAAGCAGCCTTCCGACGACACGCTGATGATTTGCTTGAGCTCATGGTGCAAGGCCAGCCCATCAGCGCCGTGGCGAGACTACATTTTCATCGGCTTAGCCCGTCGGCGCTTTGTGCGCGGTGGCGGGATCGCTTTGGCCAACTTCTTGCGCATTTAGCAACCCTTGATCCCAAAGACCGCTTGCCTTGGTATGGGCCCTCGATGAGTGCCTTATCGTTTGCAACAGCAAGAATGATGGAGACCTGGGCGCATGGACAAGATATCTACGACCGTCTCGGGTATGTTCGCCCCGCTTCAGCAGCGCTCAAGCCGATTGCGCATCTTGGCGTCAGCACTTTTGCGTGGACTTTCCGGAATCGCCAACTCGAGGTCCCGTCACAAGCGCCTTTCGTGGCGCTACAAGGCCCGGCGCAGGCGAGCTGGTTGTGGGGAGATCCGGCAGCGCGTGATCGTATTGAGGGTGAGGCGCTCGATTTTTGTCTTGTCGTGACGCAGCGCCGCCATTGGCAAGATACAGCCTTGAAGGTCACGGGCGGTGTTGCGCAGTCATGGATGAATATAGCGCAATGCTTTGCCGGACCGCCTGCAGACCCTCCCCGGCCTGGACTTCGTCGATACCATCCGCGATGGCAAGCAAGTGCTCGACCCGGTTTGGTTGGCCTTTGAGTCGGCCCAGCCGGCGCTCCGTGCGATGGCCTGGGATCTTGGCGCTGACTGTCCATCAGACTTGCATGCCGCGAACTTATTCTTGTTTCGTCGCGCGCACGACTATCGGATCGAGGCGGGCCAATGGATTTGTGGCAAAACCTATGACGGTCAGTCGCATGCCATGGCGATGCGCGATTTGCCGGGCCTTGAACCCGATCGCTTGATCAAAGCGCTTGAACAATACGATTGCCTGTACCCGATACCCGACCCTTGGCGAATCGATTTGCAGCAGCGCTTCAAGCATGCTGACTGCCCAGCACTAAGCTGGCATACGAATCCAGATGACGCCGATTATTTGTATTGGCGTGAGCAATTTATCGATTACCGTGGACCCAAGTTGCGCAAGCGCAGGGCGCAAATGATGCAACTTTTGGCCTTCCAGACGCCGACTGCTTCGCCGATCGATTCAAGCGATCGGTCTCTCGTGTTACAAACCATAGATCGATGGATGCAACAAAAAGGCAAGCGATCGGGAGAAGCTGATGAAGAAGCGCTGATCGAAGCGCTTGAAGATTTAGACCGCTATGAATTAAACGGAACGCTTTTCTCTATCAAAAAGCAGCCGATTGGCTTTGTGATGAGCCAACGCTTGAGCTCGGCGGTGGAAGTTGTGCGATTTGCCAAGGGTGATGACGATTTCCCGGGGATTTACCCTTATATGTTCCATGACTTAGCGAGACGTTTGCCCCGGCAGGTACGCTGGCTGAATTTCGAGCAGGACATGGGCCTGGCTAATTTTCGCCAGGCAAAACGCAGCTACAGTCCTTGCAGCCTGTTGAAAAAATGGCGCCTGCGCCTGGCCGATCGCGCGCCCGCCATGCGTTGAGCCTGGATGGTGAGGCTTTCTTCTCGAGCATCAAATCAAGCAGGCGATGCTTTCTTCTCGAGCATCAAATCGAGCAGGCTCCGGGCGACCACCTTGGTCGCTTTACGCAAATCCTCAAGCACGATGTGCTCGTCGGCGCGTTTGGCATTGGATTCGAGCACGCTGCGCGGACCGGCGCCATAAATGACAGCGGGAATACCGTGGGCGCCATAGAGCCGGACGTCGGTATATAGCGGTGTGCCTCGCGCAGGCGGTCTGATGCCGAAGACTGTTTCTGCATGATCCTGGATGGTTTCAATCAGGGTTTCGTTGCCTCTTTGTGGCTTCCAAGCCTGCGCGAGCAATAATCGCTTCACGCCGATTTGTATGCCGGGGCATTGTCCGGCCGCATCGGCGATGGTTTGACGAATCGCCTGCTCAACTGCGTGAGAATCTTCTTCGGGGATCATCCGCCGATCGAGCTTAAAGCTGACTTTACCGGGAACGACATTGGTATTGGTGCCGCCCTGGATCACCCCGACATTCAGATAAGGATGCTTGATGCCGGGAACCGCTGAGCAAATCTCTTTGTAGTCATCGTTTAATCGGTATAAACACTGCAAAATGTGAACAGCTGCCTGCAGGGCGTCAATGCCCGTGTGGGGGATGGCTGCATGCGCCATTTTTCCGATGACTTCAACTTCCAGTTGCAGGCAGCCGTTGTGGGCGGTCACCACCTCATAGCTAAACCCCGCAGCGATCAGGTAGTCGGGTTTGCTCAAGCCATGCGCCAGGATCCAACCGGGTCCAAGTTCGCCGCCAAATTCTTCGTCGTAGCTCAGATGAAGCTCGACCGAACCGAGTAAGGCGGCACCGCAAGATTCAAGGGCACGGATGGCAAAAGCATAGCTTGCGAAGTCACTTTTGTTGACGGCTGCGGCGCGTCCGTAGAGCTTGCCGTCGTGAATTTCCCCGCCGTAGGGCGAAAAAGTCCAGCCATCACCGGGAGGGACCACATCGCCATGAGCGTTTAGGGCAATCACCAAACCCTCGCCATAGTGACGCCGCACAATAAGGTTTGTGATGCTTTTCATACCTTGCGCCATGACTGCGTTTTCGGGAACAGGGAAAGACGCGCAGCCCAGACCCATGGCTTCAAGCAATTGCGCACTGCGCTCGGCGTGTGGTGCATTATCGCCTGGTGGGGTGTCGGTGGGTACTGCGATCAGGGCTTGAAGAAAGGCGATCTCCTCGTCAAAATGTTGATCGATCCAGGCATCAATCGCCTCGTAGTAAGCATGACGCACGGGGTCTTTGTTTGCTAAGCTATAACAGTTATTCATCATATGTTTCATGACTTGGATGGAAACGGATCGCATCCGGGCGCTGATGCAAGAGGCTGAGCGTATCATCGGGCTTATGTTTGTGCCTCATCCCTGATCCTTATCGCCATGAAATTGCCTCAAGGCATGATGCCACCTTGGATAGGCCAATACCGCCCCGTCTGGTTCGCGGGCGACTTAAGTGCGGGTCTGGTTGTTGCCCTGATGCTCGTGCCTCAATCGATGGCTTATGCCATCGTCTCGGGCCTGCCACCGGTCACCGGCTTGTATGCCAGCTTGTTGCCCTCCCTCGTTTACGCCTGGTTTGGCAGCAGTTCGGTCCAATCGGTCGGCACCATGGCGATCACCTCGGTGATGATGGGCACAAGCCTTGCGAGCCTGCAACCTGCAAGCAGCGAGGAGGCGATTGCCATGTCTGCTGCAGTCGCTTTGCTGGCAGGCCTTGTGCTGACCGGGGCAAGTTTATTGCGTCTGGGTTTTCTTTCGACACTGATCAGTCGCCCTGTGCTCAGCGGATTCACCACGGGATCTGCGGTGATGATTGCCCTTAGCCAGTTGCGTTATCTCCTGGGCCCGGAGATCTCGTCTTGGACTTTGCTCGGCATGCCGCTGCCCCAAGTCAATTTGCATTCTGTAGGCATTGGCCTGGGCTCCTTGATGCTGCTCTGGCTGGCGAGACGCTATGCCATTACCTTTTTTAGATCGATCGGATGGGGTGATCGTCTTGCAGATATTGTGAGCAAGCTGATCCCCTTCACCGTGATTGTGGTGGCTGCGGCTATCGTGGCCTTGTCCGGGATGCATGATGTGAAACTTGTCGGTGAAGTGCCCTCAGGCTTGCCTAGTCTTCAATGGCCTGCCCTGAATCAATGGGAGCGGCTGTTGCCGAGTGCACTTTCCATGGCGTTGATGGTCTTTTTATTTGGTCAGAGCAGTTCGGTGGCATTGGGCCGTAAACGTGGCGAAAGAATTCTTGCAGATCGCGAACTTTTTGCTTTGGGTGCCTCCAATCTTGCTGCTGCAATCAGCGGTTCATTCCCTGTAACAGGCAGTATTTCGCGCTCTGCCGTGAACTTTCAAGCCGGGGCTAACACGCAACTGGCCAGCGTGCTTAGCGTGTTGTTCTTGGCGCTTGCATTGGCCAGTTCGACAGCATGGCTCAGTCTGCTCCCAATGCCTGCGCTTGCTGCCATGATTATGCTTGCGGTCTTTAGCATGATGGAATGGGGCATGTTGGCCGAATGCTGGCGCGTTGATCGGCGCGATGCAATAGCATGTTTTGTAACAGTAATTGGTGTGATACTGCTTGGGTTCAACCCGGGTATCCTGGCAGGCCTTAGCCTGAGCATGCTTTTTGCCCTTTCAAGCCTCGGCTGGTCAGGACTGTGGCTTGCACTGCGGGGGCAGTCGCGTTTCGATCTTGAACCCCTCTCAGCCTCCGAAACAAGGGGCTATCGAATCCGACTCCGGGGCGCTTTGCTTTTTGCGAATGCCGAAACCTTCTGCGAGGCCTTGCAAGCAAAGCTGGGCGGGTTGACTTCAGAAAAACAGGGCAAAGCGATCGATCTGCTGATGGATTTATCAGCGCTGAGCGACCTCGATATGAGTGCGATTCAGGCCCTTGGCGATTTTCAGCGATCACTAAGTTCGCAAGGATTTAGGCTGCATTGGACGCTACCCGACGCTCACTTATTGGCGCGCCTTGAGCAAGAAGGGCGCTTACTTCGCCTCATCGTGACGGGCTAGTTCAGCGGACCGCGCGGCTGCGCGCGAAAGCGCACGCTTGATCAGGCCGCTGAAATCTTCAGCTTCAAAAACCGCAAGCGCTGCGGCGGTAGTCCCGCCTTTAGAGGTGACTTGTTCGCGCAGCTGGGCAGGTGGCAGCGCAGACTGTTCAGCGAGTTCGCTTGCGCCCCTCAGGGTTTCGATGACCAAAAGACGCGCGTCCGCAGCGCTAAGGCCCAGATCTTGCGCTGCATCTTGCATCGCTTCCATCATGCGAAACACATAAGCGGGCCCGCTACCCGAAACCGCGGTCACCGCGTCCATGGCTACCTCCTCTAAGACCCAAAGACTTTTGCCCACACCGTCCATGATGCTTTGTGCGATTGTTTTATCCCGATCGTCTAAAGGCTGATCAGCGTAGAGCGCAGTTACCCCGCGACCAATCAAGGCAGGCGTATTGGGCATACAGCGAATGTAACGATGCGAAGCCCCAAGCCATTGCGCAAGGCTTGCAATGCGGACGCCTGCAGCCACGCTGATCACGCCGTGTGAACCCGGTTGCTCGGACCGAGGATCTTCCGGGTGCAGGCAAATTTCTTGCGCTGCAATCGACAAACACAAATCCCGCATTTGTTGCGGCTTGACCGCAAGCACCCAATATTCACTCCGGCAGGCTGCTTCTTCAGGGTTCGGAAAACAGGCGGCACCGTAGCGATCAGACCAGATCTGCCGAACGCGAGCGTCAGGGTCAACAAGCCTGAGTGTTTCGGGCGATCGTTTTGCTTTTTGCATGCCACCCATCAGGGCCGAGGCCATGTTGCCGCCCCCAAAAAAAGTGAGCGATTCGATCATGCTGATTTTCCTAACGTTTAATCAATCGCATCAGATGAACACCAAGGATGCGCAAGCTAATAAAATAGAGCCCTGCTGCAGCAAGAATTACCCAGAGCACATGAAAGGCACGAAGCCAGGGTGTTGCGGCCATGGCCTGCCATTGAAGCCAGCTTTGCTGCGCTGCCCAGGCAAGCAGGGCTGCCATGACAAGATTGGCGCCCAGCACTTGGCCCAAAAACCGCCACCAACCGGCTTCTGGAATGTATAACTGTCGCCGCAATAAACCGAATAACAAAAGCAAGGCGTTACAAAGCGCAGCCAGGGAAATCGACAGCGCAAGACCTGCGTGTTCGAGCCAGGGAACGGTCACTGTATTGAGTGCCTGGGTGAGCACCAGCATCGCTAAGGCAATTTTCACCGGGGTTTGCACATCTTGCTGCGCGTAGAACCCTGGCGCGAGCACCTTGACGCCGATGAGACCGAGCAGACCAGCAGCATAAGCGGCCGCAGCCTGTGCCGTCATGACCACATCGTGTTCAGAAAAGCGACCATAGTGGTAGAGCAGTGCTGTGAGCGGCTCGGCCATCAGCCCCAAGCCAATCGCTGACGGGATTGCCAAGAGCACGCTTAAGCGCAATCCCCAGTCGAGCTGTTTGCTATAGCTGATCGTGTCCTGCTCGGCGCGAGCTTTTGACAGTCCGGGCAGCAGCACGGTACCGAGCGCAACCCCGAGCAAGGCTGTCGGAAACTCCATCAGCCGATCGGCAAAAGACACCCAGGACACGCGTCCTGGCCCCAGTGTGGAAGCGATATGGGTGTTGAAAATCAGGCTGACTTGTGCCGCCGAGACGGCAAGCACTGCGGGCGCCATGCGCGCGAGCATGCTGCGGGTCGCCGCTGACTGCCAGGCCTCGCGCAAGGCCTTGATGCGCAGCGCAATACTCGGTCTGCGCCCGATACCCGCCAACGCCCACCATTGCAAGCCCAACTGTAACAGCGCACCGATCACAACACCGATGCTCAGGGCAAAAACCGGCGGGTCGACGCGATCGTGAAATGCCAGTGCTGCGCAAATCATCGAGAGGTTTAAAAGCACTGGTGTAAAGGCAGGCACGGCAAAACGATTTTCCGCGTGCAACACGCCGCTCGCAAATGCAACCAGCGAAATCGGCAAAATATAGGGGAACATCCATCGCGCCATCTCGGTTGCTGCCATCATTGCCGCGGCGTCAGTGGCGAGCCCACCAGCCATCATCCAGACAAGTAACGGTGCCGCTACGGCCCCGACAAGCGATAAAGCCAGGAGAAACCAGAACATAAGGCTTGCGGTCTGTTCGATGAATCGTTGGTAGGCCGCATCGTCGCCTTGCTGCCGTGCCTGGGCCAGCATCGGGACAAAAGCCTGCGAGAAAGCACCTTCGGCAAACAAGCGTCGCAACAAATTCGGGAGGCGAAAAGCCACGAAAAACGCGTCGGTCATCGCGTTACTTCCGAAAAGCACCGCGGTAAGGTTTTCGCGCAATAAACCTGTGATGCGTGAAACCAAGGTAAGAACGCTTACGAGCGCAGCCGAACGGAACAATGACATGTATAATCTAAGATTTCGCTGAGGATTTGCAACACATGGCTAACATTGCTTCGGCACGTAAGCGTGCCCGTCAAGACGTCAAACGCAACGCGCACAATACGTCGCTTCGTTCCCGCTACCGCACCGCGATCAAGGCCGTGCGTAAAGCGATCGAAGCCGGAGATAAAGCCAAGGCTCAAGCGCAATTATCGGCATCACAAAGCGTGATTGCCTCAATCGCGGACAAGAACATACTTCACAAGAATACAGCAGCCCGCTACATCAGTCGCTTGTCTGCTGCTGTCAAAGCCATGGCGTAGTCGCTAGCGCGTCTGCGCCCGGGTCGCCTGACCGACCCGATGCCCGAATATCGCAGTGCCTACCCTCAGCCAGCTTGCGCCTTGAGCCACAGCCAACTCAAGGTCGGCCGACATACCCATCGACAGGTGATCCATATGGTGCCCGGACCCAAGCAGGCGGTTTGTTGCAAGCAAACATTCGCGCAACGCGGCAAAGGTCTCGCTTTGTGCTGCCGGATCATCGAGTACCTGCGGGATCGCCATCAAGCCACGCAATTTGAGCCGCTTCAAGTGCTTTAACTCAAGGGCCAGTGCGGCAACTTCATCGGGCGCAACGCCGCTCTTGCTTGCTTCTTTGGAAATGTTGACCTGAATACAGACTTGTAGTGGCGCTTGTTCATCCGGCCGTTGCTCGTTGAGCCTTTGGGCAATTTTGAGGCGATCAAGGCTGTGCACCCAGTCGAAATGTTCCGCAACAAGTTTTGTTTTATTGGACTGCAAAGGACCAATAAAGTGCCAGCACAGGTCAAGGGCCGGATTGCTCTGGCGGCAAGCCGTCAATTTATCGACGGCTTCCTGGACGTAGTTTTCGCCAAAATCGCGTTGACCACTTTGCGCTAAAGCTAAAACAGCCGCAGCAGGAAAGGTTTTGCTCACGGCAAGCAGCTTAGGCTTGGCAAGCCCCTCGAAGGCTGGCCTTAGCGATGCGGCAAGCTCAATCCTCGCCAAAACCTTAAGGCGCGCTGCTTGGAGTTCGTTCATAAAGCGGGAAAACAAATAAGCGGCACGGAATGGCACCATTCATCAAGGGAACTTTTCTTTTGGGCTTCATCCGCCACATCGATGCTAAATCCTCCTGCGGGCTCAGGATGCATAGCGTGAAGCCAGGCCACCGGTCGCGAAAGCTTCGGCCTTTCGCCAGATCGTCAGGGGACTCGATCCGCGCGCCATAGGGCGGATTGGAAACAATGAATCCCTCATCGTTTTCGGGTGCTCCTAAATCTTGCTTGTTTTGCTTGAAGGCATCGGCACATTGCCAGCGAATCGCTGATGCGGGAAGACCAGCCTCAATCGTATTCTGTTTTGCGCGCTCAATTTGCGAGGGGTCGATATCGCAGCCCAAAAGAGGCGGCAAATTCAGCGCCTGATCCACCTGCTTTGCGGCGCGCGCCCTAGCTTCTTCGGTGATACACCGCCATAACGCCGGGTCGAAGTCGCAGAGCGCTTCAAATCCAAAGCGTCGCCGGAGTCCGGCTGCAAGCTCAAAGCGCATTTGCGCTGCTTCGATCAGTATCGTGCCCGAGCCGCAAAAAAGATCGATAAGCGATTGGTCGCTGCGCCATTGACTCAGCAAGAGCAGGCCGGCAGCAAGATTCTCTTTCAGCGGTGCTTCCCCTTTGTCCTCGCGACCACGCCAGCCGCGCTTAAACAATGATTCACCGCTCCAATCGATATAAAGATCAAGGCTATCCGTTTCGAGATGACCGACGATGCGCACATCCGGATGATGCGTGTCCACCGATGGGCGTTCCTGAGTCTGGTCCCGAAAGCAGTCGACGATGCCATCTTTAACGCGAAGGGTTAGGAATTGGATCGATCTTGCCCTTGCGCGTGTCGCACTAAGGTCAACCCGCAAACGCTGCTCGACCCGAAAATACGAGAACCAGTCCTGGCGACGCGCGATGCGATAGATATCGTCATCCTGCCGCACCCGCCCTGCGCCAATCCAGCAAAGGATGCGACTTGCGATACGGCTATAAAGATTAGCCCGGTAGCCGCAGGCCCGATCACCTTCAAAGTGCACACCTGAGGCTTTGATCCTCAGAGCCTGAGCCCCGAGGGCCTTGAGTTCCTCGGCAAGCACTTGCTCCAAGCCGCGCGGACAAGGCGCAAAATAGCGAAACACCTGGTCAGGCATGTTTAAGCCGCCATGGGCTTAATGACCACCAGTGCAACCACCGTTACAAAGACGAGCACGGGTAATTCGTTGAACCAGCGAAACCAGACGTGACTGCGCTGATTACGCTGATCGCGAAAGCTTTGCAAAATACGGCCGCAGGCCATGTGATAGATCAGCAAGATCACGATGAATACAAGTTTCAAGTGCATCCACAAACTGCCTTTACCCACGCCAAATCCAAGCCACAGCCAGAACCCAAGGCCAAGGGCAAGCCACATCAAGGGGCGCATGAAGCGATAGAGTTTGCCCGCCATCAGCAGCAATCGATCGCGTTCAGCTAAGGAGTCGGGGGCGATCATCGCGAGATTCACAAAGATACGCGGCAGATAAAAAAGACCTGCAAACCAGCTTGTGACAAAGACAATATGAAAAGTCTTCACCCAGAGGTAAGTCATGATTGGCGAATCTCACCCTGGCCGAAAACCACATACTTTTGCGACGTCAAACCCTCAAGGCCTACCGGGCCCCGAGCGTGCAGTTTATCGGTGGAGATCCCGATCTCTGCGCCGAGGCCAAACTCGAAACCATCGGCAAATCGTGTGGAGGCGTTGATCATGACCGAGGCTGAATCAACCTCGCGGATGAATCGCATGGCTCTGCCATGGTGCGCCGTGACAATCGCATCGGTGTGCTTAGAACCATAACGGTGAATATGTTGAATCGCTTCATCAATCCCGTCAACGGTCTTGATGGCAATAATCGCGGCCAGGTACTCGGTTGACCAATCTTCTTCGCTGGCAGCAAGGCAGGGGATACCTGCCGTCTTCAAAATATTGGCAACCACATCATCAACCCGCATCTCGACGCCTTTGTCGCGATAAATCGCTGCAATCACCGGCAAAAAGGCTTGGGCAACCGGTGTGTCAACGAGCAGCGTCTCCATGGTGTTACAAGGTGAGTAACGCTGTGTTTTTGCGTTGTCCGCAATACGGCTGGCCATCGCCAAGTCGGCATCCCGATCCACAAAAACATGGCAGATACCGTCAAGATGTTTAATCGTGGGCACTTTGGCCTCGCGGCTGATGCGCTCCACCAATGATTTGCCGCCACGAGGTACGATCACATCCACCCACTGTGGCGACTGGATCAAGGCGCCAACGAGGGCGCGATCCCTTTGTTCAATCGCCTGAACGGCATCGGCCGGTAAGCCAGCGTCCACGAGTGCGTCACGCATGCAGGCGGCAAGCGCTTGATTGGAATGCAAGGCCTCCGAGCCACCCCGCAAAATCGTCGCGTTACCCGATTTGATGCAGAGCGCAGCGGCATCAATGGTGACATTGGGTCGTGACTCATAAATGATACCGATCACACCCAAGGGCACACGCATTCTTCCCACCTGAATCCCTGAGGGCTGGCGCGACAAGTCCGAAATAGAGCCTACCGGATCAGGGAGCGCGGCAACCTGTTCAAGACCTTTGCACATGCCTTCAATCACGCTCGGGCTTAGCCTCAGCCTGTCAATCGCCGCATCCTCAAGGCCTGCCACGGCTGCGCGTTCCAGATCAAGGGCATTGGCTTTTTCCAATGCTGTTGCCTGGTCTTGTATGAGTTGCGCAGCCATCCGTAATGTTTTGTTTTTTGCAGCGGTTGATGCGCCCGCCATCACGCTCGATGCTTTTTTCGCACGATGGCCAAGGGCGTCGATAATGGCTTGTTCATTGCTGCTCGGAACGAGGGCGCGATCATTCATGGTTGACTACCCTTTGCGCTTGTTGTTTGCTTCGCCTCAAGATCCCGTTCAGTTTGCCTCATTTTTCTGCTCCGTTCAGTCCGGCAGCAAGGAGGCGATCCCTGGCAGGGCTTTGCACGGTGAATTGGAGTACGAGGTCGCGCATTGCCTCCTGAGGGTTTTCGCCAAGACCGCCAATGCCTTTGATTGCGCGGTCGATTCGAGCGGCTGCATCGAGCAAGCGCAGGCTATGCGGGGCATCAATCCGGTCCAGGGCGCGGTTGAACTGCGCCTCGCGGTTGCTGAAAAGGCGCAGCTGACGAAAAGCCTGGCGACGTGGCTGGCCGCTTTCCAGGCATTCGTTGAGCGCCTGTAATTGCCTTGCAGCGTCGGCAAGCGCCCAAAGGATCAAAGGCGCAGGCTCGGCCTCAGCGTGCAAGGCGTCAAGTATCATCAAAGCCCGTTTTCGATCGCCAAGCAAACAGCTGGCCTGAAGATCAAAGCTGCTCCAGCGCGCTGCGTTTGCAAGGCTTTGCTGCGCAAGCGAAAGTTCGATCTGTGAGTCTGTGAGCATCGCGAGCTTTTTAATTTCCTGGGCACAGGCGAGCAAATTGCCCTCGGTGCTCGACGCAATTAACTCGATCACCTCATCGCTTGCGCTGCGTGATTCGCGCGCTAAACGCTGCCGAATCCAATCGTTGAGACCTGCCCTGGGGACTGTGGCGGCTTCGATGGCCCATCCCGCAGCCTGCAAGTCGTGAAACCAGTGACTTTGCAGTTGACTACGTTCAAGTTTGCCGCAAGCGATCATGATGCATACATTGTGATCGGCTTCTTTAGCCCATGACAAAAGCCATTCGATGCTTGCCTGATGCGGCTTGGCTGTGAAACGTAACTCGATGAGTTTGGCGCTTGCAAAAAGGTCACGCGATCGCACGGCGCGTTCGAGTTGCTCGAGTTTGAAAAAACGGTCAACCTCAATGACGTCGCGATCGGTAAAGCCCAGTGTGCGCAACCAGGCTCTGATGCGGTCAGCTGCTTCAATCTGCAAAAGTTTTTCCTCGCCGTGGATCATGAGCCAAGCGGGGGGCTTAGCCCTTTGCAGTCGGGATTCGAGGCTTTGCGCGTTGGGCTTCATCGCTTGGTGTTTCTGCGAGCGGACTCTTTATGCGGTTCGTAACTGACGCAATATCCGCTCAATAAGCTCGGTCTGCATGTCACGTTGCAAAAAACGCTCCTCTTGCTGTTTTGCCCCTTGCAAGACATCGCTGGTTGAGATGTCACGATGCAATGAGATTTCGCTTCGGCTGACGGTCTCCAGGCCTGCCTGGTCCACAACGCGAAACACAACCCTCAACTGCAGCCTTACATCGCGCGGCCGACCGGTGACCGTAAAGCCGATAATCTCCCGGGTTCGGGCTTCTTCATCGATATAAAGACGACGTTGCGCTTTTTCCGGATCGTTCTCAATTCGCGTACCACCGAGCGCAATAATCGCACGCCTTAATTCACCGCCGAATTCAGACTGCTTGGGTATATTGATCCAAATGCTTTCAAAGCGAAGCGCCACCTGTTCGCGAAGCTTAAAGCCGCAAGCCGTCAGCCCAAGCGAGGATAAGACACCGAGGCTTGCAGCACGCAGAAGCTCTCGACGCATCTTCATGCCGGCCTAGCCCGTAACAGCATTAACAAGCCTTCCCGGCACCACGATCAGCTTGCGAACACTTTGTCCAGGGGCAAAGCGCGCAATCGCATCGTGCTCCTCGATCCATTGGCGGGCACTGGCTTCGATCATCGGATGGGAGGCATCGGCTGGCAACTCAAGACTGCCACGCAGCTTGCCATTGATTTGCAGCACAAGGCTCACGGTCTGCTTGACCAGTGCCTGCTCGTCAACCTCAGGCCAGGGCGCATCGAGTAGATCACCAGCCACCGCTTCAAAGCCCATCGCCTGCCAAAGCGCCACCGCAATATGCGGCACCACCGGGTAGAGCACCCGTAAAAGCATCGAAAAACCCTCGGATCTCGCTGCGGCGCTGACCGTATCGGGTGCCGCTTCAAGGGTATTGAGCATCTTCATACAGGCTGAAACAACTGTGTTGTACTGCCTGCGCTGATAGTCAAAGTCTGCCTGCTTCAGCAGCTGGTGCATTTCTCGCCGCAGATCCGCACTTGCCGTGTTGAGCACTTGATCAGCCACGTTTAGCGCGGGCTCAATCTGCTGCTTTTGCAGGGCTTGCATGCAACTGGCCCAGACGCGTCGCAAGTAGCGATGGGCACCCTCTACGCCTGCATCCGACCACTCGAGCGATTGCTCAGGCGGCGATGCGAACATGGTAAAAAGTCTTGCGGTATCAGCGCCATAACGATCAATCAAGTGCTGCGGATCAACGCCGTTATTTTTGCTTTTCGACATTTTCTCCACGCCGCCGAGCTGAACGGCTTGCTGGTCAAGGCGGGAAAGGGCGCCGATCGGGCGGCCCCGCTCGTCAAGGTGGATGTCTACATCGGCAGGGTTAAACCAGGTCTTTCGACCTGCTTCATCTTCTCTAAAAAATGTTTCATTCAGCACCATGCCCTGCGTGAGCAAATTGCTAAAAGGTTCAGAACATGTAACCAGGCCGCGGCCATCGGGTGCGCCAAGATCAAGATCACGCATGACCTTGGTCCAAAATCGTGCATACAACAAATGAAGCACCGCATGTTCGATGCCACCGATGTATTGGTCCATCGGCATCCAGTAATCATTGCGCGCATCGACCATGGATTCGCTTGCATCCGGGGAGCAATAGCGCATGTAGTACCAGGCCGAATCGATGAAGGTGTCCATGGTGTCGGTTTCACGGCGCGCAGGCTTCTCGCAGCGCGGACACTGGCAGATCAAAAAAGAGTGGTGCTTGTTGAGGGGATTGCCGCTGCCATCGGGGATCAAATCTTCGGGCAACACAACCGGCAGATCGCTTTCTGGAACTGGCACAACCCCGCAATCCTCACAGTGAATCACCGGGATCGGTGTGCCCCAATAGCGTTGCCTTGAAATGCCCCAATCGCGCAGGCGATACTGGGTCTGACGGGTCCCGAGTCCCCGTGACTCGAGATCGCCGGCAATGGCATCGATCGCTTGATCATGATTTAGACCGTTATATCTACCAGAATCAATACAGTGACCCTGCTGTTTGTTTTCATACCAGCTCTGCCACTGCGTTTCATCAAAGTGTTCACCGTCGATGGCGATAACCTGCTTGATCGGCAGGGAAAAACGCCGGGCAAAGGCAAAGTCACGCTCATCGTGAGCGGGTACGCCCATCACGGCACCATCGCCGTAACTCATCAGCACATAGTTGCCGATCCACACCGGTATCGGCTCGCCGGTAATCGGATGACTGACGCATAGCCCGGTATCGCGCCCGTCTTTTTCACGGCTTGCAAGATCAGCTTCGGCCACCCCGCCCTGAAGACAGTCGTCGATAAATGCTTGCAAGGCAGGCCTTCTTCTTGCTGCCTCTGCGGCAAGCGGATGCTCGGGCGCTACCGCGACAAAGCTAACACCCATGATCGTATCGGCACGGGTTGTGAAAACATAAAGCCTGCCATCTTGAACCCATTGCCCTTTTTCGTCTTCGATCTGATGCGGGAAAGCAAATCGCAGCCCCACAGATTTACCGATCCAGTTGCGCTGCATGACCTTGACACGCTCGGGCCAGCCTAAAGGCTCCAAATCTTGGATCAGTTCCTCAGCATATTGGGTGATCCGCAGGTAGTACATCGGGATTTCGCGCTTTTCGACCAACGCACCCGATCGCCAGCCGCGCCCATCGATCACCTGTTCATTGGCCAACACAGTCTGGTCGACAGGATCCCAGTTGACCGTCCCTGTCTTCAGGTAGGCGATGCCCCGATGCAGCATTTGCAAAAAGAGCCATTGATTCCAGCGGTAGTAATCCGGCGAACAGGTTGCCACTTCACGCGACCAGTCAATCGCAAGCCCCATGGCTTGCATTTGCGCCTTCATGCTTGCGATGTTGTCCCAGGTCCAACGCGCTGGCGCAAGCTTATTGGCCATGGCGGCGTTTTCTGCCGGTAAGCCGAAGGCGTCCCAACCCATGGGCATCAGCACATTGAAGCCAGCCATCCGCAGCTGACGCGCCATCACGTCGTTGATGGTGTAGTTGCGCACATGACCCATGTGCAATTTCCCTGAGGGGTAGGGGAGCATGGAGCAGGCGTAGTACTTGCCACGGGGATATTTCGGGTTGTGTTCGGTCACCCGGTAAACATCGCGCGATTGCCAGTCGGTTTGTACCTGGGATTCGATGGCGTGGGCGTCATAACGGTCAGAAAACATGCTGAGCTACCGATGGTTAGGCAAAGCCCAAGATTATGGCTGATCGACCAGCCCCTTCAAAAAAGTTGAAGCCCCCCTTCGGTTTTTCAAAAGTGCGGTTTTTCAAAACGATCAATCGGAGTAATTTGCGGTTTCCGGAATTGTCTTCAGAACGTCAGTTAAGAACGGTCAATAAGCCTGCAAGACAGGTACAACGCAAAAAGAGGAGAGGAGTCATGGGATTAGAAGCGTCAAAAGGCGAGGCAGTGCCCGCCGGGTCAGCAATACTTCGTGCGATTTCCGTGATTGAGGCGATTTCAACCGCCGATGCACCGCCGCAACTTGCCGACATCTGTCGCGCGGTGAATTTACCCAAACCCACTGTATTCAGGATTTTGAGCACGCTTGAGCACGCGGGGCTTGTCGGGCGCGAACCCGGTAGCAAACGCTACACCAGTGCCGGGCGCTTGAATCGATTGGCCGGACAGGTTTTGCTCAACTCACCGCAGAGCGCGGCGCGGCATGCGATTCTGGAGGAACTGGTCGAGCAACTCGGTGAGACCTGTAATCTCACGATTCCGAACCTCAATTCGGTGCTCTACCTTGATCGGGTCGAAGTTGCTTGGACGTTGCGGGTAAATCTTGGCGCCGGAAGCCTTGTGCCGCTTTATGCCTGCGCAAGCGGTAAGCTCTTTTTAGCCCATATGCCCAAGCGTAGCCGAGAGCGTTTATTGCGCCTTGCCCCGATGTTGCCCCATACGCCAGCCACGCTTTCCGATCCCGGCAGGCTCAGCTTGGAACTTGAGAAGGTCCGCAGGCAGGGATTCGCCGTCGATAACGAGGAGTACATCCCCGGGATTATTGCCCTGGCAGTCCCGGTGCGCGACGGTGATGGCAAGGTTGTTGCCTCGATTGCAGCCCAGGCACCGACGGGTCGCCTACGGCTTGAGGAGGCGATGGAGTTTTTACCCCAAATGAAGCAAGCCGCCGAGTCGATGGCCCAAACAGTCGATTGGTAGACTAAAAAACGCGCGACAAAAAACGCGCGACAATCCGGGATGTTTTGACATCCCGGATGTTCATTTTGACGACAGATCTATTACGCGGGCTCAACGAGCAACAACGAGCCGCTGTGACCCTTCCTGCGCAGCATGCCCTCATTCTTGCGGGCGCCGGCAGCGGCAAGACCCGCGTGCTCACCACAAGAATCGCCTGGCTGATTGCCAGCTCGCAGCTCAGTCCACAGGGTTTGCTCGCCGTGACCTTCACCAACAAGGCCGCGCGAGAAATGCTCACCCGGCTGAGTGCCATGGTGACGGTTAATACCAAGGCAATGTGGGTAGGCACTTTCCATGGGCTTTGCAACCGGATGTTGCGAGCCCATTACCGTGACGCAGCCCTGCCTGCCAGTTTTCAGATTCTTGATACGCAGGATCAATTGGCGGCGATCAAGCGCATGCTCAAGGCCATGCAGGTCGATGAGGACAAGATTCCGCCGCGAAATCTGATGCACTTCATCAACGGATGCAAAGAAGATGGTCAGCGGGCTGCCGCTGTCGAAGCCTTCGATGACTACAACCGTCGCTTTGTGGAACTCTACGCGGCTTATGAGGCCCAGTGTCAGCGCGAGGGTGTGGTTGACTTTGCTGAACTCTTGTTACGCAGTTTTGAACTCTTGCAACGCAATCAATTGTTGCGTGAGCATTACCAGTTGCGCTTTCGCCATATTTTGGTCGATGAGTTTCAGGACACCAATGGTTTGCAGTATCGCTGGCTCAAGATGCTCGCTGGCGCCGGTAATGTGCTCTTTGCGGTGGGCGATGACGATCAGAGCATTTATGGCTTTCGGGGTGCCGATGTCGGGAACATGATGGCTTTCGAGCGCGAATTCAGGGTGGAAAACCTGATCAAGCTCGAGCAGAACTATCGTTCGGCAGGCCACATACTCGATTGTGCCAATGCCTTGATCGCCAATAACCATGCGCGGCTGGGCAAGGACTTATGGACCGAGGCTGGCGAAGGCGAGGCGGTTCGTGTTCAAGAACTTGTGTCTGACGCGGGCGAGGCGCAATGGCTGGTCGAGCAGATCAAGGCTATTGTTCGGGACGGTGATCGCCGATCGGATGTTGCTGTGCTTTACCGCTCCAACGCCCAGTCAAGGCTGATTGAGCATGCGCTTTTTTCTGCCAACATCCCCTACAGGGTTTATGGGGGCTTGCGGTTTTTTGAGCGCGCCGAAGTCAAGCATGCGCTGGCCTACCTGCGCCTCATCGAGCAGGATGATGACGATGGCGCTTTCTTGCGCGTGGTCAATTTTCCGACAAGAGGGATCGGTGCGCGATCGCTTGAGCAACTTCAAGATCTTGCGAGCCGTCAGTCGATTTCCCTGATGGGGGCTTTAGCCAGGGCTTCAGCCTCCGACCTCAGCAACGCCGCCTTGACGCGTTTGCGCCAGTTTCAACAATTGATCCATAGCCTGCGGCAATCGACAGCGATGTTACCGCTTGCCGAAGCGGTGGCGCTTGTGATCGAGCAAAGTGGTCTCTCGCAACACTACAGTCATGAAAAAGAGGGGCAGGAGCGTTTGGAAAACTTGCAAGAGTTGGTCAACGCGGCAGCAAGCTTTGTGATGGAACAGGGGTTTCAGCCAGATACGCCGATTAGCCTTGTCGCGACCGACGGTTCGGACCTGAATCCGGTGCTATCAACTTTCATGCCCGATATGCAGACCATCATGGCGGGGAGCAACGAGGCAGCCCTTACCGAGGCGATGAGCCCCTTGGCTGCGTTTTTGTCGCATGCCTCGCTTGAAGCCGGCGAGCATCAGGCCCTTGCCGGCGATGATGCGGTGCAAATGATGACGGTGCATGCCGCTAAAGGTCTTGAGTTTCAACACGTTTTCATCACGGGTTTGGAAGAGGGCTTGTTTCCCCATGAGAATGCCTTATCGGAAGCTCAGGGCCTGGAAGAAGAACGTCGTCTGATGTATGTGGCGATCACAAGGGCGAGAGAGCGCCTTTATTTGTCCTTCGCCCAGACCCGCATGCTCCACGGGCAGACCCGATATCACCTGCGTTCGCGTTTTATCGAAGAACTCCCCGAGCAGCACTTGAAGTGGCTTAGCCCACGTACCCAGCAGCGCTGGGCTCAGCCGGGCAGCGCCAGCTTCGGGTTTCAGCATGGCATGTCAGCTTCGATGGCGCCCCTCGGCAACGATCAGGCTAGCCTGCTAGCGCCAGGTCGAAAGTCTGAAGCGGATGCCATGGGTCAAGGTTCAAAAGCAGGCTTGCGAATCGGACAGAGCGTGCGGCACGACCGTTTCGGTGATGGCGTGGTGGTGAGCCTTGAAGGGCGCGGTGATGACGCGAGAGCGCAAATCAATTTTGGGCGTCAGGGCTTAAAGTGGCTGGCGCTTTCAGTGGCCAAGCTGCAGCTGATTTAATCAGGCTTCTGAGGTGCCGACACTGTCCCGATAGCTTGGCCAGTACGAGGCATACAGTGCCGTCATCAGTATCAATGACAAGGGCGTGAGCACGATCGACAGCAACACAGGGGTATTGGGGGCGAGCCACTTGATCGCCTGCAGGACCAGCGAGGCGATGAAAGCCATCGCGAACCATCCCAGCATAAAGGCCGTAAAGGCGCCCCGGTTTCGCCACACCGTGAAAAAGCTGTAGAAAAGTGACTGGGCAATGCCAAGCCCATGCCAGGCCGCAAACATCGGCGCAAACCAGAGTGCCATTTGAGCAGGCATGTAGAGCGCGGCAAAGATCAGACTTGCCCATAGCAAGGTCGAATCGAGCGATTGCAATTCGGAGGGGTCCATGCTGCCCGTGGCAATCCGGATGAGGCTTCCATCGTCAACACTTGCCGCTGCTGCAAGCGCCACGAGTGTGGCCGCGGCGTTGATCAGTCCCAAACCGATGAGCCGGTTACGGATGGTTGTCCCGTAACGCCGAAAGCCAGCGAAAAGCGTTGAAAGCGGGGGCGATTCGCCTCGGTCTGCCATGCGAACGGCCTCCATCAAGCCCATCGACAGCACCTGCACCAGGATAAGCGGCGCTGCCGGGCCAATCACAGGAATTAGCGTGAGAAGCATCAGAGCAAACAAATAGGCGAGGGTCAGCATGCTCAGCGGGCCAAGGCTACGCCTCACCAGCCGAAGTCCTTCGCCAATCCACTGTAGGCCCTGCCTGACCGAAACCCGATTAACCTGCACGCTCTTCCTTAAGCTTTCGAGGGCATCGTGGTCGATGCCTGATCAACACGCTGCAAACTGTCGCGCAGGCTTGCAATCGGGTGGTCATGGCGCCTTGCGTTCAAGACGCGTTCAAACTGACCGGGATCCTTCGGTGTGAGCAGGGTCGCTTCTCGGGGCAGGTGAAGATCAAAAAGCCGCGATACCCAGAACCGGAATGCGGCTGCCCTCAGCGCCAGGGGCCAGCCTTCAAGCTCGGCATCGAGCGGGGCTCTTGTCTTGCAGTAGGCATCGAGAAGCGCCTGCAGACGGACAAGATCCCAAGCACCACTTGCAGACTCGGTGCACCAGTCATTACAGGTCACGGCGAGGTCAAACATCCATGTGTCATCACCGGCAAAATAAAAGTCAATCACACCACCCAATTGCTCGCCATCAAAGAGCACATTGTCGCGGAAAAGATCGGCATGAACCGCCGAACCCGGCATGGCTTCAAAGGTCTTTGAGGTTTGAAAACTGATCTGGGTCTTTAGCTCTGTTTGCAACAAGTCCCATTGCCCGGGGCTTACATGGGGCTCAAGCATAGGCACAACCCGCTGCCACCAGCTCAGCCCGCGCAGATTCGCCTGGCGGTTGGGATAGCTAAGGGCAGCAAGATGCATGCGGGCGAGTTGATGCCCGACGGCTGCGCAATGCAAAGCCTCGGGCTGCATATTGGCGCGTCCCGGCAGGCAAGTCACCAATGCAGCCGGCCTGCCAGCCAATTGCCCGAGGCGGGCGCCCGAGCGGTTAGCGATCGGTTTGGGGCAGGCAACACCATGCGCTGCCAGATGCGCCATCAAATCGATGTAATAGGGCAATTGCTCGGCACTGAGTCGCTCAAACAAGGTGAGGACAAAGCGGCCCGTGGTCGTGTCAACAAAAAAATTGCTGTTTTCGATACCCGAGGCGATACCCTCAAAGCGAAGCAACTCGCCAAGATCAAAATTGCTCAGCCAGTGCTCGAGTTGCTGGTGCTGAATCGGGGTAAAGACAGCCATGGACAATTATCCCGCAATTGCTCAGCTCAGAAGCGACCACGGTGGATTGAAGCTGAGATAATGCGGCCATGAGTGATGAACAGGCCAGACAAGCATCAGGCGCGATCGCAGTCCAGACAGCTCGGCTTGATTCGGCCGCAACGGCGGTGCTGAGGCCGGCACCAGAGGCAAGCGAGGTGTCCCGCCTCCTTTTGGTCGACGGATCGAGTTATCTTTATCGGGCTTTTCATGCCCTTCCCGATATGCGCAGTCCTCAATCGGAACCAACCGGTGCGATTTACGGCATGGTGGCGATGTTGCGCAAGTTGCGGGCTGATCAGACGCTTCATGGTGGGGCACGATTTGGTGCGGTGGTTTTTGATGCACCGGGTAAGACTTTTCGCGATGAGATTTTTCCCGCTTATAAAGCCAACCGCGCGGCGATGCCGCCCGATCTGGCCTTGCAAATCCCGAGGATTCATGAGCTTGTGCGTTTGCTTGGCTGGCCTCTGGTGATGGTTGAGGGCATCGAAGCTGACGATGTGATCGGCACACTGACCGCGCAGGCGAAGCTTTGTGGCTGGGACAGTCTGGTGTCAACCGGGGATAAGGATCTTGCGCAGCTTGTTGATGCCCACACGAGGCTCGTCAACACCATGACCCGCGACGGCGGAGGCCCCGAGTTGCTCGACGCAGCAGGTGTTCTTGCCAAGTTTGCCGTCCGCCCAGATCAAATCATCGATTATTTGAGCCTGGTTGGCGATGCTGTTGACAACGTGCCCGGGGTCGAAAAAGTTGGCCCCAAGACCGCCGCCAAATGGCTCTCACAGTTCGACAATCTCGATGCCTTGATGGCGAAGGCCGGGCAAATCGGTGGTGTGGTGGGCGAAAACCTTCGTCAGGCACTTGACTGGTTGCCCACGGCACGCGATTTGGTGACTGTGAGGAGGGATTGTCAATTACCGAGTTGGTGTGCCCCTGGCGAAGGTCTTTTGCTTTCAGAGGAAAACGCGGACGGGTTGCGAGAGCTATTTAAAGCCTGTGGCTTTAGGACCTGGCTGCGCGAACTCGGGCAAAAT
>DENJ01000048.1:105866-118208 GCA_002359635.1 Burkholderiales bacterium UBA2647
CGGCGCTTCGAATCCTGTTGCAGAAGATCTGCAAGTGCAGTCTTCAATCGCGCCTGCCGGAATCACTACGCCTGCAAACACACCGGCAGCCTTCGACCGAAGTCAATACGAGACGGTGCTGAGTGAGGAGGCGCTTGAGCGTTGGCTTGCCGATTTGATGGCAAGCGACGAGGCTGCGGTTGACACCGAAACAAGTGATCTTGACCCGATGCGCGCCGTCCTGGTTGGCATCTCCCTGGCGATTGCGCCAAACAAAGCTTGCTACGTGCCGCTTGCCCATGAGGGCCTGGATCAACCCGGGCAGCTTCATCGTGATGATGTCTTATCCCGCCTCAGGCCCTGGCTCTGTTCGCCCAAGCATAAGAAACTTGGTCAGCACATCAAGTACGACATGCATGTCTTTGAAAACCATGGCATCCGACTTGAGGGCATTGCCGAGGACTCGCTGCTTGCCTCTTATGTTTTGGAGGCGCACCGTAGTCACGACATGGACTCACTGGCCGAGCGTCACCTCAATCATCGAACCATTACTTATGACGATCTTACTGGAAAGGGCGCCAGCAGAATAGCCTTTGCGCAAGTGGCGGTCGAACGCGCTGCGGCCTATGCTGCCGAAGACGCCGATGTGACTTACCGGCTTTGCGCGCATTTTCGCCCGCGTTTGGCTGCAGAACCTGCGCTTGATACGGTTTATCGGCAAATCGAAGTGCCGGTCATGCAGGTTTTGCAGGGCATTGAACGCCATGGGGTGATGGTCGATCCGCAGAAGCTTGGCCGGCAAAGCGAGGCATTGCAGCTGCAATTGCGTGATTTGGAGGCTCAGGCCCATGAGGCCGCGCAGTGCGACTTTAACCTGGGTTCACCCAAGCAATTGGGCGAGTTACTGTTTCAAGTCTTAAAGCTTCCGATTCTGAAAAAGACTGCATCGGGTGCGCCTTCAACCGATGAAGAAGTCTTGGCAAAACTCGCCGAGGATTATCCGCTGCCGCGAATCGTTTTGCAGTGGCGCGGTCTTGCCAAGCTCAAATCCACGTATACCGACAAATTGCCCAAAATGATTCACCCGCTGACCGGGCGGGTTCATACCAGCTATAACCAGGCCGTTGCGGTGACAGGCCGTCTGGCTTCAACGGATCCTAATTTACAGAACATTCCAATCCGCACAGCAGAAGGGCGACGCATTCGGGAGGCATTTATTGCGCCTCCGGGCTTTAAGATTCTGTCGGCAGACTATTCGCAGATTGAGTTGCGCATCATGGCGCATATATCGGCAGACCCTGGCCTGCTTGCCGCGTTTGCCCGAGGTGATGATGTTCACCGGGCGACCGCTGCCGAGGTGTTCGGCGTGCCTGTTCCTGAGGTGAGCAGTGAACAAAGGCGCTATGCGAAAGTCATCAATTTTGGGTTGATCTATGGCATGAGCGCTTTCGGTCTGGCCTCGAATCTGGGTATCGAACGCCAACAGGCTAAACATTATATCGATCGATATTTTGCACGTTATCCCGGAGTGCTCCAATATATGGAGCGAACGCGACAGGAAGCGCGTGAGCAAGGCTATGTGCAAACGGTTTTTGGTCGGCGGCTTTGGCTTTCCGAGATTCAATCGCCAAACGGTCCTCGCCGGCAGGCTGCTGAGCGCGCCGCTATCAACGCGCCGATGCAGGGTACGGCCGCTGATCTGATCAAGATGGCAATGATCCGGGTTGCTGACCAAATCAAAGGTCAGTCACTGCGATCGCGCATGATCATGCAGGTACACGATGAGTTGGTGTTTGAAGTGGCCGAGGACGAAATCGAGGCCTTGACCACGCTGGTGCGTGATGCCATGTTGAATGTTGCCCAGCTGGCGGTCCCGCTCGATGTTGATGTCGGGGTGGGTGATAACTGGGATGAAGCCCATTAGCGTTCTGAAAGGTAAATTGTTATGAATGAATCAGCAAGAAGGGATTTTGTTCGCTCGGTGATCGGTGGGGGCGTGATGGCGAGCGCTTATGCCGCTGCGGTCATGCCTTCAGGCGAGCTCCTGGCGCAGATCCAGCGAACCGATAGTCAGGGCCTCAGCGCTGGCGTCGTGATGATTCCGGCGCCCGGCGGACTGCAAATGCCCGCCTACCAGGCGATGCCTGCGCAAGGCAAGCCCAAAGGGGTCATCCTTGTGGTGCACGAGGTCTGGGGTGTGCATGAGTACATCCAAGATGTCTGCCGACGATTTGCCAAGCAAGGTTATCTGGCGATTGCGCCTGAACTCTTTGTCCGGCAAGGCGATGTGAAGGTCTTGAAGTCCCCAGCCGAGATTTTCGAAAAAGTTGTGAATAAGGTTTCCGATGAGCAAGTGCTTGCCGATCTTGACGCTGTTGCGCTTTGGGCTCAGTCCCAGGGTTTTGAGGTCGCGCAACTCGGCATCAATGGATTTTGCTGGGGTGGACGTATTGTTTGGCTCTACGGCGCCTACCAGCGCAAACTCAAAGCCGGGGTGGCTTGGTACGGTAGGCTCACCACGGGCACAAACGCGGTCACACCGCGTCATCCGCTGGATATTGCCGATAAGCTGCAAGCGCCCGTGCTGGGTCTTTACGGCGGCAAAGACGAGGGGATTCCGCTATCCCAGGTCGATGAAATGAAAACCCGCCTGTCCTTTGGCCCACAAGCCTCACAGCAATCCGAGATCGTGGTTTATCCTGAGGCGCCGCATGCCTTTCACGCCGATTACAGGCCGACCTACCGGGCTGACGCCGCTGCTGACGCTTGGTCGCGCTGTCTTTCCTGGTTTGGCAAACGCTTGTAAGCAAGCGCTACCGATCGTGATGATGAAAGCCTTGAGGGGCTTTCATCGATCTCATTTGCGGACTGTTCTTGACCTTATTTCATATTATCGCCGCCACCCTGATCGGGGGTTCGCTGAGCACGCTTGCAGCGGGGCTTTTGTCCTTGCATGTGCTTTCAAAAATCACCAAGCGCCTGGTGAGTTTGTCGGCCGGACTTTTACTCGGCGCAGCCACGATTGATTTACTTCCTGAGGCGATCGCAAGCGGTGAAGATCCTGAAAAGCTTGGTTGGACGCTAGGGCTTGGTTTTCTGGGTTTTTTCCTGCTGGAGAAATTTGCAATTCTCAGGCATGGCCACCACCATGAGGGCGACGGGCATGAACATCAGCATGGTCATGATCGGCATGAAGCCGGCCCTGAGGGCTTGCTTATCCTGATCGGCGACTCGCTGCACAATTTTGTTGACGGGGTACTGATCGCTTCGGCTTTTCTGGTCGATCACCGGCTCGGCTGGATGACCGCCGTTGCGGTTGCGGCGCATGAGATCCCGCAGGAGATCGGGGACTATATCGTACTCATTAACGCAGGCTACAGTCGGCGCCGCGCTATTATTTATAATCTTATATCCGGGCTTGCCGCAGTGGTTGGGGGCATTGCGGGCTGGGCCTTATTGTCGAGCCATCACCAATTACTCCCCTATTTGATCACCATCTCGGCAGCTGCATTTATTTATGTTGCCCTTGCCGATCTTGTCCCCGACATGCATAAGCAACGTCAGGCTGCGGAAAGTCTTTTTCAGCTGGCTTTGATCGGCCTTGGGGTTTTAACCATCATGCTCGCGCATCGCATCGTGCACTCGCACTGAGCCTTTGCGTAAAGGCATCAGCTTGCGTCAAGGCATTAGCTTCCGTAGCGTCATTAGCTTGCGTAGAGGGATCAGCTTTTGAGCCGTAAGACGAAAGCCCCGCCCGCAAGGTGCTAGGGCTTATCACCTTTGGCAACGGGACGCTTTGGGTCGGCGCACCACTCGCTCCATGAGCCCGGGTGAAGCATCAAAGCGTCATCCAGGCCTGCAAGGCGCATCGCGAGCAGGTTGTGGCAAGCCGAAACTCCGGAGCCGCAAGAATGTACCAAGGCTGCCCCGCCGGCCAGCCCTGCTGCTGCTGGGGCCTTAGGTGCCTGGGAGGTCATCAGTGCCAACCACTCGTCGCGTAAAACTTCCGCGGGTTTAAAGCGCCCATCGGGCCTTAAATTTTGGGTATTGGGCCGGTTGAGTGCGCCCGGAATATGACCTGCAACCGGGTCGAGCGGTTCGACATCGCCGCGCCAGCGTTCCGCGGCGCGTGCATCGACGATGCAGTGTTGACCGTGTTCGAGGCTTTCGAGCAGCTCATCGCTTTGAATGATGGCCTCAAGTGATGATCTGACAGAAAAGTTCCCTGCTGGCTTATCCGCGGCGCGGGGGCTTGACGCTTTGCTGCTGGGGTAGCCGGCCTTGACCCAGGCCGCGTAGCCACCATCGAGAACCCTGACCGATTCATGGCCGCACCAGCGCAATAGCCACCACAATCTTGCGGCGTAAACGCTTGGACCTGCATCGTAGACAACGACCATGCTGTCGTTGTTGGCGCCAAGATTGCGCATGCGTTGACCAAGTTCGTCCTGATCAGGCAAGGGATGACGGCCGCTTCCTGGGAACTTGGGGCCTGAAAGCGCATCATGCAAAGCGAAAAAGGCGGCGTTCGGGATATGGCCTTCCTCGTATTGCTGTTGTCCAAGTGAAGGATCAAACAAGTCAGATCGACAGTCGATCACGATCGACTGATCGATCTGGTTGGCTAAGGCTTCAACGCTGATGAGGTGTTTGTCATGCATCTTGATTCAACTCGGGTAATTGGCGGCGAAGAAATTCATGGAAGTGCTGCATACCGTCTTCCATCGGGCTCTGGTAGGGGCCAACCTGACTGATGCCGCGCGCCATCAGTGCCTTGCGACCTGCATCCATACGCAAGGCAATCTCATCGTCTTCCTCAGCTGTTTCCAGGTAGGCAGCGCGCTCCGCTTCGACAAAATCGCGTTCGAAGTGAACGAATTCTTCCGGGTAGTAAAACTCGACAATATTGGTGGTGTGCTGGGGGCTTCGAGGAATCAGGGTGCTCACGACCAGCACATTGGGGTACCACTCCACCATCACATTGGGGTAGTAGGTAAGCCAGATTGCGCCAAAAGGCGGTGGTTTGCCCTGACGAGAGCTCAGGACTTGTTCCTGCCAGCGGGCGTAAGTGGGCGTACCGGGTTTGCTCAGCGCCTGATGAACCCCGACGGTTTGAACCGAAAACCAGGAGCCGAACTCCCAGGTGAGTTCATCGCAGGAAACAAATTGGCCAAGTCCCGGGTGAAAGGGCACGACGTGATAGTCCTCCAGATAGACCTCGATAAATGTCTTCCAGTTATAGGCGCATTCATGAATCTCAACATGGTCAAAACAATAACCATCGAAATCAAAATGTTCACCAGCCTTCATGCCGGCGAGGTCGATTGCGATATCGCGGGGTCCTTCAAAGAGCAGACCCTTCCATGACTTCAGCGGGGTTTTGGGCAAATGAAGACAGGGTTGCTGCGCGAAATGAGGCGCGCCAAGCAATTCGCCGTGAACATCATAGGTCCAACGGTGCAAAGGACAGACAATGTGTTCGACCTGCCCGCGCCCCTTGAGCATGATCGCCTGACGATGACGGCAAACGTTCGAGAGGCATTCGATGCCCTGATCGTTATGGATGAGCACGCGGCCTTCGTGTTCGGCAGGCAGCGCGAAATAATCGCCGCGCTCGGGCACCATGAGTTGATGGCCAATATAGGAAGGCCCTGGTTTAAAGAGCTTTTCCATTTCGAGCTGAAACAGCCCGGCATCGAAGTAAGCCGATACCGGCAACTGCGTTACCGGTCGCGAAAGTGCGCCGATCCGTCCAGGTGCTGACATATGCACGCTCCATCAAGGATGTCCCAAAGGCTGGGAGTGATGGGCCTTCACAATGAAAAAGCGACCACTCCCGAAACCCACTCTTACAGTAGGGGCGCCAAGCATACCCCAAGAGGCGTAGAATCCAATGCGACCATGACAAAGCGTCGACCACCTACAACATCATCCGAGCCTGCTGACCCACCTCCAAAGTCCTGGGAGGAGGCAACTGAGGCGCTCGAAGCCTTGGTTAGGCGGATGGAATCAGGCAGTCTTAGCCTTGAAGAGTCGATCAAAGCCTACCGGGAAGGTGTGGCCTTGGTGCAATGGTCGCGCGAAACGCTGGCATCAGCGCAACAACAAGTTCGAGTGCTTGAGGAAGACATGCTGAAACCCTATTCGCCCGAGGCCGATGGTTCCTAGCGTTCCCATGCTTGCTGCAGACCATCAGGCTTGGGTTCAAACACAGCTCGGGCTCATCGAGTCGGCCATTGCGCGGGCTTTGCCGCAAGGGCAACTGCAGGCGAGCCGGCTTTTTGAGGCGCTAGCCTACGCGAGTCTGGGCGGCGGTAAACGCATACGGGCCTTGTTGTGCCTGGCTAGCGGGGAAGCGCTTGCGGCAGACCCGCGGCACTGCCTGTCTGCAGCAGTTGCGCTTGAATTGATGCATGCCTATTCGCTGGTACACGACGATTTGCCGTGTATGGATAATGATGTGCTGCGTCGCGGGAAACCCACGGTTCACGTTGCTTTCGGCGAGGCGACCGCCATGCTGGTTGGCGATGGCCTTCAAGCACTGGCCTTTGAGGTGCTTGCGAGCATGCATCAATCGGGTTTGACGGCGGCACAGTGTGTTGAAGCGGTCGCTGCACTCGCCCGCGCGAGCGGTCCGCAAGGCATGGTTGGCGGTCAGGCGATTGATCTGGCTTTGCTTGGGACTGCTCCCTCATTTGTTGACCTGGCGATGCTGCAAGGTATGCATCAGATGAAAACCGGCGCCTTGATTCAGGCGAGTGTCCAACTCGGTATCTGCTGCCGGGAGGCTTCAGCACTTGATCCGGCTGTTAACGGCTTGCTCAATCAGTTTGCGGCCCATTTAGGACTTGCTTTTCAAGTGATTGACGACGTGTTGGATGATTCGTCGAGCACTTCAGCCTTGGGCAAAACAGCGGGCAAAGACAAGGCTCAGCATAAGCCAACCTATGTATCGCTCATGGGGCTTGCGCAAGCGCAAGCCTTGGCGCTCGATTTACATCGGCAAGCAATCGCTTGTCTTGCTGAGGCAGGCAAGCTTGATTCGAATCTGCGCGCTGAGGGCATGGGTCATTTGACTGCGCTTGCCGATCTTATCGTGTTACGTCAACACTGATTGCGATTGATGTTTGGCGTCAATACTCTGTGTCATAGCCGCTATGCCTACTGATCCATTACTTGAATCGATTGATTCGCCTCAGCTGCTTCGCCAGCTGAGACGCTCGCAGTTACCGAGGCTTGCCGAATCTTTGCGCGCGTTTGTTCTTGATTCTGTATCTAAAACCGGTGGGCATCTTGCCGCGAATCTCGGGACGGTTGAGCTGGCGATTGCCTTGCACTATGTGTTTGACACCCCTCGGGATCGACTCGTCTGGGACGTTGGTCATCAGGCCTATCCGCACAAGATACTCACAGGCCGACGCGAGGCCATGCAAAGTCTCAAGCAACAGGGTGGATTGTCTGGATTTCCAAAACGTTCTGAATCAGAATACGATACATTTGGCACCGGACATTCGTCGACCTCGATTTCAGCGGCCCTTGGTATGGCACTTGCCTCGCGTGCAAAGGGTGAACACATCGGGCCGCATCGCCGACGCCATGTGGCTGTGATTGGTGATGGCGCCATGAGTGCTGGCATGGCTTTTGAGGCACTTAACAACGCCGGTATCTATCAGGATCTTGATCTGCTGGTGGTCTTAAACGATAACGATATGTCGATTTCACCGGCGGTTGGTGCCCTGAATCGTTATCTCGCAAGGCTGATGTCGGGGCGCTTTTACGCCAGGGCAAAAGATATGGGTAAAGCAATGCTGTCGCGTATGCCCGAAGTGCTTGACTTTGCCCGTCGCGTGGAAGAGCACGCCAAAGGGATGGTGGTGCCGGGCACGATGTTTGAGGAGTTTGGTTTTAATTATGTCGGGCCCATTGACGGGCATGATCTTGAATCGCTGGTACCGACCTTGCAAAACATGCGCCAGCTTAGAGGTCCGCAGTTTCTGCACATCGTCACCCGAAAGGGCAAGGGCTATGAATTGGCTGAACAAGACCCTGTGCTTTATCACGGTCCGGGAAAATTTGATCCCTCCCAGGGTATTGTGCCCAGTGCAAAAAAAGCCAAACCAAGCTATACCCAAATTTTTTCGAGCTGGATTTGCGATCAGGCAAGCCTTGACCAGCGGCTCGTTGCGATCACACCCGCGATGCGCGAGGGTTCGGGTCTGGTCGAATTTGAAAAGCGCTTTCCGGAGCGCTACTTCGATGTAGGGATTGCAGAGCAGCATGCGGTGACTTTTGCTGCAGGGCTTGCCTGCGAGGGTATGAAGCCAGTCGTTGCGATTTACTCAACCTTTTTGCAGCGCGGCTATGACCAGTTGATTCACGACGTTGCCCTACAGCATTTACCGGTGCTTTTTGCCCTCGATCGGGCAGGCCTTGTGGGCGCAGACGGCGCAACCCATGCTGGTACCTACGATATTGCCTATCTGCGCTGTATCCCTAATCTGGTCGTGATGACCCCTTCGGATGAGGATGAGTGCCGGCAAATGTTACACACCGGATTCATGCATCCGGGGCCCGCTGCGGTGCGATATCCTCGTGGAAGCGGCCCCGGTGTTGAAGCCAAGCCGATGATGCAAGCGCTGGCAATCGGTCGCGCACGCCCGCTGCGAGAGGGGTCGAAGCTTGCGATACTGGCTTTTGGTTCGATGGTGCATGCCTGCAAAGCAGTCGCCGAGCGCCTTGACCTGAGCCTGATTGATATGCGTTTTGTTAAGCCCTTGGATACAGCCCTGTTGGAACAACTTGCCGGCAACCATCAGGGTTTTGTCTCGGTGGAGGAACATGTGCTCGCGGGCGGGGCAGGTAGCGCGGTGGCAGAGGCTTTGCTTGGTTTATCGATCGATCGTCCGCTGCTGATGCTGGGGCTGCCGGATCGTTTTATCGATCACGGGGATCATCAACAATTGCTGGCCCTGGAAGGCCTCAACAGCGAGGGCATTGAGGCCTCGATCTTGAAGCGCTTCTCGAACCTACTTACGCCAAGGTCTCCGCGGCTTGTCGCCAAACCGATGCGTTAGACTCTGAAATGTTATGAACACGCGTGACCTTAACCAGAATCAGGCGATTCCTGATGTGCAGGGCTATCGGGATCAGCGAAACCTCGCGATCCAACGTGTTGGCGTGCGCGGCTTGAAGTACCCTTTGCGCTGGCGGGCACAAGACGGTGTGCAACACACGGTCATGCAGGCGGCGCTCGATGTGGCTTTGCCGGCCGATCAAAAAGGCACGCACATGTCGCGGTTTATTGCGCTGCTTCAGGCCCAGGGCCAGGAGGATGCGCTTGATTTGGAAGGGATGCTCAAGCTGCACCACAAGATGCTCGAACGCTTGCAAGCGCAAGACGGTCAGATTGAACTCCAGTTCCCATTGTTTTTGAAAAAGAAAGCGCCGGTGTCGGGCGTTGAGAGTCTGCTCGATTATCAGATCGTTTTAAAAACGCAAGGCAGTCTGGATGCGACCCACTGTGAACTCTCGGTCACTGCGCCGGTCACAAGCCTTTGCCCCTGTTCAAAAGAAGTGTCGGCTTACGGTGCTCATAACCAGCGTTCTCACTTAGCGCTTGAGGTCAGGCTCAACCCGACAAGGCTTGCCGATTGCGATGCAGAGTCCTTGATTGCGATCGCAGAATCGCAGGCATCAAGCGAGGTCTATGGTTTGCTCAAGCGTGTTGATGAAAAACACGTTACCGAAAGGGCTTACGACAATCCCAAGTTTGTCGAAGATCTGGTGCGCGATGTTGCGGCGGCGCTTCATGCCTCGCAAGACCAATTCGGGCTGATCGCTTATTGTGTTCGGGCCGAAAATTTTGAATCGATCCACAATCATTCAGCCTGGGCCGAACTTCACTCGGCGAATTGGTAGCCAAAGCAACATGGTCTGAAGCGTCAGACCGGTGAGGCTCAGTCTCTGAAATTGTTATAGTCAAGCGGCAGGTCTTGGATTTCCTTTTTTAGCAATGCGATCGCACTTTGTAAATCGTCGCGCTTTGCACCACTGACCCGAACACTTTCGCCTTGAATGCTTGCCTGAACCTTGATCTTGCTGTCTTTGATCAAGCGAACAATTTTTTTGGCGTCCTCACTGGCAACGCCTTTTCTAACCGTGATCACCTGCTTGACTTTGTCCCCGCCAATCTTCTGGATATCGCCACTGTCAAGGAACCGGACGTCTAATTGACGCTTGGCGCATTTGGACCAGAGCACATCGCGTATTTGGGAGAGCTTAAAGTCATCGTCGGCATAGGCGGTCAGTTCGAGCTCTTTGATTTCGATACGCGCATCAGATCCTTTAAAGTCAAAACGCGTACTGATCTCTTTATTAGACTGTTCAACAGCGTTTTTCACTTCCACCATGTTGGCTTCACAAACGACATCAAAAGATGGCATTGCTTTACTCCTTATCTATACCGATATATTTTTCAAAGAATACTGCCTGCCCCATTTCAGGATCAAGCTGATAGGGTTTGAATCCCGCCTTCAGATAGGCGCCGACGGCAGCTTTGTTACCCTCGAGAACCTCAAGCGTCATTTTGCAGCAAGCTTCGCCAAGGGCTGCCTGCTCAACATGTTCAAGTAAGGCTCGACCGATGCCTTGGTGGAGGGCCTTGGGGTGCACACAGATGTCGTGAATGTTTAGCAGTTGTTTAGCTCGAAACGTTGAAACACCCAAAAAAGCATTCACGAGGCCTAAGGCTTCTTTGTTGCGATAAGCAAGCCAACCCCTATAGTGGGCTTGGCTTGCGAGGAGTTCCGGAAGCTTTTCTTTGACCGATACCTCCAGCCCATAGCCGCGACCGCTTGGACCGCTCGCGTAGAGATCAAGCAAATCGACGAGGTCGCGGGCATGCTGCGGATTTTTCGGATCAAGGGCTATGATGTTCAGGCTGTTCATGAGCTAGCGGTTAAGTGGCATTTGACCGCCGATATTGCAAGCGCTTGGACCTTCATGGCGGGGAAAAATGAATCCTGGAACGTTTTAAGGTTCAAATCGATAACCAACACCTTTAACCGTTTGAATGTGGCGCGGAGCGTCAACAGAGTCGCCAAGTTTACGCCGCAATCGCAAAATGTGATTATTGACGGCCTGCTCGTAGCCGACATAGTCCCGACCCCAGGCCGCATCTAGCAACTGAGACCGGCTGAAAACACGTTGCGGTTGACTCATGAAGCATTGCAGCAGGCGAAACTCGATCGCGGTCAGATCAAGGACTTGGCCATCGCGTTCAACCCGGTGTCGATCGGGGTCGAGCATCAGTTTGCCGGCGCGCAAGGCGCGGGCCGTGCCGGCCGAACCAGTTCCGCCGCCAGGATNNGCGCCGCCAGAATGAGCCGCGCCTTCAGGGCCAGACGATCCGCCCTGGGGTGATGCGTTGCCATCGCCATCGCCATCGCTTATTGGGGTCATTGGCTTCGCTGCTTTGTGGGGCGCGATGCCAGCCTGACGCCTTCGCTGAACCGCGCGGATGCGCGCTAACAATTCGCGCGCGCTGAAGGGTTTGACCAAAAAATCGTCGGCACCAAGTTCAAGGCAAAGGACGCGGTCAAGCTCATCTTCACTGCCTGAAATCATGATGACCGTGGCTTGATTACCCTCGGCGCGCAGCCACTTGAGCAGTTCGATGCCATCAAGTTGGGGCATATTCATATCGAGCAGGATCACCCCAGGTCTTTCTTCGATCAGGAAGTTTTGGGCTTGAAGGCCATCTTCGAACTCGATGACTTCGAGATGGCGCGTTCGCAACTGTGCCGCGAGCAGGCGCCTGAAGTCCTTCAGGTCTTCGACTAACATGATCCGACTGTCTTCTCGCATGTCACAAATGTTGCGGGTTGTGGATGGATTTGGTCAAGCCTGCTGCCTTTTGTGACCCGATGGTGATCAAACGGTGATCGAAAGGCTATTGCGAGGTGAACCAGGCGTGAAGGAATGGCAACGCTCGGATTTCACCATCGGCGCTTCAATCAACCGAGGGAGCGTAGCCATGCAATCACAAGCCAGAACAGTAACCGTCATCGACAGGGTGATCAACCATCAGTACCAGGAGGGATCACTTGCCGGGGTAAGCCAAGCCGCGGCGCCTCAATCGCTGCCATCGACAAGCGAAGGCTCAACGACATCAGTAAAACCATCCCCCACAAGTGTTTCAAGGCTGGCCTCAAAGTCAGCAAGCCGGTCAGCGCCCAAGGCGATCAGAAAGTCAGTACCAAAGCCAAGCTCAAGGCACGGTCTTGGCAGACCGCGCTATGAAAGTGATGGGCCCTTCAGGCTAAACCATCAAGCAAACAGGGCCTATCCGGATCATGATTTGGA
>DENJ01000048.1:118275-131882 GCA_002359635.1 Burkholderiales bacterium UBA2647
TTGATCCGGATACGCAGCTTGAATCAGAGGCACGCTTCAACCCCGATGCGCAATTCGACCCGGAGGAACAGTCTTCGCTCGCTGCGCCTGCCGATGCCGGGTCGCAAGCCGCAAACGCTAGCGGCACCAGGCCGCAAGCTGACGGGAATGCTGATTCAGCACCCGACGCCCAATCCTTGGGTGAAGCCGCAGCAACGGTCGCTGTTGATATCAGTCATGAGTTCTACCCGGCGCGGTTGGAGGAGCATCGCAAAGCGCTCATGCGTATGGCGAGGCTTCGGGTGCGCAGTCATGAATGGGCTGAGGATGCGGTCCAGGAGGCGTTGATTGCCGCCTATCAGAGTCGGGCGAGCTACAAAGGACGTGGTTCAGTGCGTTCCTGGTTGCGTGGCATTCTCGATCACAAGATTCACGACCGATTTCGTGCTGAATGTCATTACACCCAGGCGGATTGGATTGATGATGATGCTTCATCGGCCGAGGAGCAGCTTGATTGGGCGGCGCGCTGCGGTGTGATGGGGGATCGCGCCAACGAGGATCCGATGGAAATCTGCTCTCGCCGTCAGCGACTGAGTCGCGTTGCGAAAACCCTCAGCGACATGGCACCAGGCATGCGCGAAGCCTTTATCCTCCAAGTGGTTGAGGATCGTCCTTCGCTTGAAGTGGCCAATCGTCTCGGTATTAGCGAGAACAACTGCTGGATCCGGGTGCATCGGGCACGCAAAAAGCTTTTGTTGCAACGTGAGGACTGAATTCCGAGGCAAGATAAGCGCGAAAAAGACGAGGCCAGGTAACGCGCTGGCCTTGGATCACAGGCATCGATTGGCCACGCCTTGGGCAAGGCCGCGATCTTTTTGTTCGAATTGGAGTGAGCCATGCGTTACCGCCGACTTGGATCAAGCAACCTCAAGGTTTCGGAGTTATGTCTCGGCACGATGATGTTTGCCGATCAAACCGATGTCAACGAGGCCGGATCAATCCTCGCTGCAGCCGGCGAGCAAGGCGTGAATTTCATTGACACTGCCGATGTATACAGCAAAGGTGCCTGCGAGACCATGCTTGGCGGGCTTCTGGTAGGGCAGCGGCACCGTTGGATGCTTGCCAGCAAGGTCGGTAATGCGATGTCTGATGATCCGAATCACCGCGGCTATTCCCGCTACTGGATGACTCGAGCGCTCGAGGATTCTCTGCGTCGTTTGCAAACCGATCATCTCGACATCTGGTACTTGCATCGCGACTGGGACGATACAAACTGGGAAGAAACCCTCACCACCATTGCCGAGGCTGTGCGCAGCGGAAAAGTACGCTATTGGGCGATATCGAATATGCGCGGCTGGCGCATTGCGCAGCTTGTTGCGCTTTGCGAGCGGATGTCAGTGCCCGGCCCAAGCCTTTGCCAGCCCTACTACAACCTGCTCAACCGAGGGCCTGAGGTTGAAATACTTCCCGCCTGTGAGGCTTTTGGTCTAGGGGTTGCGCCCTACAGCCCGATTGCTCGAGGCGTACTCAGTGGCAAGTACCAAGCTGGCGTTAAGCCGGCCGTTGAGAGCCGCGCTGGTCGCCTCGACCGTCGCATGATGCAAACCGAGTGGCGGGAGGAGTCGCTGGCGGTTGCGCATCGACTTGCCGAGCACTGTGCTGAGAAGTCCTGCAGTCTCGTGGCTTTTGCAGTTCGGTGGCTGCTGGCTAATCGACTGGTGACTTCAGTGATTGCGGGTCCGCGCACGCTCAAGCAATGGAACGATTATGTGCCTGCGATCGAGCTGTCATGGACCGAAGCCGATGAGCAGCTTGTGGATTCGCTGGTTCCACCGGGCCATCCCTCGACCCCAGGCTATTCAGATCCGCAATACCCCTTTCATGGTCGACGGCCCAGGTTCAGTCCTCAAGACGTCCAAGCAACAGATACTCCATAAGCGCTTTTTGCACATGCAGGCGGTTTTCTGCTTCATCCCAGACCACCGATTGGGGGCCGTCAATCACCTCGGCACTGACTTCTTCGCCTCGGTGGGCGGGCAGGCAATGCATGAACATGGCATCAGCACGTGCAACCGCCATCATCTCCGGATCAACCCGCCAGTCGGCGAAAGCCTGCTTACGGACATCGCCCTCGGTTTCAAAGCCCATGGAGGTCCAGACGTCGGTGCACACCAGATCGGCGTCTTGAGCCGCTTGCATCGGATCATCGAAGTGCTTGAAGGAAGACGCTCGCACACCGGCAATCGACGCCTCAATCGCGTAGCCCGGGGGCGTTGAAATGTGCAAGTTAAAGTCAAGCACTTCGGCGGCTTGAGCCCAAGTGTTGGCCATGTTGTTGCCATCGCCAATCCAGGCCACCGTGGCGCCTTGGATACTGCCTCGTTTTTCGACCCAGGTGAAAATATCGGCAAGAACCTGGCAGGGGTGAAACTCGTTGGTCAGGCCGTTGATGACTGGCACCCTGGATCGGGAGGCGAATCGCTCGATGATCGATTGCTCAAAGGTACGAATCATCACCAGATCACACATGCGTGAGATCACTTCGCCTGCGTCTTCCACAGGTTCGCCGCGACCGAGTTGAGAGTCACGGGTGTTGAGGTAAATCGCAGCGCCGCCAAGCTGATGCATGCCGGCCTCAAAGGAAAGGCGGGTTCGCGTGCTTGCCTTTTCAAAAATCATCACCAATGTTCTGTCATTAAGAACGTGATGCGGTGTATACCGTTTGAACTTTTCCTTGATCAGGGTGGTGCGCGAGAAAACATACTGCAGTTCATCTGATGCAAGATCGTTGAACTGCAAAAAGTGCTTGACGGCTTGAGCCATGAGAAGGTCTCCTGAGTCGGGCTCAGTGGCGTGATTGCAAATGTTGTCGAATCAAGGGGAGCAGGCGCTCAAGCAGGTAGTCCACATCACGTTGATCGAAAATAAGGGGCGGTAACAAACGTACCACCGAATCAGCGGTCACATTGAAGATGATGCCTTGCTCAAGTCCCTGCTTCACAAGCGCCGTAGCAGGTCGATCAAGTTCAATCCCGAGCATCAGCCCGCGTCCGCGTATTTCGACCACACCTTGTTCGCCCGAAAGGCCATCGCTCAGGCGTTCGTGCAAATAGGCACCGATGCGCTGAACATGATCGAGTAAACCCTCGTATTCGATGGTTTGTAAGGTGGTCAGGGCGGCGCGCATGGCCAAGGGGTTGCCGCCGAAGGTCGTGCCATGGTTGCCTGGCTTGAAGGTTTGGGCTGCAACACCCCGGGCAACCACGGCGCCTACCGGCACGCCGGACGCTAGTCCTTTTGCCAAGGGCATGACATCCGGGACGATCTCGGCCCATTGGTGTGCAAACCATTTTCCGGTTCTGCCGAGGCCACACTGAACCTCATCAATCATCAATAACCAGCCTTGACGATCACAGATTTGACGCAGGCCCTTTAAGTAGTCAAGCTTTGCCGGGTTGATCCCGCCTTCGCCTTGAATGGCTTCAATAAAGATCGCGGCTATATTGGGGCGATCGCGGGCCATTTGTTCGATCGCTGGCAGATCATTGAGCGGTGCTCGCACGAAACCCTCAACCAGCGGCTCGAAACCTTTCTGGACTTTTTCACTGCCGGTTGCCGATAAGGTGGCAAGCGAGCGTCCATGAAAGGCTTTCTCGTAGACCACGATTTCGGGCCGATCGATGCCGCGATTGTGGCCGTAAAGCCGGGCGAGCTTGATCGCTGCTTCATTGGCCTCGAGTCCCGAGTTGCAGAAAAAAACATTGTCCATGCCCGAAATCCGGGTCAGAAAGCCCGCAACAGCTTGCTGTAATGGGATTTGGAACAAATTAGAACTGTGGATGATCTTTTGAATTTGGTCGCTGAGCGCTGCGACCAATCCGGCATGGGCGTGACCAAGCGTGTTGACCGCAATGCCCGATAAGGCATCGAGATAACGTCGCCCCTGTTCGTCGTAAAGCCAAACACCTTTGCCATGGCTAAAGGCAATCGGTAACTGGGCATAGGTGGTCATCAGGGCAGATGCATGGCTCATGGTGAATTACGCCTTGCTTGAGGCGTCCAGAAAATGTTGTGTAAAGCTCGCATTCTATAATTGCGGCATGTGTCAAGCCGATAATCGTTGAATGTTTCCCCGCGAATCCAAGACCTCATTTCATATCCTGGGGTTAAGCCAACAGCGGCGAGTTTTTCGGCCTTCAGACTGGGCAGAACGCCTCGCAGGCATCATGGCGCAGTTTCGCGACCCCAATGACGCTTCAAGCCATGATGTTGGCGCCCAAGCCCTGGGCTCTGCAGGTGCTTACTCCTCGCTTGTCTTACCTGTTTTTGTGCCGCACCCCGATCACGGTGGCTTGGACAGGTCGAGCGTTGTTCGGGCAGTCTTTGTTGACGGTCGTCTTTTTGAGGTCGAGCCCCTGGCCTATGCGTTTTTGCAGCAATTTGCGATCGACAATGAACTGATCACCCAGGCCATGGATAGGCAGGGTGACTGAAACCCAGAACTTATTTCACACGATTACGGTACTCGCCGGTTCTGGTGTCGATCTCAATTTTGTCGCCGATCTCAACAAAAGCGGGCACCTGCACTTCAAACCCAGTCGGTTTCACGCGCGCCGGTTTCATCACCTTGCCAGAGGTGTCGCCACGGACTGCGGGCTCGGTGTACTCGACTTCGCGAACAAGGCCGGTCGGTAATTCGACCGAAATCGCGCGCCCGTTATAGAAAATGACTTCGCAGGGCATGCCGTCGTCGAGGTAATTCAAAGCGTCGCCCATGCTATCGGCTTCGACTTCAAACTGATTGTATTCGGTGTCCATGAACACATACATCGGGTCAGCGAAGTAAGAGTAGGTCACCTCTTTTTTCTCGAGCACCAGCACTTCCATTTTCTCGTCGGCCTTAAAAACGGTTTCGGTGCCTGAATTGTTCAAGAGGTTTTTGAGTTTCATCTTGACCACAGCGGCGTTGCGGCCCGATTTGTTGTACTCGGCACGCAAGACCACCATCGGGTCCTTGCCCATCATAATGACGTTGCCGGTGCGGATTTCCTGCGCGATTTTCATGGCGACACCTGAAAAAAAAGGTCAACAAAGCCTTCAATTATAAGCGCTTGGCTGCTGATGATGCATGTCAACCATGTGACAGAGCCGTTCATCAAGCCGCGGCAGGCTGTTGCAGTGCGAAGCCCATGCCTCGGCCATGATTTGCCACGAGGTCATGTGCTTGCTCAATTGAAGCAGGGCCGCTGGTGGTGGATCGCCAAGGCCCCAGGCAAGCAAACACGCGCGCCAGCATGGCCAAGCCTGATGGTCTTTAAGCACCGGCGCCATTCGCTCAAGCAGGGCCTTGAGTTTGACGCTTAAGGTCTCAGGGTCTTGAGGGTAGGGTTGCCAAAGCCAGGGGATGCCACTGCGCATCGCTTGAACCCAGCTGTCTTCCCCGCGGACAAAAAGCAGCGCGCAGCCCAACATTGCCTTATCCCATTGCAATTGAGAGCATGTCGCCAAGACTTCAATGGTCGCACTGCTGTTGATGCATCGCTTTGCGATCGCAGCCGGGGTTCGAAGCACCAGGGGCATGGCGAGCGCGCTTAACCAAGCCTGTATAGGCGCATGCTCATAGACATAGGCGAAAACATGCAGCGCCGCCGGCTGCGCAGCGGCAAGGGGTGCCATGATCGGCGGATCGCCAGGAAGTCCCCCTGAATCGGCTCCAAAGCCTGGAAAGCAGAATAACTGAACAAGACCGTCGACCTTATGGGATTTGCGACCATGGAAGTCGCCTACCCAGTTTTCGGCGCTGAGATAGTCAAGGTGCATCCATAAGCTATGGTTGCGTTTGGGGTCGCTGTTGCGAGCAGCAAGTTGTTGGCGAATGCCTTGCGGGAGTTCACAGCCGAATGCGCAGAGGATTACCTCCGGAAAGCTTTCCAACTGAGCGTGCTCATCAGGCCATGGATGCCAGGGGACGACATCGCCTTGGGAGTCGGCAAGCCTTGTCGCTTGGTCGGGTCTGTCGCAAAAAATCCGCATGCGCCAGCCGGTCCGACGCTCTAGCGAGCGTGCCAAACGCAGGCAGACGCCAATATCGCCAAGATGGTCAATGACCTTGCAGAAGATATCGACCTGAAGCGTGGCCACGAGCGCCCTTGCAAAGCTGATGGATGCCGTACCGTGTTTTTTGGTCCGAAACGGGGGCTATTGATCGGTCTTCTCAGTCTCGCCAAACATGGCCTCGAGCTGAGCGCGTGCTCCTGGTTTGCCGGCAGCGGCTAATTTGCGCTCCGGGTACTCTTCGGCAATGCGATCTTCCCAGTAACTTGCCGGATTGGGTGCGGCACAAAGTCGCTCCCACACTGCGGCCGGGACTGAGCGGTAAAGCTTGATGCTGCCGTTCTGGAAGGTCAGTTCAAGTTCTTTTTCAGCGGCCTTGTAGCTTGCGATGCGAATTGCCCCACTGCTGAAACGCTTTTGCGCCATGAATCAGTCTCCTTCGTGTTTTCCAAACATGCTTGGGCACTGTCTCGGGCATTATGCGTGAAGGAGGAAGAAAACCATGTCATCCATCATTGAAAACTTGGCGCTGCTGAGCGCCGGCAAGACAAGCACGCGGGCCTTGGTTGAGCAAGCAAAAGCGGCTGCCCAGGCTCATGCAGCCTTAAATGCACTCGCCTGGGTTGATTGGGCGCTCGCTGAAGAAACCGCAGCACTTATGGACGAGCAAAGGGCGGCAAACTCAAGCGGTACGCAAGCGCGACTGGGTCCTTTGCATGGCATCCCCATAACGATCAAAGATTTGTATCACGTCAGGGGGACGCCATTGCATGCCGGCACCCGCGCGGTCTTGCCCGATCTGGGTATGGATGAGGCTGTCGCGGTTTCGCGTTTGCGAGAGGCTGGGGCCCTGATACTTGCCAAGACCAATATGCATGAGATTGCGCTGGGTGCGACGGGTGAAAACCCGTGGACAGGCGATGTTTTAAATCCCTTTGATCATGCGCATCAGGCAGGGGGTTCCTCAAGTGGCGCCGGTGCTGCCACGGCAGTAGGGATTGGTCTGGCAGGGCTTGGTTCTGACACCGGCGGTTCGGTTCGAATTCCGGCAGCTTTTTGCGGCCTGGCGGGTTTCAAGCCGAGTTTTGCTGCGATTCCCTTGGGCGGGGCCTTGCATCTGAGTTGGACTTGCGATCACGCGGGCCCACTTGCGAAAACGACGGCCGATTGCAGCCTCCTTTATGAAGTGATGTCGCAGCGAAGCGCAGCCCACGGGGCTGTGGGTCGTGCCCCCAGTTTTGCAGTACCCGGTGATTGGTTGGCGCCTCGGCTGGGCGATGATGTGTCCGATGCTTTTCACAGGCAGCTTGTGAGCCTGCGCGGCCAGGGCGCGGTGGTGACGGAGGTCAAGCTGAAAGCGGTCCTGGATCGTGCTTGGGCCTGTTATAGCGGCATTGTTCGACCCGAGGCAGCCTGGATCCACCGGGCGGCGCTTGCCCAAGGTGGGGAGGGCTTCTCAGAATCTGTGCTCGCACCGATGAAACTTGGCGAACAAATGTCGGCTTTGCAGTATCTCGATGCGATGCAAGAACGCGAGGCTGTTCGGCGCGACTTACATGCCTGTCTCGCCGATTTCGATGCACTCATCTTGCCGACCACGGCGGTTGCGCCGCCCCGACGCGGGCAGACCACGGTGGCTGTTGCCGGGGGCAGCTTGCCCGTTCGAGATGCGGTGCTTGGCCAGACTGCAGCCTTCAGCATGGTCGGTTTACCGACGCTGACGATCCCTTTTGCGCGCAGCGGCCCGCTGCCCCTGGGCTTACAAATCGTCGGTCGACCCCAGGCCGATGCGCTTGTTTTGGCGCTCGGCCGCTGGCTTGAAGCGCAGGGTGTTCGTCTGCCCGATTAACGCGGCGCCATCCGGATGGCACCGTCAAGTCGGATGGTTTCGCCATTGAGCATGCAGTTCTCAACGATTTGACGGACCATCTGCGCATACTCTTCAGGCCGTCCAAGCCTGGGGGGGAAGGGAACCTGGCGACCCAGCGATGACTTTGCCTCCTCGGGCAGTGCCGCAAGCAAAGGCGTCTCAAAAAGTCCTGGCGCAATCGTGACCACGCGAATGCCATCGCGTGACAAATCGCGCGCAATCGGTAGGGTCATGCCAACAATGCCAGCTTTGGACGCGGCATAAGCTGCCTGGCCGATTTGACCATCGTAGGCGGCAACGGAGGCCGTATTGATGATCACGCCGCGTTCACCGTCAGCATTCGGGCTGTTGCTCGTCATCGCTGCTGCGGCAAGCCGAAGCATATTGAAGCTTCCGATCAGATTCACATTGACGACACGGATGAAATGATCAAGCGGATGGGCGCCATCCTTGCCGACCGTCTTCATCGCTTTGCCGATGCCTGCGCAGTTGATCAAACAAGATACGGTCCCCATGGCTTTTGCTGCATCAACAGCTGACTGTGCATCGCTTTCCGAAGTCACATCACAACTCACAAACCGGGCGCTTTCACCAAGACTCGATGCAAGTGCTTTGCCGAGTTCGGCATTGACATCGGCAATCAAAACCGAGCCGCCTTGTTCAACCCACATCCTGGCGCTTGCGCCGCCCAAGCCCGAGGCACCCCCGGTAATCAACGCAACATGGCCTTTAATTTGCATCACCAATCCCTCTCTTCTCGTGGTTAAAGTCTTTTGAAAACACGCTCGCGTCGCCGGGCCGCTAGGCTTGTTGTGAGGCTGCGAAGGCGCGTTCGAGAAAATCGAGTCGATCCTGGCCCCAGTAGGGAATCGCTTCAAAGATATACCAGGGCGCACCGAAAACCTGCGCCTGCAATGCCTCCTGCGTGTTTGCTTCATACCGCGCATGGGCCGCATCAGTGCTGGCGCCTGTCAGCAACTCATCGGCATTCATGCTGAGCTTTTCAATCACCTGCCGTACGTCCTGCTCATCGGCAATATTGGCTTCGTCAGCCCAAACGGCTTTAAGCATGGCGCCGGCAAGCGCAAGAGCAGCCTTGCTGCCCAATGATTCATTGGCAGCGATCACGCAACGCGCAGCCAGCCGGTCGTCGGCCGGGAAATACTTGGGGTGAATGTTCAGGGGTAGCCCGATCCACTGTCGCCATCGTTCCAATTCAAACAAGCGATAGGTCTGCCGCTGTGTTGCGCGTTTGGCAAGCGGCAAGCCTCCCGAAGCCGGAAAGATCTGGCCCAAATTCATGGGCTTGACGCGCACTTCGATCTGGTACTTTTCCGCCATCGCAACAAAGCGCTGATGACCGAGATAAGTCCAGGGCGATGTACATACAAAGTAGTATTCACAAAACTTGTGCATAGCTTCCAACGGTTCGACAAGCGAGGACTGTTAAGCGACCTGATCAGGCTTGGAAAGACGGGATGGCGCTGAAATCCGCTCACGGGCCCTTGGCCGGGGCGGCGGATGCTGCAGCAGCGGGATTTGCGGCGGGCGCCGTGACCGCAACGGGCGCAGCGTGAGCGGCCTTGGAGCTTTTGGCATCCCCACCCCAAATCATGCCCATCACAGGTACCAACAAAAGGGCGACAATGTTGATGATCTTAATCAGCGGGTTGACTGCAGGGCCGGCCGTGTCCTTGTAGGGGTCGCCCACGGTATCGCCGGTGACCGCGGCTTTGTGTGCATCGGAGCCCTTGCCGCCGTGGTGGCCCTCTTCGATATACTTTTTCGCATTGTCCCAGGCGCCGCCGCCGGTACACATCGAAATCGCGACGAAAAGGCCGGTGACGATGGTGCCCATCAAGACGCCACCGAGTGCCGCGGGCCCTAAAAACACCCCGACCAGAATCGGTACCACCACAGGAAGTATCGATGGGACGATCATTTCCTTGATGGCCGCAGCGGTCAACAAATCAACCGCTTTGGAGTACTCGGGCTTTGCGGTCCCTTCCATGATCCCCTTGATTTCACGAAACTGGCGGCGTACTTCTTCGACCACCGAACCCGCTGCGCGGCCCACCGCTTCCATGGCCATCGCGCCAAACAAGTAGGGGATCAAGCCGCCGATGAATAAGCCAACAATCACCCTTTCGTTTGATAGATCGAAAGTGGTGTCCAAGCCTGCGCTCTCAAGTGCATGGGTGTAGTCAGCAAAAAGCACGAGCGCAGCCAGACCCGCCGAACCAATCGCATAGCCTTTGGTCACCGCCTTGGTTGTATTGCCCACAGCATCGAGTGGGTCGGTGATGTTGCGCACCGAATCAGGCAGTTCGGCCATTTCAGCAATGCCGCCCGCGTTGTCGGTGATCGGTCCATAAGCGTCTAGGGCGACCACGATGCCTGCCATCGACAACATCGCTGTTGCTGCGACCGCAACGCCGTACAAGCCGCTCAGGGCAAAAGACTCAAGAATTGCTACACAAACAAAAAGCACTGGCCACATGGTGGACTTCATCGATACGGCGATGCCCGCGATGATGTTGGTGGCATGTCCCGTGGTGGAAGCCTGGGCCACATATTGGACCGGCTTGTATTCGGTGCCCGTGTAGTACTCGGTAATCCAGACGATGGCGCCAGTGAGCACCAAGCCGACCAAAACGCAAAGCCAGATGTTCATCACCGAGGTGTTGGAAGCGGCAAGGTCTGCACCGCTAAACACCCAGCCAGTTAATGGGTAGGCCACCACAAGCGCGATGAGGCCGGCAACGATCAAACCCTTGTAGAGGGCATTCATGATCTTGCCGCCCGGTGTGGCTTTCACGAAGGCAGCACCAATGATCGAAGCGATGATTGACATGCCGCCTAAAACCAAGGGGTAAAGTACGGCCTGCGCCTCGGCCCCTTTGAGCATCAGTGCGCCGAGCAACATCGTGGCAATCAAGGTCACCGCGTAGGTTTCGAAAAGGTCGGCAGCCATGCCTGCGCAGTCACCAACATTGTCACCCACGTTGTCGGCAATGACAGCGGGGTTGCGAGGATCGTCTTCAGGGATGCCAGCCTCAACTTTGCCGACCAAATCGGCGCCCACGTCTGCGCCCTTGGTGAAAATACCGCCGCCTAAACGCGCGAAAATCGAAATCAGCGAGCTACCAAAGGCCAAGCCAATCAGCGGCTTGATCACATCGTGTAGCGAGGCGCCTGGCGCGCCGATTTTCACGAGGATGAAGTAGTAGCCAGCGACACCTAAAAGTCCAAGGCCGACCACCAGCATCCCGGTGATCGCACCGCCCTTGAACGCGACGGCAAGCGCTTCATTCAAGCCCTGGGTTGCAGCCTGCGCGGTACGCACATTGGCGCGCACCGACACATTCATGCCGATGTAGCCTGCCGCCCCGGACAAAATCGCACCGATGGCAAAACCGATCGCCGTGGCCGTTCCTAAGCCCGGCACGACCCATATCACGATGAACAAGACCACGCCGACAATCCCAATGGCGCGGTATTGCCGATTGAGGTAGGCGCTGGCGCCGGTTTGAATCGCCGCAGCAATCTCCTGCATTCTTGCGTTACCCGCAGGCAGCGAGGAAATCCATTGGCTCTGCACCACACCATAGGCCACAGCGGCCAAACCACAAACAAGGGACATCCACAGTCCCATTGACGTTGCCTCACTCATCCTTGTCTCCTCTGACTTTTTTGTTCGACTTTGCTAAATCTAGACGCGAAACCACCGCCGCGGTGAATCGCTCAAGCGCGCGGGGCCTAAGCTTACATCGTGCTGCCTTGAATAAGGCAGCAGGTGCTCGATGCTTGATGTTGAATTGTTAGGGTTTGTGTGTCTGACTGGCCTCAAACGAAGCCTCAATCCAGGGCCAAGTTCAACGCAAAGCCTCAAGCACATGTTCGCTGATGGCCTCAACAGCACCCTGGCCCGAGATTTTTCGGTAGCGTGGGGCGTCACTTGAGCCTGTGCCGGCCCACTTGCCGTAGTAATCGACGAGCTGTCTGGTTTGGGCATGATAGACCTCGAGCCGCTTGCGGACGGTTTCCTCGCGATCGTCGTCACGCTGGATCAGATCTTCGCCGGTCAGATCATCTTTGCCTTCAACTTTAGGCGGGTTGAAGTGGACATGGTAGGTGCGGCCACTTGCCATGTGCACCCGCCTGCCGCTCATGCGGCTGATGATGTCCTGATCGGGCACATCGATTTCCAGGACGACATCAATTTGAACGCCGGCGTCCTTCATGGCTTCCGCCTGGGGGATGGTTCGCGGGAAGCCATCAAACAAATAGCCGTTGGCGCAATCGTCTTGCTTGAGCCGGTCCTTGACGAGACCAATGATGATGTCATCAGACACCAGGCCACCTGAGTCCATGACTTTCTTGGCTTCAAGTCCAAGTGGACTTCCGGCCTTCACAGCGGCGCGCAACATGTCGCCCGTCGAGATTTGGGGAATGTTGTAGGTCTTGGTGATGACGGCGGCCTGCGTGCCTTTACCAGCACCGGGTGGTCCCAACAAAATAAGTCTCATACTTTTTGTCTCCGAAAATAAGGCCTGTGGTGAAAGGGTGTGGATCGCTTCGGCCTTTGCATCGTTACCGCCGATCCATCGATAAGGCCAATTGAGGTTAATCGCAAATCGCTTGCCTGGTCAATCGGTAGGACAGCGGCGCCCGTCGATTCGCACCAAGGGCCGCAAGCTGCCGCGTCCTTTTATGGTCTGGTGGCAGTCTGGTCGGGACCGCCGCGTTCGCGAAACAGCGCCCGTACCAGTTCTAAGTCCTCAGGTGTATCAACCCCTGGCGCACCGGCCTCAGCCATACGGTGCACGGTGATCCGGAACCCATGCCACAAAGCCCTCAGTTGTTCCAGGGCTTCGAGTTGCTCCAAGGCGGGCGAAGGTAATTGAGGAAAGCGCCGCAGAAAAGGCAGGCGATAGGCATAAATGCCCACATGGCGCCAAAGCGGTTCGCGCAGGCTTGTACGACGCCCATCGCGATCAAAAGGGATGGTTGAGCGGGAAAAATAAAGCGCTTCATCACGATGATTGAGCACCACTTTCACCACATGGGGACTTGAACCGCTTGGCAAATCGATGAGCGGGTGTGCTGCGGTGGCCATATCGGCCTCGGGTGCCGCAGTAAGTTTTTCAACGATGGCATTGATCAATGCGGGCTCAATCAAAGGCTCATCGCCTTGAACGTTAACCACAACGTCCTCGTCAGGAATGCCCAGACGGCTTGCGGCTTCAGCAAGCCGATCGGTGCCCGATGCGTGATCAGCGTCTGTCATGATGGCCTCGTACCCCAGTTGCCCGACAGCATCAATGACTTCCATCGCATCGGTTGCGACCACAACACGATGCACCTGTGCCTTGATGCATTGATCGACAACCCGCACGACCATCGGGCGGCCCTCGATATCGGCCAGGGGCTTATTGGGCAGCCGGGTAGACCCGAGTCGAGCCGGCACTAAGACCCAGGTTTTCAAGCTGACGATTGCCCGCCGCCATCGGGGCCGCTTTTGGCATGGGGGTCCGCTTCCTCGGTCGATCGAGCCTCAGCAACAAGCATGACAGGGATACCGTCCCGGATTGGGAAGGCTAAATGGTCATGATCGCAAATAAGCTCAAGCGCCTGACGGTCGTGACGCAAACCGTTTTTGCAAATCGGGCAGGCAAGAATTTCAAGCAGTCGGTTGTCCACG
>DENJ01000004.1:0-2478 GCA_002359635.1 Burkholderiales bacterium UBA2647
GCCAGTGTCTGCTTGCTTTGATTTTATAAAGTACGAGCGTCTTAGGTTGACCCTGAATGTGGCAAAAAGTAGACCGAAGTGGACATGCCCTTGATAAGGTGCGTTTGAAGTCTGAGTAGTTCGCAGATTCGCTTCTCACGTTGAAATAGATTACGCCCTATCGATCCAAATATCGGAATAGTCGAGTCAATTACCTGGAAATGTTCTTTTGCTTCTGAAAACAAAAAGGCCCGTCGAAAGACGGGCCTGAATTGGACAAATCTAATATCAGAAACTGTGAACGAGTCCCACGCCAAAGGCAGTAGGATCTTTACCAGCAGCTGAGGTTGCGTAAACAGCACCGTTAGAACGCATCAGCACATTTTGGTTTGGATCGTTGCTAATCTGGCCCCATGTGCCGTAGATCGATGTGCGTTTCGAAAGAGATTGGTTAACTAACAATGTCAATGCCCTCCAGTCCTTTCCTCCGCCCGCGCCAGCAGATCCAGTGTCACCAGATACTTTAACTTGACCTGACTGAAGACTTACACGTGTAGCACCAATTGAGTATGCTGCTCCATAAAACAGTACCTCATTCTTAGTTTTGACACCACCGGCGGTTGTAGCTTCGGCGGTTTGGCCCCCAATCGCTAACTCAAAGTCGCCGAGCTTGTACTTTCCACCATACGCCATGACCTCTTTCTTCCCAGGGGAGGTTGAATTCTGTAGGTTAGTACCAGTACCCGTTGTGTCCTTTTGGTTCGAAGTTGAAATTTGAGCGTACAACGGGCCGGCGCTATAGACCAGCGCTAAAGAGCTGCCAACGCCGTTCTTGTTGTTGGTCATCTCTTCGAAGTCAACCGCATTCGTGTACGCGGCAGTTACTTTGAAACCGTTCATTGCAGGGGAGTCATAGAAAAAAGCGTTGCTAAAGCGTACATCGTGCCCCACGACGCCTGTACCCACCGTTGAATTACCATTCATGTAAGTGAGAGTTGAACCCCATCCGCTCGTGCCGTGTATTGAGTTTCCGTTGACGGCCAAGAAGATCGGTGTATAGTCCCTGCCACCGCGAATCTGGCCAAATCCGCCCTCTAAACCCACAATACTTCTGCGGGTGAATCCGAACCCAGAAATCGTAGTCGTCGTCGCAGTAGACCCTGCACGTGTTGAATTCAGAACTGGTAGCGCGCCGTTACCAGCGCCAGATGCCACGCCATTCAGGCCACCATTGAGCAATCCGTTATCGACATCGAAGCCCAGTTCAAGGTGAAATAGGCCCTTCAATCCACCCCCGATCTCTTCAACGCCACGGAAATTCAAATTGTTTGAACTCCGATCTCCGGTAGTGGTAACAAGTTTGGATTTCGATCCATTGTCGATGTTGGTTACTGCAATATCCATCAAACCACCAATCGTTACCTGGGCCGAAGCGACGGCCGGTACAGCTGCTGCGATTGCAATCGCAAGAAGCGATTTCTTCATGAGTCACTCTCCTAAGTTTCTGAATCATCGGCAAGTCGCCGAACAACTCCCCGGTCTGCTTGATACGGAGACACCTGCCCCCGACCGGTCTGAAGTTGAATCGATTGTGAACCAAACGCGTCGCACATCCAAGCCCCTGGTAGTAAAACCTTGCGAGGTCTCGGTAGAGTGTTGTAATTTGATCGCAGGTTGTTGCTCGAGGGCAACAAATTCTCCTCACTGAGCGGCCGGTTTGCCGCCTCAAGATTGTCGGAAGGCTTGCCTTTTCACGACATCAAGCCTCGGCGATGACACAATGTGCGGGTCACTTAAGAAAGACTTTTTATGCGCAGAGCAACAACGGTTGATCGATTGTTTGGAACGCTTGGCCGCGCACTCGGTACGCTCTGCGCGGTGCCTGCTGCGACTCGCAGTCCGGCCGAGGCTTTGTCCGAACCCCTTGCGGCTGACACAGCAAGCCTTAGCGATCAGGAAAAAAAACAAGCCGCGGCGCTCATGCGCGTGAATCATGTGGGTGAGATTTGTGCCCAGGCGCTCTATGAAGGTCATGCTTTGTCCACTTCGGACCCGGATCTACGGCTGTTTTTCATGAAGGCTGCACAAGAGGAGGCGGATCATCTTGCCTGGACCAAGGAACGTATCGACCAACTTGGCGGGCGGGTATCGCTGTTAAACCCCTTTTGGTACGGCGGTGCATTGGCCATCGGATTTCTGTCGGGGCGCTTCGGCGACCGGACGAGCCTTGGATTCATGCGTGAGACCGAGCGTCAGGTCGAGGCCCATCTCGATTCGCACCTCGATGCCTTGCCCGATTCCGATTTGGCATCCCGTCAGATCGTTCAAGCCATGAAACAAGATGAGCAAAGCCATGCTGCATCGGCCGAACATCGAGGCGCAAGCGATTTGCCCAAGCCGGTGCATTGGCTCATGCGGGCGAGCGCCAAGTTAATGACGAAGACCGCTTACCACCTGTAGTCGCTTGGGATCTGGCGTTGCGTGAGTCCTGTCGTTGCA
>DENJ01000004.1:2501-7789 GCA_002359635.1 Burkholderiales bacterium UBA2647
CTGTAGCTGCATGAGTCCTGTAGTCCTTGGTTGAGGTCCTTGGTTAACGCCGTTACTCGGCGTCGCTAATCAGTCGACCTCTTTAATCTCCCAGTCAATCGTAATCGACGCCGTTTTTGCCAACATCGCTGTGGCAGAGCAGTACTTATCGTGAGACAGCTTGATGGCGCGCTCTACCAGGTTTGCCTTCAATCCTTTGCCGGTGACGGTAAAGTGCATATTGATGGCGGTAAACACCTTGGGATCAACTGCTGCGCGTTCAGCCTGGAGGCTGACCTCGCAGTCTCTGACATCTTGCTGGCTCTTGCGCAGGATCAGCACGACATCGTAGGCGGTGCATCCGCCTGTGCCTAAAAGCACCATTTCCATGGGGCGTGGCGCGAGATTTCGGCCGCCGCCATCTGGCGCGCCATCCATGCTCACCAGATGTCCGCTTCCTGTTTCTGCGTAAAAACTCATGCCCGCTGGCCCACCCCATCGAACTGTGCATTGCATTGATTGGCCTCCCGTAGAAGTCCGCATGATACTGAGAAGTTGCTTTGATCGGCTGCGCTACGGGTCTTGTTGCAATGCAAAATCCCGGCCCTTGTTGGGTGTAAAACCTACCGATCATTCTGGGTAAGCGGTTGATGTTTACCGCTTATTCCAAAAAAATCACCTTTTGTTTCAGGGCCTTTTCGGGCTGAACATGGGAAATCAATGCTTTTTCAAACTTGGATTGACCGGGCTGCTGCTCGTTCATGGATTTTCCGCATGGCGGGTTTCCGAAATGAAAGTCTTTATTTTTCCAATCTATTCAATGATTTAAATGTCATTCACCCTTGATCTCACCGCCTGAAATCATTCAGGATCGGCAGGGGTTGATCTGATGCTCGCCCTTGCTGGCGCAGATTTCCCAACAGAATTCTTGCAATGCACAAAAAACCTTGGTAGACTTCGTCTTATGGAAGTTGATTAGTACTTCCGCCCTTGTCTCCTCCACCCTCCTCCTTAGGTGGATTCGGCCCGAAGTTACGCTTCGGGCTTTTTTTTGCGCTCTTATTTTGGTCTTGATCAAAACCAAGCTATACTGGCGGGCTTTCCTTTAACAGTTTCATTTATTCAAGGGTCCGCCATGAAGACCTTTTCTGCTAAAGCTCACGAAGTACAACGCGACTGGTTCGTGGTTGATGGCTCAGGTAAGGTGCTCGGTCGTCTCGCCGCAGAGATCGCTTTGCGCTTGCGGGGCAAACACAAGCCCGAGTTCACACCCCATGTCGACACAGGCGACTTTATTGTTGTGGTTAATGCCGCTCAAATCCGAGTGACAGGCGATAAAGCCGAAGGTAAGCGTTACTTTCGGCATTCGGGTTTCCCCGGCGGTATCACCGAAACCACGTTTAGAAACATGCAGTCTCGCTTCCCAGGTCGGGCGCTCGAAAAAGCCGTCAAAGGCATGTTGCCCAAGGGGCCGCTTGGTTACGCGATGTTGAAAAAACTGAAGGTTTACGCCGAAGGCAGCCACCCGCACGCCGCGCAACAGCCCAAGGTATTGGAGATCTAAGATGATCGGTGAATACAATTACGGAACAGGACGTCGAAAGACCTCGGTAGCCAGGGTTTTCCTCAAGCGAGGGACAGGGAAAATCATCGTGAACGGTAAGTCCATTGATGATTACTTTGCACGGGAAACCGGCAGGATGGTGGCTCGGCAAGCCCTCGAATTAACCTCGAATGCATCGTCTTTTGACATCATGGTGAATGTGCACGGCGGTGGCGAGTCGGGCCAGGCTGGTGCCGTGCGCCACGGGATTACCCGGGCCTTGATTGATTACGATGCGTCTCTAAAACCCAGCTTATCGGCTGCAGGCCTTGTCACCCGGGATGCGCGTGAGGTCGAGCGTAAGAAAGTTGGTTTACACAAAGCGCGCAAGCGTAAGCAATTCTCCAAACGCTAGTACGGCGGACTTTGTCGTCAGGTCTTGGCGACATCAACCGCGACACGACCACTTCGGGGGTCGTTTTCTTTTGTCTTTCTGTCGCATGACCCTGATCACTTTATTGACACTCAAGATTTCAGGCATGTTCCTAAGCGACAATACCCGACTGTCAAGCTATGGTTTCTCATGGAGATTTAGGAAATGAATGCCGTCACCGAAATGCCAGCGCCTTTGACCTTCACCGACAGTGCTGCAAACAAAGTGCGTGATTTGATCGATGAAGAGGGAAACCCCAATTTAAAGCTTCGTGTTTTTGTTCAGGGCGGAGGCTGTTCTGGCTTTCAATATGGCTTTACCTTCGATGAAGATATGGCCGAAGACGACACCAGAATGGAGAAGAACGGTGTTTCGCTGCTCATCGACGCCATGAGTTATCAGTATCTGGTCGGTGCGGAAATCGACTACAAGGACGGTCTCGAGGGCGCTCAGTTCGTGATCAAGAACCCCAACGCAAGTACAACCTGCGGTTGTGGGTCGTCGTTTTCGGTATAAGTTGTTTTGTTCAACTCGCGGGCCAGAGCGCTCCTAAAACCTTAGCCTTTCTCGCACCGGTCACAGCGGGAAGACTTGCCGCCTGACGCTTGATAAAACAATATCCTAACCAGGCAAAAGCGCATGCTTCCACCTGTTGGGGGTGAATGTCGAGATCTTGGGTCGTTGCGATCGGCATGCCGAAGTGTCGGCGCAGTACCTCGAGCAAAAACCCGTTGTTTGCACCACCGCCGCAAACCCATAGTTTCAAGGCTTGCCCGTTGACAGCAGCTTTGGCAACGCTCCAGGCAGTCAACTCGAGCAAGGTTCGTTGGACATCAACGGCTTGGATTGTTTCGCCGAGGTCATGCATTTTCGACTCAAGCCAACTCAGGTTAAACCAGTCTCTGCCCGTGCTCTTGGGTGGCGGTAGCGCGAAGTAAGGGTCGTTTTTGAGACGCTGTAAAAGCGCTTCGTGAATGCTGCCTTGGCGCGCCCAGCCGCCACCTTCATCAAAAGGCTGTGCCAGGTGTCTGTCGATCCAAGCGTCCATCAGTAAGTTACCTGGGCCTGTGTCATAACCTTGAGGCCCTTGATCAGGCATCAAAAGGCTTATGTTGGCAATACCACCCAGGTTGACAACGGCTTGTGGGACGTCGGCAGCAAAAATCGCCTGATGGAAGGCGGGAACCAGAGGTGCCCCCTCCCCGCCACAGGCAATATCGGCCGACCTGAAATCGCCGATAACATCAAAGCCGATTTTTTCGGCGAGATAGGCGCCTGCAAGCAGCTGGATGGTGTAGCCGCGCTTGGGCTGGTGGCGTACGGTCTGACCATGAACAGCCACTGCGCGAAGCATCGACAGGCGACACCGTTGGCGTTCGATGAGGCGATCAAGCACCGATACGGTTTCATCGGCATGTCGGAGGGCTAAACCTTGCGCCACATGCAGGTCGTTGTAAGCAGCAGTCTGAAGCGCCATAAGATCTGTGCGCAGGGCTGCCGAAATCGGCGAGGATTCGAAATCAAGAAGCTTGGGTTTACCAGAGGCGCTGAATTCAACCCAGGCTGCATCGATGGCGTCGAGACTGGTGCCCGACATCACACCAATCAGGGAGCAGGGCTCGTGGACTGACACCTATTCGAAGCGAGCGAGCGCCTTCCCTGAGGCCTCATTGAGTTGCGCCTTCACCTGCCCTGTAAAGGATGCGAAACGCTCCCGGTGCGCATTTGGAATCTGAACGCCACCGCTTTGAAAGGCCGATGTCATCGGATCAACAGGTTCGCCATTGATTCTGAACTCGTAGTGCAAATGCGGTCCTGTTGCCCAACCGGTGGCACCGACTTCGCCGATGGTTTCACCCTGCTGTATATGCTGCCCGACATGCAAGCCGTCTGCGAAAGCGCTCAAATGTGCGTAGACGGTTTCGCTTTTATCACGATGCTTCAGGATGATCATGTTGCCGTAGCCGCCGTTCCGGCCGACAAAATTCACCACGCCGTCGCCAGCAGCCCTCACCCGGGTGCCATGAGGCGCAGAGAAATCAACACCACGGTGCGCTCGCCATTGCTGAAAAATCGGATGAAGCCTTGCGCCGCTGAATCCTGACGAGACACGACTGAATTCGACCGGATTTCTCAGGAAGGATTTACGGAGGCTGTGTCCTTTAGCGTCGTAGTAGGACCCGAGATTGGCGCCGTCGCCGTCAGGGTCAAACCAAAAAGCTTCAAGACGGCGTCCCGCATTAAAGAATTCAATCCCTAGGATTCGCCCGGGCGCTGGCGTGTCGAGACCGCCAGGTTCGCGCAGGGTTTCATACATCACACGCAAACGGTCGCCCTTGCGGAGGTCACGATGAAAGTCGATATCGCCCCCGAAAATCTCGGCGATCTTTGAAGCTACCGACTCGTGAATCCCGGCCTGGTCTGTAGCCGCGTAGAGGGAACTCTGAATCTCAGCGGCGCGGATCTCAATGCCTCGGTCGAGCGCAACCAGCTCTTCCCGTATGTGAAAACCATCGCCTTCGCGGGAGATGACCATGCGCTTGGGTGAGTGCGCAGAACTTTCCTCAACACCCCCAGTCCGGAGCACAAAACGCTGAATCTTCCCGTAGCCGTCGACTTCTGCCATCGCGAGTCGACCGGGCAGAAGTTGAAAGGACTTGCGAGCAAATAAATCTTTCTTGACGAACTCAGTCAGGTCACGATCGATCAAATCCATGCGAGCGAGCAAGGAGGCGATCGACTCCCCGCGCCTGATACTCTCGACTTTGACGACGGTTTCCTGGAAGTCAAAGACGGATGAGGCTGCAATCAGCGGCTCAGCAAGCATCTGAGGCGGCGGTAGTGCCTCTTCGGAAAAAGGTGCCGTTGCGAAAGCCGTCACTGCAAGCAGTGACGCTGCACCGCCTGCGGCAAGCTGTCTGCGCCGGGCGCGCGCCCACATTTCGATCCCAAATAGATGTAAAGGCAGACGTTCGAATTGCTTTTGCAACGGCCTGCAGACCGGCTGGACTGCCGAGGCGAACTGGAGGCTTCGTTGCGCGATCGAATCGATCGCCTGTGCTACGACAGGTTTGGCGAGGGCCGCAAACCAGCGCACACCCTGATCGCTCATCAGGCGGCAAGCAACTGCGATCCGGTCCCGAAAAGCGCCAACGCTTAGCGATCGCTTAAGAAGTGTTTGGGGGCTTGTCGATGCATAAAGGGTCGTTGATCCGCGATGAACGCTTGGGCTTGGCTTATTCGCTGCAGGGTAGGCCTGAGGGTACGCACGCCCTGCTGCGGCGGGCGGCAGGTTTTGAACAGTGCTTGGTGGAGCCTCAGCCAAAGTCGTTG
>DENJ01000004.1:7810-51922 GCA_002359635.1 Burkholderiales bacterium UBA2647
ACCAATGGCTTTGGAGCCTCAGCAATCGTCATCGGGACGGTAGCGATGGTCTCGGGGGCCTCGGACTGCGGCGGCGTTAACAACAGATCCATCAGCTCGGCTGGCGTAACGCGGCTTGCGCGCTGCGATTTCGCCTGGCGATCGATCCGTTTCTTGCGTCTTTGCGCCGCACTTGCCATGCGTGTCCCACTCCCTAGGAGGATAAAATGAAGCCCTTGTCCCTGCGAAAATCAGGGGTCGAACTTTGTATTGTATAAAAGCCACCGAGTGCAGGTCAATTGCCCATGAGTTTTCAAGCCGAAACACCCGTCCCGAAAAGTCCGAGTCCACATTCGGAAGTCGCCGTCACCGGGCTTGTTGGGCGAGCTCCTGCCGAGCCCTCAGGTCTGTCTGCTGCACATGAGACCGCATCGCCATACCCGATTAGCGCAGGCGTTGAAGCAGCAATGGCCGTGGCCAAGCGCGGCGCCGACGAGTTACTGGTTGAGGCCGATTTTCTTCGCAAACTTGCCCGCAGTGAGGCAAGAGGGCAGGCGCTCCGGATCAAACTTGGACTGGACCCTACGGCGCCTGATCTACATCTCGGGCACACCGTGGTGCTTAATAAGATGCGACAGCTACAGGATCTTGGCCATACGGTTATTTTCCTGATCGGAGACTTCACCGCGATGATCGGTGACCCTTCCGGGCGAAATGCAACCCGTCCGCCCCTGACTCGCGAGCAGATCGAGGCCAACGCCAAAACCTATTTTGAACAAGCCTCGCTGGTGTTGGATCCGCAAAAAACCGAGATTCGTTACAACTCAGAGTGGTCAGACCCGCTCGGTGCACGCGGCATGATTCAACTTGCCTCGCGTTACACCCTGGCACGAATGCTTGAGCGCGACGACTTCACCAAACGCTTTAAATCGAATACGCCGATTTCGGTACACGAACTGCTCTATCCCCTGATGCAGGGCTACGACTCGGTTGCCCTCAAAGCAGATTTGGAACTGGGCGGTACGGATCAAAAATTCAATTTACTTGTTGGCCGCGAATTGCAACGTGAATATGGCCAGGAGCCCCAGTGCATTTTGACCATGCCCTTGCTGGAAGGGCTTGACGGCGTGGAAAAAATGTCGAAATCGAAAAACAATTATGTTGGGATCACCGACTCGCCTGCAGAAATGTTTGGCAAATTGATGTCGATTTCTGATAGCTTGATGTGGCGTTACTTTTTGCTGCTCTCAAGTCTATCCTTGCAGGCCATCGAAGCCTTGCGCGCCGAATGCGATCAGGGGCGAAATCCTAAAGATGCCAAGGTTATGCTCGCGCTAGAGCTGGTCACGCGGTTTCATGATGCCCAATCGGCTTCGCAAGCCCTGATTGATTTTGAGTCGCGTTTTCGTGACGGGGCAGTCCCGGACGATCTTCCTGATCGGCACATCAGTCTTGACGGGGCCAAAACGCTGGGGCTTGCACAGGCGATTAAGGCGGCAGGCTTGTGCGCATCGTCGAGTGAGGCAATTCGAAATATTGAACAAGGCGGTGTGAAACTTGACGGTGAAAAAATGTCGGACCGTAACCAACACATCGGTCCGGGTAGCTATGTCGTACAAGTTGGCAAGAGAAAGTTTGCAAGGATTCATTTGGCTTGAGCCTTCGCGGCAAAGCCCCAGCAAAATCATGGAAAGCCCAGGATGGAACTGCTCTTAATCAGACATGGTGTGACGGCTTGGAATCAGCAGCGAAGATTTCAAGGGCAAATCGATACGCCGCTTTCAGACGAAGGCCATCAGCAGGCGATGCTGACGGCACGCCATTTGTCGGCATTGAGGGAAGTTCAACCCATCCATGCGATTTACGCCAGCGATTTGAAGCGCGCCTGGTCGACTGCCGAACCGATTGCAAGACTGCTCGGATTGCCGATTCTTAAACAAAGTCTTTTGCGCGAACGTCATTACGGTGTTTTCGAAGGAAAGACCCATGAGGAGCTGCAAAACGAGGGTTTGCAGTCCGACTATCAGCGCTGGCGCAATCGCGAACCCGACTTTGCCCTGCCTCAGGGCGGCGAATCATTGAGAGATTTCTTTGACCGGGCCCTGCGCGCACTTCAATCCTTGGTTGCGGCGCACCAAGCCGATGAGCGTATTGTTGCGGTCACCCACGGCGGTTTTCTGGACTGCGCTTACCGGATCGCGAGCGGCCTTGCAATGACCGAGCAGCGTCAACACCCTTTGCACAATGCGAGCCTTAATCGAATCGCTTGGGACGGTGATCGGTTTTCGCTGATCGATTGGGGACAAATCGATCACCTCGATTCAATGGACATCAGGAGAGATTAATCATGTTTGAACGAAGCCTGGGCATTGCCCAATCGGACCCGGAACTTTGGCAAGCCCTAGTCAACGAAGATCGTCGGCAGGAAGAGCATATTGAACTCATCGCCTCTGAGAACTATGCATCGCCTGCGGTGATGGCAGCGCAAGGTTCGCAGATGACCAATAAATACGCCGAGGGCTATCCGGGAAAACGTTATTACGGGGGCTGCGAGTTTGTCGATGTGGCCGAAACGCTGGCCATCGACAGGCTCAAGCGGCTCTACGGGGCCACCGCCGCCAATGTGCAACCCAACTCGGGCTCTCAGGCGAATCAGGCGGTGTTTATGGCCTTGGCCAAGCCAGGCGATACGATCTTAGGCATGTCCTTGGCCATGGGCGGACATCTCACCCATGGATCCCCGGTCAATATGAGCGGGAAGTGGTTCAAGGTTGCGTCCTACGGGCTGAACGAAGCCGAGGAAATCGACTACGAGGAGATGGAACGTCTTGCCCACGAAGTGCGCCCGCGCATCATCATCGCCGGGGCATCAGCCTATTCATTGCAAATCGATTGGGCCAGGTTTGCAAGTGTTGCCAAGGCAGTGGGTGCGAGTTTTCTCGTCGATATGGCGCACTATTCGGGACTGATTGCAGGGGGTGTTTATCCCAGTCCGGTACCGCATGCCGATGTCGTGACCTCAACCACCCACAAAAGCCTGCGCGGGCCAAGGGGTGGCTTCATCTTGATGCGCGAAGAAAACGAAAAAATCATCAATAGCGCGATCTTCCCGGGTTTGCAGGGCGGTCCCCTGATGCATGTGATTGCGGCCAAGGCGGTGGCCTTCCAGGAAGCGCTGGCGCCATCATTCAAAAACTATCAGCAACAAGTGATTCGTAACGCGAAAGTGCTTGCCGAAACGCTCGGCAAACGCGGTTTGCGCATTGTTTCGGGGCGTACCGAGAGTCATGTGATGCTTGTTGATCTGCGCGCGAAGGCGATCACCGGTAAGGATGCCGAGCAGTTGCTTGGCCAAGCCCATATCACCTGCAACAAGAATGCGATTCCCAACGATCCGGAAAAACCCTTTGTCACCAGCGGCATTCGACTGGGTTCGCCGGCGATGACCACCCGAGGCTTTGCCGAGGCTGAATCAGAGCAAGTGGGCCATTTAATCGCCGATGTGCTCGATGGCAAAGGAGATGCGGGCACGATCGAAAAAGCACGTGAGGCGGTTCACGCCTTGACCGCGCGCTTTCCGGTTTATCGTTAACCGACGCTCAGCACACCGGCGCCCGAGAAGCGATAAGCCCCTTCGGATTGCTCGACACCGATGCGTTGTCCTTTTTGTGACGGTGCCGACACGCAGGTCATCGACACCCGAAACTCCGATGAAGGCGATAGCATTCGAAGGCGGCGGCGCTGTAGCCATTGCGATAAGCGCTTCACCACTTTTGAGCGCATCGAGTTGAACCTGCCCGTCGTGGTGAAGAAAAATGGTGCTCGGGTTGAGTTTGACCGTCGGAAGCTGCGGGCATCGATTGCCTTGGCGCTTCGTAAGAGGCCCATCAGCGCAGAGCAAATGGATGCCACCTTGCTGCGGATCGAAAATCGGCTTATGAGCTTTGGTTTGCGCGAGCTCGCGAGCGACCGCATTGGCGAGTTGGTGATGCGTGAACTGCGCAAAATAGACAAGGTCGCCTATATCCGTTTTGCCTCGGTGTATCGCAGTTTTGAGGATGTCGAGGCTTTTGCCGACGTCATTGAGGAACTGCAACCGCGTTTGGGCGAGGGGCTGGCCTCGCCCCGGTTTGAGGATGGTGAACCCTGAAGCCTACGGGGCGCTGGTGATGTTTCGGAGCTGGTCGATGGTGAGATTCGGTGTAATGGTTTGTTGACTCACCCTTAATTCCACGACCGCCGGCTTGCGTGCTGTTCTGGCAAATTCGAGGGCCTGCTGCAGTGCAGGCTCGATCTGTGAATTTTCTGTCACAAGGCAGCCCCAGCCGCCAAAAGCCTGCGCATACAGCGAAAAATCAGGATTCGTGAGGCTTGTACCGTAGACCCGCGCGGGATAGTCGCGCTCCTGATGCATACGGATCGTCCCGTACATGCTGTTATTGAAAACGATCGCTACAAAACCTGCTTGATACTGCACGGCCGTGGCAAATTCCTGGGCCGTCATCAGAAAGTCACCGTCACCGGCAAAGCAAACCACGGTCCGTTCCGGATGACAGATTGAAGCGGCCACCGCAGCCGGGATACCGTAACCCATAGCGCCCGAGGTTGGCGCAAGCTGCGTGCGCATCGGCCCATAACGCCAGAATCGATGGGCCCAGGTTGCAAAATTGCCGGCGCCATTGGTCAGGATCGTGTCGGCCGGCACCATGGACCTCAGCGCCTGGACAAGCCGCCAAGGGTCCAAACTGCCCGATGCCTCTGCTTTTCTTGAAGCCGGGGGCTGTTGCTGCCATTGCTCGTATTGCGCCCTTGCCTCACGAATCAGCGCTTCTCGCGCGGCCTTTGCTGATGCGCTTATCGCATCGCGATCGAGCCGGGTCGTTAAGGCTTCCATCATCGAAGGCATCGATGCATTAATCATCCAGCGCGTTTGATAGACGCGGCCTAACTCCTCATTGCCTGCGTGAACGTGGGCGATCGCTTGTTTTGGGGTGGGAACCTCGAAAAGCGTATAGCCACCGGTTGTCATTTCACCGAGTCGAGGACCTAGGGCCAGGATCAGATCGGCGCTCTTGATGCGGGCGGCAAGTGATGGGTTGATACCAATACCCACATCGCCGATGTAGTGCGGGTGATTGTTATCGAAAATATCCTGAAAACGAAAAGCGCAAGCAACTGGGATGGCGTTTTCTTCGGAAAATGCCTTGAGTTGTTCACAAGCTTGCCCGGTCCAGCCGCTGCCCCCGGCGATGACCAGTGGCCGACTTGCCTCGCCGATTGCCTCAAGCAGTGCATGCACATCGCCTGGCTGCGGATAGGCTTGGACTGCCGTGCTCGGCAGGCTGTCCTTTACCGTCGCGCTTGCTGAAAGTACATCCTCGGGCAAGGCCAGCACCACCGGCCCCTTACGGCCACTCGTGGCAAGCTGAAAGGCGTGGGCAAAATACTCGGGGATGCGTTGAACCTGATCGACTTGTGCAACCCATTTCACCATGGGCCCGAACATGCGTCGATAGTCGATTTCCTGAAAAGCTTCTCGATCCATCATATCGTTGCCAACTTGGCCGACCAGCACAACCATGGGTGATGAATCCTGATGGGCAGTATGAATCCCGATGGAGGCATTGGTTGCTCCCGGGCCGCGAGTTACCATCAAGATACCGGGTTTGCCGGTCAGCTTCGCGTAGGCATCGGCCATAAACGCCGCACCGCCTTCTTGTCTGCAGATGACAAAACGGATGTCTTGGTGTCGGTACAAGCCATCAAGCACGGGGAGATAGCTTTCTCCGGGTACACCAAAAATGGTATCGACACCTTGCGCGGCAAGCGCGTCGGCAACCAGATGGCCCCCGATTCGGGCGATGGGTTTGTGTGCGGCGGCGTTGCTGTCAGCGGGTGTCGTCATAGGGTAATGAGGTGATCAGTGTTTAATAGAGAACGCAGTTGTAGAGAACGCAGTTGTCCAGCAGCGGCGATGTTTGGGCGCTGTGAAGGCTGCTTTCCGCGCTCGCCAGAAGCGCGTGGCCATAGAATACGCTGATGTTTAGCCCTACAGACACCGAATTCATGCGTCAGGCGCTCGATCTGGCGGCTCGTGGACTTTTCACCACCGATCCAAACCCCAGAGTGGGTTGCCTGATCGTAGATCACGGAACCATTGTCGGCGAGGGTTGGCATGAGAAAGCCGGGGAAGCCCATGCCGAAGTGCTGGCTTTAGCCAAGGCCGGCGACCGGGCAGCTTCGGCAACGGCCTATGTCACCCTTGAGCCCTGCTCGCATACCGGGCGCACGGCGCCTTGCTGCGATGCCTTGATTCGTGCGGGTATCGGCCGTGTCGTGGTGGCCATGCAAGACCCGAATCCGCTGGTGAACGGTCAAGGCATTGCAGCGCTTCGGGCATCTGGTGTGCGTGTCGACGTCGGTTTGATGGCGGCCGAAGCGATTGAGCTAAACCTGGGATTTGTTTCCCGAATGCTACGCAAGCGCCCCTGGGTTCGTATGAAGCTCGCAGCCTCGCTGGATGGCAAAACTGCCCTGACAAATCGACAAAGCCAGTGGATTACCGATGAGCCGGCGCGGGCTGATGGCCATTACTGGCGGGCACGTGCCTCGGCGATCCTTACCGGGATTGGTACGGTGAAGGACGATGATCCGCAGATGAATGTGCGTTATCTGGCAAGCAAACGGCAACCGCGCAAGGTTTTGGTGGATTCGCGTTTAGAAGTTTCACCCTTGGCGCGCATGCTTGTTGATCCCGGGGTGTTGATCGTTACCGCACTTGACGAGCGGTCTGCAAAGCCTGGCGTCTGGCAAGGACTTGTCAATGCGGGGCATCGACTGTTGTCCTTACCCAATGCGCAGGGCAAGGTTGATCTTGAGGCATTGATGCAATCGCTTGCGCAAGAAGGTATGAATGAACTCCACATCGAGGCGGGTTATAAGCTCAATGGATCGCTCTTGCGTGAGGCATGTGTTGATGAGTTGCTTGTGTATCTCGCACCGAGGCTGCTCGGGCCTGGTATGGCAATGTTTGATTTGCAAGCGCTTGAGCAAATGCCTGGCGACCCAGTTTGGGATTTTGTCGAGCACCAAAGCCTCGGCCGTGATTTAAGGTTGCGGTTAAGAAAGATTCAGGCGCTCCAAGAGCTGGGTCTCCCAAGGTGCTCCAAGACATAAGCACGCCACGTCGCTCGTGATGGTCTTACTTGGGAAGTTATCGATCGTTTAACGATGAAAAGATATTAAAACAATATTTGGGTTATACCGTTATAACTGCGAGGTAGATCTATGTTTACAGGCATCATAGCGGCAGTCGGTCGCATCACATCCATTCAGACGCTCGCTGAAAACTTCGGTCAGCGCCTCAATATCCATGCGGGGCAGCTGGATCTGAGCGACGTTGCGCTTGGTGATTCGATCGCAGTCAACGGGGCATGCATGACCGTGGTTGCAAAGGATGCAGCGCACTTTGACATTGATGTCTCCCGCGAAAGCCTTTTACGCACCGTGGGTTTGGATGCGCCTGGTCCGGTCAATCTTGAAAAAGCCCTGAGCTTGTCGCAGGTGTTGGGTGGCCATCTGGTCAGCGGACACGTCGACGGGCATGGCCGGGTTGCGCAATTTGAAGCGGTGGGTGAGTCCTGGCACCTTGCGATCGATGCGCCATGCGAGCTCGCACGGTTTTTCGCCTACAAGGGCTCGGTTGCGGTACAGGGTGTCAGTCTCACGGTGAATCGGGTGGAAGACTTTGATAGCTCGTGTCGCATCCACATCAATCTTATTCCCCACACCCTTCAAAACACCACGCTTGCCTTGTTGTGCGAGGGGGCTGCTGTGAATTTAGAGGTGGACTTAATCGCGCGATATTGCGAGCGTTTGCTGCAGTTCAAGCCTACAATTGAAGCAAGCGATCCGAGCTAAGGCATGTACTGTAATGAAAACGACATCTAGCGTTACGCCCATCCATGCAGCAGCAAATCATGCTGCGATCGCTTCGGTTCCTGACATCGTCGCCGAGCTTAGGGCAGGCAGGATGGTGGTTCTGATCGATGAGGAAGATCGCGAGAACGAAGGCGATCTGGTCATGGTTGCAGAGCATGTGAGCGCTGAGGCGATCAACTTTATGGCGCGGTTTGGCCGGGGTCTGATATGTCTCACGCTCACCCGTGAGCGATGCGAGCGCTTAAAGCTGCCTTTGATGGTGAGCCATAACGGCTCACCCCATGGTACAAACTTCACGGTCTCGATCGAGGCGGCAGAGGGTGTTACCACCGGCATTTCGGCTGCTGACCGGGCTCGCACCGTGCAGGCCGCCGTGGCACGCCACGCCCGTGCATCAGATCTTGTCCAACCAGGCCATATCTTCCCGCTGATGGCGCAGCCAGGTGGCGTCTTGATTCGTGCTGGTCACACTGAGGCGGGTTGTGATCTGGCTGCGATGGCAGGGTGTGAGCCCGCAGCGGTGATTTGCGAAATTCTCAAAGACGACGGCACCATGGCCCGCTTGCCTGACTTGCTTGTGTTTGCCAAGGAGCATGGGCTTAAAATAGGAACGATTGAAAGTTTAATCCATTATCGAAGTGAGAACGAAAAACTCGTCACCCGCGTCGGCGAGCGACCCATCCGGCTCGCTCAGGGTGATTTTCGCCTGGTGATGTTTCGCGACGCTGCGGCGCAAGCGCCGCATCTGGCGATTGTTCATCGGCAGCCATTGGCCGATCAAGAAACGCTGGTCCGGGTTCATGAGCCCCTGAATGTGCTCGACTTACTGAATGGTTCGGCACCTGGGCACTCCTGGCCGCTTGATAAGGCGCTCGAAACCATGGCCGCGTTTGACGGTGCAGGTGTGGTTGTGCTTTTAAACGTGGCACAAGGCGCTGAGGCAGTTTTTCAACGCTTTGACGCCTGCCTCGCCGCAGACCGCGGCGACACGGCAAGCTTGCAGGCCATGCGTCGCGCAGCGAAGATGGATCTGCGCACTTATGGCATCGGTGCGCAGATTTTGCGCGACCTCGGTGTTCGCAAAATGCGTTTATTGTCCAATCCCCGAAAAATGCCCAGCATGTCAGGTTTTGACCTGGAGGTGCTCGGTTTTGTCACTCATGCTTAGGGAGAAAATGCGTGGAAGCAGAAGTCTTTGAGGCGATTGTTGACGGTACCGGTATGCGGGTGGGCATTGTCCAAGCCCGCTTTAATGCGCAGGTTTGTGAAGTTTTGCGCCAGTCTTGCCTGGATACGCTCGCTGATTTGGGCGTTTCAGATGACGATGTGGTGGTCATGACAGTGCCTGGCGCACTGGAGATTCCAGGTGTGTTATCGAAATTGGCGCAAAGCATGCAATTCGATGCCTTGATCGCCATCGGCGCGGTGATCCGTGGTGATACCTACCACTTTGAAGTGGTGTCCAACGAAAGCGCTGCAGGCATTCGCCAGGTGGCGCTTGAATTCGATATTCCGATTGCAAACGCCGTGCTCACCACGGACACCGTTGAGCAGGCGATGGCCCGAGCGGTTGAAAAAGGTGCCGACGCCGCCCGGGTGGCGGTTGAGATGGCTGAGCTTTATGCGGTTATCGACCAACTCGACCCGGACGCCGAGTCGGTCGATGAGGCGGCTAATGACTGAAGCCCAGTCGGGCTCAAAAAGCATGACAGCGCGCCGGCGGGCGCGGGTTTATGCGCTTCAGGGCCTTTATCAATGGTTGTTGACCGGTGAGCATGCGCGCCTGATTCGCGCGCATCTCATGCAGCATCCGGAGTACCGGAAAGCAGACGAGTCACACTTCATGACCTTGCTTGAAGGTTCGATTCATTCATCGGCCGAACTTGAGGGCCTGTTCTCCCCATGTCTTGATCGCAAAGTTGAAGAGCTAAGTCCGGTCGAGCATGCCGTACTTCTTTTAAGTACGTACGAATTATTGCATCACCTTGAGATCCCGTATCGCGTCGTCATCAACGAGGCTGTCGAGCTCGCAAAAAGTTTTGGTGGTACCGATGGGTATAAATTTGTGAACGGGGTGCTGGATAAGCTTGCTTTGAGTCTGCGTGCCGTAGAGGCACAAGCTGTAAGCCCAGCAAACTGATGCGAGGCCTTGAAGCGCTCGCTCACCCCTAGCAGGCATTGCAAAGATGGGCGAGTTTGAACGCATCGAGCAGTGGTTTGCGCGGCCTGCGCACTTGCAGCGTCAACGTTTTGGCGAGCATGTCTCCTTGCTTGGGATAGGCGATGACTGCGCACTTTTGAGCAACACGGACTACATCGGTCAGACGCTCGCGGTATCGAGCGATATGTTGGTGTGCGGTCGTCACTTCGCTGCCGAAACCGACCCGCATGCGATCGGGCATAAGGCCCTTGCGGTCAATTTATCTGATCTCGCAGCCATGGGTGCACAAGCACATGCCTTTACCTTGTCCTTGGCGCTTGATAGAGCGCAAGACGAGACTTGGCTGGCCGGCTTTTCGCAAGGGCTTTTTGCACTTGCCAATACCTATCGCTGTGAGTTGATTGGCGGTGACACCACCTCAGGCCCGCTTTGCATCAGCATCACGGTGATCGGTCTGGTTCCCCCGACGCTTGCACTCCGGCGGGATGCTGCCAAGCCGGGTGACAAGGTCTGGGTTAGCGGCCAACTCGGCGCTGCGGCCTATGCATTGAAGTATCCTGGACATTCGCCTGATGCCGATGAGCGATTGCACCGGCCGGAACCCAGGCTTGAATTAGGTATGGCCCTGCGCGGTCTGAGCGAATGCGCCATGGACTTAAGTGATGGTTTGCTTGGCGATATTGTCCATATTTTGGATCAATCCAAGGTCGGCGTAGCGCTGTTTGCGGATCAAATGCCTTGGCACCCTGCGCTAGCCGCTTGCGAACCCCATGAGCGCTTTTCGCTGGCTTTACAGGGCGGCGATGATTATGAGTTGCTCTTTACTGCAAAGCCACAGCAAACGCGCAACATCCAAGCGATTGGCGAAAAACTCGGTATCCCCTTGAGCTGTATCGGCGAAATCAAGGCTGATGGTCAACGCCAACTCCTTGATGCAGCAGGATCTCCGATCGAGATCGCCTTTCGTGGTTTTGATCATTTCAATCCATGATCTTCTCCCCGCCGCGAACATGCTTGCAACACCCAAAGAAGATGATGTCGCGTCATGAAACTTAGCGTTCCAGGACTTTTTTCGCCTTCCCTCCTCATTGCCTTTGGTTTCGGTACAGGCTTATCGCCCTATGCACCGGGTACCGTAGCCACAGCATGGGCCTGGCTGAGCTTTAACGTCTTGCAGCCCGTCACCCCGGATTGGGTCTGGGCACTGCTCCTGAGTACAGGCTTTTTCATCGGTCTATGGGCAATTGGCAAAACCACGCAGTTACTGAATCAACAAGATCCCTCGTCAATTGTTTGGGACGAGATTCTGGCTTTCTGGTTGATCCTGTGGATTTTGAAAGGCAGCCTGATGCAAGAGGCGCTCGCTTTCGTTTTGTTTCGCTTGTTCGATATCCTTAAGCCGGGTCCGGTTGCTTGGGCCGACCGGCGTTTTAAGGGAGCATTCGGGGTCATGTTCGATGATTTGATCGCCGCAGGGCTTAGCCTTTTCTGTATGGCTGTGCTCTTGCGCTTGCTCCCGGAGGCTTAAGACCATGCAGCATTCACCATTGATTCAGGCGGCGCGGGAACTCGGCCAGGCACTTAGCGAGCGGGCGATGATGATCGCCACTGCTGAGTCCTGTACCGGAGGAATGATCGCGATGGCGCTTACCGAGCTTGCAGGTTCGAGCCTTTGGTTTGAGCGTGGCTTTGTAAGCTACGCGAATCGCGCTAAATCCGACTTGCTGGGTGTAGCCGCTTCGCTCATCGATCAACATGGTGCGGTTTCAGAAGAAGTGGCCTTGGCAATGGCGCTTGGCGCACTGGGCACCCACCAAGGCATTCAGTTTTCGCTGTCGGTAACGGGCATCGCCGGACCCACTGGCGGGTCTGAGGATAAGCCTGTTGGCACGGTGGTCCATGGTTTTGCATGGCGTGGCCCGGCCGAGCATGCAACGATTCACCACCGGGTGATGCGGCGATATTATCCCGGCAATCGCGCTGATGTGCGGCTCGCAACCTCGATGTTTGCCTTGAGACAAGCCAGCCTTTTGCTGCAGACTGAGCTTGGGAGCGCATGAGGCGGCACTAAAGTCAGTCTTAAAGCTGATTTTTTATACAGTATTCTTGTAGAATCATGGTGGGCGCTTTATCCCGTCCACTCAATCAGAGGATTTCCCATGGAAGACAGCAAACAAACGCTCGAACGTGCTAAGGCCTTGGCGGCCGCTTTATCGCAAATCGAGAAGCAATTTGGCAAAGGTTCGGTCATGCGTATGACCGATAAGGAGATTGAAAAAGATCTTGAAGTGGTGTCCACAGGATCACTTGGCCTTGACCTCGCGCTAGGTGTCGGTGGTTTGCCCCGGGGTCGCGTGGTTGAGATTTACGGTCCCGAGTCATCCGGCAAAACCACCCTAACCTTGCAGGTGATTGCTGAGATGCAAAAGCTCGGCGGCACCTGCGCCTTTATCGATGCCGAACATGCGCTTGATGCGCAATACGCACAAAAACTCGGTGTGAATCTCTCTGACCTTCTGATTTCTCAGCCTGACACCGGCGAACAAGCCCTTGAAATTGCAGATGCCTTGGTACGCTCGGGTTCTGTCGATTTGATTGTGATCGATTCGGTCGCCGCGCTCACGCCCAAAGCGGAGATCGAGGGCGAAATGGGCGATTCGCTGCCAGGCCTGCAGGCGCGCTTGATGAGTCAGGCGCTTCGTAAACTTACGGGAACGATCAAGCGGACCAATACCTTGGTGATCTTCATCAACCAGATTCGAATGAAGATTGGTGTCATGTTCGGCAACCCAGAGACCACGACCGGCGGCAACGCGCTGAAATTTTATGCCTCGGTCCGACTCGATATCCGCCGTACCGGCTCGATCAAGAAGGGCGACGAGGTCATCGGTAGTGAAACCAAGGTCAAGGTTGTCAAAAACAAAGTCGCACCGCCATTCAGGCAGGCGGATTTTGACATCCTCTACGGGGAGGGGATATCTCGCGAGGGCGAAATTCTTGATCTGGGATCCGAAGCAAGCATTATCGACAAAAGCGGTGCCTGGTACTCTTACAGCGGTGATCGCATCGGGCAGGGCAAGGACAATGCGCGGGAGTACCTCCGGGAGCGTCCAGCCTTAGCGCTTGAAATCGAAAACAAATTACGCTCACACCATGGGGTCGCAACCCGAGGTTTGAGTGCCCCGGAGGCGAACTGACTGCCTCACTGCTCAATCGCGGCATCGCGGCGCTTGCGCGCCGCGAGTATTCGCCTGCTGAGCTCAAGCGGAAATTGGCCCAGTATGCGCCTAGCGATGCGGAGCTTGACGAGGTTTTGCAATCGCTGATTGAGCAAGGCTATCTCTCAGCGTCAAGGTTTGCCGCTTCCTTCGTGCGTCGGGAATCCGCTCGCAAAGGGGCTTTGTCGATCAAGCATCGTCTTAAGCAGCATGAGTTGCCCTCCGAGGTAATTGCGTCACTGACCCAGGAACTACAAACGACTGAGGAAGCAAGGGCGCGCGCTTTGTGGGCGCGACGTTTTGGTCAGATTGCGAACGAGCCTAAGGAGCGTTTGAGGCAAATGCGCTTTTTGGCGTCTCGAGGTTTTTCGCACGAGGTCATTCGTCGGATCACCCGCGCGGATCAAAGCATCTGTCGCCATCGCATCGCAACCCGCGTGATAACATCCAGCGCCAAGGTGCCTGGTCTTCAGGTGCAGGCCCACGCACAGGCTTAATGATCACTGGCAGCAAGGGGTAATTCGCATGAAAATTCACGAGTATCAGGGCAAGGAACTGCTGCGCCAGTTTCAAGTGCCTGTTCCCAAGGGTAAACCCGCTTTTACGGTTGATGAAGCGGTTGAGATTGCTAAAGAACTCGGTGGTCCGGTCTGGGTTGTGAAGGCTCAAATTCATGCAGGTGGCCGCGGAAAAGGCGGTGGCGTTAAACTTGCCCGATCGATTGACGAGGTCCAAAAAATTGCCTCGGAAATCCTTGGCATGCAGCTGATCACCCATCAGACCGGTGCGGCAGGACAAAAAGTAAGGCGCCTGCTCATTGAGGAGGGCGCTGACATCCGCAAAGAGTTCTATGTTGGCATCGTGACCGATCGGATCACGCAGAAAATCTGCGTGATGGCCTCCTCGGAGGGGGGCATGGAGATTGAGAAAGTTGCCCACGAAACTCCAGAGAAAATCCTCAAAGCCTTTGTTGAGCCCTCACAAGGACTTGATGATGCCGAGGCTGCCGCGCTTGCCAAGGGCATCGGCATACCTGACGCTTCGGTGCCTCAGGCAGTGGATGTACTCAAGAAACTCTATCAAGCCTATTTCGACACGGACGCATCGCTTGCCGAAATCAACCCCTTGATTCTCACAGGATCGGGCGATGTTCGCGCCTTGGATGCGAAATTCAATTTCGACAGTAATGCCTTGTTCAGACATCCTGAGATTGTTGCTTTTCGCGATCTCGACGAAGAGGATCCAGCGGAGATACGTGCCAGTCAGTTTGATCTTGCCTACATTCAGCTCGACGGCAATATCGGCTGCCTCGTGAATGGTGCTGGCTTGGCCATGGCGACCATGGACACCATCAAGCTCTTTGGCGGTGAGCCCGCGAACTTTCTTGACGTTGGCGGGGGTGCAACCACCGAAAAAGTCACCGAAGCCTTCAAGATCATGCTTGACAACCCCAAGCTCAAGGCCATTTTGGTCAATATTTTCGGCGGCATCATGCGTTGCGACGTGATCGCCCAAGGTGTTGTCGAGGCCTGCAAGGCGGTGAGCCTTTCGGTCCCGCTCGTGGTGAGAATGAAGGGCACCAATGAGGATTTGGGTAAGCAAATCCTGAGGGACTCCGGTTTGCCGATTATTTCCGCCGACACCATGGCCGAGGCTGCTGAAAAAGTAGTTGCCGCGGCCAAGGGCCACTGACCAACCATTCGGGGTTTATCCGATGAGTATTCTGATCAATAAAGACACCAAGGTCATCACCCAGGGTATTACGGGCAAGACCGGTCAATTCCACACCCGGATGTGTCGTGACTATGCAAACGGCCAAGCTTGCTTTGTGGCAGGTGTGAACCCGAAAAAAGCTGGCGAAGACTTTGAGGGCATCCCAATTTACGCCTCCGTCAAAGACGCCAAGGCTTCTACCGGTGCAACGGTATCTGTGATTTATGTGCCACCAGCCGGTGCGGCTGCAGCCATCTGGGAGGCTGTTGACGCTGATCTCGACTTGGCGATTTGCATTACCGAAGGCATACCGGTGCGTGACATGCTCGAGATTCGTAACCGAATCAAGCGTGAAAACAAACGTACGCTTTTGCTTGGGCCCAATTGCCCTGGCTTGATTACGCCCGATGAAATCAAGATCGGCATCATGCCTGGCCATATCCACCGAAAAGGCCGTATTGGTATCGTGTCACGCTCCGGAACCTTGACCTATGAGGCCGTGGGTCAGGTAACCGAGTTGGGATTAGGCCAATCATCAGCTGTTGGTATTGGTGGCGATCCCATCAATGGTTTAAAGCATATCGATGTACTGAAAATGTTTAACGATGATCCCGAAACCGATGCGGTGATCATGATCGGCGAAATTGGTGGACCTGATGAGGTCAACGCCGCACGCTGGGCGAAAGAACATATGAAAAAGCCGATCGTGGGATTTATCGCTGGCGTGACCGCGCCACCAGGCAAGCGCATGGGGCATGCGGGCGCACTGATCTCGGGCGGGGACGACACCGCGCAAGCCAAACTTGATATCTTGGAAGCATGCGGCATCCGGACAACAAAAAACCCCTCCGAAATGGCTGCATTGCTCAAAAAAGTCATGTAAAAGCTAGGCCTAGGGTCTGGAGCCTCGGGCTGTAGGTTTAGGGCCAGGGCTGTGGGTCCAGGCCCTTGGCCCATGGCCCTTGACCTTGACCTTTGGCCTTTGGCCAGCCGATGTCAGCCATCGCGAAGGGATTGGTCGCCGATACGGGCTTTGCCGATGCAATTTTGATGCGCCTGTGGCCCCGGGTGAGGTAAAAGGAGGTGCGAGGATGAACGAAAACGCAGACGAAATCGTTAAACGCCGTGGTTTGGATGTTTCGCGAGGATCGAAAGTAACGGAAGGCATGTCTTTGCTGACTTACCTCAGTTTATTGGCAAGTGCAGGCATTGCGACAAGCTTGCTTGCACGATGGCTCTTGCAAGCCTAGCTTTTCTCAAGCGCGACAAGGTGGCTTAATGACTGAACAAGCGAATAAGACTTGGATGTGCTTGATTTGCGGCTGGATTTACGATGAAGCCGCAGGCCTTCCCGAGGAGGGTATTGCTGCAGGTACGCGCTGGGAGGATGTGCCGATCAACTGGACCTGTCCGGAATGCGGTGCGCGAAAAGAAGACTTCGAAATGGTTGAGATTTAGCGCGCTTCAATCTTGATGCTTAGGCCTCGTTTTGCTTTGTTCGCTTGACCACTTGGTAGCGTGCTAATGTCTTGAGTCTGGCCTGGCTGTGATCAACAATCGGTGGGGCGTAGTCTCGGGCAAGATGAAAACCCAGGGCTTGTGCATCGAGTCCGCCCATTTCCCATGGCGCATGAATTTGTCGCTCAGAAAGCTTTGCAAGTTCTGGTACATAGCGACGAATAAAGCGTCCCTCAGCATCAAACTTGAGGCTTTGGCTGATGGGATTAAAGATCCGGAAATAGGGTTGGGCGTCGCAACCACTCGATGCTGCCCACTGCCAGCCACCGTTATTAGCCGCCAAATCAAAATCGAGCAGTTGTTGGGCAAACCAGGCCTCGCCCCGGCGCCAATCCAGACCAAGGTCCTTGCAAAGGAAAGAGGCTGTCACCATTCGTAATCGGTTATGCATATAGCCGCTTTGAAACAGTTGTCGCATGGCAGCGTCGATCAACGGGTAACCCGTCTGGCCATCACACCAGGCCTTGAAATCAGCGTCAGCCTTTGGGCCTTCCTCCCAGGCAATCAAGTCATATTCAGGTTTAAAGGCCTGGCGTTGAACATGCGGAAAGTGATACAGAATTTGCATATAAAAATCACGCCAGATAAGCTCACTTAACCAGGTGTTTGCGCCGGTGCTTTGGTGCTGACAAGCAAGTCGCGCCGCTTCACGAATGCTGATGGTGCCAAATCTTAAATGCACTGAAAGATATGACGGTCCTTTGACAGCAGGAAAATCGCGCGTTTTATCATAGCGATCAATGCGACTGCTGAAATCCTTAAGCAGTCCTTTTGCGCCAAGCGCACCGATCGGGAGTCGGAGTTGATGGAGGTTTGTGGTTTGAAAGCCGATGGCATCAAGATCGGGCGGTGCCCCAAACCAGAGTCCCCAATCCTTTTTTTGTGCCAGTTCAAGACATGATAATTGCTGGGATTGATCAGGCGCCTTAAGCCGACTTTGATCGACTTTGGCTTCATCGACGGCGCATTGTTGTGCTGCTAGGCGTTTCAGCCAGGCCTGCTTATAAGGGGTAAAAACGCTATAGGCTTTAGCGGATTGGCTTAGCACCTCACTGCGCTCAAAAATCACATGATCTTTAAATGAATAACAATCGATATGCTTTAGCTTGAGCGCATCACGCAGATGCTGATCGCGCGCCAAGGCGTAGGCTTCGTCGTCGTGATTAAAAAAAACAGCCTCCACCCCAAGCGCCTGCGCGATCGCAGGTACGGCATCGATAGCCCTCGCGTGGGCGGTGATTAAACTGCCGCCAAGGCGCTCGTCTTGCTCAAGCTTTCTGAGGCTCTCCCAAATGAACTCAACACGGCGATCGGCGCGATCGGGCAATTCGTCCAAAATGGCGCGGTCAAAGACGAAAAGCAGATGCACGACCGCAGCACTGCGGCAAGCTTGAGCAAGCGCCTGATGATCCTCAAGGCGCAAATCCCGCCGCAGCACGACCAGGCTTCGGGTATAAAAACGCTTGATGGCTGAGGTGCTAGGCGGTGCTGTTGCGGCTAACGGGCTTGGGGCGGATGGTTCGCTAGGAGATGGATTCATGAGCTTCACGACGGGTTTTTCGATTTTTCACCGCAGGGCCTCAAAACGTCCCGATTATCCGAAACCCATGGCCTGCAATCCCCGGAAAGACGCGTGGCTCGCGAGGAGATTGCGCTGGCGTGCTGCTAGCATGCGACGGTTGGTTATTTGGGGCTTAGTGACGCGATGTTCGGTGATATGGNNGGCGTTGGTGATATGGCGTTTGGAAGTCGTTAAAGGAGAAGAGGATGGATTTAGGGATTCAGGGTCGATGGGCGCTGGTTTGCGCATCAAGTAAGGGACTAGGCTTGGGGTGCGCTGCGTCCTTGGCGGCAGAGGGCGTGAATCTTGTGATGAATGCCCGAAGCGAGCCCTTGCTGCAGCAAGAAGCAACGCGTTTGGCTAGCACTTATGGGGTGACCGTGCATGCTGTTGCCGGCGATATCACCATCGAAGCCATTCGCCAAAAGGCCTTGGCCGCTGCACCTCAAATTGATATCTTGATCAATAACGCCGGGGGGCCGCCGCCAGGCGATTTTCGCAACTTCACGCGCGATGACTGGATCAAGGCAGTCGACGCTAACATGCTAACGCCGATTGAACTTATTAAGGCATGTATTGACGGCATGATTGAGCGTCAATTTGGACGCATCGTTAACATCACCTCCTCTGCGGTCAAAGCACCCATCGACGTTTTGGCCTTGTCAAATGGTGCAAGAAGCGGGCTCACGGGTTTCATCGCAGGGCTTTCGCGTAAAACCGCTGTACATAATGTCACGATAAACAACTTGCTGCCTGGTATGTTTGATACCGATCGTCTTCGTGGCACGATTAAAGCAGCAGCGGCGCAAATGGGCGTTTCAGAAGACGAGGCTGCAAAGCGACGCATGGCTGGTGTTCCTGCTGGCCGTTTCGGTCATGCCCATGAATTCGGGCAAGCTTGTGCTTATTTGTGTAGCGCTCAAGCGGCCTATGTGACTGGCCAGAACTTTTTAATCGATGGCGGCGCTTACCCCGGCACTTTTTAATCGTTGGCAACACCAAGCCTGAATTTTTTACGGAGAACAAGCATGACAACCCAGAAAACAAAAGCCATCCGGATGAATGCAACAGGTGGTCCCGAGGTCATGACCTTTGTGGACGTTGATCTGAACGCACCTGCAGCCGGCGAGATACAGGTTCGCCACGAGGCCATAGGGCTTAACTATATCGATGTGTATTTCAGAACAGGTCTTTATCCCGTGCCGCTGCCGGCAGGGCTTGGCTTAGAGGGAGCCGGGGTGGTGACCGCTGTCGGTGATGGCGTTGATTTCAAGCCTGGGGACCGTGTGGCCTATTGTGATCGGCCGCCAGGCTCATATGCGCAAATGCGAAACATGCCCGCCAAGTCGGTGGTGAAAGTGCCCGACGGTATCGGTTTGGATACGGCGGCAGCGATGATGCTCAAAGGCATGACCGTGGAGTATTTATTTCACCGCACATTCCCGGTGCAAGCAGGTCAAACGATTCTTTTTCATGCGGCTGCAGGCGGCGTGGGATTGATTGCCATGCAGTGGGCTAAGGCGCTTGGTTTAACAGTCATAGGTACGGTGGGTTCTGACGAAAAGGCCGAGCTTGCTAAAAAGCATGGCTGCGATTATCCGATCGTCTACACCCGCGAGCATTTCCAGCAACGCGTGATGGAAATTACAGACGGCAAAGGTGTGCCGGTGGTCTATGACTCCATTGGCAAAGATACCTTCCAGGGGTCCATCGACTCGCTCTCACCCTTTGGGATGTTTGTGAGTTTTGGCAATGCCTCAGGCCCGGTTGCGCCGGTTCCGCTCACAGCGCTCAAAGGCAATCTTTACATGTGCCGGCCATCGCTGATGGCCCATACAGCAACGCGATCCACGCTTGAGGCGATGTCAGCGCGGCTTTTTGATATGGTGTCAAGCGGCAAGGTAACAATAGAGATCGATCAGCGCTATGAATTGGAGCACGCTGCGCAGTCGCATCGTGACTTGGAATCTCGCAAGACCACAGGATCAACGATCCTCCTGCCTTGATCGGTCCATCTGCACAGGATTTAGACCCGCGCCAGTTTTCCGGCCTTCTTCAGCTTTACGGCGAATCAGGCCTGGCGCGACTGCGGTCGAGTCATGTGGTTGTGGTGGGTGTGGGTGGTGTGGGTTCATGGGCAGCCGAAGCGCTTGCGCGATCCGCTGTTGGTCGCATCACCTTGATCGATATGGATCATATTTCGGTTTCAAATCTTAACCGCCAGGTCCACGCGCTCCACTCGACACTCGGTGCATCGAAGATTGAAGTGATGGCAGCCCGCTTGCGCGATATTCGGCCGGACCTTGAACTTCAACTCATCGATGACTTTGTGACGCCCGATAACGTGCATCAGAGAATCGATTTTCCATTCGACGGCCTGATCGATGCCATTGATCAACCTGCAGCAAAAGGAGCACTGATTGCGCATGTGCATCGTCAACGATTGCCCATCGTAGTCTGCGGTGCTGCGGGAGGCCGCGTCGATCCGCTAGCCTTGAAGGCGCAGGATTTAGCCTTCACCACGCAGGATGCTTTGTTGTCCAATGTGCGCGCGCGGCTTCGCAAGCACCATGAGTTTCCACGTGATCCAAAAAAAGCCTTCGGGGTCACGGCGATTCATTCCACGGAGTCTTGGCGCGGGCACCGGGCAAACCATCTTGCCGGTTCGGCGCTGGCCTGTTCAGGTTTTGGTTCCTCGATGATGTTGACCGCCAGTATGGGCTTAGCATCGGTCGTAAGACTGATTGAAAAACTCGTGACGTTGTGATTGCTCGCAAGCTTTAAGGCTTTGCGGCTCGCCAGATCCGGCAATCCGGATCCATGTTTTTCAATCTTTCGAGGACTTTTCATGAAAACTGTATCTCAGCAGGGTCGCACCCAATCACCCCAGGCAAGCCTCCCCTTGGTCGATATCGTAGGGACTGATGGGCCTGCAAAACAGCCAGCTTTGCCCAAGCTTCATACCGTGGCCAAGAGCCTCGGCCACAGGATGCGTGGCATGAGTCGATTTGCCAAGCAATCCAAGCAACTCGGTGCAAGTGCCATTGAATATGGACTGATTGCGGCTTTGATTGCCTTGGTGATCGTCGGAACCATCACCACGCTCGGTGGTGCACTCAAGCTTAAGCTTGATCAACTCGGCGTTGGCTTAGGCATCTGATCCCGCCATGCAAGGCAAGACCTATTTGGTCGCTGCGCTCGGCCTAGGCTTGGCGCTTGGTGGTGCCTTCGGTATCAGCCGATGGCATCAACATGCGCTTGAAGCGGAGCGTCAACGTCTGAGCGTCCCGGTATTGGTTGCCTTGCGAGGACTAAACCAAGGCGAAGCGCTCGGTCCTTTTGATTTTCGGATGAGCGCTTGGCCCGCCGATGCGCTGCCGGAGGGTGCAATCATGGATGCGGCCGGCATTGAGGGACGCGTTCTAAGCGCGAGTCTTCAAGCCGGGGAACCCATCTTGCTTGGCAAGCTCGCAGCGGTCGGTGCGTTGACCGGCCTGGTGCAACGCATCAGCCCGGGGCATCGCGCCGTCAGCCTTAAAGTGACCGATGCCAGCGCTGTGAACGGCTTTATTCAGCCTGGCCATCGGGTTGATGTGATCGCCTACCTGCCAGGTAGCGCAGCCCCGGGACTGGCAGGCTTGGCAGCGCAAAATCCGGCGCTCACACGAAGCCTTATCGACGATGTCGTGGTGCTCGCGGTTGACCGTGAAGCCCAAGCCGATCAGGGACGACCCAAAGCAAGCTCGGTGCTGACCCTGGAAATCAAAGCAGCGGACCTTGAGCGCTTTGAGCATGCCCGTCAAACGGGTTCAATCAGCTTAGCGCTTCGGGCTGACGGCGACAAAACGCCACTTGTAAGCAGCGGACAGACGAGCGCAAGCCTTTGGTCAAGCGCATCGAGAGTGAAGCCAGGCGCAAATCCGATACCCGCAGTTCAGCAACGCCCGGCGATGACCCAGCAAGAGGCGCCTGTCCCAGTTGCATCGCCTGAGCCTCTTCGATGTGTGGCGCTTATTGAAGGGCTTAAGTTGAGCAAGGAGTGTTCACCTTGATCACATTGCTCATTCCTTTGCTTAGTTTCTGGCTTTCGATGGGGCTCGTGCTAATCGACGGCTTTGCCTTGCCGCTTGCGCGTATGAAGGCCGAACATCTGGCCGCCGACTGCGTTCACCAGGCATCCATGCTGAGTGATGGGGCCATTGCTGAGGGTTCAGATCAGGCGAGGGCATGCGAAAAGCATCTTGATGCAGCGAAAAGTCCGCATGTTGGCAAAGCTTTCTTGTCGACTGCGAGCGAACCGCTACGAGCCTATTCGGTCACGCGTCCCGCTGCAACGGTTTGCGCACTTGAAATCGCACTTTGCGCTCAGCCTCAAGTCAGGGGCGAGGCGATGGCATTGTCTGATATTCGCGTCGTTCACTATGAAAAAAATCGCTGTTTTCTGGCAGACCAGCGCGCGGTCGTAACCGCATCGCAGCAAGCTTTCGATCGGGATGCGGGCGCTGGCCCTGCCTACCCGGGTGAAGGCAGCAAACCAAACATGGGTCTTGCACCGATCATCAACTGCCAGCAACAGGGGCCTGTCGAGATTGGCCTGAGTGACTGGCAATGTGTTGATTATCATCATGATGTGCTTCGCTGGTGGGGTTCTGCATCGCGATTGTCAAGCCCTTGTTTGCACGCCGCATCGCAGCTATCCCAGGGCCTCGAATCCGCAGCACCCATGCTGGGGCGAGAGCTTAAGTTGCGTTACGCCGCAACACCGGCGCGTCGATGATGGCGGCAAAAACTCAGGCCGCGGCCAAGCCTGCGACTCAGCAAGGCATGAGCGCGGTTGAACTTGCGCTGATGCTAAGCCTATTGATCCCATTGGCAATCGCAGCACTTTACTGGGGTTCCCACTTGCACCGCAGCTGGCAACTTGAAGAAGCTGGTATGGCAGCGGTGCGTTATGTAAGTGCTATCGAACCCGCGTCCCTGATTGATCAGGACTTCCTCGATGAGCAAATCAGTCAACGATGTCAAGGCTTTGCCAACATACTTGCGCAGCACATGCCTGCGTTTCGCCTGCATCGCTGCGCAAGCGTCGATGCAAAAAGCATCGACATCGAATTGCATGCGCCCGCAATCGGCTTACTGAGTGCTACCCGTCACCAAAGCCGCTGGACCATCTCAAGCGAGTAAATCTCTCCATCGCAGGCGATAAAACCTTTTGATAACGTTCCAAAAAAATCAGGAAGGCGCACGAAAGTGAACGCAAAGCATATGAAACCGTCAAGGGTGTTGGGCGCGCAGCAAGGCAGCATCGCGGTTGAATCGGGACTGGGATTATCGATACTCATGTTGCTCATGGTGACAGCGAGCAGCTATGCGCTTGAGATGATGCGGCTGCACGATGATCAAAGGACGATTTCCGGCCAATTGAAAGCGGGTGCCCGGCAGATTGCAGGTCCGGAAGACTCAGCGGATATGGTGAGTACCCAGGAGGCTCAGGATTATCGCTATGGATTTTCTCATCGATCAACGGCGGCAGCGATCTGGCTCAAAGAAGAGTGATCGGCAAAACTGACATGCTCTATCTTTTTTCGCTATTGCTTTTGTCGGGTGCTTGCGCCTTGCTTTGGTCGCTATGGCAAGGCCTGCATTCACCGCTTAAGCGCAGTTTTGAGTCCCTCCACGCGTGGCGCCGGTGGCATCAGGACTCGTTGGCTTGGTCGCGCCCCAAGGCAGTAAAGCATCAAGCTGGCCAGCATGCGATTGCCGAGTCCTCGGCGGCTGATCGTGCTGAACGAACAACCATCGACAAGGCCGGCTTCGGGTTTCTCAATCTCGCGCAGCGATGGCGCTTGGCGCGCGATTTGCGTGTTGTTGAAAAAGCAACGCCCGAGCTTTTGGCCTTTCTAGCTCGGGCAATACGCGCCGGGCACGCGCTGCCTACGGCTGTGATTTGGGCTGGAGAGCGTTTTCCGGGTCCGATGGGGGAAGCATTCTCACGCATCAGAGCGCAACTGCATGGCGGCATCCCCCTCGGTGATGCGCTTGACGATTTTGCAAGCCGCTACCCGCTTGCTGAATTGCGCATGTTGGTGATCGGATTGCGTATTGCGCAGGATCTCGGCGGGCCGCTGCCTGACTTGCTTGACCAGCTGGCTGCCAATAGCCGGGCCAGGTTGCGCTTAGCTGCCCGGGTCAAGGCGCTTTCTGCCGAAGCGCGGTGGTCGGGCTGGTTTCTTGGCCTATTGCCGATCTTGCTCGCATCGGGCCTGAGCATTTGGCGTCCTGAGCATATGGCCGTGCTTTGGACCGATCCGCGTGGGCAAGGACTCAGTTTGGCCGCACTTACATTAAGTCTTGGCGGTGCGCTCTGGATGCGATCGTTGGTACAACAAGTAAATCGGAATAAAAACTAGTATGAACAGTCGATTCAATGCTGGTTTTCAACGGGCAATGATTCACATGGGCTTAAGGCACCCGATACCGATGCGTGCCTTATTGACCCTGCGTTGGATCTTGATCCTGAGTGGGCTTGTCCTCATGGCACTCGCGCTTACTTTTTTCAGCGCTGAGGTGCAGTTGTTGATGATGCTTTTTGGCGCTATTGCAGCTTGCCTGAGCGATGCAGTTGTGCGTTATCGCGCAGACCAACGCGCTGCACAGTTTGAAGCCGAGCTACCCGATGCGATTGATCTGCTGACGCTTGCGATGGATGCCGGGCTCAGTCTTGAGGCAAGTTTGCATCGTATTGCGATTGACCTGACCGAGCGTTCTAAGTTGCTTGGTGATGAATTCCTGGCCTTAAGTCTCGCTTTGCGCTCCGGCCTTGGGCGTGCCGAGGCGCTTGCTGATATGGCTTGGCGTTGCAATTCGAATTCGCTGGAGATGCTTGCTTCCCTGGTGGCGCAAGCGGATCGCTTGGGCACACCGATGATCGATGCGGCAAAAGCATTGGCGCACGGCATGCGTCAACAGCGCGAGTTTGACGCTGAAGAGCGTGCAGGCAAAGTGGCGGTTCAATTGGTTGTGCCTTTGGTGCTGTGCATGCTGCCGGCACTGTTTGTTGTACTTCTCGGGCCGGCGCTCCTAAAGGTGAGCGAGGTTTTAAAGGAGCTCTAAATGCTAGATCTATCAGCAAATTATATCCAAGCGCTGCTTTGGTCGACCGCCCTATGGCTTGCGGTGCCATTTTTGATCAGCCTTTGGACAGGAAAAGAGCAGGCTTTTTGCGACCTTCAAAGCCGAGAAGCCAGAGCAATCAATCTGGGTTTTTGGCTTTTTGAGGCTATGGCGCTTGGGCCCTTGCTATGGCTCTTAAGCCGATATGGTCTGGGCGCTGAGACGCAGGCGCTCGATCTTGATCGTCCCAGGGACATGACCTTCAAAGCTTTGAACTGGGTTTTGGGATTTCTGCTGGCACTATGGCTTGGGGATGGTCTTGCTGCTGCGCGTCACCGGCTGGAGCACACGCGTTTTTTTTGGCGATTTCATGCCTGGCACCACACGGTCGATGCAAGTGACTGGCTTCAAACCCATCGTCACCACCCGCTATCGCGGCTGATCGCCTTTTTCGCTGAAGTGATCTTGTTGGCGCTGCTACTTGAAATGGTTTTTGGAACTATTCCTTGGCTCTCGATGATTGCCGCGATGGCTTGCCGCCGCGCTTATGCGATCTGGCTCCACGGGGGCTCAGACTGGGGCATGAACAGCCATGTTGCGCGCTATCTGGTCTTACCGGGCCATCATCGAGCCCACCATGCTGGGGCGCCCATTTACAGCGGCATGTTTAGGCATTGGGATTGCTTGTGGTCGACCGAGCAGTCGCCAGAGCGACATCGAGGTCAGCGGATCAGGTTGTCGCGCTTGGGCAATTCGATACGAAGCGACTGACCTTCTCTTGATTCAAGCAAGGCTGCATCGGCTTGAATCGATCGGATACGAAAGCCACCGATGCTTTCGCCAAGCCGATAAAGCTGCGGCTTTTCACCTGCCATGCTGGCCACAATCGTGCTATCGCCACCCGCAAGGACCAGGCCATGCAGTTTGATGTCTGGTGCGCTGGCTTTCACAAGCGGCTCAGCGGGTTTGCTGAACAGCATGGCTAGCGATTCGGCGGCCTGTTTGGAGGCGCCGCCGCTGAGTTCGAGCGCCGGCGCAAGGCTCGCTGCCGGTGCGGTGAGTGGCTTTGGCGCAATCCACTTGCTCAGCCAGAATCCGAGCAGGTAAGCAAGCCCAAGCATCAAGGCAGCGCTCAGGGCGCGAGACCACCACGGTAGACGGGGTTGTTCAGGAGTCATCTTGGGTTGCTATCATAAGCCCAAGATGAACCAACAATCCCCCAGACGTCAACTTATGACAAGCCAGGACAGCATGACGCGCGATCAGGCGATCACAGCGAGGTTGAAGAAGCCTCTCAGCAAAGCGACGACCCGACGCAGCAGCACCACGATGATCGTCAACAGGCCTCTGGGCCCTACGAGCCCCGGGCTTCACAGGCAAGCGGGCTTGACCCTTATTGAGATCATGGTGGTGATCGTGATCATTGGCGTGTTGGCTGCGCTGATCGTGCCACGGGTGATGACGAGGCCAGACGAGGCCAGAGCGGTTGCTGCCAAACAGGATGTGGCCTCGATCATGCAAGCACTCAAACTTTACAGGCTCGACAATCAGTCATATCCCACAGGCGAACAAGGTCTTGCGGCATTGGTCACGCGCCCCAGCCTGCCGCCTGAACCCAGCCAATGGAAGGCCTATCTCGATAAGCTACCGGTTGATCCTTGGGGGAGGCCTTATCAGTTCCTGAATCCCGGCCTCAAAGGTGAGATCGACGTCTTCAGTTTGGGTGCCGATGGCAAACCCGGTGGTAATGGTGTGGATGCTGATGTGGGTAACTGGTCGCTCTAAAAGAAGCCTGGTCGATGGTTTCGACCCTGGGTCGGGACCAGGTCTTTGCGCCGGCAAGGGCTTCAGTTTGATCGAGGTGTTGGTGGTTTTGGTCGTGCTTGCCAGCGTGATGATTGTTTCAACGCTTTCGCTTCGAGGCCTACAGAGCCGCGGCTTATCGTTGGAGGCTGAGCGGCTCGGGGCAAGAATCCATGCTGCTCATGATGAAGCACGACTGCTTGCCCAGCCCGTCCGACTGGAGCTTGATGACCGTGGTTATCGTTTCTATCGCAATCAGCTTGGTCGCTGGCAATTGATCGAAGGCGATGAGCTACTTCGGCCGAGAGCTTGGGAGGCCTTTACAGCTTGGCGAAGCGATATGACCCAGGCTAACCCGCAAACAAGTACGGCAAATCCCTCTGCTGCGAACGCCTCGGGTCAGGTCTTTGTGCTAGCCATTGGTGCCGAGCCAATCAATTCGCCATGGTCACTGGTTCTGGTACGCGCAGAACAGGCAGTGCGCTTGCAGAGCGATGGATTGGGTCCGATCAAGCAGCGAACGCTATGATTCGAAAAACAAGCCAAGGCGGCTTCTCACTGGTTGAAGTGCTCGTTGCCCTGGTTTTGCTGTCGGTGGCGATGCTCGCCGTCTTCCGAAGTCTCGGCGTTGGCACACAAACTGCCGAGATCGCCCATGTGCGGATGCTTGCGCAGTGGAGTGCGGAGAACCGCTTGATGGAGATTCGCTTGCGTCGCGAGTGGCCCAATATTGGCCAGGAGCAATTCGATTGCTCCCAACTTGATACCGTTCTGAGTTGTAAGCAAAGCGTGCTTGCCACCCCAAATGCCGGTTTTCGGCGGGTTGAACTGCAGGTCTTGGACAGCGGGCAACGCCAGGTTGCGCGGCTTGTTGGCTTTGCCACGCTGGTTCGTTAGTCGTGCCGTACCGCAAAAAGCAGTCTGGTTTAACGCTTGTTGAGTTGTTGGTGGCAGTGCTGCTCACGGCGTTGCTTGCTGTGATTGCCTGGCGAGGCCTTGATCATGTTGCGCGAAGCAGTCAGCGGGTTCTTTCGAGTACCGATCGCAGCCAACACCTTAATCAAGTGATGAGTCAGCTTGAGGTGGACTTAATGGAAGCTGCACAATTGCGGCAAAGTGGTCAGTTCGCTTTGCAGATGATGAACTTTCCCGTGGCTGAAGGGGCAGAATCGTCATGGTTATTGCTGCAACGTGCGATGACAGAGCAGCTTTCATCAAGAGTCTTTCGCTGGGTGCGATGGGATGTAAGAGACGGGGTGCTAACCCGAAGCCTTTCAGAACTCGGTCAAAGCCAGGGGCTGCTGCCTGGATTACGCGGGATGGAGATTCGTCCAATTGGCTTTGGGGTTAGCCAGGACCTGATGAGTCAGCCCGAACGTTGGTCAGGTTTGGAGGTATTGATCGTGATGCAAAACGGCCAACGGCTTCGCCGCGTGCTGTCCATGCGGGATTGAATCATGCCAACCAAGCAATGGTTTTCAAGGCGCGGCAAGGTCTTGTTCAATCGAAAGAAAACGTTAGTTTCTAGATCGTTTAGCGATCAATATCCTGTTCTGTTTATCAAAGCCAACATGCCATCGCGAGGCGCCGCTGTGATTGCCGCGATGTTGGTGGTGGCGATCGCTGCAAGCCTGGCTGCCCTGGTTTTCGAGCGTCAGCAGCTTGCCGTACGTAGCATCGAAAATCGCATGGATGCCTCGCAAATCCGCTGGATTGAGCGTGCGGCGAGCGACTGGGCGCGCCTTGTGCTCCGTCTCGATGCGCGCACCACCACGATGGATCACTTAGGCGAACCCTGGGCGATGTCGATTCAACAAACCGAGCTTGATCCTACGGTCTATGGCGGCGCGCGCGCTGGGACGAAGGATGCGAAAGCTGTGCTCTCGGGTCAGATTCAGGATGCTCAAGCGCGCTTTAATCTTCGTAATCTTCTCCAAACCCTTGATCAAGGCCAATCAGACCGATCGTCACAAGCGGGCCAGCTTTCCGCGCTTGACCTTCAAGCCTTGAGGAAGTTGCTTGCTGCCATCGGGCTTGATGCGAGTTATGCGGAGGTGATCGCTGCATATGCCCTTTCACCAGGCTTTGGTCGCGCCGCGGATCTTTTGTTGGTACCAGGGATCGATCAGACGATTTACGAACGCATGGAACGTTATATGATCGTTTTGCCCCAGCGTTCGGCGATTAATATCAACACGGCTAGTGCTGAACTGCTTCATGCCTACCTGTCCGGATTGGATTTGGCTTCAGCCCAAGTCCTGGTCAAACGCCGTGAAGAACAAGCCTTTAGCGATCTTTCAGCACTCAGGTCGAGGTTATCCATGGCTGAGGAATTGCCCGCGGCGCGCTTTACGGTGCTTTCACGGTACTTCTTCATGGAGGGGGTGATAGGCTACGGCCGGGTAAGTTCACGAGCCCGAATTCTTTACGACCGAAATCCACAAAGTACCTCGGACGGCGAAGTCGTGAGCGTGGTCTGGCGTGAAACCCTCTAAGGATACGTAAGATTCTGATTTTCTTCAGTTTGTCCATGCTTGCGCTTGTCTTAAATCTGTCACATCGGACCATAATCATGTTGGCTTGGCGATGAAACAAATTTCTTTTGGGGTGGATTTTCTTGGTGCTCAACGCTAAAGCCAGGGACTGCTTCTTGCCGTCCAGAGCATCGGTGGCCGGACAGGCCAAAAGGGCCTTGCTTGAGGCTGTAAAGGTGCAGGGCAAGGGGCAATCTCCGCTCGGGACAGCGCCAGACAAAGCGGCGATCAGGCTGTTTTTGCATCCCAGGGATGCGCGATTGCTGCCATTCAAGGCCTTGCCGCTTGCAGGCCGCGAGCGGATGAATGCGATCCGGAGTCAGCTTGAGGGGTCACTACTCGAGGATATTGACCAATTGGTGATCAGTTGCCGATTTGATTCGCGCTCCTGGTTTGTCGGCTTTTGTCAGAAGCCATGGCTTAATGCACTGGTTCAGGAGGCGAAGGCGCTTGGCATGAAACTGGAGGGCATTTGGCCGGCGCAATGCCTTGCCGGTTCGGATCGGCCCGCCAACGTCGATTTATGGCCCGTTATCGAAGAGATCAACAACAGCGACCTTCCTTGGCCTCCCCGGCAAGGCTTTCATGGTCAGATTCCAGAAACCCTTAAGGCATTCAATTTACTCGAGGCCTTGGTTCTGCGTGGTGAGCAGGCGTCCTGGGCTACGACCGTCGATGGCTCATCGGTGATCTGGCAGCGGTTTGTGCTTGGTCTTGCGCAGGTTCGCTGGGCGATGGTGCATGCGCCAAAAGGGGCCTTAAGCAAGCCTCTGGCGCTTGGCCTCGCCCTGGTCATGGCCGCAGCTGTTGCGCTACAAATCGATACCTGGTTGCTGAAAATGCGCCTTGAGGCAAGTGAAGCGGCGCTTGCGAGACTTTTTCAGGAAACCATGCCCAACCAGTCGGTGATGGTTGATCCGGTACTGCAATTACAACGCGCCTTAGAAAAGCGTCGGCAATCGCCGACGGCTGGCTCAGATGCTTCCTCGGCGGCCGATCCCCTCGCAGGTATGTTGTTGATGCAACGCGCGCTTTCGCGGGCTGCAGGAGCAAGTGCCGCTGAAGCCATACAAATGGTCGAATGGACGGCGGGCCCCTCAGGTGGTCTGCTGAGTCTTCGCTGGAAGCCTTCGGCGATTGAGCAGCAAAGCCTGCGGCCTTTGGTCCAGGATCTTGCAGCAAGAGGCGGTTGGTCGGTGCAATGGGGTGCGCCTCAGGAAGGTCTGATGCAATGGCGGGCTGTACCGAGGACTGCCAGTGCGTCCTAGAGCGATGCAGCGCCTGAGTGTTTGGTTCGATGCGCTTGATCGACGAGAGCGGCTGCTGCTGCTCTTGGCCTTTTGGCTCTTGGTGCCTGCGATCCTCGTATTGGCCTGGTTTGAGCCGATGATGCAATCACGCCAGATGATGCGTGAACGCTTAGAGCGCCTCGACAGTGAAAGGGCAAGCATGCAGGCGCTTGCTCAACAGTGGCGAAGTCTTGACCAGCAAGCGCCCGCGCTAAAGCGACAAGATTTAGAAACAAGAATCCGCGCAAGTCTGAGGGCTGCGAATGGTCTCGACGCGATGACGATCAAGGTTTTAGAAAACGGATCGGTGCTACTTGAGGCGGCTGCTTTGCCGCAGGGCCCATTCATGGCTTGGCTTGTGGATGTACGTCGTGAAACCCAGGCGCAGTGGGCCGAGTTTCGCATCGAGCGTGCTTTGCAGAACGATCATCTGAAGGTTCGGATCCGATTCGTCGAAGCAGGCGGTCGATCATGATCGTGATTGTTTTTGTTGTGATGGTCCTTGCGACGATTTTTCATGCGCCTGCCTCTTGGATGGATGAACTGGCAGCCCGCGCAACGCAGGACAGATTAAGACTTGCGCAAGCAAGCGGCACGCTCTGGCAAGGTCAGGCATCCGTGATGCTGCGACTTGATGGCAGCGAGGCGACGGAGCGTGGCAAGGCGAGACCAGGCGGTCTGGTCTTGCCTCATGCTTTGCAGTGGCGTATCAATCCTTTTGCCCTGCTTGCGGGAGGATCCGCGCTCGAGTTGAACATGCAAGGGCTCGATCGTCCCCTGCGTCTGGCATGGCGTGATCAGGTCTTGCAAGTGCCCGCCGGGCAGCTCGATTTGCCAAGGCTTGATTTCGCAGCGCTTGGTTCGCCCTGGAACAGCCTTCAACCGAGTGCACGATTACAGCTACGCTGGACCGAGCTTTTGATCGCCGCCGACAGCAAAAGCACTCAAAGCTCGGCGGGGCGGGTCAATGTTGCGATCAACGATTTAGCAGCGCGTATCTCGCCTGTGCAGCCGCTTGGAAGCTACGATTGGCAACTCGATCTCGGCCGGATCAAACGCTGGGAACTGAGAACGCTTGACGGGGTGTTGGACCTGCGAGCAGTCCCTGAAGCAGGTCGGGGCATCAGAATCGAAGCGCGGCCGAAAGCGGCCGAAGAAACCCGCCTGAGACCGCTTTTGTCGCTCATGGGCACACGTGAGGCCGAGGCGACGGTCATGCGCTTATTGCCATGAACCATCGCTGCCGAACCGCTATAAAGGATTTTGATGACTAAGAAAACCAGCACGATGAGCGGGCAAGCGGCAAACAAGCGCTTAACGTTCACCCGGATGTTTTTGCCAACGCTAAAGCCTCTGGCAATGCTTGTGCTGATGACTGTTAGCCCTGGAGCGCTTGCCCAGCAGTCTGCAACAGGCGCATCCCCGGCAAGTGGAGCGAGTTCAACCACGCCGAGCGCAAACACATCATCACCTGCGACGTCATCAACGNNGCGCCGGCGGCGGCATCACCGGATAGCGCATTGCCAGCGTTAACGAATCCCTCAGGGCCTACAGCCTCTGGCGCTGGGCCTGCTTCAAGTACGAGCAAAGGCAGCATTCAACGCTTATCGGGGGATCGTCTTCAACTGAATTTCAGGGATGCCGAGATTGAAGCTGTGGCGGCTGCCTTCTCGCAACTCCTGGGGCGTAGCATTCTGGTCGACGCAAGGGTGAAGGGACGCATGAGCCTTGAGTCACCGCGTCCTGTCAGCAAAGAGCAGGCGCTTGGCTTGTTTCAAGCCGCACTGCGCATGCAGCTTTTCGCCATGGTTCAAGTTGGCGAAAGTTTGCGGGTGGTACCTGAGGTCGATGCCAAGTTACACGGTGGGCCGGTTCAACTGGGCACCAGCAATATGCGTCATGCCGAAGAAGTGCAGACAAGGGTTTTCCGGCTTCGCTATGAACTTGCAAACAATATTCTGCCGATCATCAGACCTTTGGTGCCGCCAAACAACACGATTTCAGCAATGGCGAGTAACAACAGCCTGATCGTGACGGATTACGGATCGAATTTAGAACGTATTGCATTGTTAATCGAGGAGCTTGATGCGCCAGCCAAGGCGGATTTGGTTTCTGTAGCGATTAAACATGCTGCGGCAAGCGATGTGGCTGCTTTGGTTGCTCGGTTGCTTGAAGCCAGCGAGCTTGGAGCAAACGACGTGAGGCTTAAGGTTAGCCTTGTACCCGAGCCCAGAAGCAATGCCTTATTGGTGCGATCGTCATCGCCAGCCCGTATCGAGCAGGTCAGACAATTGATTGAACAAGTCGATCAACCGTCGGGCAAGCCTGGCAACATCCATGTGGTCTACCTGAAAAACGCCGAAGCGACGCGCCTTGCGCAAACCTTGCGAGGGATTTTAAGCGGTGACGGTACATCGCTAGGCGGCTCGGTTGCCGGTGCCTCAGGTCAAGGGTCTTCTGGCATTTTCCCGAATCAAACACAGCTTGGGGCTGGCGGCTTTGGAACTGCCCAGCAAAGCGGCGTGCAAGGGCTTCCATCATCGGGCGCTGTCCCCAACATGGCCGGCAGCTTTGGCGGTGGCTTTGCCGGGCAAGGCTTTGGATCCAATCCTCAAGGTCCATCGAGTGCCGGGCTCGGAGGGCAGAACATGGCGCTGGGCGCTGGGCAGTCGATGCAAGCAGGGGCTGGTTCGCCATCGGGTCCTGCGACCAGCATCAGCAGACTGGGGGGGGTGGTCATTGCCGCAGACGCGGCAACAAATTCTTTGATCATTACAGCATCTGAACCTGTATTTCGCGATATCCGCGCGGTCATCGACAGGCTCGATGTTAGACGTGCTCAAGTTTATATCGAGTCGCTGATAGTTGAAGTCAATGCCGATAAGGCTGCAGAGCTCGGCTTTCAGTGGCAGTTCTTAAACGGTACGGCTTCTGGAGCGAGTCGAGCAATCGGGGGAACGAACCTGTCAGCACGCGGGGAAGGTACCAATATTCTCGATCTCACCACGAATGTGCTGGGGGCCGCTCAGGGCCTCAATATCGGGGTTATCCGCAACAGTCCTTTGCCAGGCGTCGGGTCGAATACGACGGGGCTGATTAATCTCGGAGTGCTTGCCAACGCTTTGCAATCGCGCGCCAACGGCAATGTGCTTGCAACGCCTAATCTTTTGACGCTGGACAACGAAGAGGCGCGCATCATCATCGGACAAAACGTTCCCTTTGTGACAGGGTCATATGTGAATACCGGTGCCGGTGGCGGTGTGGTGAATCCCTTTCAAACCGTTGAACGACGCGATGTGGGAACAACACTTCGCGTCAGGCCTCAGGTTTCTGAGGGCGGCACGGTCAAGCTTGCGATTTACCAGGAAGTTTCGAGTATTCAGGACAAAACGCTAAGCGCTGGTTTAATCACCAACCGGCGAGCGATTGAATCCAATGTGCTTGTCGACGATGGCCAGATTATTGTGTTGGGCGGTTTGATTGAGGACCGCAGCAGCGGCGATACCCAGTCGGTGCCGATTCTGGGCGATATACCGATTGCAGGCCAACTTTTTCGCTACGACGCACGTTCGCGCAACAAGACCAATCTCTTGGTTTTTCTCAGGCCACGGGTGTTGCGCAGCGCCGAGGCAGCATCAGCACTCACGCAAGACCGTTATGAATTTATGCGTGGTGCGCAGCTAGAGCAATCGCTTCCCGCCGGCGTGTTGATGCCGAAGCAGGAAAGCCCTGTTTTGCCCGGGATCAGTCGATGAGTTTCGATGATGCGGCTTGGGTGCCGGTTTCCCCCGCCCGATTCATGCCTTATAGCTTTGCGCGCAGTCATCACCTGCTGATCAAAGCCGAGGACGCGGGACGCTTGTTGGTGCAGCACAGTGAACTGAGCAGCAAGGCTGGACTCAATGAGCTTTATCGGGTGTTGGATCAGGAAATTGTTCTACAAAGCTTGCCCAAAGAGCAGTTGGAACGCGATATCGCACAGGCCTATGCCAGACAAGATGGTTCGGCTGCCGCGGTGGTGGATGCCGTTGAAAGCGATCTCGATTTAAGTCAGCTGATGCAAGAAGTGCCAAGGGTTGAGGATTTGCTTGATGCTCAGGACGATGCACCGATCATCCGAATGATCAACGCCTTGCTTACGCAGGCCGTGCGCGATGGTGCTTCTGATATTCATATCGAAGCCTTTGAGCATTTCTCGCTCGTTCGTTTTCGTATCGATGGGAATCTGCGGGATGTTGCAAGGCCCCGACGCGAATTGCATGCTGCTTTGCTCTCTCGCATCAAGATTCTGGCATCGCTTGATATTGCTGAAAAGCGCTTGCCACAGGATGGCAGGATGACCTTAAAAGTGGCAGGTAAGGCCATTGACGTGCGCGTGTCGACGCTCCCGACAGGGCATGGCGAGCGGGCCGTACTCCGCTTGCTCGATAAGCAGGCAGGACGGCTCGATTTGAAGGCGCTTGGTTTGGGCGACGAAACCCGCGCTGCGCTGAGCAAACTGGTGCGACAACCTCATGGGATTGTGTTGGTCACTGGCCCAACAGGATCTGGCAAAACAACAACGCTTTACGCGGCTTTAGGGCAACTCGACACTAATGTAACGAATATCTTAACGGTTGAAGATCCGATCGAATATGACTTGGAAGGTGTCGGGCAGACGCAGGTCAATGCCCGTATCGATATGGATTTCGCAAGAGCATTGAGAGCGATTCTTCGTCAAGATCCCGATGTGGTCATGATCGGCGAAATCCGTGATCTGGAGACCGCTCAGATTGCGGTGCAAGCCTCGCTGACGGGCCATTTGGTGCTTGCCACCTTGCACACGAATGATGCCATTGCCGCGGTAACAAGGCTTGTGGATATGGGTATTGAAGCGTTCTTATTATCATCAAGTTTACTGGGCGTACTTTCCCAGCGCTTGATTCGATTGCTTTGTGTTGCCTGCAAAACCCCGGATCCCCTGCATCCGGGCGCCTGGCGTGCGGTCGGTTGTGCTGCCTGTGCTCAAAGCGGTTTTCGAGGGCGGGCAGCGATCTGTGAACTCCTGCTGGTCAATGAACCGATGCAAGCGCTTATTCACGAAGGCGCATCGGAGGCCCGAATGCGTGAACTTGCTCAAATCGGCGGATTTAAGAGTATGCGTGAGGACGCGCAGCGGTGGGTGCGTGCGGGCCTGACCAGCGTCGATGAGGTGATCCGCGTGACCCGCGACGCTTAAACTCAGCATGGCAGCATTTCGTTTTGAAGCTTTACGTGGCGATGGCAAACGTGAAAGCGGCTATCTTGATGCGGAGTCGATGCGCCAAGCGCGCTCGATGTTGCGTGAGCGGGGTCTTATTTGCTTGCAATTAGAGCGCTCAGAGCAAAGTAAGGCACAAAGCCGAGATATCGCCTGGTTCGCAGGCAGGATTAATGCTGCATCGCTCGCTAACGCGACAAGACAACTCGCCAGTCTTGTTGCTGCCAGGCTGCCTTTGGAGCGTGCCTTGCTCGCGGTGGTTGAACAAGCTGAAGAAGCAAGGCTTCGTGACCTGATCGCCGCGGTTCGAAGCGAAGTGGTTGCAGGCCAGTCGCTTGCGAAAGCCCTCGCCGCCTATCCTCGGGATTTCCCCGAGACCTATCGGGCAGTGATCGCTGCGGGTGAGCAGTCGGGCGATCTGGCGCCTGTGTTGTTACGATTGGCATCAGATTTAGAGCGATCCGGGCAATTGACTCAGAAGATAGGCCTCGCCCTTGTTTATCCGGCAATCGTCAGCCTGGTTGCGATTGCTGTGGTGATCGCGCTGATGAGTACCGTGGTACCTCAGGTTGTACAGGTTTTTGCAAGCACGCGGCAAACGCTGCCTTGGCTTACCCAGGTGCTGATTACTGCGTCTGATGCGATCCTCAACCACGGTTTTCATGCCGCCGTTTTTGCGCTTGCGGCAAGCCTGCTTTTTTTCCGCGCGATGAAGGAAAAAAGCTTCAGACGCATGGTTGATCGGCGGCTCATTGCATTACCGGTTTTGGGTCGATTGATCATCGACTGGAATACCGCAAGGTTCGCCTCAACCCTTGCCATGCTGGTGGCATCAGGCGTGCCATTGATGCCGGCACTGGTGGCAGCGGCCAGTACGGTGGGTAATCTGGTGATGCGCGAGGCGGTGATCCTGGCGCTTGAGCGGGTACGCGAGGGGATGAGTCTCTCGAAGGCCTTGGCTGATGCACCGGGTTTTCCGCCTTTGCTTAAGCATTTGATCGCAAGCGGTGAGGCAACCGGTGATCTTGACAAAATGCTTGATCAGGCGGCGATCGTCGCGACCGCACAGGCTGAGCGCCGGGCGCTTTTGACCACCAGCATTCTTGAGCCGCTGATGATTCTTGTGATGGGCGCTATTGTGCTGACGATTGTGCTGGCGGTGATGATGCCCATCCTTGATATGAATGCGCTTGTACGCTGATTGGCGCCGAGGACTGTGGGCTTGATACACTTGAGCCAACTTGAGGTCGAGTCATGACAGCGTCGCAACACCCCGAACACCCAGCCTACTTTACAGACTTTTCGAACCACTTTCTGGTGGCTATGCCTGCTATGGCTGACCCGAATTTTTCCGGGACGGTGGTCTATTTGGCCGAACACTCGCCAAAAGGGGCGCTTGGCATCGTGGTGAATCGACCGCTTGAGATTGATTTAGGCAATCTTTTTGAGCGCATCAGTCTCAAGCTTCAGGACCCAAGTTTTGCTTCACAGCCGGTTTTTTCGGGTGGCCCTGTGCAAAACGACCGTGGCTTTGTGCTGCATTCGCCTGCAGGCACTTTTAATTCAAGCATTCACGTCGGTTCAGATATTGCGCTCACTTCCTCCAAGGATGTGCTGGAAGCGGTGGCAGAGGGCAGGGGTCCGGAGCGGCTGTTGATGGCGCTTGGCTACGCTGGCTGGGGAGAGGGGCAGCTTGAAGAAGAAATTGCTGCAAACGCATGGCTTACGGTACCGGCGAGTCCATCGCTGATGTTTGAGGTCCCGGTCGAGCAACGCTTTCACCATGCCTTTGGTCTTTTAGGTATTCATCCGATGTTTTTATCATCAGCCGCGGGACATGCCTGAGACCCAGATTGTTCTGGGATTTGATGTCAGTTTAAATCGTGTCGGTGTTGCCATTGGCAACCGAATCACCCGTGACGCGAGGCCACTCATGCAGATCAATAGCCCTGATAAGCAGCACCGCTTTGCCGAGATCGCGCGACTGATTTCGGCATGGGAACCGGAGACCTTGGTGGTCGGTGTTCCAAGCCATCCGGACGGTGCACCGCTACCCAACACCACTTTTTGCCTTCGATTCGCAAACCAGTTACGCGGTCGTTTTTCAATGCCTGTGGCTGAAGTTAATGAAAATTATTCAAGCGTTGTGGCCAAAGCCTCCGCAAAGGCGCCGGATCTCGCAAACTCGACGCGCTTGGCCCAACGACAGCGCGACGATTGGTTTGATGCGCAGGCTGCAGTGCAAATATTAGAGCAATATCTGCATCAATGAGATCCCGATTAAGCCCTGCCGTATTGATCAGAAAATCGAACAATATCGTCCTCATCAAGATAGCTGCCCGATTGGACTTCGATCATTTCCAAGGGGACTTTCCCGGGGTTTTCAAGCCTGTGTTTCACCCCCAGGGGAATATAAGTTGATTGATTTTCCGTGAGCAAAAATATTTCCTCGCCGCGGGTCACTTTTGCTGTGCCTTTAACAACGATCCAATGTTCAGCACGATGATGATGCATTTGCAAGGATAGCGCAGAGCCGGGGTTGACGGTGATACGTTTGACCAGGAATCGATCACCGGCATCGATGGCGTCGTAGGCGCCCCAAGGACGGACAACGCGGCGGTGTAAACGTGCTTGACTGACCCCCAGCCGGTCCAAAGCTGCGACGGCGTCTTTGACCTGCTCAACCGAGGATTTGTGCGCCACGAGAAGCGCATCGGGGGTGTCGACAATCAAAAGATCGTTAACGCCGACGGTGACGACCGGTCGTTGCGGCGCGTAAACGAAATTATCGTGACTATCACACAGGGTATAGGCGGACCCGATACGACGATTGCCTTGCTCATCCGGATTGCAACTGATTTCTGCAACGGATGTCCAACTGCCGACGTCGCTCCAGGCCCCGGTGAAGGGCACCATGGCGACCTTGTCATGTTTCTCAAGGACCGCATAGTCGATGCTGATGCTCTGGGCATTTGAAAAGGAAGGCCCTAAGCTCAGGTCATCGGCTTCTGCAGCGGCCGCCTTGAGGGGGCTGGTTTCAGCCCTCGGGCGGCTCGTCTGTGCACCGGTCAAAGATTCCTCGCAGGCTTGGCTCACCTGCTCGAGCATGCCTGGGCAATGTTTTCTTGCTGAATCGATTGCAACAGCAGCCTTAACCAGGAAGATTCCGGCATTCCAAAAGTGTCCGCCTTCCAGGAGCATGGATTGCGCGCGTTCGAGGCTGGGCTTTTCGACAAAGGCTTTGATCGGATAGGCACCATGGGGATTGCCACCGGCTGCCATCGCATCCTGCGCTGAATCGCTGTCAAGCGCGATGTAGCCGTAACCTGTTGCCGGATAGCTCGGTAAAACACCTGCAATCACCCACCAGCCAGCTTGGGCTTTTTCAACGCCTGCCCGCACCGATCGGGCGAAAGCCTGCGCATCGGGAATGAAGTTATCGGCAGGTACAACAAGCATCAACGCCTCTGGACCCGCTCGCTTTTCAAGCGCTAGGGCTGCCGCAAGTATGGCCGGCGCCGTGTTGCGCCCACTCGGTTCGAGCAGCAAGTTGCAAGTAAGGCCCACCTCAGTCATGGCTTCGCGCGCCAGGAAGCGATGCTCGGCTGCGGTAATCAGCATGAGCCTGTCTGTCTCGGGCGCTGCCAGCAAAGGTTTGAGACGTTCTGCGGTGAGACTCAGCAAGCTCTTTCCCTGGATGAGCGGTACAAATTGCTTAGGAAATTGTTGTCGCGACAAAGGCCACAGGCGGGTGCCTGAGCCGCCGCACAAAATCACTGGATGGATGACTGCTTTGGTGGTCATAAGCCGGATTTCCGAAAATAAGTTCCCAAGTTTAATATCGGGAGCACAAAATCCAGTCTGCCGTGTTTGATGGCTCAAGGGAATCAAGATGAGTGACGAAAAGGCAAACGACTGCCCTGATGCCGAGCAGACACTTGAACGCTTGGCGGGTTTGATTCGCAAGCGTTTGTCCTCAGACGCACGCAACTCCGACGCGCGCAAGCCTGCGATCGTCGGCATTCATAGCGGTGGTGCCTGGGTTGCTCGCAGACTTTACGATGACTTTGAGAAAAGCTTCTCCCGGCAAGGCCTGGGCGGCCTCGGGTTTCTTTCGAGCGCTTACCATCGCGATGACTATGGCCACAATGCACAGCGCCGAGGCCTTAGTGCGATCGCCAAAGGCGCCACCGATTTGCCCTTTGAGGTCACCGGCGCTCATATCATCCTGGTCGACGATGTGCTCTACACTGGACGAACCATCAGGGCGGCGCTGAACGAACTTTTTGACTATGGGCGGCCTGCGAGCGTTGAACTCGCTGTATTGGTCGACCGCGGGGGCCGCGAATTGCCTATCCATGCCGATCATGTCGGTGCTTGCATCAGGCTTGAACCGCGGCAGGCGATTGTTTTGGCGCAAGCAGGTGACGGGCGATTAACACTTTCAAAGACGGAGGGCTGAGTTCAGCATGGCAGCGCGAATTTCTGTTCTAATCGCAGCTCAGTCATCTGATTGAACCCATGCCCCATCCTCAACTTAGCGCCAGCGGTGAACTCAAGCACCTCCTCACCATTGAGGGTTTATCGAAGGCATTGATTCACAATATTCTTGATACGGCCAGAGGATTCCTGGGCGTCAATACGAGAGATGTGAAAAAGGTGCCGTTGCTGCGCGGCAAAAGTGTTTTCAATTTGTTTTTTGAAAACTCAACACGCACCAGGACCACTTTTGAGATTGCGGCAACGCGCTTATCTGCCGATGTGGTCAACCTCAATATCAATACCTCATCGGCTGCCAAAGGCGAGTCCTTGCTCGACACGATTGATAACCTGGTGGCGATGCATGCCGATATGTTTGTGGTGCGGCACGCGTCAAGCGGTGCGCCTTTTTTGATTGCCGAACATGTGAATCGCACCCGCGGTGAAGGTGTTCATGTCATCAATGCAGGCGATGGTCGGCATGCCCATCCCACCCAGGGTCTGCTTGACATGTACACCATCCGGCACTTCAAGCAGGACTTCACCCGCTTGCGTGTCGCGATTGTTGGTGATGTCCTGCATTCACGCGTTGCGCGCAGCGATATCCACGCCCTCACCACCTTGGGTGTGCCGGAGGTAAGGGTGATCGGGCCGTTGACCTTGTTGCCCTCAGGGCTTGAGCAAATGGGTTGTCAAGTCTATACCGATATGAAAAAAGGTTTGAAAGACGTCGACGTCATCATTATGCTGCGCTTGCAAAATGAGCGCATGCGGGGCGCTTTGCTGCCCTCGGCGCAGGAATACTTCAAGCATTACGGGCTCACGCAGGAAAAGCTCGCACTCGCTAAGCCTGACGCGATTGTGATGCATCCTGGACCGATGAACCGTGGGGTCGAAATCGAATCAGCGGTTGCCGATGGTCCCCAGGCCGTCATTCTTGAACAAGTCACCTTTGGTATTGCGGTTCGGATGGCGGTAATGAGTTTGTTGGTGGCAAGCGCATGAGGATCAGCCTGACTGGTGCTCGTTTGCTTGGCCCTGTGATGCTCGATGGTCAAACGGTCACGCTGTACGATGCCAGAACCGACCTTCATCTTGCCCATGGACGGATTCTGGCAATCGGCAAAAAACCACTTGGCTTTGATGCCGATCTCAGTCTCGATCTTTCTCAATACTGTATCGCTCCAGGTCTTGTCGATCTCGCAGCCCGACTTCGTGAGCCGGGTTTTGAGTACAAGGCAACCCTCGAGTCTGAGATGCAGGCGGCCTTAGAAGGCGGCATCACCTCGCTTTCCTGTCCGCCCGACACCGATCCGCCGCTTGATGAGCCAGGCCTTGTCGAAATGCTCAAGCATCGGGCGCGAGGTTTGCAGGCCGCCTCGCTTTATCCCCTGGGCGCTATGACGGTTGGCCTAAAGGGTGAGATCATCACCGAGATGGCTGAATTATCCGAGGCAGGTTGTATCGGCTTTGGTCACGCGGGGGCGATGTTTACCGATACGCAGGTTTTGTTGCGTGCCATGCAGTATGCCAAGAGCTTTGGTTATACGCTTTGGATTCAGCCTTGTGATTATTTCTTATCACGCGGCGGTGTTGCACATAGCGGCGCAGTGGCAGGGCGGCTGGGCTTATCCGGTGTGCCGGTGATGGCAGAGACGGTCGCTTTGCACACGATTTTTGAGTTGATGCGGGCAACCGGTGCCCGTGTGCATTTGTGCCGTATGTCCTCTGCTGCAGGGCTCGAACTCTTAAGACAAGCGCGCCAGGACGGCCTTGCGGTAAGTGCTGATGTGGCGGTTCATCATTTACATTTGATCGATATCGATATTGGATACTTTGATCCTAATATGCGGGTTGACCCTCCTTTTCGTGCACAACGCGATCGAGAAGCCTTGCGCACGGCGCTCCAAAGCGGGGTGATTGATGCGATTTGCTCGGATCACACCCCGGTTGACGATGACGAAAAGCAATTACCCTTTGCTGAGGCTGCGGCTGGCTCAAGTGGCCTGGAGCTCTTGCTGCCGCTCACACTCAAATGGGCAAGCGAATCGAAGGTTGATCTCGCGCTTGCCATCGATCGGCTCACTCGCCAGCCCGCTACCGTGCTAGGGATTGAAGCGGGTGTGATTGCCCCAGGCGCGGCCGCAGATTTGTGTGTGTTCGATCTTGAGGATCGCTGGGTGGTGAATGCATCAAGCCTTCACTCGCAGGGCAAACATACACCCTACTGGGGTCGAGAGCTTGTGGGGCGCAACCGGCTCACCCTGGTTGCAGGGCGTATGGTGGTGAATCACCTCAATGCGACGGCGCGGTAAGCATGACGTCGATACATCGTGATTTGGAGGCCTCCGCTGAGCTTGCACAAAGTCTTGCAGGCGATGCCGTGCTGATAGAGGCGATCGAGGCAGTGGTTGATCTTTGTATGCGATCGCTAAAGGCCGGCGGCAAGATTCTTTTTGCAGGCAATGGCGGCAGTGCAGCTGATGCCCAGCATATGGCGGGTGAGTTTGTTTCGCGTTTTAATTACGATCGACCGGGTCTTGCCGCTGTTGCGCTCACGGTGGACAGCTCAATTCTCACCGCCATTGGCAATGACTATGGTTATGACTATGTTTTCGCCCGGCAAATCGAAGCACTCGGCCAAGCGGGCGATGTGTTTTTTGCCTACTCGACCTCGGGTAATTCAGCAAATATTATTCGTGCACTTGAGGCAGCAAAAGCAAAGCGAGTTTCAAGGGTTGGGCTAACCGGCAATCGTGGTGGGGCGATGAATCCACTGTGCGATTACCTGCTTGCGATGCCTTCGGCGCACACGCCGCGCATTCAGGAAGGGCACCTCATGGTCGGCCATGCGATCTGTGCAGCGGTCGAGGCTCGCATGTTTCCGCGTTGATTGCCTGCTGACTGTTTTGTAGCCTGTGGCGCCACGATTGCTTGCATGTCATCGCTTTTGACGCATCTTCGCTTGATTTGCAGAGCAAGTTACTTGCTTTCAACGGTTTGTTGGGGCCTTATTGCGGTCTTGGTTTTATATCCTTTCATCAATCTGGAGAGCCAACGCGCCGTTAAAAAAGCCTGGTCGCGACAGATGCTCAAGGCCTGCGGACTTGACTTCAGGGTCGAGGCGTCGCCCGAGGGTTTGCTTGAACCCCAGCCAGGTGAGTTGGTGGTGATGAACCACATCAGTTTTATCGATATTCTGGCGCTTGATGCCTTAAGACCCGTGCACTTTATTGCCAAGAGCGAAATCCGTGCCTGGCCTGTGATTGGCACGCTGTGTCAGCGAACCGGTACCATTTTTATCGAACGCGGCAAGCGCCACGCGGTTCATGATGTGCTCCGGGTAATGGCCGCAGAGCTTTCGCAGGGAGAGGTGGTGAGCTTTTTCCCTGAGGGCACCACAAGCGATGGCCGGCAACTGCTGCCTTTTCATGCGAATTTGTTTGAAGCAGCGGTGCGCGCCGGTGCGGCTGTCAGACCTGTGGTGATCAGCTACCGGCAGGATGGCGAAGTCACCACCATTCCCGCCTTCATCGATGATCTCAGCCTTGTCGATTGTGCGCT
>DENJ01000121.1 GCA_002359635.1 Burkholderiales bacterium UBA2647
GTCTTGATGGCATCGATGGCCGCCGTCGCCGGGGCGGGTTTTGCCGTGTTTGACTTGCTTGGCTTTTTCCCCGCCTTGATCTTGGCTTTGGGATCATTTTTCTCGCTCAACCGCCTGCTAACCATAGCCCAGTGCCTCCTTAAATCTTCGATAAAGTTCTATCAACAAGTACAATAACGAAGTGCTTCAATGTTCAAAGACCTGCATTCCCATGTTTAGAGCGCGCAGTCTCCTAGGCGCGCGTTTGCACCGTTCTTCGCGCGCGTTTGCACCGGCACTCAATGATCAACGATACAGACTCTATCTCAAAACGCGCACGACGCGCTGAACAACTTACTGCAGCAGCGCAATTGCGGTCGCAAATCGACCGCCCCCGGCTTGTCGACGATGTGAGAAGTATCGTGCCCTATCGTGCCAGGTGCACCAAAGTCCTCCCGCTATCGCGGCAATACCCGCCAGCCTCAAACGGTGGTTGGCCATTGCCGTGAGATCGCCCATCCAGCGCTCCTTCGCTTTGTCTGCGGGACGTTTTCTAAAAAATCGATCACTTCGCTGCTCTGTCGGGAAGGCCATTAAAACCTCCTCGCCCACTTCGAAGGCCGCAGCGCCGATGCAAGGCCCTATCCATGCAAGCAGGACCGCTGATTCGCCAATGCACGCTCGCATGCCCGTAACCGCCGATTCAATCACACCTCGCGCGAGACCACGCCAACCCGCATGTACAAGACCAAGTGCCCGTCCCTCGGTATCCGCAAGCACAATCGGGACACAGTCTCCCGTGAGCATGACCAGCGACTGCCCAGGCACAGCCAGCACCACTGCATCCGCTTCAGGCAGTCCCAGGGTGGGATCGATCTCGTCAGCCCGCACACAGCAAGCACCATGATTTAAGCGCATATAGCGCGCCGGCGCGGGCAAGTACTGCTGCAAACGCTGACGATTTTCCATCACATGACGGTGTTGATCACCCTGGCCCAAACCCAGATTCATCGATGAAAAAACGCCATCGCTGACACCGCCAAAACGGTTGCTGCAAAGCACAAAATATCGATCTGCCAGGCGCTTTGCCTGCCTACGCGACGGAGCCCGATGCATCGCGAAGGCAAAGTCCCATGTCGGACGAAGCCAAGAGGCAGGCATCGGCTTTTGCTCTTGGTCTTGTTGAGGCAGCGCTGCATTCAATGTTTTAAATCCCATAAGCTTAGGAGCTCATTCACACTTGGCACCGGTATGGCGAGGTCCCAAGTCGGTTGACTAAAAAGGCTGAGTTTCGATGCCGACCTGGGATGGGGCAATTGCAGTAGGCTTGCGTGGAGCGCTTGCCCTGATACGGTAAAACAATCATAGCGATGATCCGCAGCCATGAGCGTCTTATCTGAAGCAAGACGTCCGTAAAGTGGGTCACCAACCAACGCAAACCCCTTTGACTTCAGGTGCACACGAATTTGATGCGTTCGACCGGTATCGAGCTTACAACTGAGCAGGCTTACGCAAATCCCTTCGCCAAGTTCGCATCTTGCAAGCAGTCGAATGCTTGTGCTTGCAGGCTTGGCTGCAATCCCGTCGCAGGCCATTCGCACCCGTGACACAGGATCCCGCCCGATCGGACAATTGATCGTTATCCCGTCAAGCCTGCTCGCGTCGCCATGCACCAGTGCGAGATAGACCCGATGGGTTAAACGGGCAGATAAAGCCTGTTGCAAGGCAACGATACTTGCCTCGTCGAGCCCGACCATCAGTAGGCCCGACGTGTCGCGGTCAAGGCGATGCACAATGCCCGCCCGCGGCAAAGCGGAAAGCGAGGGACGCCAGTGCAAGAGGCCATTCATCAAGGTGCCTCGCCAGTTCCCTGGGGCAGGATGAACCACCAAGCCGGCCGGCTTATCGATAATCAAGACCTGCTCATCAAGATAAGCTATGTTGAGTTCTATAGGATCGGGAACAAAGGCGCTCGAAGCCTCCAGCGGCTGAGGCCATACCTCGACCCGTTCTCGTCCTGATAGCTTTTGCGATGCGCTACAAAGCTCTTCATTGACCCTGACGGCACCAAGTCGAATCCAATCCTGAATCCGGGTTCGAGATACCGGATGCCCGGCCCCATTCAAGCGATCGGTCACAAACCGGTCTATCCTTTGGCCAGCCGCGCCCTGTGCATCCCATTGCAAGGGACTGCTCTCGCCGAAGATGGCTTGCTCAGCTTGCGTTGGCATGGCGTGTCATCCGTATAATTCGACAGCGCTTCGCATGGCGGCCTTGTGGCATGCTCTCGTTTTGCCCTATAAAGACATGCAGATGAAGCCCTATTGTCGCATCCCCAACGAAGCGAGCTGAAGCATGACTGATCGAAGCGCAAGACGAAAGCCAAGCGCCCTGCTTGCTGGATTCTTCCTAGCCGTGTCCCTCACATTGAGTGGTTGTGGTATCGGTAGCGATGGACCGGACCCGACCAGCGGGTGGACCGCAGAAAAACTTTATGCCGAGGCGAAAGCAGAACTTTCTGCAGGTAATCTTGCTCAGGCGACGCGATTATTCGGTCGCCTCGAATCCCGCTATCCCTTTGGGCGTTATGCGCAGCAAGCACAACTTGAGCTCGCTTACGGGCACTACAAACTCGGAGAAAAAGAGCAGGCCCTCTCAGCACTCGACCGCTTTTCGAAAATGTATCCAAGTAGCCCCGCGATGGACTATGTTTTTTACCTGCGAGGCTTGGTTTATTTCAATGACCAAATGGGATTGTTGGTGAAGTTAGGCGGCCAAAGCCTTGCAGATCGCGACTTGAAGGCGACGCGGCAGGCTTATGACGCTTTTCGGGTGGTTCTCGAGCGCTATCCCGATAGCAGTTATGCGGAAGACGCAAGGCAACGCCTTCGCTACCTGGTCAATACACTGGCCGAAGGGGAATTGACGATCGCCAAGTTCTATTGGATCCGAGGCGCCCATGTTGCGGCGGCCAACCGCGCGCAGCAGCTGATTCAGCAGTTTCCTGACACCCCGGCCGTCGAAGAAGCGCTGGTGGTGCTCATTCTTGCCGCGCGTGAACTGGGCCTCAATCAACAGGCCGATGATGCCGAGCGCGTCTTCAAGCTTAGTTACCCCGAAAGTCGAAAGCTCTCGACCCGTCTCAGCAACGAGAGTCGCTGGTGGGAGTTTTGGCGCTGATCCGTCAGCACCGGAACACGCCGGGAATCGTCCGGCAGAGACTACGATAGGCTCTGCAAACTGCCCCGTTCAAGCTTGCACGGGAAAGGGCCTGTAAGTTGGTTGCCGTCGGCAAACTCCTGCATCGTCGAAAGATGTATCTCGTGACGGGGTCTAAATGGCCGCACTGCGAAACCGATGGCTTCATTGCGCCAACGGATCACACCCTGGCTCAGGGTGTATGCACTCGGATGGACCAAATCGCCACTGTCGGCGTCCATGACCCAAATTAAACCGCGATGCAGGACATAGGTTCTCGACAAAGCTGGCACATGGGCGGTCAGTGAAGGCCCATAGGCCTGGGTGCACTGTAGTCTCACGCCGGCGCTCGCTGCCTCTCGAGCTCTGGTCCTGAGGGTTTGTTCGTCCAAATCGATGAATGCGCTGGCTTGCGCAAGGCATGGCCAAGACAATAAAAAAAAGCTCAAAAACTTCAAACGACCAATCATGCGGCTGCCCTTCTTCAATCAAGAAAACCTGTGGCTTCAGATAGCGTGGCAAGGTTGCCATCGCCACGAGTCCTGGTCAAGAAATCCATCGCATCCATCGCATCTCGGATCAAAGGAAATCCAGGAAGACTTCGCAACAAAGCCTTACCGTAAGCGCGCGTGACGACGCGTTCGTCACAAACGACCAAGAGACCAACATCGGTTTCACTCCGGATCAGACGCCCCGCACCCTGCTTTAGACTCATCGCCGCCTGCGGAAGCTGCCATTGACCAAAAACATCCTCACCCCTTGATTTTGCTCGCCGAATACGCGCCTTTAAGACCGGATCATCGGGCGGCGCAAAGGGAAGCTTGTCGATAATCACCAGGGAGAGCTGGTCACCAATAACGTCGACCCCTTCCCAGAAGCTTGCGCTGCCAATCAGTACGGGCGCCCGGCCCAGCTGAAAACTTTGCAACATAGCCGCCTTACTCATCGCGCCCTGCACCAGCCATTCGATTTGAAAAGAAGCCGTACGTGACGATGCCTCAAGGCCAAGCAAGGCTTGATGAAGGGCTGTGACCATTCTTAGGCTGGTACACAGAATAAACGCCCGCCCCTGATTGTGCAAAATCAAGGGCCACACATGCTCAGCCATTAAGCCGGCAAATGCGGGTTGATTGGGATCGCCACAGCCTCGCGGCACATAAAGGCGGGCCTGACGCTCATAGTCAAACGGACTGTCAATACAAAGTGTTCTGGCTTGCTCTAAGCCCAATCGGAGGGCTACGGGGCCAAGGTCTCCCGCAACGGCCAGACTCGCCGATGTGAATACAAGCGATCTGGGCCGCTCGCCAAGCGCCTCGCGGATGGCCTTGGCGGCGTCCATTGGCGTCTGATGAAAGCTAAGCCCGCTTCGACTCACATCGAGCCATAGCACTTGCTCCTCGTGAATCGCTTTCTCCTCATCAAGCAAAAAAGGCGGCAAAAATGCAGGAAAAAAATCTAGCATTGCCTCAAGTCGACCAAGTAACAGGCCAAGCTCTTCGCCTCTTGTTGCCTGCTCTTGCAAGAAACCATGCAGCTGATTCAAGTGTTCAAGCCATGTTTGCAGGGCAGGAAGCATCGCTGCAAATTGCGGGTGCGCCGGGGACCACGCCAACTTCGAGGGCAGATCGGCCGCTAGTCGTAAAGCTTTGAGCGAATACTCCAGTTGATCTCGCCATTGCATCCAGTCTGCGGCATCGGCTGCCTCGGCAAGCCCAATGCGCAATAAATCTCTTGCAAATTCCTGACCCTGCCGTAGCGACCAGGAACGCCCAAAAAATTGGATCGCTGTATCCGGTAGTTGATGGGCTTCATCGATGATCATGCCTTCGACCTCGGGCAACAGATCGGAGACGCCTTCACGCTTGAGTGCGAGATCTGCGCATAGCAAATGATGATTGACGACGAGCAAATCCGCCTGATGAGCACGCTGTCGGGCCCGCATCACAAAGCAACGCCCATAATCAGCGCATTGACTGCCCAGACAGGTATCACGCGTCGCAGTGGCCATGGCCCACACCGGTGAGTCATCGGGGATTTCGCTGCACTCGCTTCGATCGCCCGAATCACTGCGGGCAGCAAAAGCACGGATACGCATCAACAATGCAGCTTCATCACGCCGGGCGAAGCGCCCTTCGCGCAAGTGTCGCTCAAGGTGGTAGTGACAGACATAATTGCTGCGGCCCTTGAGCTGACAGACTTGCGCAGACGCACTTAGATGTTCCAGCAAACCAGGCAGATCCCGATGCAATAACTGGTCTTGAAGGGCCTTCGTGCCGGTTGATATCAACAGTTTTCGACCCGACAGCAGCGCCGGGACAAGATAGGCGAACGTTTTGCCGACACCTGTGCCGGCTTCAACGAGCAATGACTCATTGGCGGCAATGGCCTGCGCCACCGCGAGCGCCATCTCGAACTGCTGCCGCCGAAAGCGAAAACCCGGCTTGCCCATAAGAAGTCCTTCAGGGCCAAGCACGGCAGCCACGGCGCCTTCAGCGCTGCTCAACAAAATGTCCTAGGCTGGGACGTCAGGTACGAGCATCATCTGCAACTGCACGATGCTGTCTTTGATTTGCAATTTTCGCTTCTTGAGGCGCCGCAACTGAAGCTCATCAAAATGGGTTTGTTCGCAAATGGTTTCAATCATCGCGTCAAGCCCGCGGTGTTCAAGCTGCAACGCACGTATACGGTGCGCGATTGTCTCATGGTCCATGAGGGATTTTCGCATCCGGCTGGGCTGCTGCCAATCCCCCTTGCGTCAAAATCCGCCTTGGCCGATCGCGATAAGCCTTTGACTGCATCTCAATTAATCGTGACGCAGTCCTAGCGAACTCAACGGCCAGCATACCCTCACGATAGAGCATCTCAGGCTGATCCGCAGCGCTCACGATGAGCTTGACGGCCTGATCGTAGAAGACATCAACAAGCCAGACAAACCGTCGCGCTTCGGATGCCATTGCGGCTGTCATGATCGGTACCGACTGAAGCAGTACCGTATGAAAACGCGATGCGAGCTCAAGATAATCGATCTGCGATCTCGGTGAGCCACATAAGGCCTCGAAATCGAGCCAGACGACGCCCCCCGCGATGCCCCGACAGTGCATTTGGCGATGAGCAATCTCGATCTGGCGATCACGAAGCATCGGCCCATCAGCAAGACGTTCAAAGCCGGCAAGCATTTGTTGATCCGTATCAGGACCGAGCGGGGAAAGATAGGCGGGTAATTGCTCCAGCGCTCTTCGCCTGTAATCGACGCCCGCATCAATCTCCATCAAGTCCAGCGAATCTTCGAGCAAGGCAATCGCAGGTCGTATTCGATCGCGATGAAGACCGTCCGGATAGAGCTTGGCAGGCTGATAATTTGACGTGCAAACAAGCACTAAGTCCTGCGCAAAAACCGCCTTCAGCAATCGCTCCAAGATCATTGCATCGGCGATGTCAGCGACGTGAAACTCATCAAAGCACAAGATTTGATAACGCTTCGCAATCTGTAATCCCACGCTATCGAGCGGATTGGGCTGACCTTTATGCACCTCGAGTTCACGGTGCACTTCGCGCATGAATTCATGGAAGTGAAAACGACCCTTTTGATCGATGTCGAGCGTTTCAAAAAACAAATCCATCAGAAAGCTCTTACCCCGACCCACGCCTCCCCAAAGCCACAGGCCTTTAGGCGGGCTCGGTTTGCTGAACATCCGCCCCAATAGGGATGCACGTGCAAGTCTGAAGCGATTCAAACCGTCGGCTAGGCCCTGAAGTCGCTCAATGGCCTTAAGCTGTATAGCGTCTTCTCGCAGTGCTCTGCGTTTGATCTCCGCCTGATAGGCCTGCAATAAATCCATCGAACCGTTAAGCAGGCGCTTGCGGTCGCCGCAAGATCGCGCCGACGGCAAGCCTGTCTTGCCTGTCTGCGCTAAAAATTAAGGGCGCGATTGTCGGTCGCAGCGAGTGCTGCCTCTCGCATCACCTCGGATAAGGATGGATGCGGATGACAAACCCTTGCAACATCCTCAGCAGAGGCCTTGAATTCCATGGCAAGTGCAGCCTCTGCAATCAGGTCCGATGCTGCGGCAGCCACAATATGAACACCAAGAATCTCATCCGTGTCGCGATCACAGAGCATCTTCACAAAACCATCCGTCGCATCCATGCCGAGGGCACGACCGTTGGCAGCAAAAGGAAACTGTCCGGACTTAAAGGCGCGGCCTTCGCGTTGAAGTTCTTGTTCGGTCCGGCCCACCCAGGCAATCTCGGGGCTCGTGTAGATCACCCAAGGAATGCACTGATAGTCTATATGCGGCTTTTGCCCGGCCAAGATTTCGGCAACCATTACGCCTTCATCTTCCGCTTTATGCGCGAGCATGGGACCGCGAACCACATCGCCAATGGCAAAAATGCCCTCGATAGCGGTCGCACAATGCGCATCGACAGGGATAAACCCGCGCTGATCGGTCGCCAGACCCACTGACTCAAGCCCGAGACCGTCGGTGAGCGGCTGACGACCAACCGAGACAATGAGGCGATCAACCTCAAGGGTCTTTGCCTTGCCTTCGGGATCGTTGTAATGCATCACAACCTGTCGGGCCTTGCCTTTACCTTCGATCACCACACTATCAACTTTTGCACCGAGTTGTATCGCTAGACCCTGCTTGGTAAAAAGCTTCCACGCTTCTTTTGCAACGGCTTGATCGGCCGCAGCAAGAAATTCAGGCAGGGCTTCGAGAATCGTGACTTCAGCGCCCAATCGACGCCATACCGACCCGAGTTCAAGACCAATAACACCCGAGCCGATAATGCCAAGACGCTTCGGTACCGTATCAAACGCGAGAGCACCTTCGTTATCACAAATATATTCTTGATCAACTTTAATGCCCGGCAGGTGTCTGGCCTTGGACCCTGTCGCGATGATCACCTTGGCCGCTTCGATCCGATCCTTGGCATCCGCTTCACCAGGACCATGCTCAAAGACATCGACCGCAAAACGATCCTCATGTCTGCCGGCAAATCTCGCATGGCCTTTAAACCATGTGATCTTATTTTTCTTGAACAAGTATTCGATGCCTTTGGTCATCTTGCCAACGATTTGATCTTTACGCGCCAACATCTTTGCGACATCGATGGACGCGGACTTCACTGAAATGCCATGAACGTCGAGATGCGACTGAACGCTCTCGAAGTGTTCGCTCGAGGCAAGCAAAGCTTTTGAGGGAATGCAGCCTACATTCAGGCATGTGCCGCCAAGGACCCGATCCCCCTTCGGATTTCGCCAACGCTCAACGCATGCAACCTTAAAACCAAGCTGGGCGGCGCGAATGGCTGCGATATAGCCGCCAGGACCCGCGCCGATGACAAGCACATCAAACTGCTGACTCATGCGATAGCTCCCTTCGCTTAGAGGTCGAGAAGCAGGCGCGAAGGATCTTCGAGCGCCTCTTTGATCGCTACAAGAAAGAGTACCGCCTCGCGACCGTCAATAATCCGATGATCGTAGGAAACGGCCAGGTAATTGATGGGACGAATCACGATCTGCCCATGCTCAACGACCGCCCGTTCCTTGGTGGCATGCACGCCTAAGATGGCCGATTGCGGTGGGTTGATGATTGGCGTGGACAGCATGGAGCCAAAAACACCGCCATTTGAAATCGAGAAAGTGCCACCGCTTAGCTCTTCAATCCCGAGTTTGCCATCTTGGGCACGCTTGCCGAAATCAGCAATCGTTCGCTCAATTTGAGAGAAACTCAACTGATCTGCATTGCGGATCACTGGGACCACAAGCCCACGCGGCGAGCCTACGGCAACACCAACATCGAAGTAACCGTGATAAACAATGTCGTTACCATCGACCGAGGCATTAACAACAGGGTACTTCTTTAGTCCGTGAACAGCTGCCTTGACAAAAAAGGACATGAAGCCGAGCCGCACACCGAATTCTTTTTCAAAACGCTCCGCATACTTTTTACGTAAATCCATCACCGGCTGCATGTTGACTTCGTTAAACGTGGTGAGGATCGCATTGTTTGACTGCGACTGAAGCAGACGTTCCGCAACCCGCGCACGCAGGCGGGACATCGGAACCCGTTGTTCCGGCCTTCCTTCGGTCAGCGATTGCAGATCGGCAGGCGCAGGCACATGGGCCAAAGCTGGCGCTGCCGCCTTTGCAGCCGAAGCTTGCTGGCCTGATGGGACGGCGGCTGCAGCCTGTGATGACGATGCCTTTGCACGATCGGCTGCGAGTACATCCCCTTTGGTGATGCGGCCGTCGCGGCCGGTCCCTGTGATATCTGCGGGGTTGAGCTGTTGCTCGGCCATCAGCTTGGCTGCAGCGGGCATCGCGAGGCCTTGCTTTGAACCGCTGGCGGTGCCCGCATTTGAACCGCTGGCGGTGCCCGCGGAGGCGGGGGCTTCTAGCGGCTGGCTTTGAGGCGCCTGACTTGGCGATGCCGTGACCGCGGCCGCACCTGCCGCCGCCGATTTAGCATCGGTGTCGATCATGGCAATGATTTCGCCAGCGACGACTGTATCGCCGTCATGCTTAATCACCTGCGTCAAAACGCCAGCCTCAGGCGCAGGCAGTTCGAGCACGACCTTATCGGTTTCGATATCGATCAAATTTTCATCGCGAGCAACGGCGTCGCCAGGTTTTTTATGCCAGCTCAATAAGGTCGCTTCGGCAACCGATTCTGAAAGCTGAGGTACTTTTACTTCTATCAAGGCCATGAATGACTCCAGTGACTCAATCAATAACGTTATACATTACACATCGCGAAACAGTAAAGACCTGGGATGTTAAGACTTTTCTGTTAAAGATTTGCGATGGCAGGACGATTTCTTGCCAGGACATCACAATGACAGCACATGCTGATGGCAGGACCTTCCCAAAAACAGTCCGATTTAAGCCTTGGCCTTGCTGGCACGCCGTAAAGGTTTTGGATCGCCAAAGGCGCTAGCAATAAGGTCTTTTAACTGGGCATAGTGCTTATCGTAGTAGCCCACGGCAGGTGAGGCAGATGCAGGACGACCCGCATACACGAGACGATGCTCCGCGCCTAAGGCATCCTGGATAGGGTGCTGGATATAGAACCATGGGCCCTGATTCTGCGGCTCGTCCTGCGCCCATACCCATTGTGTGGCCGCAGCGTATCGTTTGACTTCCGCTTCGAAGGCCTTTTGGCCAAAGGGATAAAGTTGCTCAATGCGAATGATCGCCAAATCCTCGCGTTTAGCCTCACGTCTGGCGGCGATGAGATCAAAGTAAAGTCGGCCTGAGCATACAACCACGCGTTTCACTTTCTTGGCATCAATGCTTTTATCGGTTTCGCCAATCACCAACTCAAAGCCTCCTTTTGCCAGTTCATCAAGCGATGAAACAGCTTCTTTATGCCTTAGCAGGGACTTCGGCGTAAACAAGACGAGCGGCTTGCGAAAACCGCGAATCATCTGGCGCCGCAACACATGGAAGATTTGCGATGGTGTCGTCGGCTGAACGATTTGCATATTGTTTTCAGCACAAAGTTGCAGGAAACGCTCAATACGTGCCGACGAATGCTCGGGGCCTTGCCCCTCATAACCATGGGGTAACATCAGCGTTAAGCCCGTTACCCTTCCCCACTTGGCTTCACCCGAACTAATAAACTGGTCGATCACCACCTGGGCACCATTGGCAAAGTCGCCGAACTGAGCCTCCCAAATCACAAGCTTGTTGGGTTCAGCGGTTGAGTAGCCATATTCAAAACCCAAAACAGCCTCTTCCGACAACACGGAATCGATCACGGTAAATTCGCCTTGATCCTCAGCAACATGCTGCAGTGGCGTATAGCTGCCTGAATCCCAGCGCTCGCGAGCCTGATCATGCAAGACCGCGTGCCGGTGGGTAAAAGTGCCGCGGCCGCAATCCTGGCCCGAGAGTCGAACCCCGTAGCCATTGGCGAGCAAACTCGCGTAGGCAAGATGTTCACCCATACCCCAATCAAGGGCGAGCTTGCCTTCGGCCATCGCGCGTCGATCCTTAATCACCCGTTCAACCAGCGGATGGATTGAAAAGCCATCGGGCACCGTGGTAATTCGCTTGCCAAGCCGCTGAAGCTCGGTTAGCGGCACTGCGGTGTCGGCATGATCAGTCCACTTACTGTTTAGAAAAGGCGACCAATCAATGGCGAATTTGCTCTTGATATTGGTGAGTACCGGGTCGCTCGTGTGCCTGCCCTCGTCCATTGCTGCACGGAATGCTGCGACCTGCTGATCGGGGTAGTCCGCGGGTACCACACCTTGTGCTACCAAATGGTCGCCGAAGAGTTTTCTTGTTCCGGGATGTTGTCCTATTTTCTTGTACATCAAAGGCTGGGTCACCGCCGGCGTATCTTGTTCGTTATGGCCCAACTTTCTAAAACATACAATATCGACAACCACATCTTTCTTGAAAGTCTGGCGGAAATCCACGGCGATTTGAGTGGCATAAACCACCGCCTCCGGGTCATCGCCATTCACATGTAAGACCGGCACATCGATCATCTTGACCACGTCGGTGCAATACAGCGTTGAACGTGAGTCGCGCGGATCGGAGGTGGTAAACCCAATCTGGTTATTGATAACGAGATGTACCGTACCCGAGGTGCCGTAGTGGCGGGTCTGTGCAAGGTTGAGCGTCTCCATCACAACACCCTGGCCTGCAAAAGCTGCATCACCGTGCACCAGCACCGATAAGACCTGTGCACCAGCATGATCGCCGCGACGATCCATACGGGCGCGGGTTGATCCTTCAACCACAGGGTTCACAATCTCAAGGTGAGAGGGATTAAAAGCAAGCGTTAAGTGAACAGGTCCGCCAGGCGTACTGACGTCACTTGAAAAGCCTTTGTGGTATTTCACATCGCCTGAAGGCAGGTCATCGGCGTGCTTGCCTTCAAACTCTGCAAACAAATCGCCGGGCATTTTACCAAGCGTGTTGACGAGCACATTCAGGCGACCGCGATGCGCCATACCGATCACGATTTCTTGAACACCCTGGCTTCCGGCACGCTGTATCACTTCATCAATGGCAGCGATAAAACTTTCGCCACCTTCCAGCGAAAATCGCTTCTGCCCGACATACCGGGTGTGCAAATAACGCTCCAAACCTTCGGCAGCTGTGACGCGATCGAGGATTCGCTTTTTTTGATCGACGGTAAAACCTGGTCGACCGCGGCTGCTTTCCATACGCTGCTGCATCCAGCGCTTTTGCTCAGGATCGGCGATATGCATGAATTCTGCGCCAATGCTTCCGGTGTAGGTATCGCGCAAAGCGGTCATCAAATCACGCAAGGTCATCGACTCAGCACCGAAAAAAGTGTTTGCGGTGGAGTAAACATTAGCGTGATCACCCTCGGTAAAATCATAGAAAGCAGGCTCAAGCTCAGGGATGGACTCGCGCTCCTGACGCTTGAGCGGGTCGAGATCGGCCCATCGATTACCAAGGAAGCGATACGCGGCAACAAGTTGCTGCACATAGACCTGTTTGCGAGCACTGGCTGCATCACCACCCATTTGCCGCGGCTGAAGACTGCCCTCACGAGCACGCTCTGCGAACGACTGAACAATCGGCGCGTGCGCCACATCCCTGAGTTGCGCCGCACCGGTCACCGAAGGCACCGATTGCATGCGATCAAAATAAGTTCGCCACTGCTCCGGCACTGAGCCAGGGTTGGCAAGGTAGTTCTCGTAGAGCTCCTCAATATAGGGCGCATTACCGCCAAACAAGTACGAATTGGTTTGGAATTGCTTCATCATGACGCTTCACCTTTCAAAACGAGCTTCTCGTCAAAGATTCAATGACCGCACAAGCAAAATTGGCGTGGCACAGCCCGCCGGCCAGGCAGATCTATGGACCGTCGCTGACGTGGCGACTAGATCCGCTGATCTAAGGGTAAGACATCACGCCGGCCTGCTCCATTAAAGAGCTGACGGGGACGGCCAATCTTGTATTCAGGGTCGGCAATCATCTCCGTCCACTGCGCGATCCATCCGACGGTTCTTGCCAGGGCAAAAATACAAGTAAACATATCGGTCGGAATACCCATCGCCTTTTGAACAATGCCCGAGTAAAAATCAACATTCGGGTAAAGCTTGCGCTGAATAAAATAATCATCTTCCAGTGCAATTTGCTCAAGCTTCATCGACAACTTAAACAAAGGATCGTCGCCAAGCCCAAGTTCCCCGAGCACCTCATGACAGGTTTCGCGCATCAACTTGGCGCGTGGATCGTAGTTTTTGTAAACACGATGCCCAAAACCCATCAACTTCACCGTCGAATGCTTGTCCTTCACCTGTTTGATGAATTCGCCGATCTTCTCAACGCCACCCATCTTCTGGATGTCGCTGAGCATCGTTAAGCAAGCCTCGTTTGCACCGCCATGCGCAGGCCCCCAGAGCGTTGCAATACCTGCGGCGATACAGGCGAAGGGATTTGCACCTGAAGAACCTGCCAGGCGCACCGTTGAGGTCGATGCGTTTTGTTCGTGGTCGGCATGCAGGATCAAAATCCGGTCGAGCGCACGCACCAAAACGTCGTTCACAACATAATCTTCACAGGGATTGCCAAACATCATCCGCATGAAATTAGCACTGAAAGACAGGGAATTTTTCGGGTAAATGAACGGTTGACCGATTGAATATTTATAAGCCATTGCGACAAGAGTCGGCATTTTCGCGATCAAACGAATCGCTGAAATCTCACGGTGCGCCGGGTCGTTAATATCTAGACTATCGTGATAAAAAGCAGACAAAGCACCGACCACGCCAACGAGTACAGCCATTGGATGGGCGTCACGGCGAAAGCCTTGAAAAAACCGCTGCATCTGCTCGTGCACCATCGTGTGTTTGGTCACGGTATCCACGAACTTATCGCGCGCAGCACGGGTCGGAAGTTCGCCATGGAGCAGCAGGTAGCAGGTTTCAAGGTAGTCGCACTGAACCGCGAGTTGTTCGATGGGGTACCCGCGGTAAAGCAATTCGCCGCGATCGCCATCGATAAAGGTAATTTTTGACTCGCAGGCGGCAGTCGACATGAAGCCTGGATCAAAGGTGAACTTTCCGGTTTGGCCGTATAGCTTGCGGATATCAATCACATCAGGACCGATAGAGCCCTTATATACGGGGAACTCAACCGAGGGCGTGCCATCGGTGAAGCTGATCGTCGCTTTGGTATCAGACATGGCAACTCTTCATCAAGGGTTAATCAACAGTGGTAGAACGTTCGACAACATACGGCGCCGGTAAAATTGACCCGTCCTCATCCCGACACCGGGCCTCGAACAAGGTGCTGCAAGAAAGCTCAGGTGTTTCAGGCCTCAAGCCCGGCGCAAAGCCTCAAGTACTGCGATGACACGTGGGTCAAGCAACTCTCCCTCAAGCTGCTGTCGGGCGAGTACCAAATCCAGGAGTTCATTGTCCGATAAGTTCAAGAGTTGGTCGAGGCCAAACACAACATCATCGGAGAAATGCTGATCAAAACCATCGAGAAATCGCGTCAAGAGCAAATCATTTTCGAGCAAGCCGCGGCGACAACGCCAGCGCAAACGTCGCCATGATGCATCTCTATCGAGCGTATCGGAAACCATGACGCCTCAGCCTTTGATCACGGGACTTTCTTGATCCTGCCACCTCAGTAATCCGGCCCTGCCATTAGACAGCGCGTTTCACCATCAACTCTTTGATCTTGCCAATGGCCTTGGTGGGATTCAGACCCTTGGGACAAACATCGACACAATTCATGATGGTGTGGCAACGAAAAAGCCGGTAAGGGTCCTCGAGGTTATCGAGCCTTGCGGAGGTCGCCTGATCTCGTGTGTCGGCAATAAAGCGATAGGCTTGAAGCAAGCCGGCAGGCCCCACGAACTTATCGGGATTCCACCAAAACGACGGACAACTCGTGGAGCAGCATGCACACAAAATGCACTCATAGAGTCCATCAAGTTCTTCCCTATCCTCGGGCGACTGCAGACGCTCCTTCTCGGGCGGCGGATTGTCGTTGATGAGGAAAGGCTGTACCGAATGGTACTGCTTGAAGAATTGCGTCATGTCGACGATCAAATCGCGAACGACAGGTAAACCCGGTAGCGGCTTTAAAACGATCGGCTGCCTCAGGTCACGAAGGTTTGTGATGCAGGCGAGACCGTTCTTGCCATTGATGTTCATTGCATCAGAGCCGCAAACGCCTTCTCTGCATGAACGCCGAAATGACAAGGTCGGGTCGAAATCACTTTTGATTCTCATCAAAGCATCCAACAACATCTTGTCATTGGGCTGTAGGCTGACTTCCAAATCCTGCATGTAAGGCTTAGCATCTTTATCAGGATCGTAGCGATATATAGAAAAACGAACGGTCTTGCTCATCATTACTCCTGCGTGATCATGACGCAATGCGATAAAAAATGCACTTCGGTTACCGGCTTGTGGCTCTAGAAGGTTCGAGCTTTTGGCACGAAGGTGTCGACACTGATGGGCTTGAGCACCACAGGCTTGTAATCGAGTCTATTACCCTCGCTATACCAAAGACTGTGGCGCATCCAATGCGTATCGTCCCGGTTTGGATAGTCGCGATGCGCATGAGCCCCACGACTTTCCTTACGCGCCTCTGCAGACACCATGGTAGCTTTCGCAGTCTCCATGAGATTGTCAAGCTCGAGGGCCTCGACTCGCGCTGTATTAAAGACTTTTGATTTGTCTTTCAGATGAATATGCTTGGCCCGCTGATCGAGCTCAGCGATTTCTTTAACGCCTTCTTTCAACAGTTCCTCGGTACGAAACACCCCGCAGTGTGACTGCATGGTCTTGCGTACATCGTTGGCGACGTCTTGAATATTCTCGCCGCTGCTTGATCCCTCAAGATGCGCAAGCCTAGCGAGCGAAGCATCGCCTGCGTCAGGCGGAAGGTCTCTGAATTCATCAGCATTGAGCTTGCTTGAAACAATGTGATTTCCTGCCGCACGACCAAAAACCAGCAAGTCAAGCAGCGAGTTGGTTCCGAGCCGGTTTGCACCATGCACCGACACACAAGCGCATTCGCCAATCGCGTAGAGTCCTGGAACAACCGTGTTGGGATTGCCGGCTTTAGGCACAACAACCTCACCGTGATAATTGGTTGGGATGCCGCCCATCTGGTAGTGAATCGTCGGGACCACCGGAATAGGATCTTTGATCGGATCGACGTTGGCAAATTTGATTGCAATCTCGCGGATGGAAGGAAGGCGCTTCAGAATGGTTTCGGCGCCAAGATGATCAAGCTTCAAGAGCACATGATCACCATGCTCTCCACAGCCGCGCCCTTCTTTGATTTCCTGGTCCATCGAGCGCGACACAAAATCACGAGGCGCAAGATCCTTGAGCGTTGGCGCGTAACGCTCCATGAAACGCTCACCATGCTTGTTCAACAAAATACCACCTTCGCCGCGTACGCCCTCGGTAATCAGTACGCCAGCGCCAGCAACCCCGGTCGGGTGGAATTGCCAAAATTCCATATCCTCAAGTGGTATGCCGGCACGTGCCGCCATTCCCATGCCGTCGCCAGTATTAATGAAGGCGTTTGTAGACGCCTGCCAGATACGTCCCGCGCCGCCTGTTGCCAACACGGTGACCTTGGATTGCAGCAACATCACCTCGCCGGTTTCCATCTCCAGCGCAACGACACCCACGACGGCACCTTGACCATCTCGAATCAGGTCAAGCGCCATCCATTCAACAAAAAACTGGGTCCTCGCCTGAACATTGCGCTGATACAGGGTGTGGAGCAATGCGTGGCCCGTGCGATCGGCTGCTGCGCAGGCACGTTGCACCGGCTTCTCACCGAAATTGGCCGTGTGCCCACCAAAGGGGCGTTGGTAAATTGTCCCGTCCGGATTACGGTCAAAAGGCATGCCAAAGTGCTCCAATTCATAGACCACCTTCGGTGCTTCGCGACACATGAACTCAATTGCATCTTGATCGCCTAAATAATCAGAGCCTTTCACCGTGTCAAACATATGCCAGTACCAGCTGTCTTCCGACATATTGCCCAAGGCAGCGCCGATACCTCCTTGCGCGGCAACGGTATGGGATCGCGTGGGAAATACCTTGCTTAACACAGCAACGCTGTAGCCTGCCTGCGCAAGCTGTAATGAACAACGCATCCCCGAGCCGCCGGCGCCGACGATGACCGCATCGAAGCGGCGGCGAGGAAGATTGTTGGCCAAGTGGCTTACGATTTCCGTCATGTTTAATGCCTCAATGGTTGCGACGTATCAGGCTTGAAGTTCGATAGGGTAAGAACCTCAAACTTTCCAAAGAATCAGCACAGTCCAGCACAGATAGGCCATCAGACCGATGATGGTGAGCACCTGAAGGCTCAAGCGGATTGATGTCGGTTTGATATAGTCCATATAAATGTCGCGCACACCAACCCATGCATGCCAGCAAAGTGCCAACATCGCCAAGAGGGTGATGATTTTGAACCAGCCTTGTGCAAAAAGTCCTGCCCACTGGTCATAGCTCGAGGCAGACCCCAGGCTGACGGCCGAAAGCAGCGCCAGCGTGTAAGCAAGCAGCACGACAGCGGTGATACGCTGCGCAAGCCAATCCTTAAGCCCATAGTGGGCGCCGGTCACAACCCGTCTGCTAGCCATCTTAGAGCGCTCCAAAAAGTCGAAGTGCAACAATCACCGTCATGGCCAGACTCAGAATCAGCACGATTCTCGCGCTGGAGCGCGCCTGTTCTTTGGCTGTCCCAATGTGCAAATCCAAGATCAGGTATCGGATCCCAGCGATGGCATGATGCAGAAAAGCCCAGATCACACCGAGGCAAATCAGTTTGGCAAGAGGATGGGCAAGCATGGTGCTTAGCCTGGCATGCGTCATCTCGGAAGCAATACTCTGATCGAGCGTGAAAAGGATCAGCGGAATACCGATGAGAAACAAAAAAGCACCACTCAAGCGGTGCAGAATCGATACCACACCCGCAAGTGGCAGACGATAGCTGAGGATTTGCGAAACATGAATGTTTCGAAA
>DENJ01000122.1:0-1074 GCA_002359635.1 Burkholderiales bacterium UBA2647
CCTAAGCCAATAAGGCAATCGTCTTGCTGCTGAAATTTGCCAAGTTGGGAAACACGGTGGTGAAGCGCTCGGCAGGCAAGCCCACCCACTGCATCAGGGTGGCTGCCAGCTGGTCGCTTGAAAAGTCGGGCACGAAGCGGCCTTTTTTCCACTGATCGCCGTCATCCACACCACCCAAGACCAGTGAAGGCATGCGCCCGTAGACCTGTCCGCCTTTGATCGGTGTGCCGATCACAAACCAGTGATTACCCCAGGCGTGATCGGTACCTTGACCCGTGGGTTGCAAGGTGCGACCAAACTCGGTCATCACGACCGTGATCACTTCGCGGTCAAGATTTCGCACACGCAATTCGGCGTCAAAAGCTGCGAGCGCATCAGCAACTTGCTGTACCTGCACATCCATGGCGCGTCCTTGCTCGTCGCCACGTTGGGTGACGTGGGTGTCAAAGCCACCAAAATCGGTGAAGAACAACTGCCTTCGCACCCCATCGGACTTGAATACCGGCATGAGTTTTGCGATGTGCGCCAGATCGAGTCCGAGACGGTTGTCCGGGAAGTTGCTGCGGTTGGCTTGGGTTTTTTGATCGGCAAGCGATAAGGCCATCGCATCGGTAAAGGACGAACCCAAGGATCGGGCGAACTCATTTTCCACAGGGTTGCGCGATTGAAAGTGGCCCAAGGACTCGACCAACTGGGTCCAGCGGTTTTGCGGGTTGGCCAGATCCGCCCGGCCCCAGTACTGGACTCCCCGAGAATTGGCCAATGTCATACGCGAGCGCAAGCCTGTCACCAGCGTGTTATCGAAGGCATAACTGACTACCGGCAAGGTCTTTGTGAGTTCGCTAGAAAGCCACTCCATCCCTCTGCCGCCCCAACCGTTCAAAATATCGGCAGGGTCCCAGCCTTGGACGATATTGACCTGCTCGGAGTGCGACATCAAAAAGGGNNGGCGCCGATATTGGCGACCCAGGCCATGCGACCTTGCTCGTAAATTGATTGCAAGGGCTTCAACGCTGGGTGCATACCGAGGGGACCGCCGGCGTAGCCACGGCCTAAGGGGACCAATTCATCTTT
>DENJ01000122.1:1089-2170 GCA_002359635.1 Burkholderiales bacterium UBA2647
TTCAAGGCAAGATCGGAGCGTCCCTTGCTGTAGTCGTTGTAGCCCGCATCCAGTGGCACCAGCATGTCGTTTCCGTCATAGCCCCCTTTTAAGAACACGACCACAAGCGCCCTGTAATCGGCTGCTCGGGCGAGTTGGGGCAAGCCAAGGCCGAGTGCGCCGGTGAGTGTGGCACTGACCCCCAGCGGGCTTAAGAGCCCCGAGGCCATCCCTTTGAGCAGATCGCGTCGTTTCATTTGATCACTCCAAATGCGGGGGTGGTAAGCATGAAGGTCATCACCAGGGCCGCACGCTGTCCGGCGCTGTCGTTGCGGGTTTCATCGAGCAAGGTCTTTGAAGCCTCACGCAGGGTGGGCGACATCGAGCCCTTGAAAAGACGCTGGCTCATGAGTTCGATGAAGGCATCCTGCGACTGTGTCAAGGCGTTCACGAATTGATCGAACTGGCAGCCCGCATTGACAAAAGCGCTGCCATCGCGGTCATAGACTTGTGATAACCCCCCTAAGCGATCACGAAACTCTTTCGAGTCCAAAAGCTTTTGCTCAGGCGCAAGCACATTGCTGCCCGGTGCCCGATGCATGGGTGAGAAAAAGCTGAAAACCGAAGGCGCATTCAGCGGCTGTTGATTGTTGATGCCATAGACCTGGTATTTGTTCCAGGACATGGTGAGCGGCGATTGGCACTCCAAGGCCCGCATCACCGAAATTGCCTGAAGCACCGGCTCTTTGATCCGTCCCACTTGCAACTCGCGATAACTTGGATCATCGGCGCGGCGCGCTTCGGGATCAAGCAGGATCGCTTTTACCACGGCAGCTAAATCGCCGCGAACAGCTTTTCCGTTGTTCTCAAATACAGAAACGATACGGGCTATGTACGCGGGCGAGGGGTCGCTGGTTACAAGCGACTGAATGAGGCGATACACAACAAAGGGGCCGGTGTTGGGGTGATTGAGCAAAATCTCAACCACACTTCGCGCGTCTTGCTCGGCGGATTGCTTGGCTGCAATGGTTTTACCCAAGACCCGCTTTTCGCCGTCGTCATGGTTACCTATCCATCGCTGAATCATCCGTCGTTCAAAGGC
>DENJ01000122.1:2178-6777 GCA_002359635.1 Burkholderiales bacterium UBA2647
CCCAGCCCGTCAGTGCGCGGGTGATGTCTTGAACATCCGCTTGGCTGTACGTTTCAATCGGACGCCCAGATGCGTCCTTTTTATAGCTTCCATCCTTGTTGAGCATAAATACGCCCACCGTAAAAAGTTGCATCAGCTCCCGGCCGAAGTTCTCATTAAGAAAACAATTCGAACACGCTCCCTGCTTACGGTTCTGATTATTATCAAGGTACTGGCCCATTGCCGGGTTACGAATCACTTCCTCGATGAGCGTTCCAAAATTGCCAAGCGACTGCCGCTGCAGCATGTTGAAATACTCAGTGATGCCGTAGGGGTTAATTTTGTTTTGTGACACGACGATGAAGTTGGACAGTGCCCAAGTCACCCGCAAACGTAGCTGGTCGGGCGCTTGTAAAAAGGCTCGAGAAGTCTCAAGACGGTTAAAGTTATTGTCGAGATTATTCTGCTCCTTTGTAAGCGTATTTCTGTCGGACCATGCAAGCAAGGGCCTTCCATCGATTTGCGTGGGGGGCAGGCTTAATTGTTGATCAATCCACTTTTCATAACCGATAGCTTGCACAGCGGCCACGGCGCTGGGTGAAGGGCCAAAACTCGCCTGATCCAAAAACCTTGCCGCCGCGTAAGCGCGAATGCTGGTGGGCTTTGGCGTTTCAAGGGCCACCTGACCGCTTGCAGGGAGCAGTGTTGCTTTCGGCTGCGGTGACTGCGATTCCGAACAAGCACCCAGCGCAAGCAAGCTTAAGCCAACACCCATCAAGCGCCTGAACCGCATCACGGCCAAAGATCGCAGTGTGGCCATTTTTGTTCTCACTTGATCAAACCCTTTCACTTCCATACTGCCCACTCCTGTGTCATCGATTCAAGGCCCATAAGGCAAACCCAACTGGCTCAAACCCACCAGATCGATTTGATCGGTGAGCAGCGACAAGTTGGAGGCCACCACCACAATCACGTTTTGGCCATACTCTTGAAGCAAACTCACCACGTAGTCGTGCTCTTCCTTGGTGGGTGCGCGCTCAAACACATGCTGCACCAAGGCATTGGCGATTGTGGCATCACTGCGCGGACCCCAAGCGCTTGTAAACGCATCGGCATTGAGCATCCAATCTGCCACGCGATCGCTTGCCATACCCGAGTCGACCATCGCCAAATAACGATTCACCATCGCGGGGGACTTGAGACTATCAATGCCAAAGACCGTGGCCATTAGCTTGACTAAGCGTCCGGCGGCGCCATCCATATCAAAGGCAACACCGCCATCGGTAAATTTAAGCCTCTCAACCCCGGCAAGCGAATCCGAGCCACTCACTCCATCGTTTGCGGTCACGATGGTGCGGCCGGAAAAGGGCGAGATCGAAAAACTGAAGGCCGATCGCGGACCTCCCATGACCACCGTATCAAAACCGCCACGGCCTTCGATCTGATCATTACCTTCGCCCGGCACAAACCAATCATTCCCATCGCTACCGATCAGCACATCGTCGTAGACTGAACCGTTCACCTGCTCGATGCTTGTGCCATAAGCGATAACAAGATTTTCAAAAGCTGCATAGTCGTCCTGAGTGCGACCAACCGAGCTGATGGATCCGGGACTTAAATTGATCGTGACTCCGATCGACGACGCGCCGGCGTCGATGATGTCCCATCCAGAACCGTCCACAATCGTTTTCAAGCCGCTCGCCTTCGCTTGACCCACAAGGTAGACGCTATTGCCAGGGTTTGCCTGGCTGGCACCGTAAAGCGTTTGAAGCGCGAGAACGTCATAAACACTGAAACTTTCAGGATACGACGCTGAAAGCCCCAGGTTTTCAGACATCACTGTATTGCTCATCTTATCCTGGGCCACCGTGAGGGTGGCCTGCCCCTGGACCTCTCCCACCAAGGCTGGGTGTCGAAGGCCAAGCGCATGGCCCAACTCATGCAACATCACCCAAAAACCTTCCTTGCCGGGCGTAAGGTCGATTACGGTTTCCACATCAAGCCATATATCGCCGGAGATCGCGCCTTGACTTGCAAGCGGTGAAAAGGAGTAGCCTTTGGTTTTGGTCTGTTGATTCACGCCGATGCGAATCTGCGCCTCATCGTTATCGCTCGTCTCACGAAAACTCAGGCCACTGACCGATGATGCTGCATCAAAAGCTTTTCGTAGCGCAGCCTTTTGGCTGTCACTGAGCGCTTGAAACCCGGTCCCACCGCCGCCAGTCCCGTAAGCAGGGGGCGCGGTCATGAAGGAATAGCTCAGGCTTGTGGGCGTTCCAAGCGGCTTGGCAGCATTCCAGCGGGCATCCCCACCTTCCATCACTGCCTTCATGCCTTGGGACTTCCAGTCTACAAAACTGAGCAGGTCCACCGATGATCGTGTGCCTGAGGAAGGGTTCAGATCGATGCGCTCGATATTTTTGAGCAGCATCGTGTCGCCCCAGCCATCAAGCTGGACCCATTGAAAGAGGAACTGACTCAGGTCTTCATTAGCTTTAACGTTCCAAAAACGTGTGCCGTCCGGATTGAACCAAATCGTATCAATACCTGCACCACCGTCGATGCTGTCTCCGCCGAAGGAGTAATTGATGTTGTCATCGCCGTCCGAACCAATAACGGTATCTGCATAGTTAGAAAGATTCAAGGCTTGCACATTGATGAACTGGTCTTGAGTGCCCCATCCGTCAAGCGCATAGCCTTTTTTGAGGTCGACGAAAACGCCCCTGGGCGAGTCACTGTAATTGGCTCGTGCCTGGGTTGGGCCTTCAAGAAAAATAATCGTATCGTTGCCTGGACCACCAAAGACCTGTCCCGAGGTCCATGCAATCACATCATCGCCTTGCCCGCCATAAACATGATCCCAGCGGTTGTATCGCTCGCTCGTTGCGGTAAACAAATCAGCCTTGTTGACGCTATCGTTTGCATCGGATAAGTAGATTTCGTCCCAACCGTTGTTGCGCTTACCACCAAGTGCGAGATTTTGATCTTTAAATTGGATCGATGCAATATTTCGCAAGGTATCGATGGAACCTGTTTTCAGGTACTGAACGGTCGCGCTATCGCTTGCTGCGTTGTAGTTGACCTTGAATTCGCTGGCGTTGGCAAAGTAATAAACCACATCGATGCCACCCCCGCCAACGTAGGTATCGTCGCCTTGTGGCGGTTTGCTGTCGCTGCCGAATCGCTCATGCGTTTGGCGCCCTTCGATATAGTCGTTAAATGGGCTTCCGATAAACCAGTTGATGCCTTCAATCCGATCTTGCTGCCCGAAACCATCGTCAAGAACCGTAAGCTGGTTGGCGTTGATCCGAACGCCTCTGGGGCTATCGTCAAAGCTGATTCCAAACCAACCGGCGCCAATACCGCGATAAAAATCAAAACCTTCACTGGCAACTACCCAGCCACCGGGTTTGAGAAAAACCGTATCGCTCCCCGCGCCTGTGCGAGTGGGCGCGGCTGTTGACTGCCCAGATTTTGTCTGATCGATTGCCTGATTGACAGGAAGCGATGCCAGAAAATCCGCGACTTTCAAGAGCTCATTGGCTTGACCCGGTCTGCTGATGGAAAGCTCTTCGATGTTTTTAAAGGACAGTTGCGCATTTCGCGATCCCTGCCAACTCAGTACCACAAGTCCTGTTGCCTGATCGTATGATGTTTTATAGCCTTGCTTATTGCCGATCCAGAAATAAAGCCGATCAGTACCTTCAGCACCGTCGATGGTGGCGCCGCCCCAAGAGTCCGAAAACACATCGTTGCCCGAGGAGCCGATAATGGTATCGGCAAAGCCTGAGCCGGTTGCCCCCCGCACATCGATCAAGCTGTCTTTCGTTCCCCAACCATCAAGGGCATAGCCTTGGCCCAGGTCAATGTAAACGGCGGCGGGCGAACCCCAGTAAGCCGCATACATATCGCCTCGCCCCGTGTAAATGATCTGATCATTGCCTGGCCCGGCGATCACGTTGCCTGAAGACCAGGCGATCTTATCGTCGCCCGCACCGCCATACAGTTGCGTCCAGAGCCCCATTTGACTAGCGCCGAGTAAGTCGGCTTTGTCGACCGTATCAGCTTCGGGCGAGAGGTAAATCTCAAGCGTACTTCGTCCGGCATCTTTAAGCTTTTGGCTGCGATCGGCAAAGCGAATCTCAGCAATACCTTCAAGGGTGTCGACCGTACCCGCCGGTAAATAAGTCACCGTTGCGCGGTCGTTGGCTTGATCGTAATTGACTTGGTAATTTGAAGCCGCCGCGAAATAGACCACGCTGTCAAAGCCACCGCCACCCACGTAAGTATCGTTGCCAGCGGTTGCAGCATTGGCATCGCCAAAGGTTTCGTTGGCGTTACTGCCGCGGAGGTAGTCACTAAAGGGACTGCCCACAAAGGCGTTGATTCCGATGATTTTGTCGCGATTCACAAAGCCGTCGGCTACCACGCGCTGGTTATCGGCACGGATTACGACCGGCGATGGACTGTTATCGAAACGAACCCCAAAAGTGCCCACACCGAACCCCACGATCGTGTCTTGACCATCGCCTGCAATCGCCCATTGCCCAGGCTTTAAGACGATCACGTCATCGGATGGGGTGCCGAAGATCACGAGGGGTTTGTCTGAGGTCATGGGTC
>DENJ01000115.1:0-38786 GCA_002359635.1 Burkholderiales bacterium UBA2647
GCTCCAAAAAGTCGAAGTGCAACAATCACCGTCATGGCCAGACTCAGAATCAGCACGATTCTCGCGCTGGAGCGCGCCTGTTCTTTGGCTGTCCCAATGTGCAAATCCAAGATCAGGTATCGGATCCCAGCGATGGCATGATGCAGAAAAGCCCAGATCACACCGAGGCAAATCAGTTTGGCAAGAGGATGGGCAAGCATGGTGCTTAGCCTGGCATGCGTCATCTCGGAAGCAATACTCTGATCGAGCGTGAAAAGGATCAGCGGAATACCGATGAGAAACAAAAAAGCACCACTCAAGCGGTGCAGAATCGATACCACACCCGCAAGTGGCAGACGATAGCTGAGGATTTGCGAAACATGAATGTTTCGAAACTGCGGACGTGTTGAACTCACCAGAAAACTCCCTTATCGAATAGCCAGATCTCTGCGGACCTTGCTCGCAATCGCGCCCATCTCAACCATACCGAAATACAGATCACGGACATTTGCTCTGCGGCTGGCGCATTTTGCGCCAAAACCCATGCTTTCACAAAGCAGTCTCATAACAAGGCATTCATTTCACAAAACAGTCTCATACCAAGGCATTAAAATAGTGATGGTTTTCAGTAAGGTAATACCCCCGACGAACCTCAACCGGACGCTCCTGGTAGGTTGTCGAGAGCCTGTCGACAAACAAAACAGGCTTTCCTGGCTCGATGCCAAGGCGCTGCGCCTGGTCCGCGGGACAGGAAATCGCTTTTAGCTGCTCGCGCGCCTTAAGCATGCGAGTACCGAAGCCAGCCTCAAAAAGCGCATAAAGCGGCCCTTTGTATTGCTGCAGGCGTTCATGGGTGAGGCCGCGAAAGAGGCTGGCAGGCAGCCATAGTTCATCGAGCACCGCGGGAAAAGCGTCGACGGTCAACATTCGCCTGATAAACACGGCAGATTCGCCCGATCGCATTTGTAACTCTCGGGCGACATCCACCGGCGGACGTAGACGCCTGCACTCAAGAATGCTGCTTTCAGTCTCGGGCACACCGCCGGCATCTCGACGAAGTCGCAAAAAGCGGAACTGCGCGCGCTCTTCATGGTGGCTCGACACAAAAGTGCCTTTACCTTGATGCCTCACAAGCACATGTTCAGCAGCCAAAGCTTCGATCGCCTTCCGAACCGTGCCCTGACTCACACCGTAACGTTTAGCGAGTTCATTCTCGCTCGGCACCAGCTGCCCGGGTTGCCACTCGCCGGAATCGAGTGCGCGCATCAGTCGATCCTTAATCTGCCGATAAAGCGGGCTGAAGGTTGGCGCATCGGCAGCGTTTTTGCCGCCATCGTTGCCGGCCGTAGCCGGATCGCCCACGGCTTCGGCTTTGGCTTGGCTCAATATCGACAGTTCTCGCGACATGTCTTGATTGAACCATGAGCGCGCGGCCTTGTCTAGTATCTTATCTCTTATATAAGACATAAAACTCTTTGACGACTTCATGTCTTCGATCTACAATAACCCCAGCGTCAACGCGTGCATCAGCATCAGACAGCGCTAAGTTGTGGCGCACCAAAGATGGAGAGCTTGCGGTGTTGTCGTGAACGCACGATGAATCAACTTAACACCAGGAAAAGTCATGAGTAAGACAGCCAAACGGGTCGCAGTGACCGGCGCAGCCGGACAGATTGGATACGCCCTTTTGTTTCGCATTGCATCGGGTGAAATGCTTGGCAAGGACCAGCCGGTCATCCTCCAATTGCTGGAGATCCCGGACGAAAAAGCCCAGAAAGCACTCAAAGGTGTCATGATGGAACTCGAAGATTGCGCGTTCCCACTGCTGGCTGGCATGGAGGCTCACAGCGCGCCGGACAAGGCTTTTAAAGATACGGACTACGCTTTGCTTGTTGGCGCAAGGCCTCGTGGACCTGGCATGGAGCGCAAGGATTTGCTGAGCGCAAATGCAGCCATTTTTACAGCCCAAGGTAAAGCGCTCGATAGCGCAGCCTCGCGCGACGTAAAAGTGCTGGTGGTTGGCAATCCTGCAAACACCAACGCCTATATCGCGATGAAGTCAGCACCGTCAATCAACAAGCGGCAGTTCACCGCCATGCTTCGCTTGGATCACAACCGGGCCTTATCGCAGATCGCAGCGCGCACCGGTAAAGCAGTTTCGGAGATTCGCAGGCTTTGTGTCTGGGGCAATCACTCGCCCACCATGTATGCCGACTACCGATTCGCCACAATTGGCAACGAGTCGGTCAAGCAACTGATCAATGATGACGCATGGAATCGCGATGTCTTTCTGCCGACCGTGGGCAAACGTGGCGCCGCCATTATTGAGGCGCGCGGCCTGTCATCAGCAGCATCGGCAGCCAACGCAGCCATCGATCATATGCGCGACTGGGCCCAGGGCACTGCCGGCGAATGGACCACGATGGGCATTCCCTCTGACGGCTCTTATGGCATTCCGCAAGATTTAATGTTCGGTTTTCCTGTGACCTGCCAGAACGGCGACTACAGCATTGTCCAGGGACTTGAGATTGACAGTTTTAGTGAAGCGCGTATCGCAATGACCCTCAAAGAACTCAATGAGGAACGTGAAGCGGTTGCACATTTGCTCGCTTGAGTTTGACCGCCCGAGCCTGCTACCGCATGCGCGATCAGGCTCGATGCACATCGCAACACGATGCCAGGAAGGGTCGGGCTGCTGAGCAAAACGCCGGCAAGGCTGCAGTTCAAGAGGAGTTGATTCATGCATAGTTCGGGAATGAAGTTTCGTGAAGCGCTGCTTCAAGAAACGCCCTTGCAAATCGTTGGTGCCATCAATGCCAACCATGCCCTGCTCGCCAAGCGTGCCGGGTACCGCGCGATTTACCTCTCGGGAGGGGGCGTGGCGGCGGGTTCCCTAGGCTTACCTGATCTCGGGATTTCCGGACTCGATGATGTGCTGACCGATGTGCGACGCATCACCGATGTCTGCGACTTGCCACTGCTTGTGGATGTTGATACGGGCTTTGGTGCCTCCGCTTTTAATGTGGCCCGCACGGTGAAATCACTGATCAAGTTTGGAGCGGCCGCCATGCATATTGAAGATCAGGTTGGTGCGAAGCGTTGCGGGCATCGGCCCAATAAAGAAATCGTTTCAAAAGATGAGATGGTGGATCGAATCAAAGCGGCAGCTGATGCACGAACCGATCCAAACTTTGTCATCATGGCGCGCACCGATGCGATCGCCGTGGAGGGATTAGAGCCCGCAATTGAGCGAGCCTTGGCCTGCGCCGATGCGGGCGCGGACATGATCTTTCCGGAGGCCATCACCGATTTATCGATGTACCGGGCCTTCGCAAATGCGGTTAAGGTTCCGATCCTCGCCAACATGACCGAATTCGGTCAAACACCGCTCTTCAAGACCGATGAGCTTGCCGCCGCGGGCTGCGCCATGGTTCTATATCCATTATCAGCATTTAGAGCGATGAACAAAGCTGCGGAAGCGGTGTATCAGGCCATCAGGCGCGACGGCACCCAGGCTGCTGTCGTTGGCCAGATGCAGACCCGGCAGGACTTATACGATGCCATCGGTTACTGGGCATTCGAAGATCGCTTGGACCAACTATTTGCCAAAGGAAAGCATTGATGAGTGAGCCTAACGCGGCCAGCGCAACGGCCATCAAGCCAAAGAAATCGGTTGCCTTATCGGGCGTAACCGCGGGCAACACAGCCCTTTGTACGGTGGGCAGAACCGGCAATGATTTGCATTACCGCGGCTACGACATTCTCGATATTGCCGAGCAGGCTGAGTTTGAAGAGGTTGCCTACCTCCTTGTTCATGGCAAGTTCCCCAATAAAGCCGAACTCCGGGGTTATAAAAACAAGCTTAAAGCCATGCGTGGTTTACCGGCGCAGGTCAAAAGTGTTCTCGAATCGCTCCCCGCAGGCAGTCATCCCATGGATGTCATGCGCACCGGCGTCTCTGCCCTTGGTTGTGTACTTCCTGAAAAAGACGATCACAATACGCCTGGTGCGCGTGATATCGCTGATCGCCTGATGGCAAGTCTTGGATCGGTGCTGCTTTACTGGTATCACTACGCGGTCAATGGGCGCCGCATCGAGCTTGAAAGCGATGACGATTCCATCGCAGCACATTTTTTGCATCTGCTGCATGGCAGGGCGCCATCGGAGCTCTGGATTCGAGGCATGAATACAAGCCTTAATCTTTACGCCGAGCACGAATACAACGCTTCGACCTTCGCCTGCCGCGTGATTGCTGGCACGGGCTCAGACATGTATTCGGCCATTGCGGGCGGCATAGGCGCCTTGCGAGGCCCTAAACACGGCGGTGCTAATGAGGTGGCCTTTGAAGTTCAGAAACGCTACGAGAACCCCGACGAAGCCGAAGCGGACATCCGCCGCCGGGTCGACGCCAAAGAGGTTGTGATCGGTTTTGGCCATCCCGTCTACACCATTGCGGATCCCCGCAACAAAGTGATTAAGGAAGTCGCCCGAAGGCTCTCGAGCGATGCAGGCGACATGAAAATGTTCGGGATTGCCGAGCGTCTCGAAGCGGTGATGTGGGATGCGAAAAAAATGTTTCCCAATTTAGACTGGTTCTCCGCCGTGTCCTATCACATGATGGGTGTGCCAACTGCCATGTTCACACCCCTTTTTGTGATTTCGCGAACCTCGGGCTGGGCTGCCCATGTGATCGAGCAACGGATCGACAACAAGATCATACGGCCGTCTGCGCATTATGTCGGGCCCGAAGATCAAAAGTTCATTCCGCTTGAAGAGCGCGGTTAGGCGCAACGGTGATAGCGCGACGCGGCACCGCGACGAATCGATTTGTAAGGACTGGTCTCAGGGCGGGCATGCTGGCTACAGTCATGGCTTGCGGCCTGCCCCTTAAGGCCAGTGAAGTTAACGAGATTTCCCGAACAGATCCTGTAGAGGTCGGTCTTTACCGATGTCATCAGGGCGCACAGATTGTTATCAAAAGCATTGCGCCTGATCATGGATCGATCGTGCTTCAGTTCAAGGGCAAAGATCACCTGCTCTATGCCGTCGACACGACAACCGGTGCTGTTCGTTATCAGGACTCACGCAGTGGCATCACTTGGATTAAGATCCCGACAAAGTCGATGCTGCTCGACTCCAGGCTAGGCCGGCAGTTAGCCAATGACTGCAAACGCTAGCCTGTCAGCCAATTCCTCTGCAGTTTTTATGCCATGCCCGTTAACAAATACCTTGACCTTTATCAGATCTGAGTCATAAGGAACACATCATGAGCAATCCATTTAAAACACTTAAGTCATTTAAATATGGCAAAAAGTCAGGTCATTACTATTCCTTGAAAGCCCTCGGCGAGCAGCTCGGGAAAGACTTGTCACGCCTGCCCATTTCCATTCGCATCGTTCTTGAGTCCGTGCTGCGTAACTGTGACGGTAAGAAAGTCACCGAGCAGCATGTGAAGCAACTTGCAGGCTGGAAGGCCCGCGCATCGAGGACGGCTGAGATCCCCTTTGTGGTTGCGCGCGTTGTCTTGCAGGATTTCACGGGCGTGCCACTGCTTGCAGATCTCGCTGCAATGCGTAATGTGGCATCGGGCATGGGTAAAAATCCAAAAACCATAGAGCCTCTTGTACCCGTTGACCTGGTTGTTGACCACTCAGTGATGATCGATCACTTCGGTAGCAGCAAAGCGCTTGATCTCAACATGAAGCTTGAATTCTCAAGAAATCAAGAACGTTATCAATTCATGAAATGGGGTATGAATGCCTTCGACACCTTCGGCGTCGTTCCCCCTGGCTTTGGGATTGTTCATCAGGTAAACCTTGAGTACCTGGCACGCGGGGTTCATCAAAAGCAGTCTGGAAAACATCATGTTTTCTACCCGGATACCCTGGTCGGCACCGACAGTCACACAACGATGATTAATGGCATCGGCGTGGTTGGCTGGGGTGTCGGTGGTATCGAAGCCGAGGCGGGAATGCTCGGACAACCGGTTTACTTCCTCACGCCCGATGTGATCGGTGTGGAACTCACTGGAAGTCTGCGCGAAGGGGTGACGGCAACTGATTTAGTGTTGAGCATTACAGAGATGCTTCGAAAAGAAAAAGTTGTAGGCAAGTTCGTTGAGTTTTGTGGCGAAGGTACCCGCACACTCGCGCTTCCTGACCGTGCAACCATCGCCAATATGGCACCGGAATATGGTGCAACCATGGGCTTTTTCCCCGTCGATGAAAAGACCATAGCGTACTTCAGTGGTACGGGCCGAAGCAAAGATGAGATTGCCGCCTTTGAGGCCTATTTCAAGGCGCAAGACATGTTTGGCGTGCCTAACGGGAAGGATATCGACTTTACCAAGTTGCTCAAACTTGACCTCGGGACGGTTGCCCCCTCATTAGCCGGCCCCAAGCGCCCCCAGGACCGTATCGAAATCGGTCATGTCAAAGAGACATTTATCGATTTATTTTCTAAACCAACTGCCGAAAATGGATTTAATCAGCCCGCAAGCAAGCTCAACGAGGGCTTTGCAGCAGGCAAGTCAACCATCCATAACGGTGACGTGCTAATCGCCGCTATTACTTCATGTACCAACACATCTAATCCGGGTGTTTTGCTCGCAGCGGGCTTGGTTGCCAAGAAAGCAGTCGAGGCCGGCCTGACTGTTCCAAAGCACATCAAGACCTCGCTTGCACCGGGTTCTCGGGTGGTTACTGAATATCTCGATAAGGCTGGCTTACTTCCTTATCTCGAAAAGCTCGGCTTTAACGTGGCTGCTTACGGCTGCACAACCTGCATTGGAAACGCCGGCGATCTGACGCCTGAGATCAACGAAGCAATTACCAAGAACGATCTGATTTGTGCAGCGGTACTGTCGGGAAATAGGAATTTCGAAGCAAGAATCCATCCTAATCTAAAAGCCAACTTCCTTGCCTCGCCCCCGCTGGTCGTGGCCTATGCAATCGCAGGTAACGTGACCCGGGACTTAATGACCGAGCCCGTCGGCCATAACAAAGCCGGCAAGGCGATATACCTCGGCGATATCTGGCCGAGCTCCGACGAAATTCATCGCTTGATGAAGTACGCCATGAACCCGAAAGTCTTCCGCGAAAACTATGCGCAGGTAAAAGAAAATCCCGGCAAGCTTTGGGAGAAAGTCAAAGGCGGTAAAGGGCAGGTCTACGATTGGCCCAAATCAACCTATATCGCCCGGCCGCCATTTTTTGACAACTTCGGTATGGAAGCTTCCAACGAGACAATCGCGATTCGCGGGGCGCGGGCCTTGGGACTATTTGGCGACTCCATAACCACCGACCACATCTCGCCCGCAGGCTCCATCAAAGAGAGTTCGCCAGCCGGGCAGTGGTTGCTTGCTAACGGCGTGACGAAGGCGGACTTTAATAGTTACGGCTCACGGCGGGGTAATCACGAGGTCATGATGCGCGGCACTTTTGCCAATGTCCGCATCAAAAATTTGATGATTCCTGCCAAAGCCGATGGTTCAAGGATCGAAGGCGGCATCACCATTCATCAACCCAGCGGCGAGAGCTTGTCGATTTATGACGCTGCCATGCGTTACATCGACGAGCAAACCCCGACCGTTATCTTTGGTGGCGAAGAATACGGTACCGGGTCATCACGCGACTGGGCAGCGAAAGGCACTCAATTGCTCGGCGTGAAAGCCGTGATCGCCCGAAGCTTTGAGCGGATTCATCGCTCGAACCTCGTCGGCATGGGTGTGCTCGCGCTGCAATTCAAGGGCAGCGACTCCTGGCAGTCGCTCGGCATTGATGGCGATGAACGCTTTGATCTTGAGATTCCCGCAAAGCTCAAGCCGCAACAGGACATCGTGCTAGTGATTCACCGCCGAGACGGCAGCATCGAGAAAGTCACCCTGCTCTCGCGCATCGATACGGCCATTGAAGTTGATTATTACTTGCATGGCGGCATCCTGCCCTATGTTTTGCGTGACTTACTCGCAGCAGCTTAGCGCTTTGGTTTCCTGCACCGCAAGCGCTACATTCATGGCTTTGCACATCAATGCGTAGAGGGAGTCGATGACCGCGCTTACCGAGCAAGCTGCCCACGTCCTGCTTTCGCTTTACGAGCGGGGTCAGGCTTCGCCGGTTGAGACCACACAGGAGCTGCTCAGCCGCATCGAGCAGCTCAACCCCGCACTCAACGCGTTTTGTCTTGTCGATGAAGAAAGCGCACTGGCAAGCGCTCGAGAAAGTGAATCGCGCTGGCTGGCTTGGCGTAAGCATCGGCTCACGGGCTCAAGCGCGAACCGGCCGCGAGCACTCGAGGGCATTCCCGTCAGCATCAAGGATTTGATCCTCACCCGCGACTGGCCTACCCTGCGTGGTTCAAAAACCATTGACCCTCATCAAGCTTGGACTGTCGATGCGCCAGTAACAGCTCGCTTGCGGGAAGCCGGCGCGGTATTGATTGGAAAAACGACAACGCCAGAGTTTGGCTGCAAGGGCGAAACAAACTCTCCACTGACCGGCATCACGAAAAACCCATGGGATCTTCAGAAAACGCCAGGAGGGTCCTCGGGTGGCGCTGCGGCTGCCGTGGCAGCTGGTCTTGGCCCACTCGCTGTGGGCACCGATGGTGCGGGCTCGGTTCGCATACCTGCAGCTTTTTGCGGCAATGTCGGTTTTAAACCTTCATACGGTCGCGTGCCTGCCTACCCCTTATCGCCCTTTGGATCCGTTGCCCATGTGGGTCCGCATAGCATGAGTGTGGTTGACTGCGCGCTTGCGATGAATGTGATGAAACAGCCCGATGCCCGCGACTGGACTGCACTGCCTCCAGACGCGAGCGATTATTTGATGGGACTTCATGACGGCGTTGCCGGTCTACGCGTTGCTTATTCGCCAAGGCTGGGATATGTCAAGCATCTTGATCCCGCAATCGAATCCGCACTCGAAGCGTGCGCATTGAGCCTCGAAGCGATGGGGGCTTGCGTGGAGTCGATCGACCCGGGCATTGAGGATTCACTCGACATCAGTTTTGGTCTTTGGGTAGCCGGCGCAGCGAGCTTATGGCGAGGTTTGAGCGAAGCGCAACGCGAAGTCACTGATCCGGACTTTCGGTCCGAGGCCATGTCCGGCCTCGACATCAGCCTAAAACAAGTTCATGACTTCAATCATCGACGCGGCGTGCTTGGCTCGACGCTTAGGCAATTCATGACGGATTTTGATCTCATCCTCACTCCCTCTACTGCCATATGCGCCTTTGCGATACGGCAAGCCGGAACCGCGGGTGATTACGACGCACAGACCATGCTTGGATGGACCCCTTACAGCTTCCCGTTTAACCTTTCGCAGCAACCCGCGATCAGCTTCCCTTGGTCACTAAGCCCAGATGGTTTGCCGATTGGCGTTCAGCTTGTTGGGCCTATGTTCGGAGACGCGCTTGTTCTACGCGCTGCGAGAGCGCTAGAAACAATCCGCCCGGTACAGCGTCCGAGGATGCCGCAACATCAAAAGTAATCAAAAATAAAAAGCCAATCAGACGATTGGCTTTTTATTGCTTTGTTTGGTCGGGACGGCGGGATTCGAACTCGCGACCCCTTGCACCCCATGCAAGTGCGCTACCAGGCTGCGCTACGCCCCGAAGCCGCTGAGTATATCAAGCTATCGAAAGCAAACGAAGTGCCTCGGTCAGTTCCTGCCTTAATTGCTCAAGTGCTGCCGGATTGAGTGCACCAGCTAACGCCTTGCGCCCATCCGATGCTATTTCGGGCACTGTCAAAACCTGCTCAGGCGGCGCGACAAGCTCGGCACCCGGACTGCCAGCCTCCTCGAGGTTGGCGTCCTTCGCTAAACCGACGTTCTTCTCTAGACTCCCGGCCTCTTTTAGACCACGAAGCTCAGCTTGCTCAGCAAGCTGCAGTCTTGCCACCGCTGCAGCCTCGGCCTGGAGATTTGAGATGGTTTGTCGACCCGACAAGCGCATGCGCGCCCCCTGGATCGTGAAGCCCTCGTCATAGAGAAGTTCTCGAATCTTGCGGATCAAAAGCACTTCATGGTGCTGGTAATAGCGACGATTGCCCCGCCGCTTCATCGGACGCAGTTGTGTGAACTCCTGTTCCCAGTACCGCAATACATGCGGCTTTACCGCGCACAGTTCACTCACTTCACCGATGGTGAAGTATCGTTTGGCAGGTATGGGCGGCAACAACTGATCCACCATACCGCGGGTTTTTAAATGGGCGCCCTCGTCTTCCTGACTCATAGCGCCATCGCCTAAAGCTCACTGCCTCGAGCTGGTACAAACTGACCGGAATCGATTTGCGCCTTGAGCTTTTGACTCGCATGAAAGGTGACGACACGACGCGCCGAAATCGGAATCAACTCGCCCGTCTTGGGGTTGCGTCCAGGCCTTTGCGGCTTATCCCGCAGCTGGAAATTGCCAAAACCTGAAAGCTTGACTGATAAGCCAGCCGCGAGCGCGTCGCTGACCTCCTGGAAAAACAGATCAACAAGGTCTTTCGACTCACGCTTATTGAGACCAACCCGCTCGAAAAGCATTTCGGCAAGCTCCGCCTTGGTTAGGGTTGCGCTTTCATCAAAGGCTTGCATCATTGCTCTCACCGACGTCCAAGATTTAGCACTAGCTCCTTAGCCGCGCCTTGCATGAGGATGCCACATCATCGATCATCTGCTGAATGAGATCTTGAATCTCAGCATCTTCAAGCGTTCGCTCAGTATCTTGAAAACGCAAGCGAAATGCAAGACTTTTTTCGTTCTCTTTCAGTCCTTTGCCTCGGTATTCATCAAACAAACTCAGGTTGATTAAACGATGCCCGCCGCTAGCCTTGAGTTTGGCTGACAACATTGCCGATGACACATGCTGATCAACAACAAAGGCGAGATCGCGTAAAACCGGCGGAAACCTGGAAGGCGCCTCAGGCTTCGGCATGGGCTTATCGGCGAGCGCCCAAAGCGGCAGTTCGGCAACAACTGCGGGATGGGCAAGTTCAAGCGTCTGCTGCAACTCAGGGTGCAAAACACCAAGCCAACCAGCTGCTTGACCAGCCACTTCGATCAATGCGCTTTGCGTGGGATGTAGACAGGGCGGGAAGCGCTCGCCCTGCTCAAGACCTCGACATCGAAAGCCTTCATGGTGGATGAGGGACTCGAGATCACCTTTGAGATCAAAAAAATCCACAAAACGCTTGGAATCTGACCAATGTTCGGCGTAGCGGGGACCATAGGCGAGCAGCGCGACACGAATAGGTTGGCGAAGACCGGCCACTTCGAGCAAGTCCTCGGGTGCCTCAGGCTGCCTGTGAAAGACGCGGCCGCATTCAAAGATCCTCACCCGCTCAGCCTTGCGGTTCAGATTAAAGCGAAGACTTTCGATTAAACCCGTCACAAGGCTTGTGCGCATCACATCAAGATGAGAGGCAATCGGATTGAGCAAGGCGATTCCTTTTTCACCGGAAATGCTCGCATCGAGCGATGATGAAACAAAGCTGTAGTTGATAACCTCCTGATAGCCTCGGGCAGCAATCTGTGATTTGATCTGAAGCAGGCTTTTCGTGGTTTCGGGCGCATCGCGCATCACGGTACGGGCTTTCGGCGGACGTTGCGGTAATCGGTCAAAGCCCCAAAGCCTCACAACCTCTTCGATCAAGTCCTCTTCGATGTCAAGATCGAAACGATAGCTTGGCGGCTGTACCTCAATCACTGGGCCTTGCTTATCATCCAACCAGCGATACGACATGCCAAGGCGGCCAAACACTGCGGAGATCTCGTCCTGACTTAAATCGATCCCCGAAACCAGTCTCGCCCGGCTCAGACGCATTCGCACCGGATTTCGCTCAGGCATCGCAATGATCTGATCATCAAGCGGGCCGGCCTTTCCGCCACAAATCTCGAGAATCAGGACACACAAATAGTCAAGTTCGCTCGCGGTTGTGTGGGCGTCCACGCCGCGTTCAAAACGATGACCCGCATCGGTAGCAAAATTATAACGACGAGCGCGCCCGGCAATCGCCTTCGGCCACCAGAACGCAGCTTCCACATAGATATTGCTCGTATCATCCGACACCGCTGTCGCATCGCCACCCATAATGCCGGCCAAGCTCTCAATGGCCTTTTCGTCGGCAATAACGCCTACGGTGTCGTCAAGTTCGATGGTATTGCCGTTGAGAAGCTTCAGACGCTCTCCGCGTTTGGCCCAACGAACCGTAAGCGAACCCTCAATCTTGTCAAGATCAAACACATGGGTGGGTCGGGAAAGCTCAAGCATCACGTAATTCGAGATATCGACCAGGGCCGAAATGCTTCGCTGCCCCGCACGCTCGAGTCTTTCCTTCATCCAGCTTGGCGTTATCGCTCTAGGATTCACGCCGCGTATGACCCGCCCACAAAAACGGCCGCATAAATCGGCTGCCTCGATGCGAACTGGCAAACGATCCGGTATCAGGGCCTGAACCTGCGCCTCTGGCGCTGGCGAAAGCGCTGCACCACTGAGTGCTGCAAGCTCACGAGCGATACCACGAACGCCCAGACAATCCGGACGGTTTGGCGTGAGCTTCAAGAGAAACTGTTGATCCTCAAGTCTCAGGGCTTCGCGAAGATCTTGCCCAATCAAAAGTGCATCATCAAGCATCATTAAGCCTTGGTGATCCTGCGACAAGCCTAATTCCTTTGCTGAACAAAGCATGCCAGCGCTCTGGACACCTCTCATGGTCACCGGTTTAATGTGCAAACCCCCAGGAAGCAAAGCACCGGGCAATGCACAAGGCACTTTCATGCCGACTGCTGCATTAGGCGCACCACAGACGATTTGTGAAAGCGCTTCGGCGCCGACGTCAACATGGCATACGCGAAGGCGATCCGCGTTGGGATGCTGCTCCAGCTTTTCGATTCGGGCAACAACAACCTGGCTAAACGGCGGCGCAAGCGCCTCATGCGATTCGACTTCCAGACCGGCCATCGTGAGCGCATCGGCAAGCTCATCGCTGGTCCAGGCAGGATTCACGTATTGGCGAAGCCATTGTTCAGAAAATTTCATAAACCCCTCGATGAACCAGCATGTTGACGCGCCGGACTAGCCGTCAAATTGCTTCAAAAATCTCAGATCGTTTTCAAAAAACAAACGTAGATCTGATACGCCGTAGCGCAGCATGGCCAGACGCTCGACCCCCGATCCAAAAGCAAAGCCGATAAATTGTTCCGGATCCAGGCCAACATTGCGGACCACCTGGGGATGAACTTGGCCCGACCCTGATACTTCAAGCCAGCGATCTTTCATCGGGCCCGATCCAAAACGCATATCGATCTCGGCCGAAGGCTCAGTGAACGGGAAATACGATGGACGAAAACGCACATCAATATCGTCTTGCTCAAAAAACTGCCGCAAGAACATCGTGTAGACGCTCTTCAAATCAGCGAAACTGATGTCATCGTCGAGCCACAGACCTTCAAACTGGTGAAACATAGGCGAATGGGTGGCATCAGAATCGACACGATAAGTTTTTCCTGGCGCAATCACACGAATCGGCGGTTTATGTTGGCGCGCATACCGAATTTGCATCGGCGAAGTATGCGTTCGCAAGAGCAGACCACCTTCGACATAAAAGGTGTCGTGCATCGAACGCGCTGGATGGTCCTGAGGGGTATTGAGCGCGGTAAAGTTATAAAAATCATCTTCAATTTCGGGGCCATCAGCCACATCGAAACCAATCGACCGGAAAATTGCCTCGATACGCGCAATCGTAAGCGTGATCGGATGCAATCCACCTTCCTCACGGGCTCGACCCGGCAGGCTCACGTCGATCGCGTCTTTTTGAAGTTGGGCATTTAAATGCTGATCAGCAATGGCCTTTTCCCTCGATCGCCAAGCGCTTTCAATGGTCTGTTTTGCCGCATTAAGACTTTTTCCAGCATCAGTACGCGCTTGGGCATCGAGCCCCGAAAGCCCCTTCATCAAAGACGTCAGATAACCGTCACGCCCAAGAAACCGGGCTTTGACATTGGCAAGCTGCGCAGCATCCTCGCAGGCCGAAAAGTCTATTCTCGCTTGCTCGATCATGGCCTCCACGGCAATCGGGTCTGGTAAAGCGCTCATCCGCAAATTCCCTGGGTAAATGGCCGGCGAGGCCGGTGTCAATGATCATCCAAGCTGATACATCAACAAAAAAGGCCTTCCCATACCGCAGAAGGCCCTTTTTGGTCGCTCGGTTCAGGACGAATCAGTGTGCGATGGTCGATCTCACCTGCGCCACGATGGAAGCGAAGGCTGCCTTGTCGCGCACTGCCAAGTCGGCAAGGACCTTACGATCAAGACCGATCGACGCCTTGTTCAACCCGTGAATGAAGGCCGAGTAAGTCATGCCGTGCTCGCGCACCGCCGCGTTAATACGCGCAATCCAAAGCGCCCGAAAAACTCGTTTGCGATTACGTCGATCACGGTAGGCGTATTGACCTGCACGCATCACCGCCTGCTTGGCGATGCGATAAACATTGCCGCGGCGGCCGCGGTAACCCTTGGCTGCAGCAAGTACTTTCTTGTGACGCGCTCTTGCGGTCACACCACGTTTAACGCGAGGCATTTACCGACTCCTTTACGCGTAGGGAAGCATGGCGCGTATGTGCGCGATATCGACCGCCATAACCTCTACAGAACCTCGCAGCTGACGCTTGTTCTTCGTGGTCTTCTTGGTGAGGATGTGGCGCTTGAAAGCCTGACCGCGCTTGATTGAACCGCCTGGGCGGACACGGAAGCGCTTCGCGGCGCCCCGTTTGGTTTTCATCTTGGGCATGATTGCTCCATATTCTCAACGATCCTAGGTGTGCGGGTGGATATGCGCTGATGTTGACTCAGCATCCACCTGCCCTTTTAAGACCCCGACCGCATCTTCTCCTTGGCCTTTTGTAAATAAGACAAAGTAACCGAAAATTGTACCCTAAAAAGCGCTACTTTTTGCGTTTCGGTGCGATGACCATCACCATTTGACGGCCCTCCAGTTTGGGCATGGCTTCAACCTGTCCATGCTGATCGAGATCGGTTCGGATGCGTTCGAGCAGACGCACGCCGAATTCCTGGTGCGCCATCTCCCTGCCCCGGAAACGCATGGTGATTTTGGCCTTATCACCCTCTTCCAAAAAGCGAATCAGGTTCTTCAGTTTGACCATGTAATCACCATCATCGGTGCCAGGCCTAAACTTGATTTCTTTGACTTGAATCGTCTTTTGCTTGGACTTTGCTTCGGCAGCACGCTTTTGTTCCTGGTAGCGAAACTTGCCGTAGTCCATCAATTTCACGACCGGAGGCGAAGCCTGTGCGGCGATTTCCACCAGATCGACTTCAGCCTCATCGGCCATTCGGAGCGCTTCTTGGATTCGGACGATACCGAGCGCTTCATTATCTTTCCCGATCAAACGGACTTCGGGAACTGTTATTTCACCGTTGATACGATGGGTACGTTCAGTAGCGATGCTTGATTCTCCAGTTCTTGTTGATCAATGACGCGATGATGACGGCTTGCTCGGGTCTTGACGATCAGGGGTGATGGTCATCAGACAGCTTTTACCGAGGCGCTTGACCGCTTGCTTGCGATATCTTCGCCGAGCAAATCAATAAACGACTCGACCGCCATCACACCCAGGTCAAGCCCGCCTCTTGCGCGCACCGACACATGTCCAGCCTGGCGTTCCTTCTCGCCAACAATGAGCAAATAGGGAATTTTCTGCAGGCTATTCTCGCGGATTTTATAGTTGATCTTTTCGTTTCGCAAATCGGATTCAACTCTAAATCCTTGTTTTTTCAGCCTTTGCGCAACATCGCCTGCATAAGACGCCTGGACTTCGGTGATACTCATCACCACGCATTGGACCGGTGCCAACCACATCGGCAACGCACCCGCGTGGTGTTCAATCAAAATGCCGATGAATCGCTCCATCGAGCCCACGATGGCTCGGTGCAACATGACCGGATGTTTTCTCGTATTGTCGATATCGACAAATTCGGCGCCCAACCGCATCGGCATATTGAAATCGACCTGCATCGTGCCGCATTGCCAGATGCGACCAAGTGCGTCTTTGAGCGAGTATTCGATTTTCGGCCCGTAAAAGGCGCCGTCACCGTCACTTACGATAAAGGACACGCCGGAAGCAGTAAGCGAGTTTGCCAGTGCAGATTCAGCCTTATCCCAAAGCGCATCACTGCCAACGCGTTTTGCCGGACGGGTTGCGAGCTTGTAGATGATTTGCTCAAAACCAAAGTCGGCATAGACCGCTTGCAAGAGTCGGGTGTAATTGGCGCATTCCTCTTGTATCTGGTCCTCGGTACAGAAAATATGACCATCATCTTGAACGAAACCCCGCACCCGCATGATGCCGTGCAAGGCACCCGAAGGTTCATTGCGGTGGCAGGCGCCAAACTCGCCGTAACGTAAGGGCAAGTCCCGATAACTGCGCAAACCGGCGTTATACACCTGCACATGCCCCGGGCAATTCATGGGTTTGACCGCGTAGTCACGATTTTCAGATGCTGTCGTAAACATCGCATCCTTGTAATTTTCCCAATGGCCAGAGCGCTCCCAAAGCGAGCGATCAAGCACTTGCGGACAGCGAATCTCCTGATAGCCGTTGTCCTGATAAACCCGACGCATGTACTGCTCAACCTGCTGCCAAATCGCAAACCCTCGCGGATGCCAAAACACCATGCCAGGGGCGTCATCTTGCAAATGGAATAAATCGAGTTCGCGGCCAAGGCGACGGTGGTCGCGCTTTTCCGCTTCCGCAAGCATATGCAAATAGGCGTCCTGGTCGCCCTGATTCACCCAGGCTGTGCCGTAAATCCGCTGCAACATTTCGTTGCGATGGTCGCCGCGCCAGTAGGCCCCGGCAACTTTCATCAGTTTGAAGACCTTTAACTTGCCAGTCGACGGCACATGAGGTCCACGGCATAAATCGATGAAGTCGCCCTCGCGATAAAGCGAGATCGTTTGGTCAGCAGGAATGCTTTGGATGATTTCTGCCTTGTAGTGCTCGCCTAGTGCCCTGAAAAATTCAACGGCATCGTCGCGCTTCCATGCCTCGCGGCTCACCGTCTCATCGCGAGCAGCCAATTCATGCATACGGGTCTCAATCGCACTCAAATCCTCTGGCGTGAAGGGGCGATCGTAGGAAAAATCATAATAAAACCCATGTTCGATCACAGGCCCGATCGTGACCTGGGCCTGGGGAAACAACTCCTTAACGGCGTGGGCGAGCAAATGGGCCGTGGAGTGTCTGATCAGGTCCAGGCCCTCAGGGTCTTTACCGGTCACAATCGCAACCTTCGCATCCGCATCGATCAGAAAGCTGGTGTCAACGAGTTCACCATTGACTTTGCCCGCCAAGGCGGCTTTAGCAAGACCGGGTCCGATCGACTGGGCAAGTTCAGCAACGGAGAGGGGCTGGGAAAACTGACGTTCGGATCCGTCAGGCAAGCGGACTTGGATCATGCGTGTAGGCCGGTGGACAGAGTAAAAACAACAAATCGGCAAGCGTTTGGTAGGCGGTATTGGACTCGAACCAACGACCTTTGCGATGTCAACGCAACGCTCTAACCAGCTGAGCTAACCGCCTCAAGAACCGGAATCATTTCGCAAAACCGATCGGATCCGGGAGTCAAGCGATGAAGAAGCTTTGATGCAGACTCCAGCACCCCACTCATTTCAGCCCTCGATCATAGCATAGGGGTCTTCCGCTGAACACGTGCAAGCCACCAGATGGGTACAAGGCCCATACCCACCATCAACAAACAAGGCCATGCCGCTTCGCCCAGTCGCTCATCCGAGGCGAACTGGTAGGCCACCACCGCGAGGGTGTCAAAATTGAACGGTCGAAGCACCAAAGTCGCGGGCAATTCTTTCAAAGCGTCCACAAAGACCAGCAAAGCGCAGGCCGTCACCGTGGGTTTAAGCAGCGGCCAGTGCACACGTCGCAGCACCTGCCAGGAACTGTGACCAAGCGATTGTGCACTTTGATCCATCGAAGGCGAAATTCGCTTAAGCGATGCTTCAATGCCTTGAAATCCCACGGAAAAAAAGCGAACACCGTAGGCGTAGACCAGCAGCACAAGGCCAAGCAGTAGTCCCTGCCCGATCCATGCGTTCCAAATCGGCAACCAGTTGCGCAGCCATGCGGCCGTGCTCAAAATGCCCACGCCAATGACAACACCTGGCAGGGCATAGCCAGCATTGGCAAGTGCTGTGATCGACTTTACCCAGGCGCTTGGATTGATGCGTCCGACATAGGCAAGCAACACAGCTGCTGGAATGATCACCCAAACCGATAACGCCGCTAAAAGAAGCGAGTTTTGTAACCATTGGCCCAAGCGGGCGATTTGTTCATGGGCTAGCGGTTCGAGGGCATGTAGGAGGATTGAAACCGGCGCAACAAAGGCGATCAGAATGGGTAAAAAGCAAAGTGCGCTCGCCCGCCAGGCTGGCCAACCTTCCAGCAGCTGCACCTGCGCTGGCCGCCAGGACCGCGAGGCAAGTGCGCGCCTGGCCCTTTGCTTACGCTCAATCCACACGAGTACACCCACTGCGACCAGCAAGACAAGCGCCAGACGCGCGGCGCTCAGCTTATCCCCCATACCCTGCCAGGCCTTGTAAATGCCGGCGGTCAGCGTGTCGGTGGCGAAATAGCTCACCGTGCCGAAATCGGCTAAAACCTCCATTAAAACCAGGGCAGAACCAGCCGCAACTGAGGGTCTTGCGATCGGCCAGATCACCTTGGGCCAGACCTGCCAGGCTGGTGTGCCCAGACTTCGTGCTGCTTCGGCAAGCGAGGCACTGCGCTCGGCAAAAGCGCCCCTAGCAAGCATGTAAATATAAGGATAAAGCGCAAGCCCGAGGCACATGCCTGCGCCCCAGGGCGTGCGAACGCTAAGACTAGCGCTCGGACTCAGCTCAAGCTTTAACATCGCACGAAGCCCCTCTTGCAAGGGGCCTGAAACATCGAGGAAATCAGTGAAGGCAAAAGCCATCACATAGGGAGGAATCGCTAAAGGCATCAACAGGGCCCAGGACATCCAGCGTCGCCCGGGGAATTGATAAGCGGCCACCAGCCAGCCGGCAAGCACGCCAATCGAACCGGCGAGCGCCATCGCCACAAGGCTTACGACCAAGGTATTGAAGGCGTAATGCCCCAACACATGCTCAAGAAGATGCCACAGGCCCTCGCCCGGAATTGCCGCATGGTTTGTGGCAGACTCAAGCGGATGGACCCCCGCGGCAAGCATCAACAAAGCCATTAAGGGCACCGAAACGCCGATCCCCATCAGCAAAGGGAGCAGCCTTGTGCTTAAGGACGAAACAAAAGGTATTCGCATGCGCAAAGGATTGTACGTTCAGGACGCCGGTTGCCACGGGTTCATCCCTCAATCGAACATCGCAAAGGCAGGCGCCAAGCGCTATGCTCCCTACTTTTGTTAGCACAGCAATGAATGCATTAAGCCTCGATCAGGTCACCGTGTCCTTTGGCGAAGGTCCGCAACGCCGAAACGTGCTTGATCGACTTTCTTTTCATTTGGAGGCGGCGGCCATAGGTTGTCTGCTTGGCGCTTCGGGCTCAGGAAAAACCACGGTGCTGCGGGTGATTGCTGGCTTTCAAGCGATTGATCATGGCGAGATCTATATCCGTGATCAATTGGTCTCAAAGCATGGCAGGACCATGGCCCCAGAACAAAGACAAGTCGGTATTGTTTTTCAGGACTACGCGCTCTTTCCCCACCTCTCCGTTCTTGATAATGTAACGTTTGGATTGAGAAAACTATCGAAAGATGCTGCGGCGACGCAGGCTCTTGATTTGCTTGCACTGGTGGGTCTTGCAGGTTTCGAACGACGATTTCCCCACGAGTTATCGGGTGGTCAACAACAGCGGGTTGCGTTAGCCCGAGCGCTCGCCCCCCGTCCGCATTTGTTATTGCTCGACGAACCGTTCTCCAATCTAGATCCTGCCTTGCGCGAAAGGCTTGCCATGGATTTGCGTGAACTGCTCAAACGTCATGGGACAACAGCGCTGTTGGTTACCCACGACCAACACGAGGCTTTTGCGCTCGCCGATTCAGTGGGCGTCATGTCAGCGGGTCGTGTCGAACAATGGGATACTGCGTGGCGGCTTTATCATCAACCCCGTTCGCGGCGTGTTGCCAATTTTGTCGGACAGGGCTCCTTTCTTCAGGCCCAACTGATGCAGCGTGAAGGCAAGAGTCTGCTTCAAACCGAACTTGGCGAACTGGCAATTCAAGATCCTGCAGACCTTGCGATGGCAGCGGCATCTGCAGATTCGCGGGGCCAGCTCATGGTTTTGTTGCGGCCCGATGATGTGGTGCATGATGATGCCTCACCGATCACCGGCGAAATCATTCGCAAGGCCTTTCGCGGCGCACAGTTTATGTATGCGCTAAGGCTTGCGTCGGGTAGCGAGGTGCTTACCTTGGTGCCCAGCCACCACAATCATGATCATGGCGAAGCGATCGGTATTCGACTCGATGCCGATCACGTTGTTACTTTTAGATCAGAATAGCTGATTGATGCCGAGAAAGCGCGCTGCATCAACCTCAGGAACAATACCCTCATCAATGCCAAGCATCTTAACGCTGACTGAGTTCTCTGAGCCGATCCTCAAGAAAATCGAGCCTGTCCTGCCCCCAAAAGCGCTCGCCCTCAATCACATAAGTTGGCGAGCCAAAAACGCCGAGCAAACGCGCCTGCTCGCTGAACTCCCGATAGGCCGCCTGCACAACCTCGCTTTGTTCTGCAGCAACCAGTTCAGCGCCGGGCATACCCAGACGATCGGCAATCGCAGCACGAACCGACGCATCGGCAGTGTCGCGCTCCTCAACCCAAAGCGCGCTTAGCAAGGCATGCGATAGCGACTGGGCATCAAGTCCAGCTTGTTGTGCAGCGATCACCGTCCACCCGGGACGCTTATTCCAGTCAATCGGCGAAGCTTGCTTGCGGTAGTACCGGGGAACCAGATGAATCGGCATCTTCAGCCGCTTACTCCAGCGAGCGAGCTCAAGGGCGTGATAACTTTGACGCGCTTCGGGTCTTGTACGTAGCGGGATGCCGCCGGTATGTGGCACCACCGCCTGAAAGTCAAAGGGCCGTAACTCGAGTTTTACCTCGTAGGCTTGTGTGATTGCAGCAAGTCGAGGCCCCCCGAAATAGGCCCAGGGGGAAGACAAACTGTAATAACAATGAAGACGAATCATGGCAAACACCAAAGAGAAGCGCTTGGATGCATTAAACCACGAGCTTGCTATCGCCCTGGCAACCCTGAATTACCCGGGGCCGCCATGGCCTGGCAGATCCACACAACCGTCCGACGAAGCATCGGTCGCCTCGCAAGATCTTGACGTTTTAATTATTGGTGCTGGCATGTGCGGGCAGAGTGTAGCCTTCGCATTGCGACGGGAAGGCATTCATCGATTGCGGGTCGTCGACAAAGCAAATTGCGGTCAAGAGGGCCCCTGGACCAGCTACGCCAGAATGAACACGCTACGCTCTCCCAAGCACTTGACCGGGCCAGATCTCGGCATACCCTCCCTGAGCTTTCGCACCTGGTTCAGCACCCAACATGGTGAAGCGGCCTGGACGTCGCTCTATAAAATTGACCGTTTAGATTGGAACAACTACTTGCACTGGCTGCGAAAGCAAACCGGTGTTCGAGTTGATAACGGTATTGAATTCAAGTCGGTAAAGCCCCATGGCGAGGATCCCGATCACAAGCTTGAAGTAAGCCTTGAGCATCGAAGCGATGGGCGCAAGGAGCTTGTAAGCTGCAGGCATCTGGTCCTGGCATTGGGTCGCGATGGTAGCGGTCAGTTGCGTTGGCCGAGATTCAGATCTTGGCAATCCGATGGGCCTGGGCGCTGCCGGTCGATTTGGCATGCCGCCGACCCGATTGACTTTGAAGGCTTTCGCGGAAAGCGGGTGGCTGTCCTTGGCGCCGGTGCTTCAGCGTTTGACAATGCTGCCTGTGCACTCGAGGCTGGCGCAGCGAGCGTTGAACTGCATGTTCGTCGCGCTCAGTTGCCGCAAATCAACAAATCGAAGGGGGCGAGTTACCCTGGCTTTCAGCGCGGGTTTTATCGGCTACCCGATGCGCAACGCTGGTGGATGATGAATTATATATTCGATGTACAAGTGCCGCCGCCGCACGAATCGGTTCATCGTTGTGCAGCTTTCGATCAATTCAAAATCTGTCTCAATCACGCTTGGGAAGACCTCTGCCTTACCGTCGATAGCACCCAGAAGGTAGAAGTTTTCAGCAATCAGGGAAGGCATTTATTTGATCATGTCATTCTTGCAACGGGTTTTAGTGTTGACCTCATGGCGCGGGCAGATCTTGCGAACTTCGCACCGCTTGTTGACTGCTGGAAGGATCATGTGTCGGCAGATGAGGCAGACGCATTTGCGGAATCTGCTAGCTTTCCTTATTTGGGCGATGGTTTTGAATTTCTTCCGCGCGCCGATGTTAAGGGCCAGGACTGGTTACGCCGCATCCATGCCTTTAACTGGGGGTGCGCAATGAGCCATGGTCCCTTAGCGGGCGATATCCCAGGCCTCAGAGTCGGCGTTGAGAGGCTTACCCAGGCTCTGTGCGCGAGGCTTTTCTCAGACAGCTTCGCGGCGCATCAAGCGGCGCTGATCGCGTTCGATGATCGCGAACTCGAATCAACCCCGTGGTTCATCAATCGATAGACGCACCCGATGCCTTCACAACCTCAGCCCAGCGCTGACGATTCTGTCGAACGGTTTGGCGAAACTGCTCGGGTGATTCAATCCGGACCTGATTGCCGCGACTTGCAAATCGTTCACGGATAGCCGGCTGCGATAGAACCTGACGGACTGCATCATTGATCGCCTTGAGCGCAGCAGGGTCCATTTGTTTTGGGCCGAAAAGTGCAAACCAAATGCTTGAGTCATAGCCCGGGTACCCGGATTCGGCAATCGTTGGTACCTCGGCGACCGCACTCACCCGCTTGGCTGTGCTTACCGCGAGCAAACGAATCCGCTCGCTTTTTAACTGCGGCAGAACGGTTTGAACCTGATTAAAAATGCAACAAACTTCGCCTTTCAAAACAGCCTGCAAGGCTTCAGGGCCGCCTTTGTAGGGGACATGGGTCATGTCAAGCGAGGCTCGCGCTAGAAATTCCGCCATGGCCAAATGAACGCCCGTGCCATTGCCGGTAGAAGCGTAGTTGAATTTACCGGGTTGGGCGCGAACTTGTTCGACAAAACTTTTCAAATCCTTGGCGTCGATCACGCTCGGATTAATGACCAGTACATTGCTCACATCGACCAAGGGCGCAACCGGGGTAAAGTCGGCTTCAACATCAAAGGGTAGCTTTTTGTACAAGGCTGCATTTATGCCATGAGAGGCCGCCGTCCCGAGCAAAAGGGTATGCCCGTCTGGTCTAGCCTGTGCAACATGGGCCGAAGCGATGTTGCTGCCTGCCCCCGGCCGGTATTCCATGACGAGCCTTGTACCCAGTGCCTGCTCAAGCGGTTCCTGAAGTTGCCGGATCACGACATCAATGCCTGAACCCGCAGAGAAGCCCTGAACAATCACAATCGGCTTGCCGCCCCAATCGTGAGCCGCAACAGGCCTCGGCCCGAAGATGATCAAAGCACCGGCAAAAGTCAGGCTAAGCAGTCGCACTGATCTGAGCTTGTCGCCGGCAAGATGATTTTTGAAACGCTGAAGACCCCTCACAATCCATGCATTCGAAAACATTGCCATCCTCACTAACCTATAACTTGTGTGTGCCCTGTTGAGGCAGTGCCATCTCGTGTCGAACAAAGGATTTACAGCATGAATTTTGCATTTCGAGAAGAACAACTGCACTTTCAGGATACCGCATTGCGCTTTGCCCGCGAGGAACTGGCCCAGGGCGCACTTGAGCGCGCCCACAATCCGGCCTACCCCTGGGATGTATCAAAAAAAATGGCGGCGATGGGACTCATGGGCCTTTGTTTACCCGAGTCCGACGGCGGCCAGGGAGGCAGTCTCTTAGACGCTGTCATCGCAATCCAAGCGATTGCATCGGTTTGCCCCCGCTCAGCCGATGTGGTCCAGGCGGGCAACTTCGGCCCCGTGAGGGTTCTCGCTGCCTACGGTAGCCCTTTGCAAAAGGATCGATACCTTAAGGCGATACTAGCCGGTGAGGCCCTGATTTCAGTGGGCATGAGCGAACCTGAGGCAGGATCAGCTGTTACGGCATTAAGAACGACAGCAACACCGGATGGTGAGGGCTACCGGATCAACGGCACGAAGGTTTTCACCACCCACGCACCTTATGCAGCCGTCATTCTCTGTTATGTTCGCTTTGGGCCCGGCGTTGATGGCATCGGTTCTGTGCTGATCGACACAAGGTCGGAGGGCTTTCGTTACGGCAAAGTCTCGCAATTTATGTCAGGCGAGGAATGGCGGCAGCTTTATTTCGATAACGTTTATGTGCCGCCCGAAATGGTTGTTCTCAAGGAAGGGGGTTTCAAACGCCAGATCGCAGGCTTTAACGTCGAGAGGCTTGGTAATGCGGCCCGCTCAATTGCCTTGGGGCGCTACTGTTTTGAACAAGCAAAGACCTGGGCTTTGCAACGCAAGCAATTTGGCAAGCGGATCGCTGAATTTCAGGGCATTCAGTGGAAGTTCGCCGAGATGAAAATCAAACTTGAAGCTGCCCAGCTTTTGCTCTATCAAGCCGCCAGTCGGGCCGATGCCGGCTTTCCGAGTGCCGAAGATACAGCGATTGCGAAACATGCCTGCAATCAATGGGGCTTTGATATTGCTCATGAATCGCTACAAATTCTTGGTGGCGCCGGCTACAGCCAGGATTTGCTGCTCGAGTATTGCTTGCGGCGCTGCCGAGGCTGGATGATTGCGGGTGGATCGCTCGAAATTCTGAAAAATAGGATTGCGGAATCGGTTCTCGGAAAGCTTCCCTAGGGCCTTGACATCATCCAGCCCCAACACAACAAAGCCAGACACACCATCAAAGTCAACGACCATCCGCAAGGCTGGTAGACCAACGAGGGCGAACGCGATATGCAGGGAAATCAACCAGGCCAAGCACTTATCTCATCCGGCCCGTCCCGATGGCAACATGCCCTGCTCGAGCCGGACACGGTTGCACTGATTGGTGCTTCTGGCGATCCTACAAAAAACACATCAAGGCCGCAGCGTTTTTTACAACAGTGCAACTGGCCAGGAAAAATTGTCCCAATCAATCCAAGCCGCGACGAGCTATTCGGGGTGAAAAGCTACAAAAGCGTGCTTGATTACCCAGACTCGATCGACCAGGCCTTTGTCATGACCGCGGCGGCGCACATCCCCTTGGTGATTGAGCAATGCGGTCGTAAACGCATACCTGTTGTCACCATTTATACCGATGGTTATGCGGAGATCGGCGAAGACGGACTCGCGCAGCAGGAGGCACTGGTCAGGCTTGCAAAGCATTGGGGCATAAGACTGCTTGGCCCCAATTGTATTGGTCTGATTCAAGCCCATCGCGGCCTTGCGCTTACCGTTAACGCGGTGATTGATACCGATCGACCAGTGCCCGGCAGCTACGCCATGATTTCACAAAGTGGCTCGATGATTGGTTCACTGATGACCCGCGGCCAGGCTCGGGGTATCGGCTTTTCAACCCTGATCTCGGTCGGTAACGAATGTGATTTGGATCTTGCGGACATGATCGAGGCCTGTGCTTCCCAGGCGCAAACCAAGGCTATTGGGCTTTTTATGGAAACGATCAGAGATGCTCGACGATTTCGGCAGGCCGTCGCGCATGCCATGAGTCTCGATAAGCCGGTTGCCGCTTATCTGATCGGGCGATCGGCGCTCGGCAACCAGCTTGCGCAGTCGCATACAGGCGCACTGGCAGGCTCAGGTCTTGCCCTGAGCAGCTTTCTGGATGACTGTGGGGTCGTTCGATTGCAAAGCATGGAGGCCTTGATCGAAATCGCACCGATGCTTCGCCCCCGCGCTGCGCAACGGAATCGATCCCAAGGAAAGTCACGCGTGGCCGTACTCACCACAACAGGGGGCGCCGCAGCCATGGTGATGGATAACTTAGGCCTTCACGGCATTGAACCCGCCTATGCGGATGCAAGCTTGCAAGATCTTGTGGAAGCTTCGATAAGAAGCATCGACAGCACACACCCAGTACCGAAGCTTCGAGCTGCGCCCATCATTGACCTCACGCTTGCGGGCAGCGCCATACAGTATGCAGGCGTGCTTGCCGCCCTCGCACAATGGGATGCTTGCGATGCTGCGGTGGCTGTCGTTGGCTCATCAGCCCGCTCAAAGCCTGCACTCGCGATGCATCCGATTCTAGAACATGCACCGAGCTTTACGACAAAGCCTATTGCTGCGTTTTTCGCCCCGCAAGCCGATGAAGCCCTCGCACTTTTAAGCGCAAAACATATCGCTGGCTTTAGAACGCCAGAGAGCTGCGCCGACGCCATCGCAGCGATCATGCGATGGCGCAGGCCGCGCCAGGTCGAGCATGCTGCACTTGGTCAGGCAAGTCGGTCCTTGCTCGAGCATTTGTCGATCGCCTTTCAAGTAAAGAACCAGCAACCAAACGAAGCGCAGGCCTATGAGCTCTTCGAGAGTCTGTCAATCCCGTGCAGCCCACATCAGGTCTGCGAGCTTAGTGATCTGGCGCAAGTGATGAAGGACGAGTCACTCGATCAATACGTCCTAAAAATTGTAAGTCATGAAATCACTCATAAGTCTGATCTTGGCGGTGTTTTACTTGATTTAGATCGTTATTCATCCTGGGATAAAGCCCTTGAGGCACTACGAGATCGTGTGATGCAACATGACGCCATCCTCGCCACTCAGGCAAACCCAACGAATCGGGCTAGGTCGGGCTTACGCCAGGTACTGGTCCAGAAAAAACAAAAGGCATTGGGTGAGGTCCTTATCGGCTATCGCTACGATGCGGTTGTTGGACCTGTTGTGGTGCTGGGCATCGGCGGCATTGAAGCAGCACTCAACCCTCATGTCGCGCTCAGACCAGCCCCAATCGACATGGAGGATGCCTTCGCCATGATTGCGGAGATACCGGGACTGCTCAGGTATCAGGGCTTCCGTAATCTACCGAAGGGCGACATGAAGGCTCTGGCCCTTGCGCTTTGTGACCTGTCAAGACTTGCATGCGACCCGACGGCCTGTATTGAGGAAGCAGAAATCAACCCAGTCTTCATCATGCCGGAAGGTCTTGCCCATGGTGTCATGGCTGTGGATGCTGTTGTGCGACTACGCGTCCCGGCGAAAAAACAACCACGCTGATCAATGCAATGATCGGCAAGGAGAATCAAACATGAAACCAGACACTCAGCCCTTGATTTTGCGCAGCGCCAACGCCGCCCAAAGCGCTGAACAAGACAAGCCCGCTGCCATCCATGAGGCCAATTCACGCGGTGCGGCGAAGCGTCAAAGTCTAAAAGCCCTTTTCTTGGGCAGCGCACTACCCCTGACGATGATGACAGTCAAAACAAGCCTTGCACAAACCGTCTATCCAAGCCGGCCCATCCGTCTGCTTGTGGGCTATGCGGTGGGCGGGCCTACCGATTTAGCTGCGAGACTGATTGCGGCCCGAATGCAAGAGTCGATGGGCCAGTCGATCGTCGTCGAGAACAAGCCAGGAGCCGGATCCAATATCGCCTCGGCCGAAGTCGCTCGTGCCGCGCCGGATGGTCATACCTTGTTGCTCGGTACGGTCGCGAATGCAACCAACATGACGATGTACAAAAACCCCGGCTATGACACCTTGCGCGACTTTGTGGCGATTAGTCAGGTGATGAGTGCACCGAGTATTTTGGCGATTCATCCAAACCTGCCTGTGCAATCCCTCAAAGACCTGATCGCGCTTGCAAAGAGCAAACCTGGCACACTCAGTTTTGGTTCATCGGGCGCAGGCGGTTCACCACACCTCGCGGGTGAACTTCTACAATTTCGCGCCGATATCGATTTGGTACACGTTCCCTACAAAGGCGCAGCGCCTGCCATGACCGATGTCATCTCAGGACAGATTCAAATGGCCTTTATGACAGCCCTGTCTGCCGTGCCACACATTCAATCGGGCAAGCTTAGAGCACTTGCTGTGGCATCAACCAAGCGCATTACCGCGCTTCCGAATGTTCCAACCTTCGCTGAAGTCGGCATGACGGATTTTGAAGTCTCCTCATGGAGCGGCCTTTACGCACCTGCGAAAACGCCGCCAGATATCGTACAAAAGATTTATCAGGAATGTACAAAGGCACTTGCTCATCCCGAAGTACGCCAAAAGCTGATCGGGTCCGGTGCAGACCCTGTGAGCAGCAGTCCTGAAGCATTTCGAGACTACAACAAGGCTGAAATCGAAAAGTGGGCGGTCGTGATTCGAAGGGCAAAAATCAGCCTCTAGTGATCGACGCAGGCCCCCGCCCGATGATGTCCAGGTGTTATTGACGGGGATACTGCACCGATTTGGCGAAATCAGCTGCCGAGTCAGTTTTCCAGGTTTTACTCAAATCACCTGTGGTTCCCGCAAAAATAGCAACAAGTACAGCGCCGATTACAACAACCGTAAACACGGTGAGCTTGCCAAAGGCCATTTTGGTCTTCTTGTCGTCCTCATCAGCAAGCCGGTCCTTCAGCGGGGGTGCTGCGTCGACATGCTCTGCCAAGGCAATCTCACGATCGGCCTCTTGCCGATGCTTTCGAGCGTGAAAAGACGACAACCCTGCCTTGCCTGTATCCTCTTTTTGCAAATGCTCAATGGTTTCGCGATAAGCAGCGATCATTTGCTCGTAGGACTCAATCGCTGCCTCGTAATGACGAATCCTGGATTTCGAGTTAGTGGGCATAAGCTTTACCTAAAAGCGAAAGTCAAACATTCAAGGGACGTAATATCATCGTCATCAGGTTTGCCTCAAAGCGACGGCGCAATGACTTAACGATGGCATTATCTCGATTGCAGCTTAGATACATTATCGAGGAGGCCCGATGAAATGCAAAACGAACTGTAAGTGCCTCGGCGGCGCGGGGAAATGCTTGCAAAACCGCAGACTTCTTCAAGCAGACGTCATTGCGGCACTGGCTTTTCGCCAGTCTCGAGCCTTCGCGTCATTCNNTTTGAGCCCTCGCGTAAACCTTTTGAGCCATAGCGAAAACCCTTTGAAGACTTGCATCAGGCATGACTCGGCATCTTGCTCCAGTTTCGAGAATGCAAGATCGTTGATTCAGGCATACTTTCTGTCCATAACAAGAAGTCAGGACCGCCGGCGGCGGCGGAAATTTTGAAATGCAGCAAAGTCCCAAGCAACGTTTTTGCTCAAGCTGTCGCGTCGACCGAGATGAATCCCTGGGTAAATGGGTGATGACCCGTGGCGGGGTTCGACGCTTTATCTGTGCGCACTGCATGGCTAGACGCAAAGCACAAATGCCCCAAAAACCCGCTGAAGAATCGGCAGCTTTACCGGGCAGTCTTGAAAAAGAATCCGCCGCTACCGATAGCAAGTGAGCTGAGCGGCTTGCGCCCGCAGCCGTTTACCGCAACAAGCGCGCAAACGGCAGCAGCCAAACCTTTCTTGCCAACCCCGAGACAAAATTCAATGCAGCAGTGCGCCAAGCCTTCGGCGATACTGACCGACCAATTGGGGGTCGGGACAGAGCTGAAAAATTGCAAGCATCGATTGACGGATAAGCTCAGCGGCAAATTGCCGTTCATGCGCAAGCAAATCCAAGAAACCATCCATCGCCTCGGTCCAGCGGCCCGATAGCATTGCCAGTTGCGCCTCGCGTAACTTTTGCTGGGGCGCTTTGGCATGGTCCGGGCCTGGTTCTTTGGGATCCGAGAGATCACTATGCAGCTTCGTCTCGACCAAACCCCCTGCCTCCAAAGCAAGCGCCGCGTCCACGAGGAAAGCGACCGCTGCAATTTTTGGATCACTGAGCCTCTTGGGACGCAAGGTCTCGAAGCTTTGCGCGGCATCGCCCCACATCGATAGCTGCAACAAGACTTGCACCCATTCAAGCCTCGCAAGTTCGTGCGCAGGGTTTAGCACGAGCACACGCTTATACAACTCGCAGGCCTCTTCGTATTGAGTCTCGCACACGCGTTGTCTGGCTACGGCCAAGTCTTTATCCTCAAGACGGGGTAGATGACGATCAATAAAATGCCGTATCTCGGACTCTTGTCGCAAACCCACGAACTGATCAACGACCTTCGAATCCTTAAAAAGCATTACCATCGGTAGGCTACGGATTTGATAGCGTTGTGAGAGTTGAGGGGCATGGTCAGCGTTGACTTTAACCATATACACCCTGCCCTCATAGGCCAAGCTGAGCTTTTCGAGCATTGGCCCGAGCGTGCGGCAAGGTCCGCACCAAGGCGCCCAAAAGTCAACCAAGACGGCTTGTTGCTTGGACACCTCAAGCACCGCTTCTTCAAACCGCGATTCACTCAAGTCGAGCACGATTAAATCTCCATCATGACTGTTTTAATAACAAACCAAGTATGCCGCTCATGGTGACCAGATCTTCGGGCGATCGTCGCTCATTCAACACCTCCGAAGCTTGAAAACGCAAACCGGTACTGTGCGATGCTAGGCGGATCAGAAGTTCAGCAAGCCAGGGCCTTCGATTAATGCGGTTCGCCTTTTCGTATTGTGCATAGCGCATACGTAAAGATCCAAGTGCGCGCTCATAGTGAAGACTGGGGTGCAAGCGATCTGACGATTGCTGGGCTTCGGATGCCAAGATGCTCTCTGCAGCCATGAGCCCTGTTTCCATCGCTTTCCCGATTCCCTCACCGGTGAGACCATAAGTGCTACCAATTGCCTCGCCACAGATCAACACACCATCCTGACTGGTTAATGCTCCTGTCAAGCCACTTCGCAAGGGGGCACCTTTCAGCGGCCCGATCATCTCGCCTTCCTTCAGCAGGCGTGCAATCGTCGGGTTGACATCGATCAACTGTTGAAAAAGTTGACGCAGATTCACTTTCTGCTGCGGCCAGTTCGTTGCGACATCAAATACCCCAACCCCAAGGTTATAGGCCTCGTCTCGCATGGGGAAAAGCCAGGCATAACCAGGGCTAAGCGCACGATGCCAAATGACTTGCAAGCCTGTGACTTCCCTGTGCAAGCCGGGATGCCTGACGATTGCCCGCATGGCCATCGCACTTGGTGCTCGACGATGCTCAACCGTTGCCGCCTGGAGTGCGGATGACGAAGCGCCTGTTGCAATCACAAGCTGTTTTGCCGAGATCAAAACGAGTTTGCCAGCTTTACGGAACCAGGCGCCATCCACAGCATGGTCCACTTCCGGGCGGCGCGATAAGCCCTCAAAGCAAAGCCCACCCTGGAAAATGGCGCCCTGCCTGATGGCAGCTTTGAGCAGGATTTCGTCAAACACAAAGCGTGAAATCACTGCCATCGGCGCCGTCAGGTCGACCGACCGGCCGCTCGGTGCAATGCATTGAACATGGTCTACCGCTTTAGCCTGGGCCAACACCTCGCTCAGTAATCCCAGACGCCTGAGTACCTGCAAGCTGTCCGGTATCAAAGCATCGCCGCAAATCTTGTGTCGCGGAAAAATGTACTGATCCACCAGCAAAACGTCGTGACCATGGCGGGCTAACCAGTGTGCGCAGCTGGATCCGGCTGGGCCCGCCCCGATCACCAAGGTCTGGCAGCTGATGGTCGGCAAATCTTGCACGCGCTTCACGAAGCTTGCTGGCCTTGCTCTCACTCGGGCTCGATACCGGCGGCACGAAGCGCCGAACGATAAGACTCATACTGCTCTTTGGTATGTGCGGCCAAGCCCTCCGGTGTGGAGCCGGTTTGAACAAAGGCGATTTTCTCCATCGCAGCCTTAACCTCAGGGCGCTGCGCTGCTGCCAAGAATTCCTTGTTCAGACGCTCAACAATGGGCTTGGGCATGTTGGCAGGCCCATAAACCGCTGCCCACGAAGTGATGGTGAATTTGCTGATGCCAGCCTCCACCATCGTGGGCACGTTCGGCAATAGCGGGCTTCGGCTCGTTGTGGCAACCGCAAGCGCGCGAATCTTCCCTTCTCGCAAGTGGGCAATGGAGGGACCCGAAGAAACCATCATGGCTTGAACCCGACCAGCAAGTAAATCGAGCATGGCCTGAGGTTCACCCTTATAGGGCACGTGGGTCATTTGGATACCGGCGAGCGAACAGAACTGCGCTACCCCTAAAATACCGGTTGTGTTCCCAGTCGCATAGCTCAACTTCCCGGGCGCATCTTTGGCGAGCTTGACCAAATCGGCCAAGCTGTTGGCGGGCACGCTGGGGTGAACCACCATAAAAAAAGTGTAACGCCCTAAATCAGCAATGGGCGAAAAATCCTTCAAAGGATCATAGGGAGGATTCTTTTTCATCGCAGGCCCTGCGGCCATCGGACTGTTGGTCGCCAAAAAGAGCGTGTAGCCATCACTGGCAGCCCGCGCGACTTCCTGTCCCGCAATCAGACCATCGGCACCCGCCTTGTTTTCAACCACCATGGGCTGCCCGAGTGCCTGGGACAGCTGAGCGCTATAGGTTCTAGCAACCATATCCGTCGTCGATCCAGCGGGGAACGGCACGACGAGGCGGATGCTCTTGCTCGGGTAGCTTTGAGCCTCTACCCGCATTGACAGGCTGGCAGCTGGCAGCGCAGCCGAAATCATCTTAAGTACATTGCGACGCTTCATCACGGTCTCCTTCATGTCTTATCATCAATCATCATTCATCCGGCGCTTAAATCCATCGAAACGCTCTGCAATACAGTACCCACCGGGCAATTCGCTGCATCACGACACCCGTGCTCCTATGAACCAACTCGACCGACTTTACCGAATCAGAGATATGTTACAGGCTCGGGGCAAAGTGCCGATCGCGAACTTTTTGCGAGAACTTGAAATATCCCGTGCCACCTTCAAGCGAGACCTTGAAATCTTGCGAGACAGGTTCAATGCGCCGATTGTTTACAAACCCTTCGAACGGGCCTATGAGCTCGAACCCCACGGGGCAATCGGCCCACGATTCGAGCTCCCGGGTCTATGGTTCAACCAGCAAGAGGCACTTGCGCTGGTCACCATGCACAACATGCTGCTGCAACTTGATCAGGCAGGTTTTATCGGGCCGCATCTAAACCCCTTGATTCAACGTGTCGAGACAACGCTTGGGGGAAGCAATACACCCGGCCGCGAACTACGCAAGCGGTTGCGCCTGATCGCTCATGGCACGAGAACAAGACAGTTAGCTGCCTTTCCACAAATCGGAAAGGCATTGCTTGAGCGGCAATGTCTACTTATTCGTTATGAATCTCGAAGCAAAAACGAGGTCAGCGAGCGCAAGATTTCACCCCAGCGGTTGGTCCATTATCGCGAAAATTGGTATTTGGATGCCTGGTGCCATTTGCGGAAAGATCTCCGGAGTTTTTCTCTAGACCTTATTTTGTACTGCCAGACCCTCAAACAGGCCTGCAAAGAGTTACCGGAGAAACGGCTTGAGGCTCATAGTAACGCTGGCTATGGCATTTTTTCGGGTGCGGTCATCGGCACAGCGCGCTTGAGATTTTCCCCTGAACGCGCGCGCTGGGTTGCCAGCGAGCAATGGCACCCGCAACAAAAGCAATCGATGGACAAGCAGGGCTGCCTGCTGCTTGAGTTGCCCTACAGCGATGATCGTGAGCTCATCATGGATATCTTGCGACACGGCGATCAGGTCGAGGTGATCGGGCCAGCTTCGCTACGCCGAAAACTGATTGAAACCTTGACCAAGGCAAAAGCTCAGTATCAAACAGACGATTAGCTGGCTCACGTTATGAGCCACCTGACGATTAACATGAAATCACAGCCTGTCCCTTCAAGGAGCATTTCATGCTTTATCCTCTGAATCGCTTATCCGGTGTCGGTATTACGATTGCGCTTGCCCTATGCGCCTGGTGGTCGATATCAACCATTGCATTTCACTATGAGAATCACAGTCAGGTGCGCATCCATTCAAAGGCTCAAGCTTTGAGCACCGCGAATCAGGCGACCGGGCATTGCACCGGTGGCTTGCCCCTGCTCGTAGACCACGGCGCCACTGACCAGGGTGTAATCGTAGCCCTCAGATCGCTGGATAAAGCGTCTGCCGCCACCCGGTAGATCGCTGACTTGTTCGGGCATGGTCAGTCGCAGCCCCTCGAAATCGACGATGTTGAGATCAGCTTTCATACCGACCGCAATCAAACCGCGGTCTCCAAGACCAAGGGCGTTTGCATTGTTATAAGTTTGTGCCCGAACCAAGTCTTCAAGCCGAAGTCGATCGCCGCGCTGACGGTCACGCGCCCAATGGGTGATCAAGAAGGTGGGAAAACTAGAATCACAAATATAACCATTATGGGCGCCTCCGTCGCCTAGCCCGAGCAAGGTAAAAGGGTGGGTCATCATCGTTCTCACCGACTCAAGATCACCATGCTCATAGTTGTGCAATGGAAAATAAAACAATTGCTTACCTTCGTGCCTCAGCATGTAGTCGTACATAAATTCCCTCGGGTCACGTCCCTCAGCTTGCGCTAAGGCCGCAACACTTTCATTGGGCTTTGGCTCATAAGTGAATTGCTCGTGCAAAGGAAAGTGTCGCTCATGGGCAAGTGTTAGTCGCTGTAATCTGAGGGTCTCCGGCTTCGGTTGATCGGCAAGAATGGCAGCTTTCACCGACGCTTGCCGAAGCGCTTGAACGCGTTCTGGCAGTTCAAGATGAGCCAAATCAAGATAGGCTTTCGCGTACATAAAGGGGCTCATCGAACACTGCAGGCCGAGCATAAGACCAATTGGCCTGCACGACACTTGAGCACGCATGTTCAAACCATCTGCCTGAGCGGCTTCGACTCTTTTTAGGATATCGCGCCAGCGATCTGGATATTGGCCCTGCTCCAAAAGCGTAAACGAGAAGGGCCTACCGCTAGCCCTAGCTGCATCTTTCATGATGCCAAATTCAGCTTCTAGGTCGGCGAAATCCGAAATCATCTGAATCACGCCTTTTCCCGCTTCAGCGAGCCCTTGAGCGATGGCACAGTATTCGTCCCCTGAAACGTCAAGGCTTGGGACCGATTCGCCTTTACTCGATCGATGTACCATCGCTCTAGAACTTGAAAAACCAAGGGCGCCCGCTTGAAGCGCCTCCTTAACCACAAGCTTCATCGACGCCAAGTCCTCAGGGGTGGCTTTCTCGCGCCTTCGACCTCGCTCGCCCATCACGTAGACACGGACAGCAGCATGGGGCACCTGTGTGCCGATATCCATGGCGTGAGGCAAATTGTCGAGCGCGTTGAGATAGCCCGGAAAATCTTCCCAGGTAAAAGGCACACCCTCCCGAAGCACGGCTCCAGGAATATCTTCGACGCCTTCCATGAGCTCGATCGCCCATTCACGCTGTTCGCTGCGCAGCGGTGCAAAGCCGACGCCGCAGTTGCCCATGATCGCAGTAGTCACGCCATGCCATCCTGAAGGGCTTAAATACGGATCCCAAAGCGCTTGACCATCGTAGTGCGTATGGATATCAATCCAACCAGGCATGAGGTATCGGCCAGCGGCATTGATTTCGCGTGTCGACCGCGAGCTTATAGATCCAATTTCTACAATTTTTTGATTGCTGATCCCAACATCGGCTGCAAAAGCAGCGCGACCTGTGCCATCAATCACTTTAGCGTCGCGGATAATTAAATCATGCATTCGAAATGCTCCGGTTAATCAGCTAGATCTTTGGTCAAATTCGTCGAGGGTTCAAGCTCAAGCTCGGCACGTGCAACAAGCGCCTCAGGAAGGCTTGAATGCACTGCCACCCCTAGTCGCTCAAACTCCTTAGCCTGCTGAATCAAATTGGCCTTTCCGGTGACCAGCTGTGAAACTGCTTTGTCATAGCTATCACGAGCCTTAGAAAGCGATTGGTCGATTGCTTCCATCGTGGAAACAAATGCGACCAGTTTTTTATAAATTTTTGCAGCTCTTTCAGCAAGTTCAGCACTGTGTTTGTGCTGGTCTTCAAAGCGCCAAAGCTGCCGAACGATTTGTAAGCTTGTCAACAAAGTTGTTGGGGTGGTAATCACCACTTGCTGATCCATAGCCTTTTGAAAGAGCGTTGAATCGCCACGCATAGCCTCTCCAAAGGCTGATTCGATAGGTATAAACATAAAAACAATTTCTGGTGTATTGAGTCCAGGCAGTTCAGCATAAGATCGCGAAGACAGCTCTTGGACTCGATCGTTGATCGCACGCAGGTGTTCTTGAAGCGCAACACTGCGTTCATGATTGTCAAGAGCATTCACATATCGTGTGTAAGCATTTAGCGAGACCTTTGCATCGATAACGATGTGTTTTCCTTGCGGCAAAAAAACAATCGCATCGGGCCGCTTTCTGCCACTATCGGTTTGAAAACTGACTTCCCGACGAAAATCAGTTCCATCCCTCAAACCGGAACGCTCTAACAAATTAGACAATACAAGTTCACCCCAATGACCTTGCACCTTTGACTGCCCTTGCAAGGCCGTCGACAGCTTATGTGCCTCCTGGGTCATTTGCTGATTGAGCGACTTAAGCTGATTGAGTTCAGCCTGCAATTGCGCGGCGCGCTCAACATCTTTTAGCTGAACATCGTCCAACTTCGCTCTGAACTCGACAATACGGTCTTTTAAGGGTTCGATGAGTCGCCCGAGTTGCTGCTCGCTTTGAACAGTGAATTGCTTGGTGCGCTCATCAAGCATTTGAGCGGCGAGAAGCTTGATTTGGTCATGGAGCCATCGACTATGTTGTTCCAAACTTTGTTCACGCTCGAGTTGTACTTTTTGGGTTGCCTGTGTCTCAGATTCGAGTTGTGCTCGCAAGGCCTGCTGCTCTGAGCGTGCAATCAACGAGCGAACCCAGTACCCGCCCAGGCCACCTAGCGCCACCCCAATCGTCAACATGAAGACCAATCCAAGTTCAGCAAACAAAAGTTAAACTCCCGCAAGTCTCACAAGGCTTGCCCATGAACACTTTCGAACCTACCATCGATTCACTTCCCTGGTCCTACGGCAATCTTGCCGTCTACCGCTGGAATGCTAGCCTGCCCATGCAAGCTCGCGGCGTCGTTTTGATGGTCCATGGGCTCGGTGAACATATGGGACGTTACAGCCAAACTGCGCAGGTTTTGCAGCAGGAGGGCTGGATTTGTGTCGGATATGACCATCTCGGTCACGGCCGATCCGAAGGCGACAGAGGAAAAATCCCTTTTTCCGACGCCTTGGTTGAAGGCTTGGTCCATGTCGCGCAACATGTCATCGCAGAGATGCCGAGCAAAATCGCCCAAGATCTCCCCTTGATCCTTCTAGGACACAGTATGGGTGGTCTTGTTGTCGTGCAGGCGATTGCTAAAGCACGCGATCGAATGCCAGATATCTGTGCAGCCGTGCTAAGCGCTCCTGCCCTTGGGATTTTCTTGAGCACATCCGAAAAGTGGCTACTCCATTGCATCCCTCTCTTGTTCCCCAATTTATGCCTCGCCAATAAGATCGATACCAGCACCCTTTGCAGAGACAGGGCTGTTGTTGAGCGCTACAACAAGGATCCGCTTGTTCACCGCAAAATATCGCTTCGCCTTGCAGCATGGATGTTTCACGCCTCCCAACAGATCGACCAATGTGCCCGAGATTGGTCGATACCCGTATTGCTCTTATTGGCGGGTAAGGACGAGCTTGTTGATAACAACAGCGCAAGACGGTTCGCTCAGCAGCTATCTGCCGAACTGGTGGCGGTCGACAACGAGCCTGAAATGCTTCATGAAGTACTAAACGATCCGGAAAAGGGCCGCGTCTTGAACCGTATTGCAGATTGGATGGACCTAGCAGTTACATCGTTGCCAGAGGCTTTTTCGCATGCGCTGGCTCGACGTTAAGGTGGTCGCTCACGGCCGCTAAACTAACCCTAAGCATTTTAAGTTGCGCCGCAGACAGCGCGGCAAGTGCATGCGGTAGCACGCCGGTGTAAGGCTTGGGCGCCTTGCGCAAAAGCAGTCTACCTTTAGCCGTAATGCTCAGCTCCACTTTCCGGCGGTCATCGCCCGAGCGAAGCGACTCGATATAACCCGCTTCAAGCAATAAACGCACGAGATTACTTGCTGTGCTCTGGTGAACATCCATGCCGCTGGCGATCTCGCCCAGACTAGCGCCTGGCGAAGCCTCAATCAACGCAAGTGCCCAGACTTGTGCCCCACCAATACCAACCGCCTTCTCCACTCTGGCGAAATGTGTACGCACCGCCGCGAAGATCGAGCGAAACTGCCCGAGAACTTCTTTAGCTAACATGTGCTCGGATTGACCCTTGGTTGCAGCTTTGTCCGCAATGCGCGAACGACCACCCCCTGTGAGTGCTGAATCATCCTTCGTCCCTAAGAAACGCTGGCCTCGCCCTACTTTGGATTCCGTGCGGCCGTTGGTCGATGCTCGTGCTTTTGACCTCTCGCTTGAGGTCTTGGGAAGGACCACTGGCGGCGTCGTTATCCGCTTACCCGCTGATTTGGTCGATGGGCTCGGGTCCAACTTCAATACATGCTTTTTTTCTCGACTTGAGGTACTCACACGCTTGTCTCAGGGGGTAGTGTTGATCGTTGTGAGCATAGTGTTCTGTGGTTCATAAAGTCAAATCGTACGAAACCCAACGACCTGCAGCCTCTAAATGGAGGTGAGTAGCAGGACCACACGGGAATCGACACGCCGCTTTTGACAAGGCTCACACCACAGCAGCCAGGAAAAGACGATCGGCGACC
>DENJ01000115.1:38856-41193 GCA_002359635.1 Burkholderiales bacterium UBA2647
AAAGCTATTTATATTTGTGCAAATTGATGCAGACTGAGTCTGCAGCTTGATCTTCTTTTCATTATTCATAACTAGTTGAATGTCTGGATGCGTCTTTCCGCAGCGAGCGATTTGCGGGGGCCAAGGCCCCCTCCTTTTTTTGCCTCAGAGGGTTTACTACGAACCCGAATGGTGCCTGCAATTGGGCTACCCATTGTTGCTGCGCTCACATGCTATTTATTTGTCTTTGTACAAACTTATTTTGCTTTGCATTGTCTTTAGCAAACGTTTTTTATGTAAACTTTCGAAAGCGCAATAATCTCTCTCCAACTTGTGGTTTGCAGGGAAATCATTGCGCCCAATCCCGAACAACTCGCAGCCCTATCAAGCTGCCCCAAGGAGAATTAAATGAGTCAGGTCGAAGACAATCGCGCAAACGTGCGCGCCAACAGCCAAAAGCTTTTTGAACTTGAATCCACGGTGATGTGGAATAAAGCGCAGGCCTATCGCGAGCGCGCAATGATTGAGGAAAACCGCGCCTTGATCTTCAAGAACTACTCGGCTGCCTTCATGGGCAACCGCCAAATGGCCAACCAAAACACCGATGACATTTTCAGAAACCGAAAGGCCATCCTGCAATCCACGAAGGTTGAGGGTGCGATTCAGGAGAACTTTCGGGACTCGATGCTGAATCAGGCCCACATTGACTTCCTTGACCATCGCTCAAAACTCAATGCCCGTGTGATTGCCGTGAGCGAAAAGATGAGCGAAATCAACAAGATGTTGATCGAAGTCAATCACATGGTCATGGAAGGCAATGCCGAGATCGTAGAATTTAACGCCGGCAATATCGAGATGAACCGTAAATGGCTTGATGGCGATCTGCATCCCGAACAGGCCACCCCAGAAACGAATGCAGAACGCATCGCATCGAATGCCTCCAGAATTGCTGAGATACAGCAGCGCGCTACGGCCAACCGCTCGAAGATCGACGCTGTCATGGGAACCGTCGAAGGCAACCGGGCAGCGATTCTAAAGAACGCAGAGGCAATCTATGAGCGTCGCCAAAGCATTGTTGAAAACCATAAGAAAATCGCTGCAAATCAAGAGCGAATTACCAAGCTGATCGCTGGCTAAGTTGTCATCTGAATGAGCGGGCGTCTGTGCCCCCTCATTCAAGCGAGGCGCTTGCCTTGAAAGTCAGCCTCGCTATGACGCTCGGGCACTTGTGTGTCAGCGTCACCCGTCAACTTATTGACCAGTCTACCGCGTTGAACCGCAGGCCTTGCCCCAATAAATTGGGCCCAGCGTAGTAAATGCTTGTAGCTCTCGACATCGAGAAAATCGGCGGCGCCGTATAGACGCCCAAGAGCCAGTTGACCGTACCACGGCCAGATCGCCATATCCGCGATGCTGTATGCGTCGCCGACGATGAATGGTTGGTCCGAGAGCAGGCGGTCCAACACGTCCATCTGGCGTTTCACCTCCATGGTGAAGCGATCGATGGGATACTCCATTTTGCTCGGTGCGTATGCGTAAAAATGACCAAAGCCCCCGCCAAGGTACGGTGCACTCCCCATTTGCCAAAAAAGCCATGAGAGACATTGGCTTCGCGCGGGGTGATCTGAGGGCAGAAATACTGAAAATTTTTCCGCAAGGTAAAACAATATGGAAGCGGATTCAAAGACCGCTACAGGCTTTTCTCCACTTCGATCGACGAGTGCAGGTATCTTTGAATTAGGATTTATGTCGACAAAACCCGAGCCAAATTGCTCGCCTTCCCCGATCCGAATAGGCCAAGCATCGTATTCGGCCTCTGTGTAGCCCAGCGCAAGCAGCTCTTCGAGCATGACGGTCACCTTGACGCCGTTGGGCGTTCCCAGCGAGTAGAGCTGCAAGGGGTGGGCTCCAACCGGTAGCTCGCTCTCGTGAGTCGGTCCTGCAATCGGCCTATTGATATTGGCAAATCGCCCACCGTTTGCCTTGTCCCAAATCCAAACTTTAGGCGGATGGTATGCAGCGCTCTCTTGCAACGAATCCTTTGGATCAGGTTCTGATCGATTTGTCATGACTGTTCTGGTTCCAGTTTATCGCTCTAATAGATTTTTCAATTAACGCTAAAGGCATCGCCTTTGTCCGGCGCGCAAGACGGCAAGCGCTTGAGAACACAGTACTTGAAGACTGGCGGTTAGTCCATAGTGACCATTCCAGACGGTCACTAGACATCGCTTCACACAGGCGAAGGGCTGCAATCAGCAAAATCTCATCCTCGCGACCTGATAAGCGACGCTCCCGTATAATCGCGCAACTCGGAGAGGTGGATGAGTGGTTTAAATCGCACGCCTGGAAAGCGTGTGT
>DENJ01000023.1 GCA_002359635.1 Burkholderiales bacterium UBA2647
ATCGAGGTCTGCCGCTCACGTGGCACGCCCATCATGACTTTCATCAACAAAATGGACAGGGAAGGGCGTGAGCCTCTTGCCCTGCTCGACGAGATTGAGCAAGTGCTCGGCATGCCCTGCGCGCCGCTCACCTGGCCAGTCGGGCAGGGGAAACGCTTTGGTGGCATTTTTGATCTGCGAAGCCAACGTATGCGCGTATTCCAAGCCGGTGAGGACCGCAGGCGAGACGACGATGAACTGATTCACGATGTCCAGGCGCTGCGTCAACGTTTTGGCGCAGAGTTTGATCAAGCCGAATCAGAGATCGAGCTTGTTCAGACGGCTGCCGAGCCTTTCTCAAAAGAACTTTTTGTGCAGTCGAAGCAAACCCCCGTCTTTTTTGGGTCTGCGATCAATAACTTTGGGGTGCAGGAGGTGCTTGATGCGCTGGTTGATCTCGCGCCGGTGCCCACCACCCGAAAGGCTGTCTCTCGTCTCGTGAGCCCCGAAGAGACTCGGTTTTCAGGGGTTGTGTTCAAGATACAGGCCAACATGGATCCTGCGCATCGCGACCGGATTGCATTTTTGCGGGTTTGTTCAGGTGTTTTTGCAAGAGGTATGAAGCTTCGCGTTCGACGCACCGCNNGGCGTTGTGACGTTTTTGTCGCAACGGCGCGATCTGGTCGAGGAGGCCTATGCGGGCGACATTATTGGCATCATCACCCACGGAGGATTGCAACTCGGTGATACCGTCTCTGAGGGGGAAGCTTTGCAATACACAGGACTTCCCTTTTTCGCACCTGAAATGTTTAGAACGGTTGAAATTGCCGACCCCATGCGCAGCAAGCAACTACAAAAGGGCCTCAAAGAACTCGGCGAAGAAGGAGCGATTCAGGTTTTTAGACCCCTGGCCGGGCAGCTGATGCTGCTGGGGGCGGTAGGGCAACTGCAATTCGAGGTTGCTGCCCATCGCCTGCAAAGCGAGTATGGCGTTGCGGTGCGATTGGGTGGCTCTAACTACACCGGTGCGCGTTGGGTGGCCTGCGAGGATGAAAGTGAACTGCAGCGTTTTGTGAATGCAAACGCCACTCGGGTCGCCCTGGACGCTGCCGACACGCATACCTATTTGATGACAACACGCTATGACCTGCAGTTTCTTCAAGAACGATGGCCGAAAATTCAGTTCCATCCGCTTCGTGAACACGCAGGGCTGGTACTTGAAGCGGCCTAAGCAGCACTAACCCGCTAATCAATCGATTTAAGCTGGTCCTCACGCTTGAGGTGGGGCAGCCACTGGTGCGGCAATCGTTGGCGCAACTGCTGCAGACTGATAGGTGCAGCAGCTTTTGTATCGTTACGATTTTCTGACCAGTAAGCCCATGCACGTTCCTGAATCGGATCATAGACAAGCTTAAAGACTGCGTCAGGTACCCATACGGATGACGGTCCGATGCGGCTGACTGCTGGAACGTCCTGGCCCGTTGCAGGCTTCATGCCTGCCTGCACCGAGACCTGACGATAAACGGGCCCTGTGATCACATAAACCGCATGCCCAACGCGACGCACATACCTGCGTGTTGACTTCTCATAGTCAGCCCAAACGCCACGGTTCAATTCAGGCGCTTGGGGCACCATATTGGCAAGCGAAAAACTTTGTGCCATGGCTGTATCGCTTGCCATGTCGCCGGCTGGCGCCATATGACCCCGGTCCCATCCCGACCCATGATAATCCTCAAGACTCGCCCGCTCAGCAGCAGGCAATCGTGCTTCCGGATAAAAGCGACCTGATCGCGGCAGCTGCTGCGCTTTGGCGAGTTCCTCAGGATCGAGCCGCTGCGCAACCCAGACAGGCGTTTTGCTCTGGCCGGAGTGCAACACCGCAAAGGCCTCAAAGCATAGCTCGCGCAAACGCCCTGGCATCAGCGAAAGATCGATCCGAGGCGGCTCTCCACCGGCAAAATGCGCTCGACAGGCAGAGAACTTGGGCTGATGCAGCGACTGGGCCCACAGGCAATGCGCCGTGGCAGCGCTCAAGAGCACGGCAAACAACTTCGGCACGATCGGGTCTTTACACGGCGTCCGGCGACACATCCTCATTACAATAAGCCCCATCGCATTAAACAAGCCGGGAAGTCGAAAGGCAAAAGGTGCCTGGGCGTCGAAAGGCAAAAGCTTTTTGCTTTCTAAATAACATGTCAGTAAAGCCTCACTCCGCAATTGAATCCGAGTAAATCAATGGCAACGCGTTCCAAAGAATATGGCGAATCCTCGATCAAAGTACTGAGGGGGCTCGAACCAGTTCGACAGCGGCCCGGTATGTACACCCGTACCGATCATCCGCTGCATATGATTCAAGAGGTCATCGACAACGCAGCTGATGAAGCACTTGCCGGATTCTGTAACAGTATCGAGGTTAGCTTACATCAAGACGGTTCAGTATCAGTCCAGGATAACGGCCGCGGGATTCCGGTCGGCATTCACCCCGAAGAAGGTGTACCAACCGTTGAGATTGTCTTCACCCGACTTCATGCCGGCGGTAAATTTGATAAAAAGGCCGGTGGGGCTTACAGTTTTTCAGGTGGCTTGCATGGCGTGGGAGTCTCTGTTACCAACGCTTTATCGAAACGCCTCGAGGTTCAAGTCTGGCGCGACGGTGCCGAGCATCGCATGGTCTTTGCGCAGGGCGAAGTACTCGAAGCACTGAAACAAACAGCTCAAGTACCCAAGCAGAAAAAGGGAACTTGCGTTCGGGTTTGGCCGGAAGCAAAGTATTTCGATACGCTTCAATTGCCCTATCAAGAGCTATTACAGTTATTACGTTCTAAGGCGGTCCTATTACCCGGCATCAAGGTCAGCCTTCACGAAGAAAAGCACAGCAAGACCCAGCAATGGCAGTACGCCGAAGGTTTAAAGTCCTATCTCGATGAGGCGATTCAGCAAGCGGGCGGCCAGGCATGGCTTTTCCCCCCCTTTGAAGGCGCACAGTGGATTGAGGCGGGACATGAAAGCTTTGCGGAAGGCGAAGGGGTTGAGTGGGTCATTGGATTCAGTGAAGAGGGCGCTTGCGTACGCGAATCCTATGTCAATTTAATACCCACAAGCGCGGGTGGAACCCATGAATCGGGCCTTCGCGAAGGCATGTTCCAGGCCGTTAAGTCCTTTGTTGAACTGCATGCACTGCTACCCAAAGGCCTGCGTTTATTGCCCGAAGACGTCTTTTCGCGAGCCAGTTTCGTCTTATCTGCCAAAGTGCTCGATCCGCAGTTCCAAGGTCAGGTCAAGGAACGCCTCAACTCGCGGGATGCGCTGAGGCTTTCGGCGTCCCTCATTAAACCTGCCATGGACTTATGGCTCAACGAGCATGTCGAATGGGGAAAGCGTCTTGCTGATATGGTGATCAGACAGGCGCAGGTCCGTCAGCGTGCGCTACAAAAAGTAGAGAAAAAGAAAACCTCAGGTATCGCGGTCCTGCCTGGAAAGCTTACCGATTGCGAATCCAATGATGTATCGCGTACCGAACTCTTTCTCGTGGAAGGTGACTCTGCCGGAGGTTCAGCCAAGATGGGACGGGATAAGTCCTTTCAGGCCATTCTTCCGCTGCGCGGCAAAGTCTTGAACACCTGGGAAACCGATAAAGATCGCTTGTTTGCGAATCAAGAAGTGCACGACGTTGCGGTGGCGGTTGGTATCGATCCTCACACGATGAATGATTCGCTTGATTGGAACGGTCTGCGTTATGGAAAGATTTGCATTCTCGCCGACGCGGACGTTGATGGTTCACATATCCAAGTTCTCTTGCTCACACTTTTTTACAAACATTTTCCGCAATTGATCCAACGCGGTCATATTTTTGTAGCGAGGCCGCCGCTTTATCGCGTTGATATTGCAGCGTCAGGCAAGCGTCAAGCAAGAAAGCGGTACTGCCTCGACGATGCCGAATTGCGAAGTCTTGAGGACAAGTTGCGTAAAGAAGGCGTCAAGGAAAGTGCTTGGTCGATTTCGCGCTTTAAAGGGCTTGGGGAGATGAATGCTGAGCAGCTTTGGGAGACCACGCTCAACCCTGATACCCGTCGGCTTTCGCCGGTGGTACTCGGTGACGCAGGCGACGACCCGGTAAAGCAATGTTTTCATCTGCTCATGGGCAAGGGCGAATCTGCGGCACGACGGCAGTGGCTCGAGCGCCGCGGTCACGAAGTTGAGGTCGATATTTAAGATGGGTCAGGACTTGTTTTCAGAACAAAACAGCAAGAATCGTTCCGACGATGATAGCGTTCGGATTGCGGAGTTTGCCGAGCAGGCCTACCTTGACTATGCGATCTCGGTGGTGAAAGGCCGTGCCTTGCCTCAGGGTGCTGATGGTCAAAAGCCGGTTCAACGGCGGATCCTTTACGCCATGAATCAGCTTGGACTGAGTGTTGAGGCAAAGCCTGTGAAGTCAGCGCGAGTCGTGGGCGAAGTGCTCGGGCGCTACCATCCTCACGGGGATAGCGCCGCTTATGACGCTTTGGTCAGGATGGCTCAGTCTTTTAGCCTACGTTATCCGCTTATCGATGGTCAAGGCAATTTCGGGTCGCGTGATGGTGATGGTGCGGCGGCGATGCGCTACACCGAGGCAAGACTTACAAGCTATGCCAAACTGCTGCTTGATGAAGTCGATATGGGTACGGTCGATTTCATCGATAACTATGATGGCTCCACCCGTGAGCCTGCGATGTTGCCGGCCCGTTTACCCATGGTGCTCCTTAATGGCGCATCGGGGATCGCGGTGGGCATGGCCACTGAGATACCTTCGCACAACCTCAAGGAAGTTGCAGCCGCAGCAGCCTTGTTGATTCGGAAACCCAAGAGCACGATTGAGGATTTGCTCTCGGTTTTACCCGGACCGGATTTGCCGGGTGGTGCGCAAATTATCTCTTCACCAAGCGATATGCTCGAAGCTTATCGAACCGGGCGCGGCAGTCTGCGGATGCGTGCGCGTTATGAAGTCGAAGAACTTGCCCGAGGCCAATGGCAGCTTGTGATCCATGAGTTGCCACAAGGCGTGTCAACGCAACAAGTTCTAGAACAAATTGAGGAGATGACGAATCCTAAACCAAGGTTTGGTAAGAAGTCAGTCTCCAATGAGCAGCTTCAACTCAAGCAGGCCATGCTCGCGGTCCTTGATGCGGTACGTGATGAATCCGGCAGAGATGCTCCGGTTCGCTTGGTAATTGAGCCACGAAGTTCACGCATTGAGCTCAATGAGCTCGTGAATTTACTCTTGGTCAATACATCTTTAGAGACCAATTTAAGCCTCAATATGGTGATGGTTGGCTTAGATGGCCGACCGGTCCAAAAGTCATTACTTGATTGTTTAAGCGAGTGGTGTACCTACCGGCTCGAAACCGTCCGTCGCAGAAGCGCTTATCGACTCGACAAGGTACTTGATCGCATCCATGTGCTCGAAGGTCGGCAGCTTGTTTTATTGAATATCGACCAGGTGATTCGGATCATCCGGGAGTCTGATGATCCTAAGGCGGCGCTAATCGAGGCCTTTAAGCTGAGCGAGCGGCAGGCCGATGACATTTTGGAAATCAGGCTTCGGCAGCTGGCAAAGCTTGAAGCGATTCGTATTGAGCAGGAGTTAAGGTCGCTTCGCGATGAGTCAAGACAGCTCGAGTCCCTGATTAAGGACGAGCAGCAATTGCGCAAACAAGTGGTTAAAGAAATTGAAGCGGATGCGCGACAGTATGGGGATGCACGAAGAACGCTGCTTGAAAGCAGCGATAAGGCAAGTGTTGCGTTACGGATTGCCGATGAGCCGGTCACGGTGATTGTTTCTGAAAAGGGTTGGGTAAGGGTTCGCCAGGGACATGGTCACGAGCCCGGACAGTTTTCCTTTAAGGCCGGCGATGGTTTGGATGCACTTTATCCGGTGATGACAACCGATCAGCTTTTTGTGATCAGTACAAGCGGTCGCGTTTATGCCTTAGCGGTGAATCAACTGCCCTCTGCGCGGGGCGACGGCTCGCCAATCACCACGCTGATTGAATTAGAGGCCGGTAGCCGGGTTGCCTTTGTGTTTGCTGCTCAGGTCGGCGATCGGGTCATCTTCGCCAGCCGATTAGGGCAGGGATTCCAGTGCCTTGCGGCCGACTTGATGACCCGACAGCGCGCGGGGAAGCAGTTTATGCATCTCGATGCTAACGATATGCTGATCAGACCGGTGGTCGACATTAAATCAGCCGAACAAAGATTGCTCTGCCTTTCAGAGCAAGGCAGGGCACTTTGTTTTTCTTTAGAAGAACTTCGCCAACTGAAACAGGGTGGCAGAGGCGTGAGCCTTATGGATTGCGATGCCGACGACCCGCTTGTTGCCATCGCTGCCCATACGCCGTCTTCCGTTGTGATTGAGGGGACTGCCCGTGGGTCAAAGGCGATTCGTCGTGAGTTCAGTGTGCGCGAGCTGACTGCTTATGATGCAAACCGAGGCCGGAAGGGAAAGCTTCTTGAGCCTCGGATCAAAGGCGGTTTAATCGTTTCAATAGGTAGCACGTCCACCGGACAAGTCAAAGACAGCGCCCGTTGAAAATGATGCGTCGTCGGTGCAAAGCCAACAAACCATGGCTGCAATCTCCTCCACCAAACCAAAGCGATTCATCGGGATTTTTGACAGCATAAACTGAATATGCGTTTCGCTCATCTGCGAAAACATGGGTGTTTTAACAGCGGCCGGGGTGACACAGTTGACGGTTACACCTGAGCTGGCAAGCTCTTTGCCCAATGATTTCGTGAGCCCGATCACTGCGGCTTTACTGGCACTGTATGCTGATGCGTTCGGGTTGCCCTCTTTGCCCGCAATCGAGGCAATATTCACGATCCGTCCTTTGGCACGAGACTTCATGTGTTGTGCAGCGACCTGATTGCACAAGAACACGCCATGCAGGTTCACATCAAACACATGCTTCCAATCGTCATAGCGATAATCAATGACGGTATGGTTTGGCCCGGTGATTCCGGCGCTGCAAATCATGCCATCCAGGCCCGAACCATGGACAGCTGACTGGCTGGCAATCCATTGCAGGCTGGCTTGCATGGCAGATTGCACGGATTGAGGATCTGTGACATCCATCTTGATGGCATAACGATGTGGCTCGTGAAGCGCAGAGAGCTTCTCGACAAGTGACTGATTTGTATCCCAAACAATGACGCTCGCGCCGGACGCGATAAGCCGGTTGACAATTGCTTCACCGATCCCGGATGCGCCGCCGGTCACAGCGATGTAACGGCCCTTAAGATCAAGTTGATTCATGCAAAGTGTCCTTAAGTTGTGATTGATAAATGGAAGCCCGTATGATCGCTCCTCTTGCCCGACAAAGCCATGAGATGCATACCTTTTTTCTTAAAGCAAAGCGCCCTGCTTATGCTTTGTTTGCTATTGATCGCTTGCGATGCCGATCAAACCTCGGGTTTGAGCGGTGAGGCGCGCGCGGCGGCGCAGCGCCCAAGTCATCATCGCGACGACGGATTTAGCAATAGCGATGGGAGCAGGGTCAATAAGCCCTTGAGCGAATTGCTTCGCTGGTGGTGGTCCCGTCAAGCTATTGATCTGGACGCTCTCGTTGCCCCGGATCGCATCAAGGCAGCCTGGGCTCAAATGCCTCAGGCCTGGCAAGCCGAAATCACAAACGGTTCCACTGAAACGGCTGGCTTGCACCGTCATGAGGTCCAATGGCTCGGCCACGCGACGATTGTCCTACGAATTGGCGAAACGCGGATACTGACTGATCCTCATTTTTCTGAGCGAGCTTCACCGTTGAGCTGGATTGGTCCCAAGCGCCTGCATCCTGTACCGCTCACGATTGCTGAGCTTGGCAGAATCGACTACGTGCTTATTTCGCATAATCATTACGATCATCTGGATTTACCCAGTTTGCGGCAAATCGCTCAACAACATGGTGGTCCGCCAGTGATGCTTGTGCCTTTAGGGGTCGATGTCTGGTTGAAAGAAGCAGGCTTTGAGCGTGTGCTGGGCTTTGATTGGTGGGAACAGAACAGGCTGGGCGACTTCGCTTTTCATTTTGTGCCGGCTCATCACTGGAGCGGCCGAGGCCTATGGGACCGAAATAAAACGCTTTGGGGCGGTTGGGTGGTCGATCATCCAAGTTTTCGCTTCTTTTTCGCTGGCGACACCGGCTGGTCGGATGACGTCCACGACATTGCAAAACGCTTTGCCCCCTTTGATCTGGCAGCTATACCGGTTGGCGCCTACGAACCGCGCTGGTTCATGGCCAATCAGCACATTAATCCACACGAGGCGGTTCGCATGCACCAAGCGCTGGGTAAGCCGCTCTCTTTGGGTATTCACTGGGGCACATTTCAGCTCACCGATGAGGCCTATGAAGATCCCATCAAGGACTTGATTGCTGCCATGAAGCACGAAGCGATTGCGTTGGATCGGTTTCGCCTGTTTGTCCCGGGTCAGACATTAAGGCTCGTCCCCCGCCATCAGAAAGGAAATTGAGGCCATGGATCCTCTACCGGTATTGTTCGATAGGCTTGGCGAAGGCGCGCTGCAAATCGGGCGCGCAAGACTTAATCGCCCTAAACAATTAAACGGTATTAATCTTGACATGGTTCGTTTACTGAGCCAGCAACTTCGGCGTTGGCGCTCAGATACCTCTATTGCCGCTGTCGTTTTACAGGCTGAGGGTGAGAAGGGATTTAGTGCAGGCGGCGATGTGGCTGAGGTGATCCGCCAGGTTCGAGCCGGAGGCAGCGATCAATACGCCTATGGCGATGCCTTTTTTGAGGAAGAATATATTCTGGACCGTCTGATTCATCATTACGGCAAGCCCCTGATTGTCTTCTCGCACGGTGTCAATATGGGCGGCGGCATGGGCTTATCGGCTGGTGCATCGCATCGCATCATTGCTCAGGCCTCCAAAGTAGCGATGCCGGAAATTCATATTGGTCTATTTCCTGATGTCGGTGGCGGCTTCTTTTTGAATCGCTTGCCACCGGGTGTTGGTATGGTCATGGCGCTGACCGGCTTGACCATCAACGAGTCTGATGCCATTTACGTGGGACTGTTCGATGCCTTCATACCCAAAGAAAGCTGGGCAAACGCGATTGATCATTTGACCCAAGCTCGCTTCACTCAAGACTGGCGGCATAACCACGAGCTCGTGAGCGATTGGATGCGCCAACACGATGCCTCGCTTGACGAAGCAATGGCTTCGAGCATGCTGAGCCATTACGCAAAAGCAATCCGTTGGATCGGCACCCAAGCCACCCCGGCGGGCATTCTCGAGCATTTACAGCGCGCAGCCCAAGAGGATCCCTGGTTTGAAGCCCCGGCAAACAGTCTGGAGCGTGGTTCACCGACAGCGGCCTTGGTCAGTCATCGCTATTTACGCCAATGTGTGCGTGGCTCGCTCGACGATGTACTCAGCCTCGATTTAACACTTGCCCGCCGCTTTCTGCGCGCCCAAGACTTTCCAGAGGGCGTTCGTGCGCTTTTGATCGACAAGGACCGCAAGCCGCGTTGGCGGCACCATCGCTTTGCCGATGTTCCAGGCGAGGAGATTGATGCGCATTTTCTCGATCTGGGATAAGTCGAGATCGATCCATGGTCAATTAAAGACGGGTTGATTGATGAACGGTCGATTGCAAGGAACCAACGCACTTGAAATCCGATCAATTCGTAATCAAGTAAGCATTTTTTGAGGCAAAAGAAAATGACGAGCACCGCGGCAGAGAACTCGACCCAGACGCAGACGCACGGTTTTCAAGCTGAAGTCAAGCAGCTCTTAAGGCTGATGATTCACTCGCTTTACTCCAACAGGGAAATATTTCTTCGCGAATTGATTTCTAACGCATCTGATGCTTGTGACAAATTACGCTTTCAGGCGGTGAGCAAGCCCGAGTTGATGGGTGCAGAAGTGCTTGGCATATCAATTCGTCATGACACGGAAGCAAGAACCATCACGATCAGCGACAACGGCATCGGGCTCAGCCTGGATGACGCCGTATTGCATCTTGGCACGATTGCGAAATCGGGCACGCGCGAGTTTGCGAGTCAGCTTAGCGGAGACCAGTCGAAAGACGCGCAGCTGATCGGTCAATTCGGCGTAGGTTTTTACTCGGCCTTTATTGTCGCCGAGGAGGTAACCGTTGAGAGCCGTCGTGCAGATCTTCCCCCCCATGAAGGCGTACGCTGGCGTTCGAGAGGCGAAGGCGAGTTTGATGTTGAGCAGATAAGCAGAGCATCGCACGGCACTGATGTGATCTTAAAACTACGGGCCGACCCGAGTGACGGCGAAGGCGAGTCTTACAGCGATTTGCTTTCCGGCTGGAAATTGCGTGAACTGGTGCGCAAGTATTCGGATCATGTTCAATTGCCCATCCGTATGTGTAAAGAGGAATGGGACAAAGATGCAGGCAAAATGGTCCAGAAGGATGAGCTTGAAACGATTAATCAGGCAAGTGCGCTTTGGACCCGACAAAAATCCGATATCACCGAAGACCAGTATAAATCCTTCTACAAGCATATCGCCCACGACTTCACCGATCCCCTAGCATGGACGCACAATCGTATTGAAGGGCGTAGCGAGTTTACCCAACTGCTCTATATTCCATCGCGAGCACCATTTGACCTTTGGGACCGCCAGCAGCGTCATGGTTTAAAGCTTTATATCAAACGTGTCTTTATTATGGAAGACGCGGAGCAGCTCTTGCCGATCTGGCTGCGCTTTATGCGGGGTGTGATCGATTCATCCGATTTGCCGCTGAATGTTTCGCGCGAGATTCTGCAAGAGAGCCGCGACGTTAAGACGATTCGTGAAGCAAATACGCGACGAACCTTGTCTCTGCTCGAGGACTTGGCAGAAAACCGCGCAGACGACTACACGAGCTTTTGGCAGTCCTTCGGGCAAGTCCTGAAGGAGGGTATGAGCGAGGAGGCAAGCCATCGCGATCGCTTGGCCAAGTTGCTTCGATTTGCCTCGACGCAAACAATCGTTGGCGTGGAAGCAGACAAGGCCCAAACGCTTGCGCTTACCGATTATGTCAACCGCATGAAACCCAAGCAAGATGCGATTTACTACGCGACCGCCGACACGCTCGAGGCTGCACGAAACAGCCCGCATCTGGAAGTATTCCGCAAAAAAGATATCGAAGTTCTGCTGCTTACCGACAGAGTTGATGAGTGGATGCTCAGCTATTTCCAGGAGTTTGAGGGTAAAAAACTGGTGTCGGTCGCAAAGGGTGGTCTCGACCTGAGTGCGCTTGAAGACGAAGAGGACAAGAAAAAAGTAGAAGAAAGTGCAAAAGCGATGAAGCCTTTGCTCGATTCAATCAAGGCAGCGCTTGAGGACCGGGTCAAAGAAGTTCGCGTCACACAAAGACTGACCGAGTCGCCATCCTGTCTCGTGTCCGAAGAAGGCGATATCAGTGGGCATTTGGAGCGCCTGCTTAAACAGGCAGGACAAAAAGCGCCTGATCGAAAGCCAATCCTGGAAGTTAATCCCGATCATGTGCTTGTGAAACGTTTACAGAGCGAGCAAGGGGCGATCAAGGATTGGAGTTTGCTGCTTTATGAGCAAGCCCTTCTCGCCGAAGGCGGACAACTCAGCGATCCGGGATCTTTCGTGAAGCGTTTGAATGATTTACTGATTGCGATGTCGATGCGGTGATCAAGGCGATCGATGGGTTCATCAAGACAATATTCACATTGCAAACCATCAAGATGGTCCTGTTTCGCCCTCGGCGACCCGGACCGAACAAGGTCTGTTGATTGCGTCAAATCAGGATCAAGCCTCAGGCCTTGAATTTCTCTGAGTCGCAGGGCATTCGTTATCTGCATTTTGGAACGCCCTGGATTCAGGGCGCTATGCGCCTAAGCCAGCCGCATAAACTGGTACTCGACTACACGCAGGATATGATGGCTTGGCTCATGCTTCTTGCCGCGCCAAGCCATTTACTTCAACTCGGTCTGGGCGCAGGTTCCTGCGCAAGATTTCTCGCTCATTATTTGCCAACGACCAGGCAAACCATTGTTGAGTTGCATCATGAGGTCATCTTGGCAAATCATATTATGTTTGGAACAACGTCGAGCCCGTCCATCACTTTGGTTTGCGATGATGCAAATCGTTTTCTGCAGAACACCAAGGCTGGCTACTGGCCGCTCATCATGGTAGACCTCTACGACGCCAAGGCGACAGGGCCGGCTTGTGATGGGCTGGATTTTTATCAGCACTGTTATCGAGCCTTAACAGCGCCCGGCCTGATGGTGCTAAATCTTTTTGGCAGTCACCCAAGCTGGGCACCCAACTTGCGGGTGCTTTGCGATGCCTTTGAGCGTCGACCGCTTGTCCTAAACCCTTCTCGGGCTGGTAATGTGATCGTGATTGCGAGCAAAGGTCCTTGCATGCGCTGGCCTGAGTTGCAATCGGGCAGGGCGCTCGAAGCCTTTTTGAGCGAGCGCGCCAAACTGCTCCAAAGCTCCCTGAAGCTCCCCGCCCAGCGCTGGTTGGGCCCCATCCGCACTTATCTGCAAGGGCCCAATCCGTGCTTGTTTAGAAGGGTCTGAGTTGCTTCACAAGGCCTGCAACCATGCGTTTTATCGCTGATCCAAACCGGTGAAAAAGTCTTCAAGACGGCCACCGGGAGGCTCAAAGCGTCCGTCGCGCCAAACCAATCGCGATGGGCCGGGGATCAGGCGCTCGGCAATGGGATGCGCTTCATCGCCAGGGTAGGCGACGATTCTGCCGCCATCTTGAGCTTCGAGCGGTTCGGGCTGAATATGGGGCAAGAGGCGACTGCCCGCGTGCTTCAAAGCATGCTGTGCCTTTGAAAACCCGGATAATTCGACCAAGGTCATGATCTGAGGCGGCGCGAGCATGATTTCCTGCTTCCAATAACGATCTAAGGCTTGGCGTGGTGTTACCCAGAGGCCTTGCACTGATTCCTCGCCATCGTGTCGGGCCTCCTGACCATCTGGCAGCAAGGCCAGGAAAAAGAAGGTATCAAAGCGCTTCGTGCTCATCGAAGGGATTTTTGGTGTGATCCAACGCGACCAGGCTTCGATGGCATCAATCGGCACCCTAACGGCGCATTCCTCGTGGGTTTCACGCTGGGCAGCACGCATGAATGCGGCGGTCTGTATCGTATCAACAGGTTCATAGACCAGCCTGGACTGCAGTCGCTCAGTGCTTTGCCTGATCTTCGACTCGTCCTCGCCCATGCTTGCCTGATGATCCTCTTGATCAACTTTGCCGCCTGGAAAAACCCAAACACCTGCCATGACTGAGGCAGCCTGAGGCCTTTCGAGCAGATAAGCCTCAAGACCATGATCCCGGTCCCTCAATAAGATCACACTGGCTGCCTGCCTCGGTGCTTCAGCAACCGTCTGGTAGTTAAGGACCGATGTTTTATTTTGATTGGCGTCGTTCACGTCATGCGGCCTGACTGGTTCACTTCATCGGACCGGCTTGGTTCACTTCATCGGGCCGGCTTGGTTCACTGCCATGGTTTGGATGGATCACTCGATGGCCTACATGTTTCACTTCTATAACTTGGATGAATCATTTCGATAGCTCACGCATCGCGCGTTCAAGCCCGGACATGGTAACCGGATACATACGATGCGACAGAATCTGTCTAATCACAGCTATCGACTGTCGATATTCCCAAACGCCCTCCGGCTCAGGATTAAGCCAGGTGAATTTAGGGAATCGCTCGGCGAGTCGCTGCAACCAAACTGCGCCGGGCTCTTCGTTGTTGTATTCCACCGAACCGCCTGGTTGAAGAATTTCATACGGACTCATGGTTGCATCACCGACAAAAATCAATCGCCAGTCGGGGTTGAACTTGCGGATCAAATCCCAGGTCATCAAGCGTTCGCTGTGCCGACGTCTATTGTTTTTCCAGACAAAATCATACACACAGTTATGGAAATAATAAAATTCAAGGTTCTTGAATTCTGAACGTGCGGCTGAAAACAGCTCTTCAGTTTGCTTGATATGGTCATCCATCGTTCCGCCCACATCGAGCAGCATTAACACTTTGATCGTGTTGTGCCGCTCAGGCACCATCTTGATATCAAGAAAGCCCGCATTACGCGCCGTCGAGGCAATGGTGTCATCCAGGTCGAGTTCTTCCTCTGCGCCTTCACGCGCAAATTTTCTCAGACGCCTGAGCGCAATCTTGATGTTTCGCGTACCGAGTTCGACCTGGTCGTCGTAATCGCGGTACATGCGTTGTTCCCAAACCTTTACCGCTGTTCGATTACCTGCGGAGGGGCCACCGATACGAATACCTTCAGGATTAAAGCCACCATTTCCAAAAGGCGACGTGCCGTTGGTGCCGATCCACTTGTTACCGCCTTGATGGCGATCCTTTTGTTCATCAAGCAACTGTTTTAAACGTTCAAGCAACTTATCAAGGCCACCCATGGCCTCGATGGCGGCCTTTTCCTCCGGTGTGAACTCGCGCTGAAACTGGCGCTTTAGCCAATCAAGCGGGAGGTCCACGTCGATCTCAGGAAGCGCCTGAATCCCATGGAAATAAACGCCAAAAGCTTTATCAAATTTATCGAAAAGGCGCTCATCTTTTACAAGGGTGGCACGAGACAGAAAATAGAATTCATCGAGTGAGGGTTTGATCACCTGAGCCTTGAGCGCCTCCAACAAGGTCAGAAATTCCTTGATCGATACGGGAAGTTTCGCAGCGCGAAGATGTTGAAAAAACGGAATCAACATGCAGGTCCCCCTTGCGTTTTACAAACCATGAAAGCCCAAGCCCTATCGATTATGCCGCGCCATAAACATCAAACGTTCAAACAAATGAACGTCCTGCTCGTTTTTTAGCAAGGCACCGTGCAGCGGTGGTATGACGGCCTTGTTGTCCTTGCTCTGGAGGGCTTCAACCGGAATGTCCTCAGCCATCAGTAGTTTGAGCCAATCGAGCAACTCTGATGTTGAGGGCTTTTTTTTCAGGCCCGGGAGTTCACGGATCTGAAAAAACGATTCCATCGCAACCTGGACCAATGCTCTCTTGATCGCGGGAAAGTGAACGTCCACGATGCGTTGCATTGTTTCGCGATCTGGAAACTTGATGTAGTGAAAAAAGCAACGCCTTAAGAAGGCATCCGGTAGTTCTTTCTCGTTATTCGAGGTGATGATGACCACAGGGCGGTGTCGCGCCTTGATGGTTTGACGGGTTTCGTAAACAAAAAACTCCATCCGATCGATTTCGCGAAGCAAGTCATTGGGAAACTCGATGTCAGCCTTATCAATCTCATCGATTAGAAGCACGACCGGCTGTTCTGCAACAAAAGCCTGCCAAAGCACGCCCTGAACAATGTAGTTGTGGATGTCTTTGACCTTCTCATCCCCAAGCTGGGAATCTCGAAGACGCGATACGGCGTCGTATTCGTAAAGCCCTTGCTGTGCTTTGGTGGTTGATTTGATGTGCCATTGCAACAATGGCATATCCAATCCAGCGGCGACTTCTTCTGCAAGCATGGTTTTGCCCGTGCCAGGCTCACCCTTGATGAGCAGTGGTCGCTGCAGTCGCATCGCAGCGTTGACAGCCAGCTTCAGATCGTCGGTTGCAATATAAGATGAGGTGCCCTCAAAACGCATGGTTTTCCGCTCCGTAAAGTCCATGCGCAGTATAGGCGAGCCAAAGCCCCGTTCCGTCGTTGGACGCTTGCGCGCAATGTCAGTTAGAATCCGCCCGGTTCATGTCACATGCAAGGGCCGTGGTTCCCGGAACATTGCCGAGAACCCATGTTGAACGCTTGGTCTGCCATGAGCTCGAATTTGGGTTATCGATAATGAGAAGCGGGGAAATTGGCATGGCATATAAGCATTCACGCGCCCTTGATGCATCAAGCACGGGTTCGGGCAGGCTCAAGCGCTCGGTACTTCCAAAGGCAACCCTAGGTTTTGCTGCGGGCTTAACACTGGCCTTTGGTCTGCTGGCACAGGCAAATGCACAACAAACCGCAGCAGGCGACCCGAAAGCGGGCGCTGAGAAACGTAGTCAGTGCATCGGCTGTCACGGTATTCCAGGCTATAAGGCCTCGTTTCCTCGTGTTTACAACGTGCCTATGATCGCTGGACAGAACGCCAAATACATCGAGTCCGCGCTGAACGCCTACCGCAAAGGCGACCGGCCGCACCCGACCATGCGTGGCATCGCCTGGAGTTTGAGTGATGCCGATATCGCTGATCTTGCGGCCTATTACGCAAGCCTCTAATCCTTGTCGTCTCTTAGTCGGGGAGCAGTCCAATGAGATCGAAAATGATGTTTGAAACGCCGCTGCGGATCATTGCCTTGGCAGCATTTGCAGGGTTTGCGCTGGGCGCTCAAGCCAAGGATATTGCTGCTGGCAAAGCAAAGGCTGAAGCGGTCTGCGCCGCATGTCATGGCAAGGATGGGGTCACCACGATTGACCCGAGCTATCCGCGGCTTGCCGGCCAGCACGCAGACTACCTGCTCGTTGCCCTGATGGAATACAAAAGCGGGGCTAGGAAAAATGCCATCATGGCATCACAAGCTACAGGCCTGAGCAAAGCAGACATGGAAAATCTCGCTGCTTACTACGCAAGCCTCAAAGGTCCCATGTCGAACAAGCGTTGAGCAAAGAAAGGCTTAACGCATCAGTTTAAGAGGTCGTCTATCCTCACATAAGAAAGCTTGTCACCGGGTTCGATCGTGCCTCGATCGTGTTCAAGCACCGCGATGACAGGGTACTTGGTGAGCGAACTCAAAACCCCAGAGCCCTGGTTGCTGCTCACAAAGAGCAAACAGTCGCCGCGCTCATCCACGTCAAGTCTTGCCCGTTGAAACTCGGTTCTACCGGGCTTTTTGCGGATGCGCTGACCCGCGCGCGCTGCTTGCAGTGGCCAGGAACTGCTGCCGAGACCAAGCAATCGGTTGATGGCAGGGGCCACGAAGTACCAAAACGTCATCGCCACAGCAACCGGATTGCCAGGCAAGCCTATGTAAAGCGCCCGACCGACGCGGCCCAGGGCAAGCGGCCTGCCCGGACGCATCGCAACCGTGCAAAACTGCACTTTGCCCAGCCCGGCCATCATGTCGCGTGTGAAGTCGGCCTCACCAACAGACACCCCGCCTGAGGAAATAATCACATCGTGGGATTCGCTTAGTGCTCGCAACACCGCTTCAAGGCGTTTGGGATCATCAGCAACAATACCTGCGTCGTGAATCGCAAGCGAGGGCCATTTCGCCAAGAGCGCCCGTAGCATATAGCGATTGCTGTCAAAAAGTTGACCTTCGCTGCGCTGCTTGCCTTGTACCGGATCGATCACCTCATCGCCTGTTGACAAGATCGCGACCTTCAAGGGGCCTCGAACCCTGGCTTTCGTGATGCCGAGTGAAGCCATTAATCCGAGGTGAATCGCTGAAAGCCTGGTTCCTGATGCGATCGCAAGCTCGCCGCGCCGTAAATCCTCACCCGCGAGACGAACATGCTGTCCCTGCTCCTGACCCGCGGGTATCCAGACGCGCTCGCCCTCAAGCCGACATAGCTCTTGAGGAACAACAACATCAAAGCCCTCCGGAAGCACCGCTCCGGTCATGACCCGAAGCGCATGCGGGTTTTGCGGCGGAGGTTTCAGCGCAGGATGACCCGCCAAGATGCGCGCTCCAATGACAAAATCGGACGATGTTTTATCTTCTAAATCCTTGAATCTAATAGCGAATCCATCCATCGCCGTGTTTTGATGCGATGGTACGTCGAAGGGTGAGAACAGGTTCTGCGCCAGCACCTGCCCGGCTAAGCGCTCCAAACTGATCCACTGCCGCCGATCGATGGGCCGCAGTCTCTCGATCAGGGCCTTTTTCAAGGCCTCGATGGGTATCATGGGCCCCGCGGCTGAGGACTCAGATTGCTGCGCCTGCCCGAGCCTTGCAAGGTCCGCCTCCAAAGCATCGCAGTCGAGATGGGGTGAACCGAGCAGACTCTCAGCAACTTTCAAGTCATGAGGTGTATTGATATTGCGAAATGCAGAAGATTCATCAAAATAACAAGATACATAGTTAAGCGATTGATACCATGAATCAATTTTTCTGCCACCGTTGTTTAAGTAAACCTCGAGCGACGCAAGAAGGCGAGGGCGCATCAACAAAAATACAGGCTGCTCGGCAGTTTGATCCGCTTGCGGGCAACTTGCGACCACAAGATCGATAGCCTGGGTCGCAAGGGCGATCATGCTCTGGGCAAGATCCTCAGGGAAAAACGGACAGTCACAGGGCACCGTAAGTAACCAGCGATCGGTGAGGTCTCCACAGCCTTCTTGGTTCAGTTCATAGAGCGCTGCATGCATGCCAGCGAGTGGGCCTGCAAATCCTCCGCGCCGATCTGCGAGCAGCCGACAGCCCAAGGCGGCATAGGCTGCAAGGTTTCGGTTGCAATTGATCAGCAAGGCGTCGACTTGAGGCCTCAACCGCTCAAGCGTCCACGCGATCAGTGGCTTTCCGGCGCAAAGCAGGAGCGCTTTATCAACGCTCCCGGCTACTTTGGCATCCCCAGCGATTTCCTGCATGCGGCGACTCATGCCACCAGCCAGGATGAGGCCTGTTACTCGCGGCGCTTGCTTCATGTTTCTGTCAAGAGCGATGCCCTGCATGACAAGCTAACCCGCGAAGTCAACCCGTTCCGGGTGTGTGTAAACGAGGAAATGCTTGCCTTGACATCGCCCGATAAGACAAATCCCAAGCTCCTGAGCCAGCTCAAATCCCATGGCCGTGATGCCTGATCGGGATATGAGAATGAAGATGCCCATTTGGGCGCATTTAATGACCATCTCGGAGGTCAGTCTTCCGGTGGTGTAGAAGACTTTGTCGTGCGCACTTTGCTTTTCGAGTTGCATCCAACCCGTGATCGCATCGACCGCGTTATGCCGCCCGACATCTTCAATGAAATACAAAAATGAACCATCAGCGCCTGGGCGATTATCGGCGAGCGCGCAGGCGTGAACACCCCCGGCTTCCTGATAAACCGCCTGATGATGCCTTGCCTGCCCGATGACCCGCTGCAGCTGTGACTTCGTAATAGATGCTTGCGGCAGGGCGTGTCGTGCATTGCGTTCTTCGCGCACCGTCGCCATCAGATCGCTGTACATCGTCCCCTGACCACAGCCTGTGGTGACGGTTTTGCGGTCCATGCGTTGCTCAAAACGGTCAAGGCGTGAAGGGTCATCCCACCAGGACTGTCCCGAAAGCGCGCGGTGCTGGCTTGTCACAGCGGCTGCGCCTGTATCCCAGTCAACATGGATGCTTGCAATATCGGCCGCCTGATCAATGACGCGCTGATTCAGGAGCCAGCCCAGGCAGAGCAATTCCGGCGCGCGCCCGAGGGTCATTAAGGTGACCATTTCCCGCTTATCAAAATAAATACAGAGTGGATGTTCGCCAGCGATCATCACCTCGCAGCTCACGCCGTTTTCGTCTCTCGCCGCGACTGCCGTGGTCGCTTTCAGGCTTGACTGGCTGAACGCTATCATCCGCCGATGTAACTCATTTCGATTTTCTTGCGCTTTCGCAGGCTTAAGGTGGCCTCTGTCCTGAGCTCGGAATACCGATCGCTTCTTTGATGCCAAAGTGCAGCAATCGAGGCTGCAAGTTCATCGTCGCCCACGCCATGCCGAAGCAAGCCCCGTAAATCCCAACCCTCAGACGCAAAGAGGCAGCTGTAGAGCCTACCGTCGGTCGATAAGCGCGCCCGTGTGCAGTCCCTGCAAAAGGGTTCGCTGACCGATGCAATCAAACCAAATTCGAGACTTCCATCGTCCAGCACCCAGCGACGAGCAACCTCACCCGAATAATTTTCCTCAAGCGGCTGAATCGCATGCTGCGCCGCGATCTGCCTGAGAATCTCGGCACTCGGCAGCACCGAGCCCATCGACCAACCGTTGCTCGATCCAACATCCATGAATTCAATGAATCGAAGAATATGCCCCGAATGGCGAAAATGCTCAAGCATAGGCAGGATCTGATGGTCGTTAACGCCACGCTGCACCACCATATTGACCTTGATGGTTTCAAATCCGGCTTCACGCGCAGCCTGCAAACCGTCTAAAACATCGGCAACCGGAAAATCGACATCATTCATCTGTCGAAAAACCAAATCGTCGATGGCATCAAGGCTGATCGTGAGGCGGTTCAGCCCAGCGTCGCGAAGCATGCTGGCCTTCTTCTTGAGCAAGGCACCGTTGGTGGTGAGCGTCAGATCAGGCGCCTTGCCCGACGGCGTGCGTAGTTGCGAGAGCATCTCAATAAGACGCTCCAGGTGTTTACGCAGCAAGGGCTCCCCGCCTGTGACACGAATCTTTTCTGTGCCAAGCTTCAAAAAAACCCGCGCAAGTCGTTCGATCTCTTCAAATGACAGCAAAGCAGCCTGCGGCAGGAAAGCATAGTCCCGATCGAAGACCGACTTCGGCATGCAATAAGAGCACCTGAAGTTACAGCGATCGGTCACTGATACCCTCAAATCGTGGAGCCTGCGCCCAAGCTGGTCCGTGACCAGCGGACCAAACAGACGCCCGTCAGGCGCTGGCATGGGCCGCGCCTGGTAGCGCTGATCAATCACTCGAATCGTCTTTTCGCTCATCTTCACATGCCATCGACGCGCTGATACTGGGGCCTGGTGTTTATGCCTTGCGAGATGTCTCCACCATTTGCAGGGGCTCTTCTTCCGTTTTTACGATGGGTTTGCGCTGGCGTACGACCCGCGGTCTTGGTGGCGCGTCCTGGAGCTCCGGTTCTGATTGCTTGTTGGTCTCAATGAGCTCAAGACCCGCCTGTGAAATGCTTGCCCGAAGATCTATCGGCGCAAGCTCGGCGGGTTTTGCCTCTATCGGCGCAAGCTCNNGGGTTTTGCCTCGGACGGTGGTCCGTCCCGGGTTTGCGGCAAGGCACCAGCTTGTACCTGAGCCACGGGGTCAGCATCCGGTTGTGGCGGGGTCTGCGTTAGCGGTTCAGTCTGCATTGCCGCAGCCGGTGTGGCCACCGCGAGGCTTAAGCTGCTGCTAGCCTCCTCGGGTTTTCGGTTTGGCGCGACACCATCATCGGCTGCTGGTGCCTGCAAGGCCGTGCTTGTTTCGATGTTCACCTGATCTGCAGGGGTCTCATTCGTCTGAGCGCCCGTGAGCTCGCCAGGCGTATCGAAGGACTCAGCAGACGCCATCCCGCTTTGACTCTCGTCCGCACCAGCAGCGCGACGAGAACGGCGGCGACGACGCCTGGGTCGATCCGATGCTTCCTGCCCACCATCATCATCCTGGCTGTTTTCTACAGGATTCGCGTTGCCAGTCTGCACAGACGCCTCAGCATTCACTGAAGGCTCGCCTGAACCAGCAGCGTTATCAGCCTGAACCGACAGCTTTTCCGGAGCAGCTGAAGATTGGGCGACGGTCTGGCCATCGGGCATCAGATCAACCGAAGTCGTCATGGCTGTTAATGGCTTATCCGCAGTGCCTTCTTCATGCTCATTGCGTCGCCTGCGCTCACCACGCTCACCACGCGGTGCGCGTTCACGGGTTCCGCTGCCGTCGCTACGGAGTTCAGCCCCAGCGCCAGACTCGATACGATCGGATTTTTCAGTACGATCGGCACGCTGATCGGATCGGTCGCCGCGATCAGATCGGTCGCTCCGCGCTTGCGTACGCTCGCCACGATCGCTTCGCTCACCGCGGTCCGAACGTTCCCCGCGCTCGGGGCGATCACTGCGTTCTGTGCGATCACCGCGTTCGCCTCGGTCCGAACGAGGGCCCCGCTCACGACGGTCGCGTCCCCGCCGCTCGCGTGCTTCGGGACGCGCGGTTGTTGCTTCAGGTGATGCGGCTGCTTGATCCCCAAGCTGAGCGCTTACTTCGGGCGAACTTGCCGAGCCCGCCGCCGCAGCGCCTTGTTCAGCACGTGCCTCATTCGCCGGTTTACGTCGGAACCAACCCAGGACCTTACCCAGAAAGCCTTCGCTTGATGGCACCGATGCCGGTGTTGCATTAGCGTGGCCGGATCCAGATGCCGCACCTGCTTGATGGCTTGGACTGTTCGCCGCGTCTGTTCTTGTGCTGGCCGGGCCCGATGGCGTAACCGGTGCGCCAAGTCCTGAGGATTGACGGTCGCTTGTTGCCGTCGGAGCCGGCGCCGTTGGCTTAATGCCTTTAACCGCCGCTTCGAGAGTCTTACGCTGACCGTCGAACTTTGAGTCTAAAAATGTATTGTCCTCTTGGGGTCCATCAGCAAGCGCGTAGCTAACCCGATAATTACCGAGCCGATCGTCGTCATGCTTTAAGCGATCGAGCTTGTAATGAGGCGTTTCCAAGTATTTGTTCGGGATGAGAATAATCTCAACCCGCAAACGCGCTTCCATTTTGTGAATCTCGGCGCGCTTTTCATTGAGCAGGTAGGTCGCAACCTCAACGGGTACCTGTGCATGCACGGCTGCGCTGCCTTCCTTCATCGATTCTTCTTGAATCACACGGAGCACATGAAGTGCCGATGACTCAACATCCCTTATCACGCCCGTGCCATTACAGCGCGGGCAGGTCATGTGCGAGCCTTCGTTGAGCGCCGGTCTGAGGCGTTGACGTGATAATTCCATCAGGCCGAAACGGCTGATCTTGCCCATCTGCACCCGCGCTCGATCGTAATGCAGCGAGTCCTTGAGCCTGGACTCCACTTCGCGCTGGTTCTTATTCGACTCCATGTCGATAAAGTCGATCACGATCAGACCACCCAAATCGCGCAGTCGCATTTGGCGGGCTGCCTCATCCGCGGCCTCGATGTTCGTGCGCATCGCGGTCTCTTCGATGTCACTGCCTCGGGTCGAGCGCGCAGAGTTGACGTCGATAGCCACCAGGGCCTCGGTGTGATCAATCACAATGGCGCCGCCCGAGGGCAAGGGAACGACCCGCGAATGGGCTGTTTCGATCTGATGTTCGATCTGGAAGCGGGAAAACAAGGGCACATCGTCGCGGTAGCGCTTCACACGTCCCATGTTGTCGGGCATGACCACCGACATGAAGGCTCGCGCTTGTTCGAAAATCTCTTCGGTATCGATCAGGATTTCACCGATATCAGACGAGAAGTAATCGCGGATCGCTCGAATCACAAGACTCGATTCGAGGTAGATCAGCATGGGTGCCTTGTTGTCAACAGCTGCCGATTCAATCGCACGCCAGAGTTGAAGTAAATAATTAAGATCCCATTGCAACTCTTCGGCATTCCTCCCGATTCCCGCCGTTCGCGCGATCAAGCTCATCCCGCTCGGCACCTGGAGCTTTTCCATGGTCTCGCGCAATTCCTGGCGATCTTCGCCCTCAATACGGCGAGACACGCCCCCGCCACGAGGATTATTGGGCATGAGCACCAGATAGCGGCCGGCAAGCGAAATAAAGGTGGTTAACGCAGCGCCTTTGTTCCCGCGCTCTTCCTTCTCGACCTGAACAATCAGTTCCTGACCTTCACCGATGACGTCTTGAATCCTCGCCCGGCCTGCATCATGACCTGCTTTGAAATAAGCCTTTGAAATTTCTTTAAACGGGAGAAAACCATGGCGATCTTCACCATAGTTTACAAAGCAGGCCTCAAGGCTTGGCTCCACACGGGTCACCACGGCTTTGTAAATATTGCTCTTGCGAGACTCACGTCCGGCGCTTTCAATATCAATATCGATCAGCTTTTGACCGTCGACAATCGCAACCCTGAGCTCTTCAGCATGGGTTGCGTTAAACAACATTCGCTTCATTTGCACTCCTTCGCACCGGCGTGGCTTGCGTTGCCAGCCCAATGAAACGAGAGCAGTCACTCTTCCCGGCGCGACCGGGCATGATCGCAGCGCTTAAATCGCTTTCATAAGCCGTCGACAACCGTCTGAAAAAGCCATTGCTGCAACAAAATCCTCTTCTTGATAAGGATCGAGAAACTGTCTCGTTCGCCAGGCACCCCGGACCATCCGGAGCCGCGCATCATTCGTTTGTCTGGATGACGCGCTAGGCGCCGATTTCGGGCGGCAGGGGCCGCGTATTTCGGGGCTTTGAGGCACAATGCGAGCCTCTTGCGCGACTTCGGATCGGTGTTGACGACACAAATCTGCACACATCGCAGGCGCAAAACCGAATCCAACCTTTACTCAGACGATCCAGTATAACCCACATGACATGGCATAACGCGCGGCATAGCATTGTTGATCCAGAGTACGCAGGACAGCGACTGGACAACTATTTGATCGCCCGCCTCAAATCGCTGCCAAAGACCCGGATTTACCGCATGATTCGAAGCGGCGAGGTTCGTCTCAACGGCAAGCGTGTCGAGGCACAACATCGGCTCGAAGGCGGCGAGGACCTGCGCATTCCACCGCTTCGTGACCTCGTTGATTCGAAACGGCACGAAGACAGTTCAGAGGAGTCCCCAAGACCTGTTCGCACCGAAGTTGCGAGCCAAAGCCCCTCGTTTCCTGTGCTTTTTGAGGACGAAACGCTTTTGGTCATCGACAAACCTGCAGGGATTGCGGTTCACGGCGGCAGTGGTATCAGCCGGGGCCTGATCGAATGGTTAAGACTGTTACGACCCGAGTTGGTCTTCCTGGAACTCGGGCATCGACTAGACCGCGAAACCTCTGGCGTTGTGGTGCTTGCGAAGCGTCGGGCCGCGCTCTTGCAATTGCATCGGGCATTCCGCGAACGGGTGAGCGAAAAGCTCTACATCGCCGTGGTTTCGGGACGGGTCCCCAAGCGCGATCGGGTGTTGCGGCATCGCCTTCAACGTCAACGGGGTGAGGCTGGCGAGAGGATCGTGCGTGTCGAAGCCGAGGGTCTGGAAGCGGTATCGGTGATTCGCGGGCTTGGCGCCCTTGAGTTCGAGTCACCGCGTCAGCTGTCAACCGTCTTGGTCCGTATCGAAACCGGCCGAACGCATCAGATCCGGGTACATTTAGCTCACGAAGGCTATCCCATCCTGGGCGACGAGCGCTACGGCGACTTTGCGCTCAATCGGCGGTTAAAAAACCTGGGGCTTAAGCGGATGCTCTTGCATGCCTGGCAACTTGAACTTGCCTGGCCACAAGCCGCTGGTGGTCGTTTGCGCTTCACCGCCCCCGTCCCGCTCGCCTTCAAGCCTTGGGCATCCGGTGTTGTCAATTAAAACAGCGTTATATGTGCGGGAGATGATGTGTCACTAGAACTTGTGGTGTTTGATTGGGATGGCACGCTGATGGACTCCACGGGTGCTATTGCACACAGCATCCAATCAGCAGCCCGCGACCTCGGGCTTAAGGTCCCCGACCGTAAGCAGGCCTCCTGGGTGATTGGGCTTGGCCTGAGAGACAGCCTGAAATTCGCCGTCCCCGACTTGCCGCAGGACAATGTTGCTGCGTTTGTGGAACGTTATCGTTACCACTACATCAACAGTGAACCGGCACTGGCGGCCTTCGAAGGTGTGGAACCCATGCTCGAGCGACTCCAAAGCTTGGGCGTGCCGATGGCGATTGCAACCGGCAAGTCAAGGCTTGGCTTGAATCGCGTGCTTGAGCAGACCGGATGGCGCCGTTTTTTTGTCGACACCCGTACTGCCGATGAGGGTCATCCGAAACCTCATCCCTGGATGTTGCTTGACCTTCTTGCCTCGCTTGGCACTGAGCCGTCACGGGCGATGATGGTCGGTGACACAACCCATGACCTTGAAATGGCCGCATCAGCAGGCACAAGGGCAGTCGCAGTAAGCTATGGCGCTCATGGTGTTGAAGATCTC
>DENJ01000019.1 GCA_002359635.1 Burkholderiales bacterium UBA2647
ATTTGGTGTCGAACTTAAGTGAGGTGGGCGAATCAGATCATTCGGTGCAACTACTCGAGCATGACGACTGTATTCAAGCTCGATTTGCGAAGCCACTTGATTCTGTGGCTGCAAAGAAGATGGTTGCTTACTTGAAAATCCCCAAGTATCTGGAGCAACTGGCTGTTGCTGCAAACGCGATTGGGGCCACCAGGGTAGGACTGGCTCACTCGTATTATGAAATCACCGGGGAAGACTCGGAGGTCGAAGAATACTTTTACGACGGACTCCAAGAGAACGAGCGGTACTACTCGCCCACCGATAACGATGAGCTTGTTGAGGCCATGACTGAAATCTTTGAGCCTGAGGAGTCAGTGGGCTAAAGCGCCGGGCGCCGTCATCGACAAGCTGAGGACGGCCACTTTGCGTGGCGAAATGAACATCGCCGCGCTGCGAAGCAAATGTCGATCCGAGCCGCGCAGAGTGGTTGTGCTGGCCCGGATGTCGCACTCGCTGCGCAGAGGCGCTCAGCTTGGCCCACTTAGATTAAAACCCCTGGGGTCGAGATCTCCGGGGTACTTGAAAATTGCGCGGCAGGTTTTTGGGGGCTGCGTATAGACCGGGCTAGCCAGCGTCGAAACCCGGTCTAGCAAGCCCTGCACGCTGAGATCGGGGCTGGGTGAAGGGTTTGGGCGCCGTGCGCTGATTTCTTGGTTAGAGGCTGCTTGCAGCCGAATTCGAGGATGGCATACGTTGACGCGAAAATCGTAATGGGCTATCGTCGTGCGCTTGCCTCGATTGCGTCCGTGCGCAGGACAATGAAGCTTTGGAGGTGGGCGTACCACAACCACCCAACCTCTATAGGGGGCTCCATGTCGATTTACCTCACCCGTGGCAAATACAGTAACCAAGCCTTCGCTGGCTTTTTGAAGAACCCAGAGGACCGCGGACCCGCAGCTAAAGCGATGTTCGACGCCGTTGGCCTGATCTGCCACAGCATCCATTTTTCGAGTTCTAACGGGGACATCATTTGTATTCTCGAAGGGAACTCCGACCAGATCAGTCAGGTTGCAGCGATCACAATGTCCAGTGGCGCTTTCCACAGTGTGGCCTCCGAAGAACTGATCACGACTGAGGCGATGGCGCACGCGATGGCCTCCGCTGGCAAAGCGATCGGCTCTTATAAAGCCCCGAACGCTTAATCTCTATTTGGTGTCCTGGATCGGCGCTAGCCGGTCCAAACGGCACACGCAGAGGTGAATTGCGCGGTTCAGTCCCGCCCAAAACCCCGTCTAGCAAGCCCTACACGCTGAGATCTTGGTCGGGTGAAGGGTAGGGGTGCTGGATCGCCTGCGCGCCTGTTGGCCCGTCAACTCGCGCCCAATGCCCAGGCCTGCTGCTTGACCAGCAGTTGGGGAAAGTCGACGCACTCAAACCACTGGGTTGGGTTTTGAGGCCCAGTCTGTGACGTTGTTCTGGCAAACTGCAAGATCACGTTCAAATTCAAGAACGATCCATTGGGAGTGAATCTTGAGCGCTACCCGCATTTTTGTCCCGGCCGAGGTTTCCCTAGATCAGCATCAACGTCGGCTTGAAGCGCTTTTCAAGCACCTTACGGCAGGCGAGCGAGAGGTGATCCTACGGCTGGTGGAGGATCTGCTGGCCATCAGGTCGGTACTGCGTGATTCGTTCGCCAAGTACGACAACCCTAGCGCTGCCGTTGAGTTCGGTCTTGGAAGCCAGCCGCGCAACCAAAGGCACTGAGTTGGGAGTCGCTCCTTACCTTACCTTCCGGTAACATGCCGCTCAACTGTGCGGGAGCGATTTACCATGACGATGAGCCCCCAGCCTAAAACGCGAGCAAAGAAAGCCTCCACCAGTCGCAAGGTAACTCCTGTGCGCTGGAATAACGCCTTAAAGAGCCGCGATGAGGTCAATGAGGCCAAGCGGCTTGCTCTTGTGCGCACTGCCGGCACTGCATTCAAAGCTCGCGGTTTTCACAACACATCGCTCGAGGACCTGGCTGCAGCTCTGAACATCACCAAGCCCACCCTCTACTACTACATCGATAACAAGCAGGACCTTTTGTATCGCTGTCATCAGTACGCACTGGATCTTGGCGACCAAGCCCACGAGTACGCGCGTGGGGGACGGCATGGCTTGGACAGGCTGCTGCGGATGCTGAGTCGTTATATTGAGTTGATGACCGACGACTTTGCTGCCTATTCCCTGCTGTCGGACCTCAATGATCTGTCGAAGGAACACAAGACCGCCATTCAGAAGCGGCGTCGGGCCTTCGACACCGTGTTTCGCAACTTCATCAACGAGGGTATTCAGGATGGCTCCATTCGTCCCTGCGACCCGATGTTGACGGTGGCTTGGTTTATGGGTGCCGTGAACGCGATCCCGCGCTGGTTTGATACGAAGGGAAGGATGACTGGCGCAGACGTAGCAGCGGCGTATGCCGACCTGCTAACGCGCGCGATCAGGGCTTGAGCGTAGTTTTCGAGAGGAAGGCTGCCACGCCAGCTTGGAACTCGTCGGAACGAAAGCACTCGGCCTGAGCCGCCAACTCAATATCGAGGGTCGATTGAAGTGGCGGTGATTGCGCCAATGTCAGTTTTTTGATCCATGCAGTCGCCAGGGGCGACTGGCGCGCGAAGTTCGTTGCCAATTCGATTGCGGTCTCCTCAAGGTCCGCTTCGGGCACGACTTGGTCTGCTAGTCCATACGCCAGCGCTTGCGCCGCCGATATAGGCTTGGGGCTTAGCATCAGCAGGTGTGCGCGGGAAATACCCATGCGGCGCGCGAGCGTATAGGCCAAACCGTAGTCAGGAACTAGGCCAATTCGGTCGAAGGGCAGGACGAGCCTTGCGCTATTGGCCATCAGAACCGCGTCGCAAGCCAAGGCGAGCCCTGCGCCGCCGCCCGCTGCTGAACCCGCGATCGCCGCCACCACTGGCTTAGGGCTTTCGATTAGAAGCCGGATCAACGCATGGCCTGATCGCAAGAGCGCTGTGACCTGATCTTTGGGTAGTGCCGCGAGGCGAGCAAGGTCGCCCCCTGCGCAGAACTGTCCCTGAGCGCCGGTTAATAAAACCGCGCGCACCGTGTCGTCTTGCATCAACGCCTTCAACTCGGTGCGCAGTGATTCACGCAATTCCGGAGTCAACGCATTGCGATGCGCCGGCCGATTGAGCGTCAGGCGGGCGATGCCGGCCCGCGGCATTTCGCTGATGAGTTCACCGGAAGACATAGTGGTTTGTCCCAATGTTGATCGGATTCGTTGATTACATTTCTTGAGGTAATGTATAGTTACCCAAGAGTAACAAAAAGCGCGGAACTTCGCGCACTGACGTCCCGTGGAGCATTGACGACATGGCAGATGGCGTATCGGACGCGGGGTTGCACCTCGCCTTGCATGGCAGCGCCCGAATCCTGACTTTGGCGCGGCCGAAGGCGCTCAATGCCATCAATGACGTCATGGTCGCCGCGTTCAATCGCGTGCTCGATGATGCGCAGGCAGACGCTGGTTGTACGGCGATAGTCATCACGGGCGAGGGTAGAAGCTTCTGCTCTGGGGCCGACCTTAAGTCAGCCAGGGCACGCGCCGAAGGGTCGGGTAGCGAAGGCGCTGATAGGGCAACTCGGGCCTTTGTTCGCAGCGTCACGGACTTGATGTTACGCATCGAATGTTTTCCATGTCCGGTCATCGCCGCGGTGCAGGGCATGGCGCTAGCCGGAGGCCTCGAGCTCGTGTTGTGTTGCGACTTAGTGCTTGCGGCCGATAGTGCGAAGTTCGGCGATGCCCACGCCAACTACGGACTGCTTCCCGGGGGCGGGGGTTCCGTGCGCCTGCCGCGCAAGATCGGGCCCACCCGTGCCAAACAGATGATGTTTACCGGCGAGCTGTTCTCAGCGGCCACGATGCGCGACTGGGGTATGGTCAATGAAGTTGTGAGCGATATCGATCTGAACGTGAGGGTGGAAAACCTTCTTGAGCGCTTGGCGAACAAGAGCCCAATTGGTCTGCGCCAGATGAAGCGACTCGTTGATGAGGGCCTGAAGATGAGCCCCAACGCTGCCTTGGAGCTTGAGCAAACAGTGTTTGCCGAGCACAGCCTGACGCACGACCGACGTGAAGGGCTTGCCGCGTTCGCTGAGAAGCGTCAACCCCGATTCACAGGCTACTGACCAAAACCGGCAGGAGATATTAATGCGCCTCAGTAAATTTTTGAGCCTGGTCGCTGGGGCCTCGCTCGCCCTCCTGAGCGCCTCTGTCGTGGCCCAATCGGGCTTCCCAAACAAGCCAATCCGACTCGTCGTGCCCTTCGCGCCCGGTGGCACGACTGACTTACTGGCACGCGCCGTGGGGCAGAAGATGGGCGAAGGTCTCGGTCAACCGCTCGTCATCGAGAACAAGCCCGGCGCGGGCGGAAACATCGGTGCCGACAGCGTTGCCAAGTCTGCGCCGGACGGCTACACCCTCTTGCTGGGAACGCCCGGGCCGTTGGCGATCAACGCCAGTCTCTTTAAGAGCATGCCGTTTAACCCGGAGCGTGACCTGGCGCCAGTGGGGCAGTTGATCAACATTCAGGCGGTGGTCATCACGATGCCTTCCTCGCCCTGGAAGTCGTTACGCGACGTCGCCGCGCAGGCTAAGGCCTCGGACGGTGTCGCATACGGCTCGGCCGGAAACGGAACTACGCCGCACCTGGCAGCCGAGCTTTATGCGTCGGTTGCCGGCATTGACCTCCAGCACATACCTTACAAGGGCGACGCACCGGCGCTCACCGATTTATTGGGGGGGCACATTAAGCTGATGTTTGCCAACCTGGCCGGCGTTATTGGCCCCTTGCGCGAGGGTAAGGTTCGAGCCCTTGCGGTGACGGGCGCCTCGCGTAGCAAAGCTTTACCGGATGTGCCCACCATTGCAGAAGCCGGCGCGCCTGGCTATGCCGTGACGGCCTGGGCTGGTCTGTTCGTTCCTGCAGGAACTCCGGCGGGGGTGGTCAACCGGCTGAACGCTGAACTTAACCGGGCGTTGGCGACCCCTGAAGTGAACGAAAGGATGGCACTGCTGCAAGCCGAGATTGCCGCCAGCACGCCTGAGCAGCTCGCCGCACTCGTTCGCACTGAGCGGCAGCGGTGGGCTCGGATCATCACCGAACGCGGAATCAAACTCGACTGAGTGCGCGAGCCCACTCAAGCGCATAGATCTTGACCACGCGACGCCAATAGGAACGATCAAAATGCTTTTTCTCATTCGAATGGCCACCAACTTGCCTGGCGATTGGCCGCCTGAGAAGACCGCGGAATTGCGGGCTCGGGAACTCGCGCTGGGGCTGGAATACATGGAGCGTGGTTTACTGCGTCGCGCGTTTCGGACTGTCGGTGAGGACGGCAACGCGAGTATCTGGGAGGCGGACTCACCCGAGGCCTTACACGAGGCGCTGCGTGCCTTGCCTAAGTTTCCCTGGGCGCGCATCACGGTCACCCCATTGGTCGAACATCCAATCGAGAAATCTATGAAGGAGAAGCATGGTGCGATCCCTAATTTTTAAGCGTCTTGCGTCGCTAGCGGTTTGCGCTGGCCTATGGATGAATTCGTTCTCATCGCAAGCACAAACAGTCCCAGATCCCATCGCAGCATTGCCGCGCGCTCTGATGACTTCGCGGACGTTGGCATCGATGCCGGCGGGTAACTTCTTTGAGAACCTCTGGGTCGATGGTGACGGATCTTTACTGATTACCAACTACTTAGGGCGCGAAGTTCTGCGCTGGCGCAGCGCAGTCGGTTTGACCGTTGAAGCGCGTATCGATGGGCACCCGGTCAGCATCGCCAGCGATAGCGACGGATTGCGCTACGTTGCGGTGCATGGCCAAAGCTTTCGCGCGGGCTCTGCCTTGCTCGAGTCCCAGCGGATTGTGCGACTGAACGCCGACGGTAGTTCCGAGACGTTGCTAAACGCACCGCAGGCAAAGTTCTTGAACGGGATGGCCTGGCTGAGCCCGGGGCGTTTCCTGGTCGCTGATTCATTGGCCGGAACAATTTGGTTGCTCGACATCGCGTCGAAGTCGCTGGTGCCCTGGCTGCGGCATGAAGACTTGCAGTCGTCGTTGCCACAACGCATGGTGCCCGGTGCGAACGGCATCCATATCGTGGGTGACCAGGTGTGGATCTCCAATTCGTCGCGCCGTCTCCTGATGACCGTCCGTTTGCTCCCAGACTTTACAGCTGGCACCCTCGAGCGCCGCATCGAAGGTTTACCCGTTGATGACTTCGCGCTGACTGCCGACGGCAGCATTCTGGCGGCGACACACCGACAGGCGGTTCTGCGTCTTCGCCTGGACGGCAAACACGAGGTGATCGCTGAGTCAGCCGATGTCAACGACAGCACGGCGATCCGCTTCGGCCGGGGCGCGGATGCCGGCAAAGCCTATGTCGTGACCAGTGGAGGCGCATTCGCAGGCCGCAACGAGACCGTGCAGTTAGTGCAACTCGACACTGGCACGACGGCTGCGCCCGAGCGCGAGGCGCGCCAACGGATGTCGAACCTCGACATGCGGCTAGTCCTTGCCCTGAAAGTCAGCGACGAGGCTGCGCAAAAGTGGCTGCCATCGCCCTGGGGTGTCGCTCCCGCTTCCTCAGGGCCGGCGCAAGGCTCCAACCTGTCTCTGATTTTCGTCGACCGACTACAAGTGTTGGACTCAACGGGGGCGCTGGACCGCGCAGGACTTGAACGATCGATGATTGTGACGGTACCGGCGCGCCATCCGATAACGGGCGAGAGCACGACATTTCCGATCCGTGCCTATTCAACTCTGGCCCGAGAGGTGCCCGGACCCTATGGCACCTCAGCATTGGCGGGTATCGCGCGAGAGTCACGGGTGACTAATGACCCCAAGAATGACCCCAAGAGCCCTGGACTCGCCAGCGAAAGCTGGCGGGTCACGACGCCCGACGGTGGTCTTGATCTGATCGTGAGCGGCAGCATCTCGATGCCAGGCCGTGTATCGGCTCAGGCTGCGCTGCGTTCTCCGACACAACCGGGTTTTATGCGCGTCTATCGCATCGAACAGGCTGTGGACTGGTGGCGCAGCACCATTACGGGTAGTAGCGATCGCGTAATGACGCTACAACTGCGTTCGGACATTGCCGAGCTAGCGCCTCTGCTCGGCAGCCAGCCCCAAGTTTTGAGCGTCGCGCAAGTTCCGGTGTACCAGCGTCAGGTCCTCGTACCCTGAGTCGGGTTGGCACTCAGGCGACGCGCAGCACGATCTTTCCGATGTGCATGCTGCTCTCCATCAACTGATGCGCGGCAGCAGCCTCTGCGAGTGGATACACACTGTGGACCACGGCCTTGAAGCGCCCAGATTCGATCAACGGCCATACATGCTGGCGCACCGACTCGACGATGCGTGCTTTTTCCGCGATGGGCTGGCGACGCAGTGCCGATCCCGTAATGGTGAGGCGACGGCGGTAGGCGTCCATCAGGTCGACGTTGACCTCGCGGCCACGAGTAGCGGCGATACCGACGAGTCGACCGTCCTCAGCCAGCGCTTTAAGGTTGCGCGGCATGTAGTCGCCGCCAACCATGTCCAGGATGACGTCGACACCTCGGCCATTCGTCGCCATCAACACGTGTTCGACAAAGTCCTGATCACGGTAGTTGATCGCCAGTTCGGCGCCAAGACCCAAGCAGGCTGAGCATTTCTCTTCGCTGCCGGCTGTCGTGAACACCCGATGCCCCAAGGCCGAGAAGATCTGCAAAGCGGTGACGCCAATACCGCTGCTGCCCCCGTGTATCAGCAGCGTCTCGCCCGGCTCGAGAGCCGCCCGCATGATCACGTTTGACCAGACGGTACAGCAGGTCTCCATGAGCGATGCCGCCTCGTCCCAGTCAAGGCCAATGGGCACGGGCAAGCATTGGCCTGCTGGTACGTTTACGTACTCTGCATACCCGCCGCCGATCAGCAGAGCGCATGCGCGGTCGCCCACGTGCCATCCCTGGACCCCTGCGCCTACCTCGATTACTTCGCCGGCGCATTCAAGGCCAATGATGTCGGTAGCGCCAGCAGGCACCGGATATTGCCCCATGCGCTGAAGGCAGTCGGCGCGGTTAACACCGGCGCTGCGAATCTTCAGCAACAATTCACCAGCCGCGGCCGACGGTCTTGGGCGCTCCATCAGCGTCAACATCTCGGGCCCGCCGGGGTGGCGCGCTGCGGCAATTGTCATTGACATGGGCAGATCGGCGGGGAAGTTTTGTAGAGCGGACTGCACGGACTAATCTCCAAATTCAATTGACGGTAAGCTAATGTTACTCTAGGGTAACAAATGAAAAACGCGCAAGTATCGGCATTGCGGTTTGATGAATGAGGACGACCGATGGACCCGATTATTGACTTCAAGGGCCGAGTAGCTCTAGTGACCGGCGCCGGGCAAGGCGTTGGGCGCGAAGTGGCGCTGCGAATTGCCGCCTGCCGTGCCGAGGCCGTCATCGTTAACGACTATCACCTGGAGCGGGCGCAGGCGGTTGCCGGCGAAATCAACGATGCTGGCGGGCGAGCTCTCGCCCTGCAGAGCGACGTCTCGGATTACGCTGCCGTGCTGGCGATGGTGGAGGCTGCTCAAGATCGATACGGCCAGATCGACGTACTTGTAAACAACGCAGGAAACGCTGGCCCTGACGCTATTGGGGACTTACCAAAGTTCTGGGAGACCGATCCAGCGGAATGGCAGCGCTGGTTCGGCACCAATCTTTACGGGGTGATGCACTGCTGCCGTGCCGTGGTTCCTTACATGATCGAGCGCAAGTTCGGCCGTATTGTCACGGTCATTTCCGACGCGGGGCGGGTCGGCGACGCTAGCTATGTGACCTATTCTGGCGCCAAGGCGGGTGCCGCGGGCTTCATGCGCGGACTGGCGCGTGCTGTGGGACGTTACAACATTGCCGCCAATTGCGTGTCCTTAGCAGCCATCATGACGCCTGGCTTGGCGCAGCGCCTCGAAGATCCCGAACGTCGCAAGAAGATCCTGGCCAACTACGTTGTACGGCGCATCGGCGAGCCCGAAGACGCCGCCAACGCGATTATCTTTTTGGCCAGCGATGCGTCGAGCTGGGTGACAGGCCAGACCTGGTCCGTCAATGGCGGCTTCTCCTTCGGCGTATAGCCACTGCGAAGCACTCAGAGATGCGACAGATCGACTTCTTCGACCAGGGCGTGGTGATTGCACCCGAGGCGCGATGTCTCGTCGGGCCCGACCTCACGTTGAGCTTTCGGCAAGCGCACGCCTTGAGCTGCCGTGTTGCCAATGGATTGCGCGCTGCGGACATCGCGTCAGCCGCCGTGCTCAGCGCCAACGATGTGATGGGGTTTGCCTGCATTCTGGGGATCTTTCGAGCCGAGACTTTGTCGCTAGCGCTCAACGCCCGCGCAGCACTGAAGGACAACGCGGAGCATCTTCGCTTGGGCAATGGCGAGTTGCTTTTCTATCACTCCGACTTCGAAGCTGAGGCGCAGCGGCTTTGCGAGCTCACGCCGAGCTTGAAGTTTTGTGTCTGCATCGACCGTGCGGGTGCGCTTGGTCCCTCGCTGTCCGACTGGATCGCTGATCAATCCGAGAGCCCGCCTGAATGGTTGCCGGACGACCGCAACCGTATCTACCGCATTACGCTCACTGGCGGCACGACCGGCACCCCAAAAGGCGTCATGCACGCCCACTTGCAGGCTGAAGTGAATACGGCCGCTTTCCTGGCTTCACTGCACTACAGCGATATCCAACCGCGTTACCTGTTGGCAGCACCGATGACGCACGCGGCGGGCTTGGTGAGCTTCCACGTACTCGCGCTCGGCGGGTCGGTGTATTTCATGTCCAAAATCGACCCATTATTGATGCTTCAAACCATCGAACGCGAGCGGATCACAACGACGGTGCTGCCGCCCACGGTTTTGTATGGTTTGCTCGCACACCCGCAGGTTCGAGAATTCAATTTCACCTCGCTGCGTTACCTGCTCATCGGCACGGCGCCCTTGTCGGCAGAAAAACTGCGTGAAGCGGTTGAAGTGTTCGGCCCTGCACTAGGCCAACTTTACGGCCAGAGCGAGTGTCCGATGGCAACTTACCTCTCACCACAGGTCGTCGCTGACGCAGTCGCCAACTCGGAACGAGCAGGGCGCCTGCTGTCATGTGGCCGGCCGCTACCCCTGACATTAATGGGCATCATGGACGACGACGGGCGACTGCTGCCCGACGGCGAGCGCGGCGAAATTGTGATGCGTTCCAACCAGGTCATGCGCGGCTTCGTCAACAACCCCGGCGCGACAGCCGATTGCAGCGCCTTTGGTTGGCACCACACCAGCGATATTGGCTATCGCGATGCGGACGGTTTCTATTACATCGTTGACCGCAAGCGCGATCTCATCATCTCGGGCGGCTTCAACGTGTACCCGAGCGAAGTTGAGCAGGTGATCTGGAGTCACCCTGCGGTACAGGACTGCGCCGTCATCGGTGTGCCCGATGAACGCTGGGGCGAGGCAGTGAAGGCTGTCGTGTTGCTCAAACCGGGCGTTCAGGTCAACGAAGAGGAACTGATTGCGCTGTGCAAAAGCAGGGTAGGCAGCTTGAAAGCGCCAAAGACCGTCGAATTTTGGCCCGAACTGCCGCGCAGTGCGGTGGGCAAGGTACTTAAACGTTCGATTCGCGAACGATATTGGGCTGGTATCGATCGCAAGATTTAATTGAGAATGAACCCATGAGCACTGTAGCGATTGCCGGCGTCGGGATGACCGCATTCGGCAAGTTTCTGGACCGCGGGCTGCGATCACTGAGCGAAGAGGCAGTAGCCGCGGCGCTCGCCGACGCGAACGCAGATCCGGTGGACGTCGACAGCGTTTATTTCGCCAACGCTGCGGCCGGTGTCGTCACGGGCCAGGAAATGATTCGCGCCGAGGCCGCCCTTCGCGACACCGGCTTGGCGGGCAAGCCGATGTTCAACATCGAAAACGCTTGTGCTTCGGGCAGCTCGGCTTTGCATCTTGCCTGGCTGGCCGTACGGTCGGGCCAGACCGAATGCGTCATGGTCATTGGTGCAGAGCGCCTGTCCCATGAAGACAAGAAGGTCTCGTTCGATGCCTTCGCGCGTGGCGTCGATCTCGAAGAACCGCGGGCCGCGAGTACGGGTAGCGGTTCGCTCTTCATGGACATCTATGCGGCGAAGACGCGTAAGTGGATGCTGAATGCGGGGGTGACTAAGGAGGACTTCGCGCGCGTGGTCGTCAAAAGTCGACTCGCGGGATCGTTAAACCCGGTGGCACAATTTCGCGAACCCACAACGGTCGAGGCCGTGCTGGCTAGTCGGATTATTGCCGATCCTCTGACCCTGTTCATGTGCTCAGGCATCGGCGACGGCGCCGCTGCCGTGTTGGTGTGTAGCGCGGCCAAGATCCGCCAACTCGGTGTGCGCCCGGTGTGGATTCGGGCTAGTACGGTCTGCACCGCGCTGCCTGACGTAGCGGCGCCACTGTGCGCTGTGCGGTCGGTCGGAGCGGCGTACGAGCAAGCTGGCATCGGACCCGAGGACATCCATGTAGCCGAACTGCATGACGCGTCGGCGCCAGCCGAACTGATCCATTACGAGAACCTGCGCTTCTGTCCGCCCGGAGGCACAGCGCAATTGATTCGCTCCGGCGCAACCGGCCTGGGTGGACGCATCAGCGTTAACCCCAGCGGTGGCCTGCTTAGCCGGGGACATCCTGTGGGGGCGACGGGGACAGCCCAAATCGTGGAATTGGTCCAGCAACTGCGCGGCCAGTCCGGCAAGCGCCAGCGCCCGAGCGCGCAGGTGGGGATGGCTGAGAACAACGGCGGCCAGATTGGCCACGACGCTGCGTTGGCCGTGACAACCATTCTCTCCGTATGAGGCATTGAAGCCATGCGAAGCCAGATCTTCAAGACCCGTATTACCGAGCTCTTCAATATCCCTCACCCTATCCTGTGCGGTGGTTTGCAATGGCTCGCTGATGCACGCTACGTGGCTGCAGTGGTTAACGCAGGTGGTATGGGCTTCATCACCTGCATGTCCTTTCCCGACGACCCGGAGGCCTTCAGACGGGAGGTTCAGAAGTGCAAGGATCTAACTGGCGGCAAGCCCTTCGGAGTCAGCGTGCCGATCTCCCGTCGCTTGGGCGCGAACGATCGCCTAAATCCCTACCTCGACATTATCGTCGACGAAGGGGTACGGTTCATCGAGACATCGGGTGATAGCCCTGAGCGCCTTCTGCCGAGATTGAAAGCGGCTGGATGCATCGTGATCCACAAAGCCCCGGGTATTCGATATGCCCTGAGTGCGCAGCAATTGCCAGTCGATGCCATCACTGTGGTATCGGCTGAAGGCGGCGGTCACCCCGGCACGTTGATGGTCCCGCAGATCATTCAAGGCCCCCTGGCAGCGGATGCGCTCAGGAAGCCCCTGGCACTGGCCGGAGGCATGTCAACAGGGCGCCATCTCATCAGCGCGCTGGCAATGGGCGCCGATGCCATCCTGATGGGCTCGCGCATGGTGGTGGCCGAAGAGATCTGGGCCCATCGCGCCTATAAAGAGTACGTGGTGGGCATTGATGAGAATGCCAACCGTGTGGTGATGAAGACCTTCCGCAACCACCATCGCGTGTTGGACAACGAGACCTCCAGAGCGGTCGAACAACTCGAACTTCAGGGCATTAAGGACTTTGATCATTACCAGCCACACGTGGATGGCTCACTCGCACGGCAAGCCTATGAAAGCGGCAACTTTAATCTGGGCATGATCGATATGGGTCCGTCCGGCGTTTTTGCGCGCGAAATTAAGCCAGTTGAGGCGATCATCGACGAGATCATTGATGAGGCGAATTCGGCGCGAGAGAGAATCGGCCAGATCTGCTGTTGATCTGTAGGGTACCCAGAAGGCGTTTTGCGAGGGTGCGAGGCGTCCCCCGAATTCGGTGGCGGGATTCCCAAGCCGTTTGTGGTCAAGTCGGCGCACTTGGCTAACCGCGTCGCCTTGACTCTCGTAACTGCGCTGCTGAGGTATCGTCCGTGGCGAGAACTTTAGGATGTCGATCCGACAGGCAAAATCAGGTGTCATTGGTACTCCTCGGTGGCGGTGGGGCAGATCCCAAGGATCATCCAAATGTGAATGTGCGAACAGCTATGCGGATGCGAGGGCTCTCAGTGGCGACCCCCATCAAAACTGGTCCACTAGGAACGTTTGGCTAAATTATGGGAATTATCTGTTCGTGAACCTATCCACAGCCGGTCCGTGGACAACCAGCCTAGTCCGCAGAGCCAAGACCAATGAAAACCAGTGTCCAGACCAAAGAATCAGTAGTATGAGACAATCTATACTACAAATTTATACGAAAAAACAAAACGACATTTCAGTTAAGTCGTTGAATCTATTGGGTTTAATTTGGTGGGCGCGAAGGGTTTCGAACCCCTGACCCCTGCCGTGTGAACCGCAGCGCTCTACCAGGCTAAGCTACACCCCGAAAGGCCTGGGGCGGGC